>DYGY01000010.1 GCA_020724425.1 Thermaerobacter marianensis
GCATTTTTTCCAATTCTTCAAAACTACCCCCTTGACATATCACCGCTAGGCTAGATTTGCTTTAACCCTAAACTGATTCTTAAGGCCTCATCAACTTGTTGCATCACTGCATCATCTAGCTGTGTCAGTTTCTCTCTCATCCTTTTCTTATCTATAGTACGTAACTGTTCTAAAAGGATGACAGAATCGCGATCTAATCCTGTATCATCTGCTTTTAACTCCACATGAATCGGTAGCTTAGCCTTATCAATCTGGGAAGTAATTGCGGCAACAATGACTGTCGGACTATGCTTATTCCCAATATCATTCTGGATAATAAGCACAGGCCGAATCCCCCCCTGTTCAGACCCAATCACCGGACTGAGATCGGCATAAAATACATCCCCACGGCGGACCTGCACAGGCATTCATCCTTCCTTCTTAGAGTTCCCTTCCAATATAACCAGTGGCCAACTTTCATTTTCAACTAGTAACACCTCTTCAGCAAGAGAACGATTAAGCTCAGCCATAGCCTCATAACCCCTCTTCAGCTTCTCCCGTACTTCTCTCCTATTCTGTTCATACA
Organism: Thermaerobacter marianensis; assembly: GCA_020724425.1. GTDB lineage: Bacteria > Bacillota > Sulfobacillia > DVGY01 > DVGY01 > DVGY01. Next base: position 566 of record DYGY01000010.1, read on the forward strand.
GATACATCCGGACAGCCTCTAAAACAACCTCTTCACGAGTACTCCTTCTAACAGCTGCCAGATAATCTACCTCTTCTAACAGGTTATTAGGTAAACTAAGGAAAATTGTCTTTTTTTCCACAAATTTTTCCCCCTGACTAAGACAGTTGATAAAACCCCAGTAAATTGCCATCTCTGTAGTATCCTCTAGGTACCCTCTTGCTAATACCTGTAAGAACTTCATAAGAAATGGTATTTAGCCATTCTGCCATATCTTCAGCAGTGACTCTAGCATTCCCTTCCTCCCCTAGAAGGGTAACCTCATCTCCCTGCTTAAAACCCTCAACATCTTTCAGCTTTATCATAAACTGATCCATACAAACCCTGCCAACTACCCGCGCCTGCCTGCCCCCAGATAAAACATACCCCCTATTACCTAAAGCTCTACGATAACCATCAGCATAACCAACAGGGACTGTACCAATAACATCATCTGGTTCTGTATAGTAGGTTAACCCGTAACTGATACCTGCACCCTCAGGTAACCCCTTAACCTGAGCAACCCTAGCTTTCCAACTTAGCACCGGTTTAACCAAGGGATACTCCTCTTTCTTTATTCCCGGATAATATCCATAAAGGATTAACCCCGGTCTAACAAAATCATACCGTGCCGCTGGAAACTCCAATAAACCAGCAGAATTAGCCGCATGCCTATACCTAACAAAGATCCCATTAGCCTTAAGACCCTCACTGAACTCTTCAAACAACTCAATCTGTCTTAAGGTATACTCCTCATTCTCCTCAGCCACAGCAAAATGAGTAAAGAGTCCTTCAATAACTAAGCCTGGCAACTCTGAAACCTTAATAACAGTCCTTAAGGAATCCTCACCAGTAAAGCCAAGACGTCCCATACCAGTATCCAACTTAATATGAATCCTTACCTCTTTGTTCCTCTCCCTTGCCAATACTGAAAGCCTTTCAGCCTGCTCCCACGAAAAGACAGTCACCGTATAATCATAGTCAAAAACCGAAACCAAATCCTCTAAAGGTACCCAACCCAGTATCAGAATAGGGACATCAACACCAGCTCTGCTCAACTGTAAAGCCTCAGTAAGGGTTGCCACACCAAAATATGTTGCACCCTCTTCTTTAAGAGTCTTAGCTACCATCACCGCCCCATGTCCATAAGCCTCAGCCTTAATAATCGGCATGACTCTCGCAGGTGCCACCAAATCGCTAATTACCCGATAGTTATGCACCAGATTATCCAAATTAACCTCAATCCATGTGGGTCTACACGGTATCCTCCTACCCTGCTTGTCCATCTGTTTTCCCCTCACATGCTAGTTTCCCTAACTTTCTTAATTACTCTTAAAAATTCCTGCTTTGCCAGGCCCAAGGTAGATATTCTACAATATCACCGGCCTTAAGAGAAATCTCACCAAGTTCCACACTACCTAAATCCCCTGCTAAACCATGGATATATACACCTAACAAAGCAGCATCCCTAATACTTAACCCCTGGGCTAGAAGACCACCAATAATGCCAGTTAAGACATCACCAGAACCACCTGTAGCAAGCCCGGGATTCCCAGTGGTATTAACCCAAATATCTCCCTCAGGAAAAGCAACAAGACTAGGACTACCTTTCAACACAACTATAGCCCCACTCATCTCTGCAGCCCTTCTGGCATAATAAACCCGGTCTTCTTGAATCTCCTTAACTAAGACTCCCATAAGTCTAGCCAACTCCCCAGGATGAGGTGTAAGAATAGCTTCCTTCCCCTTTATCCTGATAAAATCCTCACCCAAAGCATTTAAACCATCCGCATCTATAACTAATGGGCAACTAACACCCTCAACAATCTCAAAGACAAAATCACTAACCCCCTTACCCATACCCGGACCCAAAGCAAGAGCATTAAACCGTATCCTATTATAATCCTCAAAAGAACATGTCATTCCCTCAACCAAATGACTGGCCACAATCTCCTGTTCACTTTTAGGTACAGCAGCAGTTACAAGCCCCACTCCACTACGAATAGCTGCCCTAACAGCTAGTATGACTGCCCCAGTTAGACCCCTTGAGCCACCTAAAACCAACAAATGACCATATGTCCCCTTATGACTATCCCTATCCCTATTAGCTAACTTAACAGAACCTCCTGACAAAAGATGCTGTTTAAGCTCTCCCCTCTCACAAAGTTCCTCTATAGCTTTAGCGGGTATAGAGATATCCTCAATAACTATCTCTCCTGCATAGTCTGCCCCTGGATAAAGATACAAACCCAACTTTGGTAAAGCAAAAGAGACCGTTCTTAAAGCCCTAATAGCCACACCGGCAACCTTCCCACTATCAGCCTGTACTCCAGAAGGTATATCAATAGCAAGAACAGCCCTATGAGACTCATTAACAAGCTTAATAACCTCTGCGAAAAAACCCTCAACAGCACCCTTAACACCTGTACCCAAAAGACCATCAACAACAAGATTAGCCCTATTAATTTCTTCTCTAATCTCTTCAATCCCCTGCATAAAGAAAACAGGAACACCCATCTTAAGAAGAGTATCTAGGTTAACTCTAGCATCCCCGCTAATCCCTTCAGCCAGCACCAGGACCTTTACAGAGACCCCCTGATTGAAAAGATATCTAGCAGCCACATAAGCATCCCCACCATTATTACCCTTACCGGCTAAGAACACCACGTAACCATCATTTGACTCCAGCATCGCTAAAGCCTCTCTGGCTACAGCTCTCCCGGCATTCTCCATCAAAACCACACCAGGAATACCATACTCCTCAATAGCTAGCCTATCCAATTCCCTGATCTCACGACCCAATGCAATCCTCATTCAGATCACCTTCCAGAAACAACATAGGCCAAAGCGTAATGCTTTGTATGACTCAAACTTATCAGCCAGCTACTCATACCCTTCTCCAGAGCAATCTCCCTTACCCTACCCTCAAGAACAAGATAAGGTTTACCACTCTCATTCCTTAGAATGGATATATCCTGAAAAGTACAACCCTGAGTAAGGCCTGTCCCTAAAGCCTTCAAGACAGCCTCCTTACCAGCAAACCTAGCAGCCAGACATTGCAGGTTCCTCCCACAATACTCCCTTTCAGCACTGGTATATATCCTTTCTAAGAAACGTTCTCCCTGTCTCTTTAGAATCCCCTCTATCCTATCTATCTCCACCATATCAGTTCCAATACCCAAGACATCCAAAAACAATCACCTTCCAGAAAGGTCCTAATGATATACTATACACATAATATTCTATCACTCTAGAATACCCCCCGCTACTCAAAAGAAATGAGGTGTCAGAATGAAAAGAATCCTAACAGTATTGCTAATACTTCTCTTCAGTGGTATAGCACAGGCCAATGGTATGCCCACATTTACTTTAGAAAATGAAGCTAGCAGTATAGCCTTCCCCCTAGAAGAAACAACTATTGCCCTAACCAAAGAAACCCTGATACTAGATATCAACAGAACAGCACACATCCATGCCACCTATAACCTCCAGAACAAAAGCAATGAAGCTACAGAGATAGGTATAGCTTTCTACCTTCCCCAGCATACCAAAGATATTAACATACTAGTTGACTCAAACCCCACCGAATGGACTTATCTAGAAACACAGACACCGGAATATGAAAAGATCTGGATTGATCCCAGATCTAAAAAACAATATAACCCCCAAATCGGTTCACACATTCTTACCTACCAGATCATATACTTTGAACTATACTTTAAGCCTCAAGAAGAAAAAGTCCTAGAGATAACCTACCACCAATCACCCAGTACTGATTATAGAAGATATGACAAACCAATATATCGTTTTGATTATATCTCTGGCCCGCTCAGCACTGGTCTAATTTTGGAGAACTTGATCTGGACATAAAGGTCTCTAAAGGCTATCACTGGACCACTAACATCGAATACTCAACTAGAACTACCTTTCAAGAACTACCCACAGATGTTTTGAGTATCTATACCTTAGCAGACGATGCTAAAAGAGTCATCATTAATTGGAAACAATATTGGGTATATGCTTTGTATCTCTCCCCAATCTTCTTTCTTGCCCTTTTAGTAGTCTTAGTGAAGGTAATAGGAATTTTGAGAGACTAGGAGATTAACCTCTCCTAGTCAACCAATGTTAATATCTCAGACTCTACAATTAGCACCTTACCCCCCACAGGCAATACAGCAGAAACATTATCCTCAAGACTCATCTTAACAGTACCATGCCAGTCAAGTACAAGATATCCAGCAGAACCCCTGAATACCAGCAACTCATCATCGTAGTTCCAAAGCCTCAAGTTAGAGAAAGCCCTATTATCAGGATACTCATAAACCCAAATTTCTTCACCAGTCTTAAGGTCAAAACCCCTAATCCTACCCTTTATGATAGCAAATGCCAAATCACCGGCAAAATACACCCTATCTGCTGCAAAAGAAACCTCTTTACCACTAGCATCAACAGCCAATACCTCTTTATCCCGATAAAGATAGAGCCAGCCATAGTTCTCAAGAACAGCCTCTGTCTGCTCTAACACAGAAAAGGAACCAACCACCCGCCAGATAACCTCACCCTCAGAGATAACAAGAACACTATCACCTAGTAGAAAGAGATTCTCATCAAACCAAGCGCCAAAGGTAGCCCCCACCAAATACCTCTCAAGCTCCACACCATGCTCATAGACAAAGACCTCTTTAGTGCCAGCCAAGAGAACCCGATTATCCTTAACAGCCAAAACCTTTGTATCATCTAACTGCCACAATAAATCTCCAGTATATCTATCAAGCCCTATCGTCCTACCACTATCAACATCACTAGACAGATAATATATAACGGTAGAATCAGTTAAGTATATATCCCTTCTGGAAGGAGGACTTAAAGAACCATCCCTATCATCAAGAACACTCTCCCAAACAATCTCCCCTGTATAGAAATCTCTCATTCCCACCACATAAGGAAGAGGCACAGTCATATTATGATTTGTGTACCAGAACTCCTCAGACAACACATTCCCACCTGAAGAAAAGGAATATACTATCCTGCCTGTCTCAAACTCATGAACAGACACCCCGCTAACTGTATGATATCCAGTCAAAGGCTGATCTCCCTTGGGAATATCGAAATTACCGATAGCCACTAGGTAGTCCCCCACCAAAAATAGATCATGGACAGTCATAGGTGGGCTGTTCCTGGCAATAGGGTTAGTCCAGACAATCTGTCCAGTCTCCATATCAACCCTTTGCAAAACCCAATCATCCTTATAGATGGGATAGATAAGGGTATCTCCTTCAATATACCAGGCCTGACCAACAGAATCTCCATCCAAAGACCAGATATACTGCCCTGTATCCATATCCAGCATAAATATCTCCATAGGAGAACGCAGCAAAAGCCCATACTCAGTATGGATAGCTGAACGCATACTATCCTCAAAAAACCCATAGACAGTATCTAGGACTCTTGTTTCCCACAATACCAAGGGTTCTTCAATATCCACCACTGATTCTAGAGTCTCCTCAAAGACTGTATCTTCAACAATATGCGCTCCAGAACACCCACCCAGAAACAACATGAAGATCAGGATAATACCTAGCCACCTCATACGTCATTCCTCCCAGAGCGCAAACTCATATACTTGATACTGCCATGTTCTACTCAAACCCAATCTTTCTGCCAAATGCCAAGAAGCCACATTAGATTTTGAACAATCCCAATACATGACCATTCCCTGCTTAATGAGATCCAATAAAAGAGCATGAGATACCAGCAACCCCAGACCCTTCTTTTGATGTTCCTTCTTTGTTTCTACACCCACAGTATGTACATTCCCAGCAACAAACGAAGAGTATATCAAACTAACTACTTCTCCCCTATAAGGGATACAATAGCCATAACCCCTAGCCAAATAGTCATCATAGGAATCCCAGAACTGAAGAATCTCTTTTACAAGACCTCCATAACCAAGAATCTCCCTGTCAATCTTCTTTAGCTCATATCCTTCTTCGATACTAGTCTTTAATTCCCTGATTATTCCCGTAGATAGATACACATACTGGGTAAACGAAGAAACATCCCTATCCTGAAAAATCTCTTCAATGACAGCATCCCAGTCATTCCTGTCCCCACTAACTTCAAACCATCTGAGTCCTTGCTCTTTCAATCGAGGTATAATTACTTTCTCAAGAAAAGGCTTAAGTTTAAGTCCTTGGCTATGCCCTACTAGATAGAACCCTTTCATACCCCTAGCATACACCAGAGCAGCTCTAGGCTTTTTAGGATCATCTACAAATATCCACCCGGGATTTCCCTCAATAACTCCCTTTACCTCATTATTGGTCTTCTCCCCCAATATCTCTTTGATATCACCAAAGCTATCCCTACATATCTCCTCCATCTTCATACCCCTCTCCTCTTTTCTATCTGACGAAATATAAGGGAAATTGTTCAAAGGAATTATAAGTATATTCACCTAATAATATTATAGGAATGTAATATGAAGGGAGGAATACAGATGAGGGAATTTCTCAACGACGTGATGGAATCAACCAGGAAATACTCTGTTTTAGATTTTTCACTCTTAAAGATTAACCTTATAGCAATTGGTATACTTCTAGGATTATACTTCTCAGAATTTCTCGGTAGATATATAAACATGATCTGGATAGTAGCAGGTATTAGCTATGTCTGGGTAATGTATATAACATTTATAGCATATAGGGAAAAGTAAACTCCAAAAGAGGGGATGGCCCTCTGACCATCCCCTCTTTTACTAATCTGCTTAATCTATTCTCTCTATCACAAACAAACCTTCTAGGGTATCAGCATTATTAAGCACAAACTCTGCTCTAGAATTCCAGTAAATAATCCATTCAGCAGCTTCTTCTGCAGTAGCTGTACCTTGACCCATTTTGGCACTAACCTCATTACGTTCTTGTGTCGATGGTGGAAGAACCTTTGTAACGTCATACCTCACACTAACCTTTTCGCCAGTATCAATACGTTCAAAGATCCAAACCATTTGAGGAGGAGGAGTACCTGAAGGCTCTTCTTTATAAATCAATAGGTTTCTCCTGTTATAGTCCTGGCCGAACTCACTACCAGGAAACCCAGTCTCCGGTGCTGCGCCGGTAATATAGGTCATAGCTTCACCATAAACACCTAAGAACCACTCATCAGCAGCACCAGGAACATAAATCCTAATCTTGCCCCTCTCTGGAATCTCTTCTCCATAGAGTTCTTCTAATGCCTTACGAGTCATGCTCCAAGCTCCAGAAACAGCTCCACAAGAATGACCAGATAACTTGACTACCTCTTCATAAGTATAAGGAATAGGCCCAGCTGTCTGTCCTAAAAGCTCTAAGAAAGGATCCCTCATCATAATGGGTTCTACCTTAGTGATATAATCCTGAGTCCAAGTAGCACTGACCTTACCATCATCTTTTGGAGACTCAGCAGGCGCATTAGAACCAGTACAACCACTAACAAATACCGCCACTACCAGAACCAACACCAACATGACATATAGACTTCTCTTCTTCACTCAATAGCCTCCTTGAATTACCCTGCGCAGGACACAAAGAATTGCTAGCAATTTTAGTCTATCATGTTTTTCATTTCACAAAGTTAGCTTTGAGCAAAAACTCGGTTTCCCAGAAAAAGATCACGCCACAACTGCATTTGTTACACCGCAACATTAGCTTCCTAGTTATTACCAGTAATTGACCTTTTCTATCTTCAAGATTATGCTAAGAGATAGGAAGGAGGGCTATAATGATAATTAAAACCACCATAAGCCTGATAGTTATGGTGCTCCTGATAAGAACCATAGCAACCGTTCACCCCGATCCAATGGGAATGGTTCTAGTGGCCTTACCCCTATTAACCCTTGTTGCTTCCCTACTAATACATCTCTTTATACAAAGAATTTTGCTAACCACTCTCATCATTTTCCTTTCCTATTTAACTGCCACATTCACAATCTTTAACAATACCTTTCTGATCTGGGTATTTGCCTATACAGGAATTGCTTATTTGGGCACTATTATATTGGAGAATTTCCAAGGAAAGAGCTAGTAAGGCCTGGTCTTCACAACTTGGCACCATTGAAACTCCTAACTAAAAGTAACCGAGTCTGTACACTAGACTCGGTTACTTTTGTATTCAACCTGAAAACCTGACTAATCCCCGTTAGTCTTAACCCTAATTGCTCCGACTCCAAAGGGACTTTTCCTGTTAGTGCTAACCTAACAGGAAGCCAAAAGTGTGATATCAAAAAACGAAGCCACCCCTTGAGACCCCTAGTTTCCTCAAAAGATTCAAAACTACATGCCCCTCACCCACAATCTAACAAAGAAAGAATCGAGAAATCATACCAAAGGTATGTTCCCGATTCTTAAAAACCAACTACTTCTACTCCCGCTTCCACATTCTCCATGAACTGCGAAGGACTAAATTTGAGGCAGAAAACTCGTGACATACTCCCACCACCTACGCTAATGCTTAGAGGTGGGGGCTTCTTGGGACGTACCAACTAACGTTGATATAATTACCAAGCTAACCCCGTTTGCCCAACGGTTTTTTAGTCATATATGGTTATTATGACTGATTATATATAGCATAACATATGTTCGGGTGTTTTTTAACGAGGCAACAATTCATCCCCCACCTAAAGAGGATGGGGGACTTCTTGTCGCATTAGGTTAAATCCTACTCAACTGTAACACTCTTAGCCAGATTCCTTGGCTTATCAACATCTTCTCCTCTAGCTACAGCAGCATAGTATGACAATAGTTGCAGAGGAAGAACTGCAATAATTGGTGATAACAGAGGATTAACTTCAGGGATATTAATGACCACATCAGCATGCTCATTAATCTTTTCATCACCCTCTTTGACAATACCAACCACATAGGCTCCTCTGGCTTTAACCTCTTGAATATTGCTGACAGTTTTCTCATAAAGAGATGGTTGAGTAGCTAGGCTGATAACTGGTGTACCTTCAGTTATCAGTGCCAAGGTACCATGTTTTAGCTCACCTGCTGGATAGGCTTCAGCATGGATATAGGAGATCTCCTTAAGCTTTAACTGCCCTTCTAGAGAAACAGCGAAATCTAGACCTCTACCGATATAGAAAGCATCATCATGTTTAGCAATTACTTCAGCTAATTCTTTAATTCTGGCTTCTGTTTCTAGAACTCTAGAAGCCTTCTCAGGCAGCTTTTTAATCTCTTCAAGGAGATAAGTTGCCTCTTTACCTCTCTCCTGAGCAAGATAGATAGCAAAGAGACTAAGAGCTAATAACTGAGTGGTGTATGCTTTAGTGGAAGCAACAGCAATCTCTGGACCTGCCCAGGTATAGATTACATCATCAGCTTCCCTAGCAACTGAACTACCTACCACATTAGTGACCGCAACAACCCTTGCACCTCTAGCTTTGCTTTCCCTTAAGGCAGCAAGGGTATCAGCTGTTTCACCTGATTGGCTTACCACTACAACCAGAGTCTTATCTGTTACTAAAGGATCTCTGTATCTGAACTCTGAGGCTACATCAGCTTCAGCAGGAATACCTACAAGTTTTTCAATTAAATGCTTACCAACAAGACCAGCATGATAGGCAGTACCACAGGCAATCAAGTATACCTTTTCAATATCTCTAACCATTTCTGGTGTGAGAGCAAAGCCTTCAGCAAACTTAACCTTATTGTCTTCAGTGATTCTGCCAGCCAAAGTATCCTTTAATGCTTTTGGTTGTTCATGAATCTCTTTAAGCATAAAATGCTCATAACCTGCTTTTTCAGCAGCCACATCATCCCAGTGAACATGAAATATTTTGGGTTCAATGGTATTACCTTTAATGTCCTTAATGGTTACACTATCTTCTGTTAGAATGGCTAACTGACCATCCTCCATAATGATGGTCTCTCTGGTATATGGTAAAAGAGCCGGAATATCGGAAGCAAGTAAGTTCTCTCCCTTACCTAAACCAATGACTAATGGGCTATCCTGTCTAGCTGCCAAAAGCTTATTCTTATCCCTCACCGAAACAACAACCAGAGCATATGAACCTTCTAATCTGGCAATAACTTTTTTCATAGTCTCTTCTAGGTTATCCTCATAGAGCTCTTCAAAAAGATGAGCAATAACCTCGGTATCAGTTTCAGATCTAAAGACATGACCTTTTTCTTTAAGCTCTCTGCGAAGTTCTGCATAGTTTTCAATAATGCCGTTATGAATAACGGTAAAGTCACCGGTGCAATCCTGATGGGGATGCGCATTATCATCAGTTGGCTTCCCGTGAGTTGCCCACCGTGTATGACCAATACCTATGGTAGCTTGAGAAAACTCTTCATAGGGTACAACCTCTTCTAGTTCTGAGAGTCTCCCTGCTTTCTTGCTAACTTTGACAGTACCATTCTGAGCAATAGCTACTCCTGCAGAATCATACCCTCTATACTCTAATCTTCTTAAACCATCTAAAAGAACAGGAACAACCTGCCGCTTACCTACGTAACCGACTATCCCACACATTTGCAATCCTCCCTAATTTTGCCTGACCTAGTCAGACTTGCAGTATTATTGTGTTTTTAGATTAAAAATAAATACGGAAAGAGTAAAGGTAGGATGAATCGTGGCATAGCAAAGCAGTCATCACTTGAGATCCTTTTGTTCCTAGAATCACTTCTAGGGTTTGTAGATCTTTAACGATCGTGACCAACCGGGAGTCACCCGCCGATAAATTCGAGATCCTCCACCTCGTCAACTTGCATAGCAAGTCCTGGCGCTTAAATATAATTGTTACCGACTGCTAACCCTTTACTCTCGAAAGTCCACCTCCCTTCAAAATATTATACACCAAAGTGTTTCTGTTAAGATAGCTCTTTCTGGATCAGACTGGCAATATTTTCTGCTACTTCCTTTGTCTCTTCTTCATTTAAGCTCTCAACCATAACTCTAATGAGGGGTTCTGTGCCTGAAGGCCTTACTAAAACTCTACCTCGAGACCCCATTCTTTCTTGCATACTCTCTAAATACTTGGCAATCCTCTCATTATTATGATATTCCTTAACATCCCTTACAGGTACATTAATCAGCACCTGAGGATAACGGGGAATCTCATTGGTCAAGAAAGACAAAGGCTTACCTGTAGTAGCTAACACCTTAGCTAACTGCAGACCAGTTAGAATACCATCACCAGTTACAGCATACTCCCTGAAGATTATATGTCCGGACTGTTCACCACCTAGGCTGTAATCACCCTTCTCCATTTCCTCAAGAACATACCTATCTCCAACTTTGGCTCTAAGAAGATTAATACCTCTCTCCAAGAGATACTTCTCAAAACCAAGATTGCTCATAACGGTAGCAACAACTGTATTCTTTACCAAGCGTTCTTTTCTCATCAAGTCAAGAGCACAAACAGCCATGATATGATCACCATCAATGACTTCTCCAAATTCGCTAACCGCAATGACTCTATCGGCATCACCATCAAAAGCAAGACCTAAGTTTGCTTTTTCTTCTAGCACAACCTTCTGTAGTTTCTCCGGATGAAGTGACCCGGCATTGTGGTTAATATTAATACCATCAGGTTGGGCATTAATTACCCGTACTTCGGCACCCAACTCAGCAAACATCTTGGGTGCTAGTTGATAAGCGGAACCATGGGCACAATCAAGCACAATCTTCAAGTTACTTAAAGACACAGGCCTTACTGTGGAAACAACATACTTAAAGTATTCCTCTACAGGAGACTTAGCTGGCTTAATTATCTTCCCTACCTGGCCTTTAATAGGTCTTTGTACCTCTATCTTAGAGAAATATGCCTCCTCAATCCTATCTTCCAATGCATCAGGAAGTTTTTTGCCATCGGAACCAAAAAACTTAATCCCATTATACTCACTGCTGTTATGTGAAGCAGAAATCATAACACCTGCTGTGGCTTTCATGGTTCTGACAAGATAGGAAACAGCAGGAGTACTGACAACGCCTAAGGGTAGCACATCCACACCAACTGAAAGAATCCCGGAAATTAAAGCTGTTTCTAGTAGATCAGAAGAAATCCTTGTATCTTTACCAATAAGGATGAATGGTCTTTCCCCGGAATCTCCTTTAAGAATTGCTGCTCCATGTCTGGCAATATCAAAAGTCAACTCCGGTGTTAGTTCTTGATTAGCTATACCACGTATTCCATCTGTACCAAATAACTGACCCACAAGGCAACTTCCTTTCCTAATTCTCCGGTTCGATATAAATTATTATACGAATAGTATTTAACTCCGGTGCTACCAGAGATGTCCCTCTAGGAATAATCATCTCAGTTTCAATCTCTATGGTTTCAGTAGCGTTAGAAATGTCAATGGCTTTAGTATCAACACTAGAGACATTCTTAAGGTCTTTTTCATCACCCTGTAGACGCACACTATGAGGATCAACCTCAACATCTCTAATGACATAACCTTCAGGTAGTTCACCTTCTAGCCTAACCGTCACAGGAAACTCTCGTATTGGCGGCTTCTGAACTATATTTACAGTAGTTAGAACACGTTCAGGACTGACCATTACCCCAGGAACAGTAGATCCTTTAGCATCCACAGCCCGTACTACAACCTGTTCCTCAATCATTGATGACCTACCCTGAATATCAATCAGACCAACTACCCGTTCCACCCTATTTACAAGACTCTTGGCCCCGGTAACAGTGACAGTGGGTGGTTCAAAAGCAATAGAGTCAACCTGATAAAGAGGATGTGGTTCACCGACCACCTGAAGGTCAATACCAAAATCCTTGCTAGTTACCTCTTCAACAACCACACTTACCTGTTCAGGATTCCTATCAACTAACTGAATGTCCCGCGGGAAAGTAAAGTCTATGAAGTATGTGTGTTCTCCTGGAGTGACATTTCTCAGATTTACTGAAGCAGTAATGTCATTTCTAGTAATGTTACTAACCGCACTATGTTTTCCCTTTACTAAAACACCGGTAGTATCCGGTTCCATCGAGACAACAGCCAACCCTGGAGGTACATTATACGTTTCAATCAGTATCGGTTCAAGCTTAACCTGAGTTTCAGGAGTTCGCTCCTCGCCCATCACAAAAATCCAGAGGAGAACAGCAAGGAACACCGACACTATACGTAAAACTGAATCTTTTTCCATCCAGCGTTCCATGACCTCTACCTCCCCTCAGGATGTCGCCACTGCCAGAAACTAGGAGCGCTCTCTTCTTCTGTCTTAATAAGTTTCTTTAGAAGCTGGCCTAAAGTGTCATTATCTAAATGTCGCATCAGCTTACCATCATTGGCCAATGAGATGGTACCGGTCTCTTCAGAAACCACTATCGCTAAAGCATCAGAATGCTCAGTTATACCTAAGGCAGCCCTATGGCGACTACCAAACTCCGTATCTAAACCCGGAGCATCAGTTAAAGGAAGGAAACAGCCAGCAGCTGCAATTCTTTTACCACTAATAATGACGGCACCATCATGTAAAGGCGTTCTAGGAACAAAGATATTAATTAGAAATTCCCTTGTCACCAGTCCATCCACCTGAATACCGGTCTCAACTATCTCAGCTAGCCCTGTCTCCCTTTCCAGAACAATTAAAGCCCCGGTTCTATCTCTTGATAATTGACCAACAGCACCGACAATCTCTTCAATCAACTTGTTCAAGTCTTCAGGGTTCAAATAGGCTGTGGAACGAACAAATAGCTTGCCTCTACCCAATTGTTCTAAGGCCCTACGGAGTTCGGGTTGAAAAACAATCGGAATTGTCACAAACAAAGCCAGACCCGCCTTATCAAGCAACCAGCCGATAGTGCGCAGATCTAGCCAACGACTTACCGCAAACGCTATAACTAATACAACAATACCTTTGATTAACTGAACTGCTCGTGTCCCTCTAATAAGTAGCAGGAAACGATAGAACAGAAAAGCCACAACAACTATATCAAGTATAGACACTATCAGCTCCTGCACGGATAGAGACTGAAGCAATTCAATCAACCGATAAACCTCCTATTTATAGCATATTGAGAAATATATTGAAGGAAAGAATAAACAAGACCAAAAGAGTTAAGGCAGAAAACCACCATTCTCCCTTTTTAGTGTATAACACGAGGATATATATTAAACTCAGAAAAGGAGTTAGCAGGAGAAACAACAGGCCTGTAACCAGAAAATCCTCCCCGATACCTAGCAGGCCTAGAAAAAGCACAAAGAGAGATAAAGATACCGTTACCATTAAAAGAACTGATAAACCATTCTTCTCTTTAGAGCTCATTAGAAAACCCCTATTCCAGGTCCTTATCATCTGAACTAGTATAATAAGCTAAACTCTGTAATTCAATACTCAGGTCAATATTCTGTACGCTGACATGACCCGGTGTATTCAGTTTGGTTGGTGAAAAATTAAGAATTGCTTCAATACCCACATTTACCAGGGTATTAGCTACTTCCTGAGCAGCAAAAGCCGGAACAGCAATAATAGCCATCTTGATACCACGTTCCTTAATTACACCACTTAAGTTATCCATGGGTAGAATTTCCACATCAGCAATATTCTTACCCATCTTGCCCCAGTCATTATCAAAAATGGCGGTGATTCGCACATCCTGATGAGCATTAAGATTGTATCTAGCAAAAGCAGTACCCAAATTACCGGCACCAACCAAAGCAACCTCTACTACCTCGTGTAGATTCAGAATTCTCTTGATTCTTTGAATCAAAATTTCCACGCTATAGCCTACACCCCTTGTGCCAAACGCACCGAAATAGGCAAGATCCTTACGAATCTGTTCAGAAGAAAAACCCGTTAACCTGGCTAACTCCGCGGAAGAGATAATCTCCTCATCCTTTTCCCCAAGTTCTAACAATACCCTTAAATAGACTGGTAGTCTTCTAATAGCCACATCTGGTATTTTCATATTCGGCATCACACCACGTCCTCCAATTGGCACCTAGAATCTTCTTGCAATAACGAAAGTGGCAATATCATCTAATGAATCCTTAATTCTTTCACTCTTTTCAATACTACCTAAATTTTTCTTTGCCATATCAATGTACTCTGTAGCTTTATCATAAGAATATTCTAGAGCATTACATGCTGTTAAAATCTCTTTAACTCGCCAAACCTCTTTGTTATCTATTTTTCTTGAATTAATAATTTCCTGCAACTCTTTTGCCTGTGGAGAGACTTGTAAAGCATAGATAACTGGTAGTGTTAAAATGCCACTGCGTAAATCACTACCAACCGGTTTACCTAGTTCCTCTTCAGATGCAGTGAAATCAAGAATATCATCAATAATTTGAAAACTCATCCCCACACCATAGCCATACTTTCTGATAGCTTCCAATTCACTACCCCGTAAGCCTGCCACATAGCCACCAACCCAGCAACTCTCAGCAATGAAAAACGCAGTCTTCTTGTTAATTCTCTCAAAATACTTCTGCTCCTCTTGCTTCCAGTCATAAGTAGCGGTCATCTGTTCAAATTCGCCAATAGACATCTCAGAAACCACATTAGCCATAACCTTAACTATATCATTGTCTCCCTGTTGAGCTAACAGAGAAAATGATCTGGCAAAAAGAAAATCACCTGTTAAAACCGATACCCGTTCACCCCAGCGAGCATTTACAGTAGGTACACCCCTTCTGACAAGAGAACGATCCACCACATCATCATGTACCAGAGTAGCCATATGAATAATCTCTACTGCCGCAGCCACTGCCACTAACTTCTCCCTATCATAATCCCCTAGTTTCCCTGTGAGTAATACTAAAGCAGGACGTAACCGCTTACCCCCACCTTTTAGGAGATGTACAGAAACATCCGTCAACAACTCATTACTTGCGGACAACTCTTTAGTAATGGCTTCATCAACAGTAGCCATATCACTCTGAACATCTGCAAATAATGACATTATCTTCTCTTTATTATCCTGGGTCTCTTCTGTTAATCCAGACACTTAACTTACCCCCTGGTTTCTTCCTCCAAGCCTCTAACGGTAAATATATATACCATAAGCCGTGTAATTGCAAGCCTTTTAAATCACCAATTGATATTAATTAGCCATGAAGTAGTATAATACCTTCTGCTAATAGCGAAATTTGTCGAGCTCTCCAGAACGAATTCTCTCAGCAATCTGCTTTAAAGACCTCATCCGATGATTCACTGTCGATTTAGATAAAGCTGGCACCATCTGCTTGCCTAACTCTGACATACTAAGTTCAGGATACTGCAATCTGGCATAAGCCAGATCACTTAACTTTTCCGGTAACCGTTCAAGTCCTAAACCAGCTTGAATCGTCTCGATATCCTCTATCTGTTTCATTGCTGCTTCAATAGTTTTGTTAAGATTGGCGGTTTCAGCATTTACCAGACGATTCACATTACCCCGCATTTGTTTTAAGACTCTTCTTTCTTCAAAAGCAAGCAGAGCTCCATGAGCACCTAATAGCCCCATGAAATGAGAAATGGTGTCTGCTTCTTTTGTATAGACTGGATAGATTTCTCTTCTTTTAGTCAACTGAAACTTAAGATCCTCAACCTCAAGAATTTGCAAAATCATCCTGGCTAACTGGCGATTACCTACCACTATCTCTAGATGATAATCAGCTTCCGGACTGTTAACTGAACCTGCTCCTAAGAATAGCCCTCGCAGAAAAGCTCGACGGCAATTATCCTGGTAGAGGAGAAAGGCAGGTGGATTATCATAAATTAAGCGATTATCATAGTCAATAATGCCAAGATCTCTAAGAACAAGGGCACCATCAGAACCAATCGGTAAGCGAACCACAAAACCACTGCGAGTACCCGGTCTTGGCCTTTTCCTCACAATTACCTCAGGCTTAACCGAAAATACATCCTTAAGTAGCTTGAAAACCTTTCGACTTACAGCATGATTCTCTGTTCTTAGATACAAACCCACCTTGCCTCCACCCTGCAAATGCAGAGTGCCAATGGCCCTTACAAGCCCCATTAATTCAGCCTTCTGACAAAGAATATCTTCCTCATAAATGGCAGCTAGTTCACTCTTAACTTCTTGAGCAAAACTTATTGCTCTGGCCAAATTCCCCTCACCCTTACAATCCTTTATTCAAAAATTGGACTCTTCTTAGTAGGTTCAAAACTACCTGTAAAGAATCTCAAAGTCTTAGGCTCATAAACAAACTTCAAGCCAGGAATCTCTTCCCTCTTCTCATAAAGATTAATAACTGACTCAGCAACAACATCAAAATGCCTGTCAGTATATACTCTCCTAGGTATAGTTAGACGGACAAGTTCCAACCTTGGCTTATGATTTTCTCCCGTCTTTATATCCCTACCTGCAGAGACAATACCTCTTTCCATGCCTCTGACACCAGAATCAACGTAGAGAGCTGCTGCTAAAGACTGTGCTGGAAACTCCTCTTGATCTAAATGGGACAAGAAAGCACGAGCATCAAGGAAAACAGCATGTCCACCAATCGGTCTCATGACCGGGATACCTGCATTAATTAGCTGATCACCAAGATACCGTACCTGACCCACACGATGAGCGATATAGGCCTCATCAATCATCTCATAGGTACCTCTTGCTAAAGCCTCCATATCCCTACCAGCAAGACCACCGTAAGTGGGGAAACCTTCAAAAAGCACCAACATCTCTGTAGCTTCTTCATAAATTTCTTCTTCTCTTAGAGCTAGGAAACCACCGATATTAACCAGATTATCCTTCTTGGCACTCATGGTACAGCCATCAGCATAAGAGAATATCTCTCTGACAATCTCTTTAATGGATTTGTCAGCATAGCCTTCTTCCCTTTCCTTGATGAAGAAAGCATTTTCAACAGCCCTTGTAGCATCGAAAATAACTCTGATACCATGTTTTTTGGCTAATGTATGAACATCTCTTAAGTTAGCCATGGAAACCGGCTGACCACCAGCAAGGTTAACAGTTACAGCAACAGAGATATAGGGAATCTTATCTGCTCCAACCCTATTAATAAGGTCCTCAAGCTTATTTAAATCCACATTACCCTTAAAGGGAATTTCAACTGCAGGATCATGAGCCTCATCAATGATAATATCTACAAAGGTACCCCCATTACGTTCCTGATGCGCTCTAGTAGTAGTGAAATACATATTCCCGGGTACATAATCACCTGGCTTAATCAAAAGACTAGAGATAATGTTTTCGGCCCCACGCCCTTGATGAGTCGGAACCACATAGGGAAACCCATAGACATCCTGGATTGCCTTTTCTAGATTGTAAAAATTGCGACTACCTGCATAAGCCTCATCACCTAACATCATACCAGCCCACTGATTATCACTCATAGCAGAAGTTCCGCTATCAGTCAAAAGATCGATATAGACATCCTCACTCTTTAAGAGGAATGTATTATACCCGGCCTCTTTAATAGCCTGGATACGTTCCTCCCTGGTAGTCATCTTAATTGGCTCTACCACCTTAATCTTGTACGGTTCTGCAAAATAGCTCACAACTAATTCCCTCCCTAATGGAATATTGAAAATTAGACCTTAAGGTCTAAACATAATTGAACCTGGCAGTAAAGTGCCTTAAAACAGGCGGTTCATAAATAAACTTCAATCCCTTAACCCTAGTTGGATTTTGATATAGACTAATCACTGCATCAGCAATTGCATCCAAGTGTCTTTCTGTATAGGTCCTTCTTGGGATAGTTAAACGCACCAACTCCAAAGAAGAATACACATTCTCATTGGTTTCCTGATCCCTGCCTGCTAACACTGAACCAATCTCAACAGCTCTAATTCCACCTTCTAGATAAAGAGCAGAGGTCAAAGCAAAGGCAGGAAAATGCTCCCTTGGCATATCAGGTAGGAACCTTAGGGCATCTAGATAGACTGCATGTCCACCAGCTGGTTCCATAATCGGCACACCAGCCTCTAGCAAACGATCTGCTAAATACTTAATCTGACCGGTTCTGTAAGCCAGATAATCAAAATCAAGAACCTCTTTTAACCCTCTCGCCATTGCTTCAAGATCTCGACCAGCAAGACCACCATAAGTGGGGAAACCCTCAAAAAACACCGCCCAAACAGTAGACTTACGATACATCTCCTCATCCTTAAAAGCTGCAAAACCCCCGATATTAACCAATGCATCCTTCTTCCCACTCATTGTCGCACCATCAGCATAAGAGAACATCTCTTTAACAATCTCAGCTATGGCTTTATCCTGATAGCCTTCTTCCCTTAGCTTGATGAAATAGGCATTCTCAGCAAAACGGGCAGAATCAATATATAGAGGTTTGCCAAACGCCTTAGCTATCTCGCTGACCTCTCTAAGATTAGCCATACTGACAGGTTGCCCACCCCCACTGTTACAGGTAACTGTCATCATGACTAGTGGTATCCTATCTCCATCCCTAGTAAGAACTTCCCTCAATTTCTCAGTATTCATGTCTCCTTTAAAGGGATGTTGAGAGGAAGGATCATAAGCCTCATCAATTACCAGATCTAAAGCCTTTGCTTTCCGATACTGCACATGAGCCTTTGTAGTATCAAAATGCATATTATTAGGAACAATATCTCCCTCTTTTAACATAACAGTAAAGAGGATATTCTCTGCGCCACGTCCCTGATGAGTGGGAATTACATACCTAAAACCCATGATTTCCTCAATGGTTTCCTGAAGATGATAGAAGTTATTGCTTCCAGCATAAGCCTCATCACCAATCATCATACCCGCCCATTGATTGTCACTCATGGAACCTGTCCCACTATCAGTCAAAAGATCAATATACACAGCTTTTGAAGGCAGAAGGAATGGGTTATATCCTGCCTCCTCTAGATATGCTTCCCTTTCTGCTCTAGTTGTCATCTCTAAAGGCTCAACAACCTTAATCCGATATGGTGGTGGTACAATCTTCACTGCATATCCCTCCCCATTAAGTACGCTTCAATCGTTCCTTAATCAGATAGAAATCGAACAATCTTCTTGGTTCAACTCCTGACTTGTATCTAAAGAAAATCCTTAACAGAACTCTAGCGAGTTTCTCTGGGTCATGTCTGACCAGATCCTCTTCATTCAACAAGTCTGCCCCCACAAACCTAACTCTACCAGTATCCTTTGAAACACCTTTACGGACTAGCTCTGCCTGCTGTTCTTTGTATGGAGCTAATCTCTCCTTAGAGGGTTGCTCCGTATTATAGACCACAATATCAACCAAGTCCCCCACATGCTTCCTAATGGCCTCTAGATGATCTGTAACCGAATAACCATCTGTTTCCCCAGGTTGTGTCATTACATTAACCACATAAATAACCAGTGCTTCACTTTTGGCAATAGCTTCTGCCACACCAGGAATTAAAAGATTAGGTAAAACACTGGTATAGAGACTACCAGGACCAATAACGATTAACTCAGCCTCATCAATTGCCTTTAATACCCCAGGTGTTGGTTTAGGGTCACTTGGTTCCAAGAATACCTTAGAAATAGCTGAAACATCTGTGCTTAGATTAGTTTCCCCCAAAACCTCCCGTCCATCAACAAGAAGTGCTCCCAAACGAACCTGTTCTAGGGTTGCTGGTAGAACCCTACCACGAATAGCTAAAACCTTGCTGGCTTCTTGAATACCCTTTTCAAAATCACCTAAAATGTCTGCCATCGCTCCGATAAAGAGATTTCCTAGATTATGTCCGGCCATTCCCCCCTGTACAAAACGATATTGAAACACTTCCTCCATCAACGGTTCTCTATCAGCAAGGGCCACCAAACAACTCCTTAAATCCCCCGGTGGTAAAATCCCCATCTCATCTCTTAAACGACCAGAACTGCCACCGTCATCGGTAACAGTTACCACTGCCGTCACATTGCTAGTATACTCCTTCAAACCTCTTAAAAGCGTAGATAATCCTGTTCCCCCACCAACAGCCAATACTCTAGGTCCTTTAGTCAGCTGTCTTTTTAGATACAACACCTCGGCTAGCCCACTATTGCCCTGTGCACCAATGAGAGCATCAACAATAGAGCTGATTAAAAGTCTTAGAGCTGTAGCCACAACAAGAACCCCTACAGCCAAAAGCAAAAGACCACTGAGGGGTTGCATAACAATATCGCCTGCCAAAAAAGGAAGGCTAAAACCATAATCAATATGAAGCACTTGCCTCCCAATCACTGTAGCCAATCCGACAACAATCAGATAGACTCCTAAAGAGAAGAGAAGCAACCAGCGCTTTATCTTTAAACCCGGGTAAAACCAGCGCATCAATTTCAATAGCCTCACCTTGTTTCCAAGGAACTCTTCCCAGAGGATATATGTATATCTCTATGTTCAACCTGAACAGAATAACCATGAACGGCTAGCTCATTTGCCAAATACTCGGCAATTGCTACCGATCTATGCCTGCCACCTGTACAACCAACACCAATCGTTAACTGTGTTTTACCCTCACTAACATAATGGGGTACCAGAAAAGTAACAAAACCCAGAAGTTTCTCTAGAAACTGCTTGGTTACAGGCCACTTAAAAATATATTTAACCACAGCCTCATCCTTGCCAGTCAAAGGTCTCAGGGACTCCACATAATGAGGATTTGGCAAGAATCTAACATCAAAAGCCAAATCGGCATCAACAGGTAACCCATGCTTATACCCATAACTAACCACATTTATTAACATCCTTGGCTGTTCCTGATCCTCAGAAAAGATATCCAAAATCATCTCCCGTAACTCCTGAGGAGAAACATTGCTGGTATCAATAATCCTCTGCGCCCTACCTCTTAATTCCTCCAAACGCCTTCTTTCTTCCCGCAAAGCCTCAGAAATCCTACCATGCCAGGCCAAGGGATGTCTCCTTCTTGTCTCCTTAAACCTTCGGATTAACGTATCATCACTAGCCTCTAAAAACAAAATGGTATAACCATAACCAGCCTCTTCTAGATGACCTAAAGCATCTAGAGTCTTATCAAAGAAATCTCCACCCCGGATATCAATAACCAAAGCAACCCTGTTAATCTTCCCCTCAGATTGCCAGACAAGCTCAGCAAACTTCTCAATTAACATGGGTGGCAAATTGTCAACACAAAAAAAGCCTATATCTTCTAGGCTTCGAATAGCTTGCGTCTTCCCTGCCCCCGATAACCCGGTGATAATAACAAATTGGGTATCCTGCTTATTTGACACAATGGTCCCCCCTGACCTTACCATCCACTTCTATCATTCTGCTTTTGCTTCCTTAATCCTCCTTGGCATTTGCAATCTCCCCTACAGTCAAACCAGCTTCACTCGCTAAAGCAATCCCTGCACCTAAAGAACCCACATCCTGTGGCCGATGAGCATCACTGTTAATCACAAACCTGGCCCCCTCTTCCCTAGCTATCTTAATGTATTCCAAGGTGAGATAACCGTGTGAAGCATTAATCTCAAGCAAGGTATCCCTCTCCTTACAAACCCTAGCCAACTCCCTAGTATCAATATTGATATGTAAACCTGGATGCGTCACAATATCAACCTCATACCTCTTTACAGCATTAGTTATTGCTTCAGTATTCAATCTTCTTAACCTGGCATAATCTATACCGAGGCTATTAGGTAGATGAAAATGTATAGCAGTATAAAGATCACCTGGCATCACCCATTTATGCAAGCCAACTAGAACAATATCTAGTCTGGCAAGAACATAAGGAGAGACATCGAGATTCCCATCAAGGTCTACCACATTGGCTTCCACCCCAGCCAGAATTTCAATATCATCATAAAGCTCATTATACCGATCAACCAACTCCCTTAATTGCAATAGCTTCTTTTCAGAGCTACCAACTAGAATATTCCTAGGACCATGATCAGTAATAGCAATAGAGGAAAGACCACGTTTCCTAGCCATCCCCACATTATCAAGAATACTTCCCTTGCCATGACTAAAACGAGTATGAGTATGCCAATCAGCAAACAAAGAAACCATCTAACCACCCTTCCTTAGCTTACCTTAATCGGCTATACTCTACACATGGGAGGAATACTTAATGGAACTACTCAAACTCTACATCAACAAATCATTCCTAGGTCTAGTTGACCTAGAGGAATTTCTAGAAGAAATCTTAACTAACAAAGAAGGAAAATATCCACAGTTTGCCAAAGGTGACATCTTAGAATTCCTTACCAAAATCGAGCAAGATATGATAGCCAACATAAGGGCAATGGTAAGCGAAAATCCCCACTGGCAACACCTGCAAAAAGAAAGAATTCAGGAAGTCTCTGAAGAAATTAAGACACTTAGAGAGAGGTTTGATAGAAATGGGTAGAAACCCCGATACCTTAACCGTTATAAAAGCATATACTCATTCTATAGTGATTCATAGCTTCCTTGGCTACCTATACTGGATCTACATGAACTACACTACAAATCTTATCAATACCATGTCTTCAAGCTTCCTAGGAGTTGCTATTCTTCTTTTAGGAACACTAATCTTCTTTGATGTCCTTAACAGGGTATCCCCCTACAACCAGATACGTAGACACCCTCTAAACATATCAGGAAAAATAGCCTTTGTTATATCTGCTCTGTTTTGCTTAACAATTCTATAAAGAAAGCGGAGGGTCACCCTCCGCTTAACTCCTTATACTCTTCCGCACTTCCCAGACCTCAGGATTAACCAGACGTTCCGGTTTCTCTCCCCTTAACACCGCTAATAGATCATCTACAACCATTCTAACCATCCTGGTTCTTGTTTGTACACTAGCACTACCAATATGGGGTGCTAGAACAACATTACCTAACTGAACAAACGGATTATCACTAGAGATAGGCTCTTTAGGAAATACATCAAGACCTGCTCCAGCAATGCGTCTTTCCTTTAAGGCTAAATACAAGGCATCATTATCTACAAGACCACCTCTAGCAGTATTAATCAAGATGGCTGACTTTTTCATCATGGCAATACGTTCCTTGCTAACCATGTTCTTTGTACCATCATTTAAAGGCAAATGTAGACTAATATAGTCTGATTCTTGCATAATCTCATCTATCTCTGCATATCTAAGACCCAAGGATTCTTCAAGATCAGGTCTTCTAGTCCGATTCCAATAGCTTATCTCCATTGAGAAACCAGCAGCTCTCCTAGCCATAGCCTGACCGATTCCACCTAAACCCAAAATACCCAGTTTGGCTCCGTAGATATCCTGACCTAAAAGCAAGTCTGGTTCCCAAGAAACCCAGTCACCCCTTCTCACCAGGTAATCGCCCTCTACAATCCTGCGAGCAGTGGCCATCAAGAGAGAAAAAGCTAGATCAGCAGTTGTCTCAGTCAATACACCCGGAGTGTTAGTAACTACAACACCATGCTTGGTAGCTGCATCAACAGCAACATTATCAAAACCCACCGCATAGTTACTAATCACCTTAAGATTCTTGGCCTCAGCAATCATCTCTGCATCCACTCTGTCAGTCAACATGGTGAACATACCATCTACTTGCTTAGCATACTCCAAAAGAACATCCCGTGGAGGTGGAGTCCTACCCGGCCAGATCTCCAAATCAACTTCCTTGCGTAAAAGCACAAGACCTTCCTCAGGTACCTGCCTTGTTAGAAATACCTTCATGAGTCTCCTCCTCTATCTCTAATAATAGCCCTTAAAACCTCCTGCACACCTAAAGACCCTGGTTCTATAGTCACCATGTCAGCCCTAGT
The DNA here is from genome assembly GCA_020724425.1 of Thermaerobacter marianensis. Taxonomy (GTDB): domain Bacteria; phylum Bacillota; class Sulfobacillia; order DVGY01; family DVGY01; genus DVGY01. Next base: position 25,223 of record DYGY01000010.1, read on the forward strand.
CCGTATTTCCTCTTTAGCATTGGCCACAGCCACACCTATTCCCGCAGTCTCTAACATGGCAACATCATTACCACTATCACCAACAGCCGCCACTTGATAGCTACTTAGACCTAGATATTCCATGACCCTTAACAAAGAGGTACCCTTATTAACATCCTTTCTGGTTACCTCTAAGAAAAAGGGGAAAGATGAAGTCAAGTAAACCTCATCTCCCACCATTTCCTCTATCTCTTTTCTCAAGGGCCCTAATCTGTCTAGGTCCTCATAAAACAAGAGCTTGGTTGGTGAACCCTTCTGAGTATACATTTCCCTACCTAGAGGTGTAGCTTCCACACCCGCTATCTTACAGTATTCCCTAACCCTCTCATTCATCTCCTTAACATAAAGAATATCATCAAGATAGAGATGAAGATGATAGTTACCTTCTCTCGTTAAATCCAAAAGTCTTTGCCCTACTTCAGCAGACAATGGCTCATGGGCAATGACTGCTTCATCAGGCCAGTTCTTAATCATTGCACCATTATATGCCATAACAGGGCCTTCTAAAGCTAACCTCTTCACATGGGGTTTGATAGATCTATACATCCTTCCTGAAGCTATCATAACCACCACATCTAGTTCCCTAGCTCTTTTGATCAGCTCAACAGTCTCTAAAGGAATCTGATGATTCTCATCCAAAAGAGTCCCATCCATATCCAAAGCTATCAACTCGATGTCTTTAAACGATCTCACCAAAAAACCTACCCTCTACTAGGCATTAACCTCATCATGAAGCCACTCATCATACTTAAAAGAAACGCTGCCAAAACAGCCATCCAGAACCCTGATAATGCAAAACCAGGTACTAGCTTAGCAATTAACAGAAGCAGCAAAGCATTAACCACAAAAGTGAAAAGACCCAAAGTGATTAGATTTATCGGGAGAGCCAAAACCAAGAGAAAAGGCCTTACAAAAAGATGCACCACTCCTAACAGAAAAGCTGCCAGCAACGCTGCAAAAGCATTCTCCACACTCACACCGCTAAAGAGGTACCCCAAGATCAATAAAGCTACCGCATTAACCAACCAGCGAATGAGCATACCCTTCTCCCCTATTCAACAATTATCTCGACTCTCTCATTTTCCTCCTCAACTTCTACCAACTTACCTGAAGCTCCTTCTTTGACAGCCCTAATTATCTCCTGAAGATCAATTTCCTCTAAACCCGACATTTTAACATGCTTAGGTAGGATCTTTAACAAGGCATCAACAAGGCCAATCGGAATATTTACATTAACCTTGCTCTTGGAACTACCAGTCTCGGTAACTCTAATCCTAATCCATTTCGCTTCGTTGCTAGACTTTGGCTTTTCAACCTCATCTACAGCTTCCAAAAGCTTAACAGCCTCATCAGAAGTGATTTTCCCATCCTCAAGCATCTTTAGAACATGCAATTTATCTTCTCTCATATTTAGTCCTCCTCAGAAACACTAGAGTTAAAACGAATAGAACCATTGGTTGTTATAGCCCTAATACATACCTTCCTAGCTCTAGAATCATAGTCCTCTGTTTTTGCAATCACTTCAGCTCTACCCGGCTTATGCATCTCATCCTTCTCATACTGTAGTCCCCTCAAATCCAACTCGATTTTCCCAAGGGAAGTCTTAGCGGCTATATCATAACCAGTTTCAGAATCAGACTGAACATTTATACTCCCATTAGAGGTCTTAAGATCCCAATCACTCAAACCTTCTAGTGGTGTCATTGCCACAATCCGACCATTAGAGGTTCTTGCCTTTACATTCCTAATACCCTTAAAGACCACTCTCCCGTTACTGGTGCTAAGAGTACCCTTCTCAGCCCTACCACTAAAAACAACTCTACCAGTGGAAGTGTTTAGACTCACTTCCTTGGCATTAACACCCCTAACCTCAATTCTTCCATTAGAGGTATTTAGATTAATAATATATAGCTTGTTTGCTGGCAAGTATCCGGTAATTGAACCACCTGCTGCATCATTACGAGCAAGAGATACCTTCAACTTCTCTCCATCCACCCGACGCTCCACCATATTTGCCGCTTGTACTTTAGCTGTTTTTTCATCACCAGCTTTAACAGTTTTCTTAACAACTATCTCATAATGCGGTTTATCCCAAGTCTCAAGTTCAATGCGACCGTTAAAGGCATTAAGATCAACCTCAAAAACATCACTTAATATTTCCCCTTGAAACTTCTCTTCAAAGTGATACTGTCCTAAACCAAAAAGACCTCCGATACTAAAATTTTCAAGAAACTTTTCAACCAAAACCGGTATTCTTTCAGCAGTATCATTTATAACTGTTTCAACCCTATCACCTATATCATCACTCTTCTTTCTCTCAGGCTCTGAGAGATCTAGCCTTCCCTCCTCTAGGGCAGAAAGCAATTCAGCTGCTTGATTAGCAGAAATCTTCCCCTCTTCAAGCATCCTGAGAATCATTCTTCTTTCTTCTTCCATGGATATCCCTCCCTAACCAAGGTTCTTAAGCTGTCTTAAAGCCTCAGCTGCATCTATTTCACCTTTATCAAGCTTCGCTAAGATTGATTTGCGCTTTTCCTGATACTTCTCATCCTCATAATCAGGCTCCACCTTATATCCTAATGCTAGAATTATGGCATCAAGCCTGCTTCTTACCGTTGGATAACTAATACCAAGCTCTCTTTCAACCTCTTTGATATTCCCCCGAGCCTTCACAAAAATCTCTAAGAAATACTGTTGTTCTTTATTCAAACGGGCAAACTTGGAAGGTTCAAAATTCCCTTCAATACTTGTTTCGCATTGATAGCAATGCAACTTAGATACAACAAGATTCCCCCCACAAACAGGACACTTCCCAAGAATTTGATTAGCCATATCATTCACCTCGCATTAAATTTAATTATTATACTATTAATATTATTAACCTCTTCTATTAAAAATTATAAGCATGGCTTTATATAATGTCAAGGGTAAAGGGAGGACTTAGTCCCCCCTTTTATCTCAAGTGCTCTTTAATCCTTTCCGCTAGCTGATAAGTGATCTCTGACAGCTCTGCCAACTCCTCTATACTTGCTAACCTAATACCCTTAACAGAGCCAAATTTTTTTAGCAAGGCCTTCTTTCTTTTTGGTCCAATCCCCGGTATCTCATCAAGAACAGACTTAACTGACTTCTTGCTACGTAATTGTCTATGATAACCAATAGCGAAACGATGTGCCTCATCCCTTAGCTGTTGGACTAAATAGAGCCCAGGAGAATTTCTAGGTAAACAAATTGGTTCTGAGCGATTAACAGCAAACAAAAGCTCCTCTTCCTTGGCCAAACCAAAAACCGGTATGTCAAGCTGATAAAAGCTTAAGACATCCCTAGCTCTAGCCAACTGCCCCTTGCCACCATCCACAATTATAAGATCAGGAAGCTCTACAAAGGAACCATCACCCTCCTGAAACTTCTTAAACCTTCTAAAAAGAACCTCTTCCATGGATGCAAAATCATCCGGACCCTGTACAGTCTTAATCTTAAACCTCCTATAGTCAGCTTTCTTGGGCTTTCCCTCATAGAAAGTGACCATGGATCCCACAGCATTGGTGCCTTGGATGTTTGAAATATCATAGCACTCAATACGTCTTGGTAGTAAAGGTAGATCAAGAAATTCCTTTAGTTCCTGCAAAGCACCCTCAGTCCTCTGCTTGCGATTCTCCTCTTTATGTTCCTCTTCGAGAAGAACTAGTTCAGCATTCCTCTGAGCCATATTAAGCAAGTCTTTCTTGGAACCCCTCTGAGGGTAGCTTAATTGCACCACCCGACCCCTCTTTTCGCTTAGCCATTGTTTGATTGAAGTTTCCTCTTCTAACAGTGGTGCTGGTAACAGAATCTCTCTAGGAACAAAGGTAGCTAACTCATAATATTGCTTAAGGAACGCGGCCACAACCACACTATCTGACTCAGTACCAATACCCGTTAGAACATGGGACTCCCTACCAAGGAGCATACCCTCTCGAAAGAAGAAAACCTGAACCACAGCCTGATAGGGGTTCCTAGCAAGACCAATAACGTCACGATCCTCCTGATGTTCAGAAGTAATCTTCTGCTTTTCACTTAGTTTTCTTAAGGTCTGTAACTGATCCCTTAACTCTGCTGCCCTTTCAAAATCCAGGTTCTTTGCAGCTTCCTGCATCCTAATAGTCAGCCTATCCATAATCCTTTCCTGTTTCCCTTCAAGAAACTCTATGAGTTCCCCAATCATCTCCTGGTATTCCTCTTTGGAAACAGCGTTAATACAGGGAGCATTACAGCGTTTGATGTGAAACTGCAGACAGGCTCTTCCCCCCTGTTTTAAACGCCTGTTAGTACAGGTACGATAGGGGAAAGCCCTGTTAAGCACCTTAACAGTATCATAGATAGACTGAGTATATGGGCCAAAATATCTTGAACCATCATCGGTTATTTGCCTTACAATTAGGACCCTAGGATACTCCTCCTTAACAGTCACCTTAAGATATGGATACTGCTTATCATCCCTCAGCCTCACATTATATTTAGGCCTATATTTCTTTATAAGGTTATTCTCAAGGATTAATGCTTCAACTTCAGTATCTGTGGAAATATACTCAAAGTCTGCTACCTGTTCAACCATGGTTCTAATTCGTGCTTCAAGTCTATCCCTTTGAAAATATGACCTCACCCTGTTTCTTAAAGAGATAGCCTTACCAACATAAAGAGGCTCCCCCAGAGAGTCCCGGTAGATATAGACACCAGGACTATCAGGCAGAAGCCTTAGTTTTTCCTCTAATCGCTTATCCATTCCACCCTACTCCCTATCAAGATAGCGAGCAACAGCCCGAGCCATAAGTTCAACACCCAGAGGCAATACCTTCTCATCGATATCAAACTTTGGATGATGATGGGGTTGATACTCTCCCGTTTGGGGATCATGAGCACCTAAAAAAACAAAGCTCCCGGGAACCTCTTGCAAATAGTATGCAAAATCCTCTCCACCCATAACGGGTTCCTGTTTTTCAATACCTGAGGGACCTAGGACATCCTGAGCTACCTCTTTTATAAACTCAGTCATCTCCATATCGTTAACCACCGCAGGATACCCTTTTACATACTCTAGCTCATACTTTGCCCCAAAGGACTCACAGGTAGCGGAGGTGATTCTTTCCAATTCAGCAATCACTAGTTCTTGAGTCTCTTTAGCGAAGGTTCTAACAGTTCCTGTTAGCTCCGCCTTATCAGCAATGATGTTGAAGGCAGAACCGGCATTAACCGTACCAATGCTAAGGACTGCAGGTGATAGAGGATCAACCTTCCTGCTAACAATGTTCTGCAAGTTATTGATCAACTGAGCAGCAAGCACTACGGTATCAATGGTTTGCTGAGGGGCAGAGCCATGCCCACCTTTACCATACAAACGAATCTTAAACTGATCAGAGGCAGCCATAACCGGCCCAGAAGCAATACCCACCTTCCCCCTAGCCCTACTAGTCCACAAATGCAAACCAAAGATGGCTTGAACATCCTCAAGAACACCAGCTGCGATCATATCCTTCGCTCCCCCTGGAGGATGCTCTTCAGCGGGTTGAAAAATTAATCTAATCTCACCAGTAAACTCATCCCTTAACCCACTAAATATCTTAGCAACACCTAAGGCAATAGCTGTATGGCCATCATGTCCACAAGCATGCATAGCATTAGGTATCTTTGAAGCATATTCAACCTCTTTTTCTTCCTGTAGGGGCAAAGCATCGATATCAGCCCTTACAGCAACAACCGGACCAGGTCCTCTCCCTTTAATATACCCAACAAGACCTGTTTCACCAGGATGGCTAACCTCAATATCCATAGACCTTAAGACCTCGGTTAGATATTTGGTAGTTTCAAACTCATGAAAAGCCACCTCTGGATATTGATGTAATCTTCTTCTCCAGGTTGTAAGTTCAGTTAGACCCTCTAATCTCTCCAAAACCCTATGCTCCAACACTATCTCTGCTCCTCTCCAGAAGGTCCTTTAGAAACATCCCCGTATATGAAGAAGGATTCTCAGCGACTTCCTCAGGAGTACCTACGGCAATTACCTCTCCTCCGGCATGTCCACCCTCAGGACCCAAGTCAATGATTCTATCAGCCGTCTTTATAACATCAAGATTGTGTTCGATAACTACCACAGTATCTCCTGCGTCAACTAGACGGTTCAAGACATCAAGGAGTTTCTCCACATCAGCAATATGCAGACCAGTAGTTGGCTCATCGAGTATGTAGATAGTGCCGCCATCGCTACGCCTGCTTAGTTCAGTAGCTAGCTTTACCCTCTGTGCCTCACCACCAGATAGGGTTGTTGCCGGTTGCCCCAGACGAATATACCCTAACCCCACATCATAAAGAGTCTGCAACTTCCTCTTAATTGGCGGGATATTCTCAAAAAACTCCAAAGCTTCCTCCACATTCATCATGAGTACATCAGAGATATTCTTGCCCTTATATCTAACCTCTAAAGTCTCCCGATTATATCTCTGTCCTTTACAGACCTCACAGGGCACATAGACATCAGGTAGGAAGTGCATCTCAATCTTGATGATTCCATCACCACTACAGGCATCACAGCGACCACCTTTAACATTAAAACTAAAGCGGCCTTTTTTGTAGCCTCTAAGCTTAGCCTCAGATGTGGCAGCAAAGACATCACGAATATGATCAAAAACCCCGGTATAGGTAGCTGGATTAGACCTAGGTGTCCTACCAATAGGACTCTGATCAATGTTAATTACCTTTTTTAAGTGTTCTAAACCCTCAACATCCTCATGTTCTCCCGGCTTACCCTTAGCCCCATTCAATTCTAGAGCCAACCTCTTATACAAAATATCATTAATGAGAGTACTCTTCCCGCTACCAGAGACACCAGTTATACAGACAAAGGTACCTAAGGGAATCTCAATGGATATATCCTTTAGATTGTGCTCTCTTGCACCAACAAGCTTAAGTCTCTTGCCATTACCACTTCTTCTTTCAGTGGGAGTATCTATTCTTCGTCTGCCAACAAGATAGGCACCTGTGATACTCTCAGCAGTATTCTCAATATCCTCTAAAGTTCCACTAGCAACTATATAGCCCCCATGAATACCGGCACCAGGACCAATATCAACTATCCAATCAGCGTTACGCATGGTATCCTCATCATGTTCAACTACCACAAGGGTATTACCAAGATCCCTTAACTTCTTCAAGGTCTCAATCAACCTATCATTATCCCGCGGATGCAAACCAATACTTGGTTCATCAAGTATATAAAGAACACCAACAAGTTGTGAACCTATCTGAGTAGCTAGACGTATCCTTTGTGACTCTCCTCCAGAAAGAGTACCTGCCATTCTATCAAGAGTTAAATATTCCAGACCCACATTTATTAAGAAAGCCAATCTTTCTTTAATCTCTTTAACTATCTGTCTGGCAATTAGGGACTCCCTCTTGGTAAACTCAATACTGTCAATGAAGTCATAGGCCTCTTTGATAGATAAAGACGTATACTCAGCAATATTCTTCCCACCAACAGTTACCGCAAGGCTTTCAGGATTTAACCTGCCACCATTACAACTGTTACAAGGAGTTGAACTCATATACTCCTCTATATCCTGTCTAGCTGCCTCACTAGATGTTTCTCTGTATCTCCTAGCTAGGTTTCTAACAACACCTTCAAACCTAACCTTATGCTGCCAGACTCGCCCATACTTATTAACATACTTGAAAGGAAACCTTTCCTTGCTTCCGAAGAGAAGAATCTCTTTATGCTCTAAAGATAATTGCCGAAAGGGTATCTCCCTATCAATACCAAAATACCCACAAACACTATCTAACAATTGACCATAGTACCCATCAGTATTCTTGCTCCAAGGAACTAAGGCCCCTTCCTCAATAGACCTGCCCTTATCCGGAACAACCAAATCAGGATCAATCTCCATCTTATGACCTAAACCATCACAGACAGAACAAGCGCCATAGGGACTGTTAAAAGAGAACATTCTTGGAGTTAGCTCTTCAAGACTTACCCCACAATCCACACAGGCCAGATGCTGACTGAAAAGCAACTCCTCCCCACCCTGTACATCAACCAACACCAAGCCCTCAGCCAAACCTAAAGCTGTTTCTAGGGAATCAGCCAATCTAGATTCAATATCAGGTTTGACAACGAGTCTATCTACAACTGCTTCAATAGTGTGTTTCCTTGTTTTAGCAAGCTTAATCTCATCTTCAAGCAAATACATCTCACCATCAACCCGCACCCGGACAAAACCATTACGACGGAGATCATTCAGAACCTTCTCATGTTCCCCCTTACGCCCTCTCACCACAGGACCTAAAACCTGAATCCTGGTATCTACAGGTAAAGAGAGGATAGAGTCAACCATCTGATCCACCGTCTGTTTACTGATCAATTGTCCACACTTGGAACAATGGGGATGACCAACCCTGGCATACAATAGTCTCAAATAGTCATAGATCTCTGTAACGGTACCAACAGTAGAGCGGGGATTTCTGCTAGTTGTCTTCTGATCAATGGAGATAGCAGGAGATAGTCCGGCTATATAATCCACATCCGGCTTATCCATCTGTCCTAAAAACTGCCGGGCATAAGCTGACAAAGACTCCACATACCGCCTCTGACCTTCAGCATAAATAGTGTCAAAGGCAAGAGAACTCTTCCCACTGCCACTCAAGCCGGTAAAGACTATAAGTCTATCCCTGGGTAACTCAAGATCAATGTTTTTTAGATTGTGTTGTCTAGCTCCTTTGATGATAATACTATCTCTACTCATCGATTCCGACCTTCCAATTCAATAATCATGTCTCTAAGACTGGCTGCTCGCTCAAACTCTAGATTCTTTGCTGCATCCTTCATCTCTTTACGTAGTTGTTCGACAAACTTGGGGATATCCTTCTTTGGTATATCTTCTAAACGATTACCGATACCCTCTCCCTGATAGGCCTTAGTAGCTTCGATAACCTTCCTTACAGCCTTCCTGATAGTCTGTGGCGTAATATTGTTAACCCGGTTATATTCTTCTTGAAGAGCCCTTCTTCTATTAGTCTCATCAATAGCCCTCTGCATGGAGTCAGTCACCCTATCGGCATACATAATTACCATACCATCCACATTCCTTGCAGCCCTACCTATCATCTGAATTAAAGAGCGTTCTGACCGTAAAAAACCCTCCTTATCAGCATCAAGAATAGCCACCAAGGATACCTCAGGAAGATCAAGACCTTCCCTTAAAAGATTAATCCCCACTAGAACATCAAAAACCCCTAACCTTAAATCTCTGATTAGTTCCATTCTTTCTAAGGTATCTATCTCTGAATGCAAATACCTAACCTTGACACCTGCTTCTCGAAAATAGTCTGTAAGGTCTTCTGCCATCCTTTTAGTCAGAGTAGTTACTAGAACCCTTTGGTCCTTGCTGACCCTATCTTGAATCTCTGTTAGGAGATCATCAATCTGACCATCAATGGGTCGCACTTGTACTAGAGGATCCACAAGACCTGTAGGTCTAACCACCTGCTCAGCAACCTGGGGATTATCTTTTAGATCAGCAGATGTATAACGGTCCGGCACATTGCATTGCTTGAGTTCGTATGGCCCTGGTGTTGCCGAAACATAGATACACTGCTTAACCCTCTCAGTGAACTCATCAAAAGTAAGGGGTCGATTATCTAGTGCGGAAGGTAACCTGAACCCATGTTCAACTAGGGTCTCCTTCCTAGCTCTATCTCCCCGATACATTCCACCAATCTGAGGTACAGAGACATGGGACTCATCAATAACGAGGAGATAATCCTCTGGAAAGAAGTCTAAGAGAGTATATGGTGGCTCACCCACAGCCCTACCAGTTAAATGTCGACTATAGTTCTCAATACCACTACAAAAGCCAACCACACTCATCATCTCTAAATCGTATCTTGTTCTCTGCTCCAACCTCTGGGCTTCTAAAAGCTTGTCCTTCGCCCTTAACTCAGCTAATCTCTCCTTTAACTCCTTTTCAATACCCTTTATAGCTCTTTCTAGCTTCTCTTCCGCAATAACATAATGACTAGCAGGATATATGGCTACATGCTGTCTCTCTCCCAAAATCTCACCAGTTAGAACATCAATCTCTGTTAACCTTTCAATTTCATCCCCCCAAAACTCCACTCGTATAGCCTTCTCAGTAGAACCAGCGGGATATACTTCCACCACATCACCACGGACCCTGAAGTTGCTCCTCTGAAAATCCATGTCATTTCTGGAATATTGATTCTTAACCAAATCTCGCAGCAGTTTCTGCCTTCTATACTCACTACCCACTCTTAAAGAAACCACCAGTTCACTATAGTCCTGAGGCGATCCAAGACCATATATACAAGAGACACTAGCAACCACAATTACATCTCTTCTTTCAAAAAGAGCCATTGTGGCAGAGTGTCTTAACTTCTCAATCTCATCATTCCTTAAAGCGTCCTTTTCAATAAAGGTGTCAGTCCGGGGAATATATGCCTCAGGCTGATAATAGTCATAAAAACTAACAAAATACTCAACCGCATTCTCAGGAAAGAACTCCTTAAACTCAGCTGCCAACTGGGCAGCCAACGTCTTATTGGGAGCCATAACCAGAGTTGGTCTCTGCACTTTTTCAATTACCTGTGCCATTGTATAGGTCTTACCTGTCCCTGTACCACCAAGTAGAATTAGCTCTTTCTGTCCTCCGTTAAGAGCAGTTAGAGCTTTTTCAATAGCCCGAGGTTGATCACCCTTAGGCGAATATTCAGAAACCAACTTAAACTGAGGCAAAACCAATACCCCCTATCACGAACACTCGTTCTATTATACCCTCAGTTCCTCTTCCCTGTCAACTGGAGGTACCAACCAGTATGTGAGGCTAACTAAACCAGTCCTTAAAGGAAAAAGCACCATTGTGTTAACCAGATTGAAAAGAGTATGGGCATTAGCTAATTGCCTACCTACCTCCAAAGCACTCATCTTCACCATACCCACAACCAGAGGATTAAAAAAGAGGAAGAGTCCTGTGCCAATAAGGTTAAACAAAAAGTGCCCAATAGCTACTCTCCTTGCTTCACGATTCAAAGTTAGACTTACCACCAAGGTAGCCGAAGTAGTCCCAATATTATCACCATAGAGGATGGGTAAAGCACCTTCCAGAGACAAAATACCATCCCGCAAGAGCTGTTGTATCATCAAGATGGCAGCCGAACTAGAATCAACAACCGTAGTTACCACTATCCCAAATATAACCCCTTTAAGGGGTTCCTCACCAGCACTAATTAGCATTTCCTTTATCCAAAAGCTCTCTTTAAGAATAGCTGTACCCGACTGAATACCTTGCATACCCACAAGCAGAATGGCAAAACCGGTCACAATCTGACCGGCATGACCAACCCTTTTTTCACCTAGCAAGTACAAAAGGACACCTAAAACCAGAAAATACCCGGAGAATTCCTCAATGGATGTGGAAAGAAACTGAATAGTAACGGTGGTGCCAATATTGGCTCCCATAATAACAGGTAGAGCTTTTGTAAAACTTAATAGCCTGGCATGGACTAAACCAAGAACAATAACTGTCATAGCACTGCTTGATTGCAATACTGCGGTAAACAAAACACCTGCCATTAACCCTAACAGGGGATAACGAGCCACCCCAGCTAAAGCCCTCTCAACAAAAGGACCTGTAGAACGCTCTAATCCCTGAGCCATAAACCGCATACCAAACAGAAACAACATCAGACCAGTTAACATCTACCCCACCTCTATCAACAGGATATGGGATATCAACCTGAGTTATTTCTCTTAAACCAGGGAAAAAGTCGCTGTTGCCAATCAACAACCTCGATATCGTCATCCTTTTTGGGAATCGGAATCAGACCAAAACGATAAATATTATCACATTGCTTGCTGTAACCATGCATATGAAATAATAGCTCTTGCTGTCCTCTTAAAACCCTGAACTTCCAAAGAAAACCCTCACTAAGAATTGCCTCTATCTCTTCAGGAGTATTTACAGCTTCATCATTAATTTCTTTAATGATATCCCCTTCCATAAACCCTAAAGACTCTGCCTCAGATTCAGATAATACAGCAACAACAAGAACCCCCTCTTGCCTGCCAAAACGAGGAGCTCCCTGAAACTCTCTCTTCTTACCAAGATAGATCATCAGTTCATGGCCTAAAGGAGCCGCTAAAGCCGCCAGCCACATGGCAGGAGACCAAAAAGCAGCCCAGATAGCCAACCCCAGTAGGCCTAGACTAAACAGCAATAGCCCAATTGCACTCTCTCTAACCTTAACCTCGGAAATCCTGCTCATGGCCATATCACCATAACCTAGAGCAGCAATAACAGGAAGCATTAACAAAAGCAAATCCGGAGAACCACCACCAACTGGTCCAATCAAAGGCCACCAATCGGGCATGGCAGTAGAGCTTTCAACATCATGAACAGTCAAACTCGCATCAATGAGGATAGTTACTGGAACTGGCCAGAACCTCTGCAAAAGGTGAGCCCCCACAACTTCTCCTTCAACCCTGACATACACAGGAGTCTTTGCTTCATCACCACTAAGATAAACCAGGATAGCTTCAATAAGGTGGAGAACAGCTACCAGACCAATAACCCCGGGAACATTAATCTCTGGATAACCAAAAATCAAGTAAGCTAAAGCAAGAATACCTCCACTATAGGAAAAACAGATAAATCGGGGATGAATAAACATTAGAAGAATAGCTAAGGGCCAAAGATAAATGATATCATTCCTGCTAATAGTTATCCCTAGAGTAACTAGGATAAAACTACCTAAGATTCCTCCCAAGAGCCCATAACCCATAGCAGATAACATCACACCTTTAGGTGAATGCAGAACTCTGCCATACCACATCTCCTCTAATCCAGCTATTCGCTTATGCTGTGAATAGACCAGATACAAAACCACAGCATATAAGACTATATACTGTGGATTGAGAAGAATATATGGAATCATTAAAAGAATACCCTGAAAAAGCTCCAATAGAGGATAATCACCTATCATCTACCTAACTCCTGTAGAATAACTTTAATACCTGCATCTAGTTGCGGATCATTACCCACTTCACCAAAAACTGCTCCATCAGTCATTTCAATAAGGATATCTGGTTCAATCCCTACCTTATCGATAGATCTCTTGTTCGGTGTCAAATAGCGAGCTGTAGTAATCTTTACACCGGTTCCCTCATCTAGATCCCAGATAGTTTGAACAGACCCTTTACCAAAGGTTGTCGTACCTACAAGTGTACCTGATTGGGTATCCTGGATAGCTCCAGCAACAATCTCTGAAGCACTAGCACTTCCCCCATTAACAAGTACCACTAAAGGCATATCAAACCCCTTAGGATTATTAGCATATAAAGTCTGGGTATCAGCATCCCGATAAACTATATGAACAACAGGTCCTGAAGGAATAAAGAGCTCAGCAACCTGTCTAGATATCTCTAGGCTTCCCCCTGGATTATTCCTTAAATCAAGAATCAGACCTTCAACACCCTGACTTCTCAGATTTGCCAGTTGCTGTCTGCTTTGATTGGCAGTATCTTCAGTAAACATGTTAAGCTTGAGATAGCCGATATTGCCATCAAGCACAGCAGATTCCACTGTAGGAATAGAAATCTCTGCTCTCCTGATATTAAACTCCAATGGCTTATCATAACCATCTCTAGTAACGGTAACTTTAACAATGGTTCCCGCTTCACCCCTAATCAATTCAGCCACCTTATCAACAGGCAACCCTGTCACATCGTAATCATCAACCTTGATGATTACATCTCCCGGCCTTAGACCCACTGGATCATCAGGCCCTGCCCCTTCAAATCTCGTAGTAGCTCCCGGAGCCCTATCAAAAGGAGTCTGAACCAATACTTGACCATCCCTCTGTTCAACCACAACCCCTATACCAGAATAATGGCCTGTAACCGATATCTTAAAATCTTCATACTTAGACGCATCATAATATGATGAATATGGATCTTCTAATGCCTTAATTGCCCCTTCCATAGCACCCTCCAGGAGATCTTCCATACTCACCTCTTCAACATGCTTTGTTCTGGCTAGAGTGAGAATCGTGATAAAGCGATCAAAATCCTCAGCATTCCTTAGCTCATCCATCGTGATCAGATTCTGTACCCTATAAGAATAGAATACATTAGTAAGACCAAAAGTAACTAAAGCAGTAACTAGAACTAGAATTATCGCGCCAAAAGCAGCCGTACGTCTGCTTATACCCCTATTCTCCATAACCTTTGCCACCTTCCCTACATATCGTGAAAATACTTTCTGTACTCTTCTTTAAGATACCTTCATGAAAAGAAGGGAGACTTTATCAGTCTCCCATACTTATGCTTAGTATACCTCTAATATTAACCAATCATCAACCTATCTTGGTGGTAGGAACTTCATAGGATCTTGAGGATTACCATTTTCTCTAATCTCAAAATGGAGATGTGGTCCCGTACTTAAGCCCGTAGAACCAACTCGTCCAATCAGATCTCCTTTCTTAACTTCTTGTCCAACTTTTACATAAGATGCAGAAAGGTGAGCATACAGGGTAGAATAAGTTTGCCCATGAGCAATGGTAATAGTTAAGCCATAACCACCTAACCAGCCAGAAGAGTAAATTATACCACTCTCAGCAGCGTAAACAGGTGTCCCCTGAGCTGCAGCTAAATCCAGACCTGAATGATGCCTGTAAGTTTTTAGAATTGGATGATACCTTGACCCAAAATATGAGGAAATCCAAAAACTCCTGGTATTTACAGGCCACTGAAAAACAGGTACCCCCATGGCATCTAGCTCTTTTTGATATTCCTGCAACTGCTTACCAAACTCTTCAGAGAGTCTTTCTTGATCTTCTAGGGCTTGTTCATATTCCTTAGCACTCATCTGTAATTGATCTAGCTGTCTCTCTCTGCTAGCAACCTTAACCTCTAGATCTCTCTTCTTGTTCTCAACCTCTAACCTTAAAGCAACAATATCTGCCTTTTCCTGTTCAGCCTGAGCCTTCTTTTCTTCAACTAAAGCTCGATATTCCCTAACATCCTGCAAAATCTTTACATCCTGTTCAACAATCATCTTTAGATAATTAAATCGATGTAGCAAGTCAGACACTGATTGTGCATTAAAAAGAACCTCTAAATATGTAACAGTACCCTGTTCATAAATAGATCTGATCCGGTTGTGCAACAATCTGTTCCTGTTTTCAAGTTCTTCTTGAGCTGCTTCTAATTCTTCATTTGTCTGTTCTAAACGTTCCTCAGCTAAAGCCAGTTCAGCTTCAACCTGTGCCAACTCAGCTAACGCTATTTCTAGATCCTTCTCAAGCTTAGCTAGTTCTGAAGAAACAAACTGTTCTTCTCGCTGCACCTTAAGGAGATCACTTTCTGTACGCTCCATCTCTTTATTAAGACTATCAAGCTTACGCTGTGCTTCCTGAAGCTTACGAATCAGCTCTTCCCTAGAACTACCCCAGGCCAGAGAAGGGCTTACAATAGAACCTAGGAGAAAAAAAACAAGTAACAAAGATACTAACTTATAAACCCTGCCCCATTCTCTCAACACAATCCCCCCTCAGGCTCTTAAATATTTACGAACAGATACCCAGCTGCCAATAGCTCCAACAACCATTCCACTTAAAACCAGAAGCTTAGAGAGATTAACCAACATTGGATCAGCCGGTACCAGTGGTACAAAAGGTAATAGATTAGATATCATCTCAAAAGCCCACAGATATGCCTGAACGACCACTCCCACAGCTATCAGCGAACCCAAAAAGCCCATTAACATACCCTCTAAAAAGAATGGCCATCTTATCATTCCATCTGTAGCACCAACTAGCTGCATAATCGATATTTCTCTTCGTCTAGCAAAAACAGTCAAACGAACAGTATTAGTAATTAAGAACAGAGTCCCCAAAACTAACATAATAACCAGAATCATTCCAAAATAGCGAATCATATCAGTTAGCTGTACCAACTTTTCTACCACTTCACCATGGTAATATACCTTGCGAATCCCTTTAACTTCCCCTAAACTAGCAGCAATTTCATGAATCAAAGTCGGGTCAGAAACCCAAATCTCTAAAGAATCAGTCAGAGGATTAACATCTTCTACAGCTTCTAAAATCTCACTATTCTCTCCAAACTGTTCCTTTAATCGTTCTAAACCCTCCTCCTTTGTTACATACTGAACATCAGCAACTCCATCAATTGCATAAACACTAGAAATTAAAGCCGACTTTCTGTTTCTATCAAAATCATCGTCCAGATAAGCTGCAATCTCAACCTGACTCTCTAAATACAGAGCAATATTTTGAATGTTAGTAGCCATCATCAGAAAGATACCTAGCACAACCAGAGCAATAGCTACTGTAGTTATGGTAGCTAAACTCATCCAGAAATTCTTACCTAAACCACCAAGACCCTCTTTAAAGATATACTTCCAGGTACTAAGCCTCATCACCGTAACCCCCCTTAGCCTGGTCACGGACAACTTGACCATTCTCCAAAGCTATAACTCTCTTCTTCATGGTGTTCACAATATCTCTAGCATGAGTAGCCATCAGAACTGTAGTTCCCATGCGATTTACCCGGGATATAAGGTCCATAATCTCCCAGGAAGTATCAGGGTCAAGATTCCCAGTCGGTTCATCAGCAATAAGTAACTGAGGTGTATTAACTAGAGCTCTAGCAATAGCTACCCTCTGCTGTTCACCCCCAGAAAGCTCATGTGGGTAAGAATTCCATTTATCTTCCAAGCCTACCATCTCAAGTATGGATGGAACCTTCTTTTCTATCTCCTTCTGAGTAGCTTCAGTAACTACCAAAGCAAAAGCCACGTTTTCATAAGCAGTTTTTTGGGGAAGCAACTTGAAATCCTGAAACACAACCCCAATTCGCCTTCTATAGAACGGTATATCCTTCCGCCTTAATTTCCCTAAGTTATAACCATCAAAAAATACCTGCCCTTTACTTGCTTTCTCTTGTCGATACAGCAGTTTGACAAAAGTCGTTTTCCCTGCACCACTAGGCCCTACTAAAAAGACAAATTCCCCTTTTTCTATGCTTAAATTGACACCCTGTAAAGCATATACATGGTCATTGTAGACCTTGGAAACATTAAAAAACTCAATCATCAGTCAGCCTCAATTCTATATTTACAAATACTAGTTGTTAATGACCTTTCCTTCGACAGCATTTTTCAAAAATCCTGCTATTGTAACGCGTTTGTAAGAATAAGCAATATTGGCTTGAGATGCCATGAAAAAGAGTCCCATATAAAGGGACCCTCTTCCTTATATCTTCATTACTTATTTTTTTCTCGGATCAGGTATATAGGTACAGAAGGGTTCACTTTCAAGATAATCTCCTGTTATACCAAATGCTCTAGCTCGAGAACCTCCACATATCTCTTTATATTCACACCACCCACACTTGCCTTTTAACATACTGCTATCCCTTAATGCTTTAAATACCGGTGACTCCCTATAGATCTCTTTCAAACTCTTCTCTCTAATATTACCGGCCTTCACTGGCAAAAAACCACTTGGATAAACATCACCTGTATGACTTATAAAAACAAAACCCTTACCATCATTAACCCCTAAAGATACCTCAGAGACAGCACTTTCACCATAAAGCTGAATAAGAATCCTTCTATAGTGTTGGGCTGCAGTAGTCTTAATAGCGTAAGGAACCTTCCTTGACAACTGAGCTAACCAGCGTAACACCTTCTCATGTTGACTAGGAGATAAAACATCATCAAGATTAGCCCTACCAGTTGGTACCATGAAAAAGACACTCCACATGGTAGCATTCATCTCTTCTACAATCCTTGCTATATTCTCTAGGTCATCCATGTTGTATTGACTAACAGTCGTATTTAGCTGAATAGGCATCTCTAATTCCTTCAAATATTCCAAAGACTGCATGGTTAGATCAAAGGATCCGGAAGTACCCCTAAAACGATCATGAATCTCAGCAGTAGAGCCATCAAGACTGAAAGCCCATTTCCAAAGTCCAACCTCTTTAGCCTTACGCATATTCTCCTTAGTTACTAAAGGAGTTGCACTCGGGCTCACCGAAGCTCTAACGCCCTTCTTTACAGCATGATCTGCTAGATCAAACAAATCAGATCTCATCAAGGGATCACCACCAGTAAAGACAAACACTGGACTACCCATCTCAGCCACTTGATCTATCAAATCAATCCCTTCTTTGTAACTTAACTCATCGGGATTACGTTCAGGAATCGCTTCAGCCCGACAATGGAGACAGGCTAACTGACAGGCACGAGTAACCTCCCAGATAACAACCAAAGGCTTCTCTTTAAAATTCATCAAAAATCCCCCCTATATCTACCATCAAGCATTAAAAGCTTGTATTCTTCCTTCACATATTATATCGTAAATGTGTAACAATTACGGGCTTAATTTATTTTAAAATATAGGGAGGCGTCAATATTGCTAAACTTTAGCCGGTTGCTAGCCGATGCAGAAAGTTATGGAGATTCCTTACGTTACGTACACGGATCACGTTCACAGCAGCATGGAACTGCACCAGGACAAGGTCCTGTTGTTGTCTGGAACGTCACTAATACCTGTAACTTAGAATGTATCCACTGTTATGCGGATGCTCAGCTAGGCCAACTCAAAAACGAACTTACAACAGAAGAAGCAAAGAAAGTAATTGATGATCTTGCAGCCTTTAACGTACCTGTCATCCTTTGGTCTGGTGGAGAACCACTAATGAGAGAAGACCTCTTTGAACTCATTGAACATGCCAATAGCTATGGTATTCGCTCCACATTATCCACCAACGGCACCATGATTACTAAACCTATGGCCGAAAAAATCAAGGCTGCCAATGTTAGTTATGTCGGTATAAGCCTTGATGGCCCTAAAGAAGTCCATGATCACTTCCGTGGTCAAAAAGGTGCCTTTGAATCAACTATGAAAGGTTTAAAAAACTGCCAGGAGATTGGACAAAAAGTAGGGCTTAGACTAACCCTTTCCAAATACACAGCCAATCACCTAGAAGAAATCTTTGACATTATCGAAGAATATGAAGTCCCAAGAGCCTGCTTCTATCACCTAGTCTACAGTGGTCGTGGCCGTGGGCTCCAAGATGCAACAGTAACCAATGAGGAAACAAGAAAAGCAGTAGATCTCCTCATGAGAAAAGCAATGGAGTTTAAGGAAAAAGGAATTCACAAAGAAATACTTTCAGTGGATAACCATGCTGATGGCCCCTACCTCTACCTAAGAACCCTAGAGCTGTGGCCAGAGAAAGCAGAGCAAGTCTATGAACTCTTGCATCGTAACGGTGGTAACAGAACCGGTATTGCCGTAGCCAACATAGACTGGTTAGGAAGTGTCCATCCGGATCAATTTACCATGACTCATCCATTAGGAAATGTCAGAGAAAAACCATTCAGTGAAATCTGGACCGATGATAGCAACCCAATCCTCAATGGCTTAAGAAATAGAAAAGAACATCTTCAAGGAAGATGCTCAAATTGTAAATGGTTCTCCATCTGTAACGGTAACTTTAGAGCCAGAGCCTATGGAGCCACAGGTGACTTCTGGGCAGAAGACCCCGGCTGCTACCTGACTGACGCTGAAATAACTGAGTAGCCTAGGAGCTTAAGGGCCAGTTCTCGATCCAAAAGAGAACTCTCCTTAAGCTCTTTTGTTTTCTCTTCAATAGTCTTCTTTTGAGAATCCCTTTCCTGCCACTTAAGCCATAACTGTTCAGCCAACTGCAGAGAGCCCTTCTCAATCCTAACCTTCTCACCGTGTTCATCATAAATATGGCCATCCACACTAGCAACCGGATACTGGGAAAAACTACTCAGCAAACGATCAATCTTAGGATCATAGGAAAGCCCGGCTACAGGAACCCTAGCCTGCAAAGCTAAA
This sequence comes from Thermaerobacter marianensis, assembly GCA_020724425.1. Lineage (GTDB taxonomy): Bacteria > Bacillota > Sulfobacillia > DVGY01 > DVGY01 > DVGY01. The sequence continues at coordinate 45,203 of DYGY01000010.1, forward strand.
ATCAAGGCATGTAACCTCATACCAACCATAAAATCCAAATGCGCAAATAGGCTTAACAGATCATCAAGGGATAACTCCTCTTGAACTACGACTACCCTGCTTTTCATCAATCCTGCTAATTCTTTAGATATATTTAGATCTGCAGGATATTGCATGGCTACAAAAACTCCTGTACCTCCAGTTCTCTCAAGGAAACTATCTAGTTCACCAGCCAATAGTTCAAGATCAGTATTAACCTCTGGCCACTGTCTCAAGGAAAGACCAATCAATGGTCCCTTAAGGTCATACCTTGCTAGCAAGGGCTGTATCCTCTCCTTATCCCCACAGGGTAACTGGAAAACTGGATCAGCAGTCACGACAATCTCGGTATCATATACCCCTAGTTCCTCTAGCAACTGTTCAGATTCCTTATCTCTAACGGTAATGAGGTCAACCGAATTAGCCACTCTCTTAACTAACATCCTGCTTGAAGGTCTTTCAACAGGTCCAACACCTTGACCATAAAACATAACCCTCTTACCTAGTAGCTTGGCTAACTTTACCACACTTAGATAATATGGGATGCTAAAACCGCCAGTTACATCCTGCAGCAAACTACCGCCGCCACTAATCAAAAGATCTGCTTGCCATACAGCCTGTAGAATTTGCCAGATACTGAAACGAGAATAGGCCTCGACACCATGCTCCCTAGCTGTTCTTTCCGGATTCGCAGACAAAACAATAAACCGGAGATCTTCTTGACTTTCTTTAAGACCCCTGAGTATTGCTGCAAGAATTGCCTCATCCCCCGCATTGTTAAAACCATAATACCCGGATAAAACAACCGTCTTCACTCTTTAGACCCCTCTTTCTGGACATACATCTTAACTATATAATGAAAGCCTAACACTAGCAAGACACCCAAACCCACACCTAAGCCAAAACCATATAGACTCCTTAGAGTTGAAAACATCACAGGAGTCCTAATATGCTCAAAGGAGTTCACAACAGATACCATACCCATTCCAGCCATAATTACAAACAGATATATCATTGATGGCCAGCGTCTCCAAGCCAAATAGGTTCCTAGCAGTATACCAGGATAACCTACAAGAACCTCCTTGTTCCGTGGTCTTGCCATAAATGTGGTCTCTAGGAAAGATCTCCACTCTCGCTCAAAAGGCAGAAGCATTTCCCCAGCCACATTACCACTACGAACTATATACAAGAGTCCAGCTACCAAGACAACACCTAAGAGAACTAAGTGACCAACAGTCACAGGCTTCCTTAAGAATAGGGCAGCCTCCTGCCATAAAGAATAGTTTCCTTCAGCCTTAGGCTCCCTACCAATACCAAAATACTTGATGTACAGAACAGTAGCTGGAACAAAAGGCAGCACAAATGAGAGTTTAACACCTCTAAAGAACTCAATCTCTAACATATGCCTGATGTCACCCAATAGTGCAGCTACATAAACGCCACCTGTCAGAGAAAAGCCTAAGGCAACAAGACTCGCTAAAATACCGGAAACCAGAAAATGCCCACCAGCACTCACCATTAACTGCTTCCAGTATCGCAAAAGCCAGATTAACCCTAATGTAGGCAAAACTATTGCTGCCAAAAGAGCCATACCCTTAACCAATAACCCATACAGAGAGGTCAACGAAAGCCCAACTATAAGGGAACTACCCGCAATAAACAACCAATATCGATAACGCTTAGTATCCACAAGAAAATCCAAGACAAGTAACGCTGCCGCAAAAGTACCCAACATCACCATCAAACTGATTGAAAAAGACACCTCTATGGGTTTAAGAGTAGATGCCTTGCCCACATTAAACCCATTATCAATTAACCGATCATGAATCTTAGATATATACCCCACATTACTACCTAAACGATCATCGGCATTATACAAGGGTCTCAAATACAAAACCCGGATATTTCTTTCAAAGGCACTCTGAGAAAGAATCCTGCTAACCTCTTCATCTGATAGCTGAGCCATATACTCAAAAGACATACTATATACCCTAACTACCTGATAATCTAGAAGATTAGCTAACTTCTCCTGTCCAAATAGCCGTCTATGACCCAACAAATCAACCGCTTCAACCATCCCAAAACTCATATCATGCTCAGACATTACCCGCGCTGTAGTGTCCAGATAATCAGGATACCCCAACACTTCATTACCACCAAAAATCAAGGTACCTAATTCATATTCACTCAAATAATCCAACGTAGCTTCAATCTCTTCTGCAGATACCCCATCATAATTGCTAACCCTAGGGATCAAGAGAAAACCCATATCCCTAACCATATTTAGCTCATGTTCAGCTAGTCCTAAATTAAGACCCCTAACCGTATGTAAACCATAATCAAGCTCAAAGGCAATAGTCTGTAAATCCTCCTGTTTATGAACACGCCATTTAGCCAAAGGTAGTCTCTTCTCAAAGGAGCTTTCCAACCAATCAGCTAGCTCCGTGTCCTGAACTAACATATAAGTGGCATTCTCTTTAACCCTACCTTCCTTGGCCAGAACATCCATAATATCAGCAATCTCTTTACCGGTTACATACCAACCAACAAGCTGTTCTCCAGTAACCAAAGTGGCCTTACCCTGATCCACAAGCCTCCTAGGAGTAACTTCAGGAACAGCAACCGAGGTAACACCCGCACTCTTAAGTTCACTCAAGACCTCTTCTAGCTCATAACCTTCTGACCTTGCAAAAGCCATATATTCATCAAGGTCAATGGCTAGTTCCACAGTCTTGTTAGCATATTCAGCCTCAAAGCGTTCTAGATACTGCCATAAACCCGCTAGCAGACCCAAGACAACAAAGAGAACCAACCACCTATTATCTTTCCATCTTTCAGTTAATCTCACTAGTATACCTCCCTAACCCTGCTGCTCATAAAGAATTACAATGCGCTTAAATATCCAGACTAAAATCCACCCTGCCACTAAACCAAGAAGAATACCTAGCCAAACACCATTGAAAGTCCTCAAGAGACTAATCCCCAAGGGTGTATGTGTATGCATAAAAGTATTCATCAAAGAAGCCTGACCAATAGCAGCTACAACCAAGAACAATGACTCTAGATGTTTCCAGCCCTGCAAACCAAACAGAAGCCCCATAATCAAAGCTGGATGTCCAAGCAAAAACTCCTTGGTTCTTGGTCTAGCAGCTAAAGTATCCTCAAGAAAATGCCTAATCTGCAACTCCAAATCGCCAACAGGTATTAAAGACAGATTACCAGATCTCTGTACCATCACCAGAGCAGCAATAGCAAAAAGCAATACTACAGACAACTGACCAATACTAATCCGATGATTCCATAATCTCTTAATACTCTTTGCGTCTGGCAGGAATGAATAGCTACTAGAAACCAATAACCCTGTTAGCAAAACAGGAACCACCAGAGCCAATCTAATACCGACAAATTGCTCAAACCCCAAAACATAATCCACACTACCTAGATATCCATTGAGCAAAAGTGCTCCCATCAATGTCACCATACTACCCACAACTAAAGAAACAATGGCTGCCAGTGAAGCCCTAATCCTCAAACGAGGAAACACTCTCGATGCTGAATATATACCCAAAACCGGAAAACTAACAGCTCCAAGAAAAGCAACAATATCCCTAAACGGACTTAAACCATACACCAGCAGACTAACCCCTGCTAACCAGCCTAATAAGGATAACCAGACCAACCTGCTCCCAAAGAAACTCCTCCAGATTAATAAGAAAAGCAAGGCGAAACCAGCTAATAGACCAGCACCTGTCAAAAGATTCATCCACCTTACAGGTTCATATTCTCTAAAAGCCTCGGCCTTCCCAAAGTCATAGCCTGCACTTTGCAGACCTTTTCTCATCTCTCTAACCGTATCTGGAGTAAAGCCTGAACGTCCCTGTAGACTCGAGAAGCTTGAATTAATAAAAAGACCGATACTCCTATCTTTAGCAGCTAAGCGAATACTAGATGAACTCTGTCCTGGAAACATGGCATGTCCTCTAATGACTTCATAATCTATCTCCTTAGCTAAAGCTTGCATTCCTATAGGGGACAGATTCTCCACATAAGTAACCCTGTAGTTACCCTCTTTTACCAACTTCCCAACCTCTTCTATGTGGTCAGGATAACCCAAAACCTCATTCTGCCCAAAATATATTGTCTCAATCTCATACTTCCCTAACTCAGCAAAGATATTTTCAATATCCTCTAGGGAAACATCAGAGTAGTTTTCTAACTGCACAACCCTATAGAAATCAAGACTATCAGTCAATTCCAAATCCCAGATATTTAACCCAAGATTCATCTCCATTACCTGCTTGTTATACGGCCCCTTGTAACCAGTTGTCTTTGGTTGAACATATCCCGGAGGTAAGCTACCGGGATCAGGCAACAAGACAAGCAACTTAAGATCACCTATACTAACTAAATCCACCCTCTCTGGTTCCATCCTCTTTAGAAAGGCTTCATATAACCAATCAGTTAGTCCATCTGCATACCCTTGAACATATAAAGATTGACCACTAACCTCAAAATCAAGAACCTCACCAGCTAACATCAAATCTTCTAACAGTTCTTCACCAGAACGAATATCAACTAATCCCCGTTCTTCTAGTCTCGCTAACGTTGGTTCCTTGATGAACAGAGTAGTTATCCCAGCCTCTTTAAACTCTTCTAAAGCCTCAGAGGAATCCATACCATTCTCTGAAGCTACTCTAACAAAGAGATCATAATCTAAAGCCATCTCTACCTCTTTAGATCTCTCTAGAATCATCTCTCGCTGCCCAATAGTGAACAAAGATGCTACTAATCCCAGCGCAATAACTAACCAGAGGAACTGGATAATCCAGTTCCCCATATTTCTCTGTTCCTTTTCTTCAAGCTTAACCAACTACTTAACCTCTCTTCTTAGAAAGTACTTCTTTTGCTGCAATAGCTATGTTCTTAGCCGTTAGACCATAGTATTCAAGTAATTCCTTAGGCTTACCTGACCGCCCGAAAACATCCTTTACACCAACCCTTTTAAGAGGAACAGGATACTCCTCACTTAATACCTCAGCTACTGCACTACCCAAACCACCAATAATGGAATGTTCTTCTGCAGTAACCATAGCACCAGTCTTTCCTGCCATTGAAACTAGCAACTCCTTATCAATTGGCTTAATAGTTGCAATATTAACAACAGCAGCAGAAATACCTTCTTGTTCTAATATCTTCTTAGCCTCTAATGCTTCAGCTACCATAATTCCCGTAGCCACAATAGTCACATCAGTACCATCAGCTAATAGGTTGCCCTTCCCAATCCGAAAATCATAGTCTTCCGGATGAACAACAGGAACACCAGAACGCCCTAACCTAATATATACCGGTCCATTAATCTCAGCTGCTTTCTTAACAGCCTGTTCTGCCTCGATAGCATCTGCAGGAACAATAACGGTCATATTAGGAAGGGTTCTCATTAAGGAAATATCTTCAATAGCCTGATGGGAACCCCCATCCTCACCAACAGTTATACCTGCATGAGTAGCCGCAATCTTAACATTTAACCCTGGATAGCAAATAGTGTTCCTTACCTGATCAAATGCCCTGCCCGCAGCAAACACTGCAAAAGTACTGGCAAAAGGAACCTTGCCACTCAAAGCCAAGCCTGCAGCTGTATCCATCATATTGGCCTCAGCAATTCCCATATTAAAGAATCTCTCAGGAAACACCTTAGCAAAAGTAGCTGTCTTAGTTGACTTTGATAAATCCGCATCCAAAACCACAATATCTTTCCGTTCACCTAATTGTACTAAAGCCTCACCATAGGCATCACGAGTTGCTTTCATATATCTACACCCTTCCCTTACGCTAGTTCATCCAGGGCCTTTTTAACCTGGTCTTCATTAGGAGCTGTTCCATGCCATTCCACTCCATGTTCCATAAAAGAAACACCCTTACCCTTGACTGTATGAGCAACAATCATTGTGGGTCTATCTTTAATGGTTTCAGCTTCCTTAAAAGCATTTAGAATCTGTTCAAAATCATGACCATCTATAGAGATTACATGCCAACCAAAAGCCTGCCATTTAAGACCAACATCACCTAAATCCATAACCTCTTCAACAGGTCCATCAATCTGCAACCCATTATAATCAAGAATAGCTACCAGATTGTCAAGCTTGTAATGAGCACTAGCCATAGCAGCTTCCCAAACCGAACCCTCTTGCAGCTCACCATCACCCAATACTACATAAACCCGATAAGTACTCTTATCTAACTTGCCCGCTAAAGCCATCCCATTAGCCACAGCAAGTCCATGCCCCAAGGACCCTGTTGATACCTCAACACCAGGGGTTTTTTTCAAATCCGGGTGACCCTGCAGATGACTATCAACTTGTCTTAGTCCCAAAAGATCCTCAACTGGAAAGAAACCCTTTTCAGCTAAAGCTGCATAAAGAGCAGGTGCAGCATGACCCTTGCTCAAGATAAACCTGTCTCTATCAGGCCATTTCGGATCATCTGGGTTCACCTTCATAACCTCAAAATACAGCGCAGTAACTATATCTATCACTGAGAGAGAACCCCCTGGATGACCCGATCCAGCCTCCCCTATCATTTTCACAATGTGTTTCCTTAAGACTTTAGCCTTGTCTTCCAAAGCCAGATCCTTTTCAACCATTCACTAACATCCTTTCTCCTTTGAACTAAACCACTTCTCCCATAAAATGAGCCCTACAAACAAAGGCAAGACCAACTGTCTACGCCAGCGCCAGGGTTCCTTTAGCAAACGATATAACCACTCCAGATTAAGTTTAATCATCCACTTAGGTGCCCTAGAAACCACACCACCAAAAACATCAAAACTACCGCCAACTCCCATAGCCAAAGGCACATCAAGCGCAGGCAAATACTTATACAACCACTTTAACTCCCGTTCAGCACCCATACCTGCAAAAAGAATATCTGCCTCACTTGCCGCTACTGCACCGACAACCAATTTATCCTCATCAGGAGTAAAGTACCCGTGATGATAACCAGCTATCCTTAAGTCAGGAAACCTCTGCTTAATACTGCTAACCGCAGCCTCCATATTCTCAGGTCTTGTCCCAAGAAAATACACCTTAAGTCCATCCCTAGAGGCCATCTCTAATATGTCTTCCATCAATTCAATGCCTGGGATTCTCTCAGCAACAGGACAACCCTTCATCTTAGCTGCCCAGACAACACCTATACCATCCGGTACACAAAATCTGGCAGAACGTAAAGCTCTGCCAAGAACCAGATCTTTTCCACCAGCATAAATAATCTCAGGGTTAGGTGTTGCCAGCAACGAGTGCTGACCCCTCACTCTGTTTTCCCTCACTTCCTCACGTATCTGCTGCAATAGTTCCTGCCGTGAGGATCTATCAATAGGGATGCCCAGTATCTCTACCTGCTTCCTTGCCATCTAATTACCTCCAACACTACGGATACTAGCATTTAAGCCACCATCCACAAGCTCTACCTTTTCAAAAACAATGGGAACATCAAAATCTCTTAAATTAATTGCCAAACTATCAAGCTCAAGCATCTCCAAAAGATTACTCTCCAAGTCTTCTGGTAGCTTTAAGCCATCTAGAGTCAATTCATGAGCCACAAAGCTCACTTTGCTCCCCTGATCACCGACAACAAAATCCCCTAGGACTACCAATTCATACTCCTTACCCTCATAACTCAGGAATCCCTTAATAACCATGAGACCTTCCCTAATCTCAAGAACAGACTGTTTAATTAAACGATGTTCTTTAAGCATAAACCCATTTAGATCATCTTCTGTAAAGAAAATATGCCCCGTAATATCGCCACTGTTCTTAAAAACCAGCTCTTGCTCAGAAAAGAGCATACCCATATCAACTAGAACATTCTCTACAAGAATATCAACACTCTCAAAACGCAAACCGCCAAAAACCAGATCATCACTCTTAAACTGTATCTCATCAAACCTTCCCCAGAGAACAGCTAGATTTGGAGCCGAACTGACACTTAACTCATAATCACTCAAATCAGGAACCATATTGCTTAATACCTTCCTAGTCCCAGATTCCAGCACATAGGGTAACGAGAAATTCAGAATCAAAAGAAGAACCAACAAAACCAACACCAGACGCAACATTTTCTTCACGGGATAACCCCCTTACAAAGAATACCTACATCTTCTTGGCCTTTTCTTCCAGAAAAGCATAGATAAATTCATCTATATCTCCATCCATAACATTTTGCACACTACCAACCTGAACCTCAGTCCGATGATCTTTAACCATTGAGTATGGATGGAAAACATATGACCTTATCTGATTCCCCCAGCCTATATCAGTCTGTTCTCCCCTTAATTCCGCCAATTCCTTCTCTTTTTCTTCCCTCTGTTTTTCCACAAGCCTAGCCATAAGAATTCTCATAGCTGTTTCCTTGTTCTTATGCTGAGACCTCTCATTCTGACACTGAACAACAATGCCTGTAGGTATATGAGTAATTCTAATGGCTGAATCCGTCTTGTTAACATGCTGACCACCAGCACCACTAGCCCTATAAGTATCAATCCTTAACTCATCAGCCTTAAGTTCGACAATACCATCATCTTCACTGATTTCTGGCAGAATATCCACACTAGCAAAAGATGTATGCCTTCTCCCAGAAGAATCAAAAGGAGAGATTCGTACTAACCTATGAATACCCTTCTCTGCATGTAAAAAACCATAGGCATACTCGCCCTTAACCAAAAGAGTTACACTCTTAATACCAGCTTCTTCACCTTCAAGATAGTCTAGTACCTCTACAGAAAAACCCTTCTTCTCGGCCCAGCGAGTATACATACGCATCAACATCTCAGCCCAATCCTGAGACTCAGTTCCCCCAGCCCCTGGATGTAAAGACAAAATACAACTGTTCCTGTCATACTCCCCGTTCAAAAGCAAAGCCAGCTCAAATTCTCTAAACTCTTTTTGCAGCTTGTCTGTTTCTCTCTGAACTTCTTCTAGAGTTTCAGCATCATCCTCTTCACTAGCTAACTCTAGAAGCATAAGACTATCCTCAATCCGCCTTTCTAACTCATGCCAACGATCAATAGGTGACTTTAAAGCATTAATTTCCTTAATCACCTTTTGAGCCTGTCTTTGATCATCCCAGAAGTCAGATCGGGTCATTATCTCACTCAATCTATCAATTTCAGCCTGTCTCTTCTCTAAGTCAAAGAGACCTCCTTAGTTCATGTAATTCCTGCCACAACCTTTGCAATTCCTTACCTAGTTCCATCATCAAAAATACCTCCTATTAATCCCTACCATGACAATGCTTATACTTCTTACCACTGCCACACGGGCATGGCTCATTTCGTCCAACCTTCTCTACTCTAACTGGTTCCTGCTTTGCTGGTTCTTCAGCCTGAGGACCATCCATTAATGGAGCACTGCTCATAGTCCCACTAAGAGCTGCCCTTTCATACTTCATATTCTTAAAACCAGGACGCTTTGAACCAATTGGACCTTCACCTCTTGGCTCAATATGAATCTTAAACATATACTTGACTATATCTTCCTTAATAGACTGAATCATACCATTAAACATATCATAGGCTTCTCTTTGATACTCAATAAGGGGGTTTCTCTGTCCATAAGCCCTAAGACCAATACCCTCACGTAAATCATCCATGGCATCAAGATGATCCATCCACTTGCCATCAACAACCTTTAAAGAGATAACCTTTTCAATCTCTCTCATTCTTTCAGAACCTACAAGATTCTCTCTCTCATCATAAAAAGCCCTAGCATCATTAATAAGTTTCTCTTCAATCTCTTTAGGACTAAGACCCTTGAAATCTTCAGCCTGAATATAGCCAACAGGTAAAATATTAGAATTCACAAAATCAAGAAGTCCCTGTACATCCCAATCCTCAGGTTCCATATCCTCATTAAGATAAAGACCTACTGCCTCAGAGATACTATCATCTAGCATATCAAAGATATAGCCTCGAAGATCAGTACTAAAGAGAAGATCCCTTCTCTGTTCATAGATGACCTCTCTTTGCTTATTCATAACATCGTCATACTCTAGCACACGCTTTCTGATACTAAAGTTACGACTTTCAACTCTCTTTTGCGCATTTTCTAGCGCTTTAGTAACCAGATTATGCTCAATTGGTTCATCCTCATCCACACCAAGCTTCTCCATCAAACTAGCAATGTTATCCGAACCAAAAAGACGCATCAAATCATCTTCAAGAGAAATATAGAAACGAGAAGAACCAGGATCCCCCTGCCTACCAGAACGTCCCCTTAACTGATTATCAATACGACGACTCTCATGTCTCTCCGTACCGATAATATGCAAGCCACCTACCTGTACAACCTTTTCTCTTTCCTCAGCAGTCTCCCCACGGTACCTCTTCTCAAGTTCAATAAACTTGTTTCTTACCTCTATTAGCTCTTCACCAGCACCCTCAGGAACATACTCACTACTAGCTAAAGCAATAAGGTCATCTTCATAGCCAAACTTCCGCAACTGGTGTTTCGCTAGAAACTCTGGATTACCACCAAGAATGATATCAGTACCACGACCAGCCATGTTAGTCGCGATAGTAACAGCTCCATACCTACCTGCTTGAGCAACAATCTCCGCCTCACGCTCATGATGCTTAGCATTCAAAACCTCATGCTTAATACCTGCCTTATCCAAGAGCCTGCTTAACTTCTCTGAATTCTCAATAGTTATGGTACCTACCAGAACAGGTTGACCCGTCTCATGGCAACTCTTGATTTCTTTAATAACATTTCTGAACTTTGCCTCTTCTGTCTGATAGATAACATCAGGATAATCAACACGAACCATATCCTTATTAGTTGGAATTACGATAACATCAAGACCATAAATCTTGTTAAATTCCTCTTCTTCAGTTAAAGCAGTACCGGTCATACCAGACAACTTACTATACATCCGGAAATAGTTCTGGAAAGTGATTGTAGCTAGAGTCTGAGACTCCTGCTCAATCTTAACCCCTTCCTTAGCCTCAATAGCCTGATGCAGCCCATCACTATATCTCCTACCAAACATTAGCCTTCCGGTAAACTCATCAACAATGACTATCTGCCCTTCATGAACCACATAATTCTGATCACGATGCATCAAGGTCTTAGCCTTTAATGCTTGATTCAAGTAATGAGAAAGATCCATATGCTCATCATCATAAAGATTATCTACACCCATAATCTTCTCTACCTTAGCAATACCCTGCTCGGTAGGCATGGCACTGTGAGCCTTCTCATCAACAGTATAGTCCTCTCCCTCTTTCATGTTCTTAACTATTTGAGCAAACTGATAATATAAATCAGTCGGCTTATCACTCTGCCCTGAAATAATCAGCGGAGTTCTCGCCTCATCAATAAGGATACTATCAACCTCATCAACAATAGCGTAATTTAACTCTCTCTGCACCAAAAAATCCTTGGCTAAAGCCATATTATCTCTTAAATAGTCAAACCCAAACTCATTATTAGTACCGTAGATAATATCACAACCATAAGCTACTTGCCGTTCATCATAACTCAAACCATGAACAATCAACCCAACACTTAAACCCATAAACTTATAGATCTGGCCCATCCATTCACTATCACGCTTAGCGAGATAATCATTCACAGTTATTATATGGATACCCTTACCGGTTAAAGCATTAAGATACGCAGGTAAAGTAGCGACCAGCGTCTTACCTTCACCAGTCTTCATCTCAGCAATATTACCCTCATGAAGCACAATACCACCAATCAACTGCACATCAAAATGCCGCATACCAAGAACCCTCTTAGATGCCTCCCTGACAACAGCAAAGCTCTCAGGTAGCAGATCATCAAGAGTCTCTCCCTTAGCAAGTCGCTCCTTGAACTCAGGTGTCTTAGCCTTAAGTTCCTCATCACTCAACTCACTAATCTTTGCTTCCAAAGCATTTACCTGCTCAACAATCTTTGCTATACGCTTTAACTCTTTCTCATTGTAATTAAACAAATTCTTTAACAGATTAAACACAAAAAACACCCCTTAACTAAAGGTGTAACCTTTTATTAAATATCATTTAATTTTAACACTCACAAACTCTAACTGCAAATCACCTTGGCTTCTTTAACATAATATCTTGAATTATAACAAACACCCCAATAATCAACAACAAGTCCCCTATACTAAAAACAGTAGGAATAGGAAAAGGCCTTGGAATACTCAATACATCAGCTAGAAAAACAAAATTAGTCCTATCATCCACCAACTGATGTGTCAAAGACTCACCATTAGCCAGAATAGGTATCAAATCCGCCTGCTCAGTAGCCTCCAAACCCTCAGCAGACACCGGCATCTTTCCACCATTAGTAGTTATAGGGATGAAATTTAGGATAGTCCCCACAAACATACTCTTCATCCCACGCAAATGTAGGTTACCTACAAGAGCATAGAAAATGAAACCATAAGAAATTATATGCACATATGCAGCATAAGGAAACAGCCATTCCCACCCATAACTACCACCTAAATGCAAACCCAACTGCAAACCAAAACCTGCAAAAATCCAGCCAACCCGATAAAACTCAACCTCCAGGAAACCCCTGAAAGATCCTCCTCTTAAATAACCCACAACCAAAGCTAACACAAAAGACAATCTAAACATGACTATCCCCCTCGCCTTTTTCCACCGTAGCAGCCATAGCCATCACCGCACTATCAATCGGCACCTTTCTCTCAATAACCTGCTTAGCACTCTCAGGATCTTCAAGAACAGCCTTAAGCGCAGCAACCACCCCACCATCAAACTGAGTACCTACATTAGCCTCCAACTCCCTAACTGCAAAATCCAAACCCCTAGCCTTCTTATATGAACGGTCAGACATAATAGCATCAAAAGCATCAGCCACCGCAATAATCCTTGCCCCCAACGGAATATTATCACCAATCAACCCATCTGGATAACCACTACCATCAAGCCTCTCATGATGATACTTAACCCACTTCGAGCCATTCCCCAAAAAACTAACCCCTTTAAGAATCTCTGCCCCAATCTCAGGATGCTTTTTCATCTCCCGAAACTCCTCACCAGTAAAAGGGCCCGGCTTATTCAAAATCCCATCCTTAACACCAATCTTACCTATATCATGCAACACCCCAACATACCCTAAAACTTCCACATCACTTTCACTCAAATTCATCTTCCTACCAATCTTCTTAGCCAAAAAACTAACCCTATCACCATGCCCATATGTATATGCATCCTTAGCTTCCAACGCCCTAGTCAAAGAACTAATAGTATTGATATATACCTCCCTCATATCCATGTATCTCTGGAAAGCATGTCTAGCCAACAAAAGAGGGAAGAGGAATAATATTAGTCCTGGAACTCCAGTAATATCATAAATAACAGCTATCAAATAGCTTAGAGGTATTAAAGCTGCAAAATTAGGAATAGCCCACTGAATGTTATATAACCACATTCTGGTGAAATCTACTTTTTCTAAAAGCGCTAGGTACAATGTCACTAGTGTAGCGTTAACGAACATATAAGCAAATCCGCCAACTGTAATTGCAATAAGGTTGCTGAACGTTAAATCCAGATATCCTATTTGACCACCCAATAATAAGAACACATATCCGGCTGTAGCCGCTGATACTGCCAATTGAGCCCGGTTAAATACCACGGCATGCCATGCAACTTTTCCAGTTATCTCTCTCTTGCTCAGTGTTCCAACAGTTGCTAGCAATACACCTAAACTAATTCCATATAACAAGATATAAGCATAAATAATTGCAAAACTAACAGAGACGCTACCATCGCCTCTAGGTAGACGCACTGGCATTGCTTCGGCACCCAAGGTCAACACAAAAAAGAATATAAATACGAAAAACACTTCTAAGTCAAAACGTGGAGGGTTCACTATTAAAATAGCTAAAGCTAAAACCGTAGTCATAAGAATTGATGTGTAAAATAAGAGCATGTTTCTTTTCAACAATATCCCTCCAAACTAGACTTGGATCGGCGAATGTTGCAGATTAACCTACCTTAAAGCTTGCTCCTCCGGCCAAGATTAGGGCCAATAAAGATCCCATAATAACAAGAATTCTAGCCATGGTTTGTTACCTCCCATCAATCGTCCCTTCTCGTTTCGCTTAACAAGAAGAGATGTCTCCGCTGTGAAAGGTTTTTAATTTAGAGGATTAAAACATCGCCGATCCAAACTTAACCAATACGTAACCGCCTGTTTAGAGCATCTAGAGTAGCTCTAGCGGCGGACTCCTTCAGGTCACCTTTAGAAAAGCTTGAACCTGAGAGGAGTTCTTCTCCAGAACTGCTTAAGATTCCTACGCTAACAATCACTAGTTCTTTGCCACTAAGTTCAATAATCTTTATGTCATCCACATGGAAAAAGCTTGTTGAAGCAAAATAGTCTGATACGGCTTCCACTGTTGCTTCAGCTATTAGCCTGTAGAGATTGTTCTTTGTTGAGATGCCCTCTGTTGTTGCGAGCAATTCTTCACCCTGATGACCAAGCTTAACCTGCACTATGGCGTTCAGATCTTGATTTTGAATAGTTATTGATAGCAGGCCAAATCGGCCTGGACCTGTTAAATCTCTAGGATCATCTAATCTAACTACCTTAACTCTTTCTACATCTATTTGGAGGTGGTACTGGGCATAAAGCACAGATAATACATCTTTAGCTACCTGTTTGGAATCCCTGCTGTTACTAACCAAAAGACGAATTGTTTCTATGGCACCATCAGTATTTAAGATAACCTTAACCGCAAGTACATCAACTAGTCGCCTTAATGCCTGTTCATACTGTCCTTCCAATACCGCTTTTGCCATAAGAAAAACCACCTCTGTATTTAATAGCACTAATTGGTTAAAGTTCTACTCCATTAACACAAATCCTGCATGGTTTTATATTCACATCTGACCTGGAAGTACTGGGATGGTGGGAGTTTGTTCAAGCAAAGGTTCAGTGAGAAGCCTAAGACCTCCGGAAACCAGCGAATGTCCACCGAGGATAACCGGTATTCCAGCAACTAAAGTTGCTTCTGTAAATTGTTTGACTTTTTTATTCTGTATCTTGTCTATTAGACCCAAATCTGAATAGTATCTATCTGCAGCACTAATACCCTGCCAATGGGCAAAGAGAACCCGAGTATCAATAAAGGCAGCAGAGCTTGTCTCTGCAAGAAAGATAAAGAATTCTTCGATTGACATTCCTTTAAGTAATAAAGCTAGAAGAGAACGCACTTCCCCGCTATCTTCTCTTCCTAGTGCTTTCATTCCCCTTTCCTCAGAGATAAGGCGAAGACGAACCTTAAAATTAGCATTAAGATAGGCAATTAAAGGAGCACCTATCCTACCAGCAAGAAAGATTTCTGCACCTTTCTCTTGAAAGGTCTTTTGTGCTTTTAATAGTCTCTCGGTGTTCTGTCCCCAATCATCTAAGGCCTTGCGAGTTCTAAAACCTAGATTTTTTTGGAGACTTAAGATTAGAATATCAGTAGGTGTATCAATATCAAAATTAACCTGAGCAACATTAGGCATCATTATGCGGGGAGCTCCTGCTTCTTTAAGGAGATAGCCTAGGAAATTGTCTCTAGAAGGTAGTTGAATTGAAGTTAAGAGACTACCAGGAGTATAGCCTACAATATCAGCTGAAACAGGATTATTCACCATCACAGCCACTTCTTGTGCAAGCAGAGTAGAGGCCACCCACTGCCAGTCAGATACAGAAAGCAATGGTCCAGCAACTCCTCCTGTATAGATAATGGCATCATCAGCATATTCCCTGGTAACCTCATATAGGCGAGAACCAAAACTAAAAGAAACAGTGGGGTTATCTTGACAGACCCTAGCACCAAGTTGCCTTGCTGGTTCAATTAAATCCTCATGACTGGTTACCAAAAGTACTTCAGCTAACTCTGGTACCTGTTTCATGGTCTCAATCTTATCAAGAACCATTTGTTTATGTATAGCTACCATCTCAGTCTCTATCTCAGTCTTAGGGTATCCACCAGAAAAAACAACAGCAACCACTCTTTTTCCCATAATTAATACCACCTTCCATATGCCCTTTATATTACACGATTTGAATGCATACAAAAAGCCCCCATATGGGTGGTGCGTCTAGGGGATTTGCATCGCCTTGAAAAAATTCGGCTTAGTTGGCTATACCGGTTTCATGTGTGGCGGATAACTTTAAGCGCCACTACCGTTTTTACATTGCTCGGTGCTATCGGCCTAGCCACCTTA
>DYGY01000011.1 GCA_020724425.1 Thermaerobacter marianensis
ACTCTGAAGCCCAAGGAAAGCGAGAAAAAGACTAGATTCGCCCAAGAAATGGGTACATCTAGTCTTTTCGCTATTACTGCAATGAAAACTTCAATAAAAGTAGTATCTTTTTCAGCGCCCTCGATTGTCCCCCTCTTTATTAATGTCCTGCACTTCTGGCAATCTCTAATGTTGTCAGACAGCTACAGGTTCTTTCCTCAGGTGTTCTTCTAATAATTTCGAAAAGAAGATCTTTTAACTTGTCATTGTTGTCATTAAATACCTTAAGAACTTCTGCATGAGTAACTGCTTCCACATCAGGATGGTCTTCCAATCCTGCATCATAGTCAGTTATTAAAGCAATATTAACATAACACATACCTAGTTCTCTAGCTAGTAGGACCTCTGGATACTGAGTCATACCAATCACATGCCAGCCCTGTGAGCTAAACCAGCGACTCTCTGCTTTAGTGGAAAAACGAGGACCCTGAATAACAACCATAGTACCACCATCATGGGCGGTAATATTTAGGTCCTTAGCACTACTTAAAGCAATCTGTCTCATGTCAGGACAATAGGGTTCAGCAAAACTAAGATGGGTAGTTATTGGACCATCATAGAAAGTATCTTTCCTACCGCTAGTTCGATCGACAATCTGGTCAGACACTACAAAATGACCAGGCTTAATCTCAGGTTGTAAACTGCCTGCCGCAGTAGGGCCGATTATCTTTTCTACCCCCAATGAATGCATGGCCCAGAGATTAGCTCTGTAGTTAATCATATGCGGTGGCAAACGATGATCCTTACCATGACGTGGTAAGAAGGCAACCCTCTTATCCCCTACCCTACCGAGAGCAATTTTATCACTTGGTGCTCCATACGGAGTCTCTACAACAACCTCTTCAACCCCATCAAGAAAACTATAGAATCCTGAACCTCCAAAGACACCTATTTGTGCCCTTTTTTCCATTACTGTTCCCCCTTATTAGCAGCGATTTTCCAAAACTACTTGATATCATACCGCTGCTCTAACTAATAGTAAGCCTTTGTGACTTCCCAAACATTCTATCACATTTAATCAATGATTCTCCAGCACTTAGGCCATATCACTATTAGTATATCCCCTAGCTTGACCCATGATGAGATACGGCTATTACATGGAGCTCAGGTATCAACTCCTGCAGAAGCATAAGCAGACTAATTCCTATCCCTTATGTATAAAAGAGAAAAAGCCGCATTTAAGCGGCTCACTTCTTGCTCTCATCTACTATTTTGTCTAGTTCTGCAATGAGTTCGGCCAGTTGCTTTTGTGAGTTATCTGAAGCATCTTTAAGTCCGCGTAGTGCTTTAGAGAACCAATCTGCTTCGGCTAATTCAGCTGTTGTTGCAGCATTCTCTTCCGTTACGGCAGCCATGCTCTCAATAGCTTCAACAACACCGTCTAATCTTTGTGAGTTCTCCAATGAATTAGTCTTAATACTCTCAATCTGAGCAAAGGTTGCTTTTAACTCTTCACCAATTTCGACAAGCTTCCTGCCAGCATCCTGAGCCTGTAGAACCCCATCATCTACCTCTCTCGTACTGACCTCCATTAAGCGAACCGCTTCTTCGGTATCTTTTCGAATTTCTCTGATTAAACTGTCAATCTCCCTAGTCGCCTTGTTTGACCGTTCGGCTAATTTCCTAATCTCACTAGCAACTACACCAAAACCCCGCCCGTGCTCTCCTGCTCTAGACGCCTCAATAGCTGCATTCAATGCAAGAAGATTGGTTTGCTCCGCAATTTCAGTGATAATTGCTAGGAAATCACCAATGTTTTCTGAATGTTGACGCAATTGTCTAATTCCATCAGCAGACTGATGTACTAAATCCTTTATTGTCTCAATTTTCTCAATGGTCTTATCAACAGATGCGCCGCCTTGATCAGCAACCTCAATTGTCTTACGAGAAATCCCTTCTAGATAATCAGTGTTTTCAGCAACTTGTTTTGTTGCTACTGCTATCTCAGAGGTATATCGAGATGTTCGGCTTACATCTTCAGCCTGACTTTCAGCTCCACCCGCTATTTCCTCTAAAGCCTCATTAACCTGTCCTGTTAGCTCCAAAATACGATCAGAATACCGGTGTTGTTCCCCTATTTCCTTTGCCAGTTCCATCAGACCTTTTCTTAGACTCATAAGTTCTGTTTCATGCCTTAGAGATATTTGACTGGTCTTATCAATCAATTCCTGTTCTAGAAAAGCTATTCTTTCATTAAGCCCCTTACTTTTCTCCCAGGAATCGCGAATCGAAGGATACTTCTCAAGTTTTTGCGGCAAAGTATCAGTTAGAGTAAAGTAGCTTTGATAATCCATAAGTACCTGGGCCTGTGTTCTTTCTTTTTTAGCTAACAGAAAAGTCCCTAACAAGCCAATGAACAGCAAAAGACCACCATATAGCAGGTCTAAGGATAAGGCCAGATACACAGAAACAGCTCCTAATAGATACAAAGCGGTCAGTTTGAGATAATTCAGCCTTTTCAGAACACTCACCCCTTAGGATCTTAATTCTCTAAAGCCTCAATGTTACCCCCTGCATTCTCGCTTTCTTTTAAAGCTACAGCTATTTGCACCTCCCCATATTGAGTATTAAGAGGAATAACTAATCTCTTAAAGCTCAAAGTGGAGATCATGCTACCACGACCAATGATTAGCAGGGGAGGAGAAATGCGACAGTTGTAGTTCGCTCTTTCCATTTCAGCCATGGCCACACCCGTAATCATATTACCCAGCTCACCAACAGCACTTTCAGCAAGAGAATCAATGATTGCAACTCTTTTACCCATCATAACAGAGACTAATTCCTTGGCAGTTTTTTCAGAAAAGCCATAAAGAACTGTACCCTGTACATCTCCTACGACACCAATCATGCTTGTAATATCATTGGTAGTGTAATATGCATCCTCAATTGTCATTTTCCCCTTTTCTATCACCGCACCGGTTTCTGCTTCTAACACCCGGTAAGCTGCTTTTAGAAAGGGGTTGATGAACTGAACTTTCAACAACTAAAGCACCCCCGTCACTATTTTTGCCTTTCTCCCAGACCTTACTATAGCTTCCGATAAAAACAAGGGGATACCCCCTGGAATCCAATATTTCGAGGAGAAAAAATACTCTCTGTACTACCAATAAACAATATACCGTTCTGTCGTAATGAACTATTAAAACCTTTAAACACTCGTTCCTTTACCTCTGCAGTGAAATAAATAACAACGTTTCGGCAAAGAATTAGGTCAAACTCACCTGGGTAGGAATCCTGTAGAAGATTATGTTGCTTAAACGTAACCTTACCAGCAATTTCCCGATTAAGAAGATAATTTTCCCCTGCTTGATGAAACCAGCGCTTCTTATATCTTTCAGGTAGAGCTCGCAAATCTCTTTCCAGATATTCTGCCTGAGCTGCCTTTTTAAGACTTGTAGCATCAATATCTGTACCAAGATAATAGTGTTTTGTCTTTGGTGACAGTTCCTCTAAAATCATAGCAACAGTATAAATCTCAGCCCCATGGGAGGCTCCCGCACTCCAAATCCTTAAGGAACTCTTTTCTTTCAGTAGTTCTTTTAAATAGATATCCCTGAGCTCATCAAATTTTTCTGCATTACGATAAAACTCTGAAACATTGATTGTGAGAAAGTCCTTGAACTCGTCAAGATGAGTTGGACTTGTTTCTAACAAACGAGCATAGGCACTCAAGGAAGGAATCTGGTGGCGATTTAACAAGCTTTTTAGGCGTCGTTCCAATTGCCTGTTCTTGTATGCTGCCAAATCAAGGCCTGTTAAGCGCAATACCTTGTCCCGGAAGTAATCAAATTCAAGATCGTTGCTTTGTCCCTGCGCCATTAAGACCCTCCGTTATCCTACCATCTTTCGTACTGTTGCTATTATCTTATCTGTTTGATAAGGCTTGATAATAAAGTCCTTGGCACCAGACTTAATGGCTTCCATCACCATAGATTGCTGTCCTAGTGCACTACACATCACTACTTTGCTAGCTGCATCATATGCCTGGATGGCCTTTAAAGCGGCAATACCATCCATTACCGGCATAGTGATATCCATTAAAGCCAGATCGGGTTTATACTGTTTATACATCTCTACTGCTTGATGTCCATCACTAGCCTCAATTACCTGATGCCCCTCTTCGGTCAATAAATTCTTAAGACGTACTCTCATAAATTCTGAATCATCCACTACCATAATCAGTGCCATACTCTAGGCCCCCCTTTACAGTGTCTCAACCGGTTTACCCAATCTTCTAACCTCCACCCTCCCATCTGCTACATAAAACCAGAGTTTACGACTGAGCCTACCACCAACCTCTTCGCCCATAACCTTTACTCCGGCAATATCGAGTGCTTTCTTAACTGAATGAATGTTCTGAGTTCCGATTGCAGATCCGATACTTAATTCCCGTTCACTTAATATTGCAGCACCGCCAACAATCTTGCCCCAGATATACTTGGGATTGGCTCCCGCTTTAATCATCTTGTCTAAAGAAAATGGTACACAGCTATCAGCTGCTCTAGCTGGATTATCTTCAAAACCATTATGCATATTGGGTAGAACTATATGACATAAAGAACCGATACCTGCATAGGGCTCATACAAGACCAAACCTATACATGATCCCAGGCCAAAAATCGCCAAGACATCATTTGCTTCATTACTGAGATAACTCTGCCCCATAGGTACATGAATAATGCTAGGTTGCTCATCTTTTCTTGGCTCCTTCACCTAGTTCCCTCCAATCACCATCCGCCTTGCTACCATGTGCTATTTTCAACAATGAGGAGACATCAAGAATGAGTGCTAGAGTACCATCGCCAAGGACAGTAGCACCAGCCATTCCTGGAACATCTCCAAGAAAACTTCCTAAAGACTTGATAACTACCTCTTGTTCACCTAACAAAGAGTCTACCACAAGACCAACTTGTTTCCCATTAACAGATACCAAAACAGCATAAAAAGATTCATCTTTGGTTTGAGCGTTTTCTTCCATCTCAAACAACTTTTTTAGTCTAACTAAAGGAACTACTTCTCCTCTAACAATCAAAGTTTCCTTTGTCCTGGCAATTTGTACATCCTTAGGATCAACCTTGATTGTTTCTAGAACACTAGAAAGAGGTAAAGCAAAAATGCTATTATCTAACTGAATCAGAAGAGAGCGAATAGTGGCCATGGTTAGAGGCAGCATAATCCTAAAGGTACTTCCCTGGCCCTTTTCTGCAAGAATATCGATTCGACCGCCTACATTCTCGATGTTCCTGCGAACGACATCCATCCCTACTCCACGTCCAGATACCTCACTAACCTGCTCAGCAGTACTAAATCCTGGAACAAAAATCAGATTCAGTGCCTGTTCATCACTCAGAGTCCTAGCTTCCTCAGTTGAGATAATCCCCTTAGTTATAGCTTTGTTTTTGATGTATTCTGAGTCAATACCTCTACCATCATCAGCTACTTCAATTACAATCTGATTTTCCTTACGCTCAGCACTCAGTTTAATTATCGCCACTCTTGGCTTTCCATTAGCCACTCGTTCCTCTGGCAATTCAACACCATGATCCACTGCGTTTCGCAATAGATGAATCAGGGGATCACCAATATACTCAATTATGGAACGATCAAGTTCGGTGTTTTCTCCCTCAATTCTGAAGTCAACTTCTTTCTTTGATTGCTTGGCAAGGTCTCGTACCATTCTCGGAAACTTCTTAAATAACCTGTCTACTGGTAATAATCTGGCCTGGAGAATTTCTTCCTGCAGCATGTTAGTAATTAGACCAAGGTGATTAGAGATATGGAGCAATTCATCTTTAGTGTCTTCAAGATCACTCTGCCCTACCTTACCAATAACTTCTGCTAGCTGATTACGATCAATAACTAGTTCCCCAACCATGTTCAGCAAGGAATCGAGCACACTGACATCAATCCTAACAGTCCTGCCAAGATCAGATCTGTGTTCATCCCCATCCTTTTTGCTTTTGGTTGTCGTGGACTTCTCTTCTTTCTTAGGATTAAAAACCTTTATATCAAGCCCTACGACATCAGTTATCTTAGTCAGTTTGGAGCGAATGGTTTCTCTTGGATGGTCAGTCAGGAATATAATTCTAAGGTCATTGCCTACCTCCTCAGCCTCAATCTCCTGCATAGTTGGCTGAGACCAGAGGACCTCCCCGATTTCCTCAAGATTAAGGATAATCTGATAAGCTCGTACTGCAGGCATAATACTATCAGGAGCTATTTTAACCAGAATACTTAAGGCTTTCATTCCCTCCTGTTCACCTTCAGCAATACGAGCATGAAGCAGCTCTGCATCACCTAAAACCTCGACCACATGTATATCATCACTTTTTATAACAAAGTCTAGTGAACCCTCAGCTAGCAATCTTAGACTATTAAGGACCTCTGTCAAATTAGAGTCATGGGTCATTGTATCCACATTAGCATTAGTCATGCTTTCTCGTAGCCTTTGCTCCATCTCCCTCAGGTTATCTACTGCACTAAAAAGTGCTTGCATAACTGTTTCATCAGGAACAATAACCTGTTTTCTCACCTGGTCAAGGAGATTTTCAAGAGCATGTGTTAGAGCTGTCATCTGCTGATGGCCTAATGTGGCTGAAGACCCTTTAATAGTATGAGCAGCACGAAAAATCCTAGCTACAACTTCTTCATCGTAACCAGCAGATTCTAACTCCATCAGATCTGTCTCTAAAATCTCTAGCTGCTCCTCTGTCTCCTCTAGAAACAAAGCCAATTCCTCTTTGCTTAAACCTAGATCATTTACCATTTTTCACCCTCCAGTCTAGTGCGACTGGCTCATTCCACAATTATCTTTTTATCTAGAATCCTATAGATATCCAACAAGAGAATGAGACGGTCATCTATATTAGCTACACCAGTTAGATAATCTCCTTCAGGACCACTTAATAATTCAGAGGGAGCTCCAACCTTGTCTGGACTAATCCTAATAACTTCAGATACTCCATCAACTAAAAGCCCTACTTCCTCTTTACCTAACTCAACCACCATAATTCGAGAATGGGCGGTAGTTTCAGTTTCAGGCAGACCCAAACGCCGATGAAAATTAAGAACAGGAACCACACTACCACGTAAATTAATGATACCTGATACATAATCCTGCGATCTAGGAACGGCCGTAATCTTAGTTAGAGTGACTATCTCTCTTACGTTAGTCACAGGTAGGCCATAAGTCTCTTTGGCCAGTGTAAATACCACAAACTGAGTTTCCTCATTCAAGATGGTCTCTTTAGCCTTTTCTCTCTCAGTAGTTTCAATCTCCCGTTCTATTACCTTGATAGAAGGACCTTCCTCAACCAGAGGTTTAACCTCTTCTGGTTGTTCATCTGAAACAGACCAGTCTGTACCAAAAAACTTATCAACACCAACAATATCTTTGCCCTGCCCCTTTAAGCTAGCGTCCTTTTTTGTCAAGGTCAATCACCTCCTGCGCCAATTTGCGATAACTCTTGCTTCCCCAGAAACCCGGGTCATATACTGTTATAGGTTCACCGACAAGCGGTGCTTCCTGAAACTTAACAGACTTACGAATTACGGTATCGAATACAAGTATCTTACCAGCCAGAGCTTTCCTTGTCTCCTGTAAGACCTCTCGTGAATGCTTAGTTCTACCATCATACATGGTCGCCAGAACACCAGCTATCGTTAATTCTTGATTCCATCTATCCTTTACCTTCCGCAACACGCCCATCAACTGCCCTAAACCACGCATTGATAAATAGTCACATGATAAAGGTATAATAACTTCCTCTGCAGCAACCAGAGCATTAATGGTCAAAACACCAAAAGAAGGCCCTGTATCTATAAGTACAAAATCATAATACTCTTTGTAATCATAAACTAACTGCCTTAACCTGCTCTGCCACGGAACACCATCAGTCATAAAATCAGAAAGAAAATCCAACTCAACTGCTGAAAGATCAAGATTAGCGGGGACCAGATGAACAGCATACTTAGTCTCAATCATAGAGTCAGGTAACTGATGCTTACCGATAATAGCTTCATATATCGATAAACCTCTATAATCATCAGGATCGTAACCAAGATGCCAGGTTAATGAACCCTGAGAATCAAAATCTACAAGCAAGACTGATTTACCCTCTAAAGCAAGAGCTGCACCAAGGTTAGCAACCGTCGATGTCTTACCTACTCCACCCTTAGCATTAGTTACGGCCAGTATTCGGCCCACCTGATCCACCCCCTTTTGCTGCTAAACCTTGAAAGAACCCACAAGTTTCTTAAGCTGTTCAGCTGCATTAGCCAATTCCTTAGCAGAAGCGGATACCTCTTCTGCAGTTGCTGTTAACTCTTCAACCGAGGCTGATACCTCTTCAGAACTAGCCGAATTCTCCTCACTAATAGCGGCAACTTCAGTAATTCCTGTAACCACATCATCAGTCAAATGAGACATGGCTTCTGATGTCTTGGCATTCTCTTCAGCAATAGTAGCTAGAGAATCCATATCTTTAGATACATTCAACATGGCTTCTTGAGTCTCACCTACAAGTACAGCCATCCTCTGTGCATTCTCCTTAGTTGCTTGAACTACATTCTGCATATCACTAAGAACTACACCAGAACGATCAGCAAGCTTCTTGCCTTTCGCTACCTCAGAGATACCTTCATCCATAGCCTCAATGGCTTCTTCAGTGCCACTCTTAATATGACGAATTAGGTTATTTATCTCTTTAGTTGATTTTGAAGACCTCTCAGCTAACTTACGAATTTCATCAGCTACTACGGCAAAACCCCTGCCATGCTCACCAGCTCTAGCAGCCTCAATAGCAGCATTAAGGGCTAGGAGATTAGTCTGATCAGCAATCTCAGATATCACATCCACAATAACTCCAATTTCTTCAGATACCTGATTGAAGTATTGTACTTTATCTCCAGCCTTACCAACTACCTGTTCAATCCGCTGCATACCACTGATAACCGAATTTACTGCTTGAATACCTTCCTGAGCACTTATAGCTGCACCTTCAGAAGTCTCTGCCACATCATTAACCACATGGATTAGCTTCTCGCCACTCTCCACACTGCTCACTAAGGTACCCTGAGTAATCTGTAACTGATTAACTTGGCTTTGAGCTCCTGCAGCAATTTCCTTTATCTTCTCTACAAGATCATTGACCTTATTTAAAGCATCCTGAATACCTTCTGTTTGCTCACCAGCACCAACAGCTACCTGGTCAATGGCAGTAGCAATCTGTTCCGAGACCTCACCCATTTCCTCGGTAGCTCTAGCAATCTCTTTACTAGCAGTATCTGTTTGATTGGCACCTTCAACAACATCCTGAACAAGTTCAGATAAGGATATCATAAGGTCATTAAAAGCACCACTTAACTGAGCTATCTCATCCTTACCCTTAACCTCTAACCTGCTACTTAAATCAGCACCACCCTGGGAAATAGAACGTAGCTGTTGAGTCACACTACTAATTGGTGCAGTTATTCTTACAGCAAAAATAGCGGCAATGATAAACACTATCACAGCACCTAACATAATTCCAATATAAGTTAGTCTGGCCATACCATCAAACCGCTCTTTAATACTACGAAAATCATTCTCAACCACTACCTCATAACCAATAGAGGTTGTATAATGGGCACCAAGAACCCGATTACCAGCCAAGTCATCATAAAACCCACTACTAATGCCTTCTTCAAGAGAAGATTCAAGAAGTAAGTAATCCCTGTCATCTAAAAGACTGGCATACTGATTTGGATGTACAATGACACGTTCATTTGAATCTACAAGATATGCCTTACCGTATCCATCCTCAGCTCCCACTTCAACTAATTGCGCTAAAATCCTTAGATCAATTGAAGTTACTAGCATCCCCGCATTATTATTAGTCATGTAACGAGTTGGGGTAAACATAAAAACCATCGGATAATTTACCCAGTCGCTTTCCTCAGGGTAGATTATCCTTGAAATTCCATCTTTGCCCTTTTGAGCTTCAACAAACGCAGGATCATTCTGTATTAACCGTAAAATTTCGTAATCACTAAATTGTGATAGAACACCAGTTGAACCTAAAACCTGGTTAGTTGTATCCAATAGAGCCATCCCAGAAGCACCAGCGGATGTACTCTGCCCCATATGCTGATTTAAAAGAACTCTAGCGGAACGTCCACCAGCCAAATCAAGCATCAACTGATCTGCTATGGTACGTTGCTTCATAAAATGCCCTTCAAACCAGTTATCTACCTGTCTAGCTTTTTCTTCAGCTAAAGCCTCAATACGAATAGTTTCCACATCAACAACATTCTGTTTTCCTACCTCTAACCCGACAATCACAGCTACCGTAACCGGAACCAGAGAAAGTAGCAAGAACAACACAAGCATCTTACCTCGCAAACCGGAAAACATGCTTGTCGAAAATATTCCTTTGAAATTCAGTCTTAACTTTGGTTTGAACCTTATCTTTGGCAATTTCAGTCGTTTCTTCAACAAAGACATATCCCTCCCCCATGATATATCGCCCTAATACATCCCCACCCACTATATACATATATAAATACTATCGGGAATCCTAGCAAAATATTTAGAACCCCAGCGCAACTGGAGTTCTAAATATTTAATTTTCTTTACTTATTTCTGTATTCTAATAGTCCCTGTGGAACCATCAAAGTAGATAGTAGCATCCATATTCTCTAACATCCTAACAGGTACAAAAATCCTGTTCCTCTCCAGAATGATAGGCAGACTAAAATTAACCTCTTCACCATCAATTAGAACTCGATAATCCTGATTATGTGTCTGTGGCCTCACAAGAACCTCTTTCCCATAATAATTGATATGGGCCTCTCCATCCTTCCATTCAAGAGGTAATTTAAGAATGTTGCTCATATCTCTTAATGGAATGTATGCCCTACCATTTATCACTAAAGGTGGTTCTAGTAACTTATATAACCGACCATTAATCAATGCTTCCTGGCGACCTAAATGAAAAACCATATCCTGTTCAATGGGCCTATCTAACAGAAGACTCAAAGCTAAATCCCATTGACTTTGACTTCCCGTTACATACTTATCAGGTATTAAGCCAGCCCCCTGAATCTGCTTGCCAGACGGTGTCAAATACTGAGCTGTAGTAACCTTGAGATAACCCCCATTGTCAAGAGGAATCAAACTCTGAACAGAAGCCTTCCCAAAAGTATTAACTCCTACAATAGTGGCAAGATTGTGATCCTGTAAAGCACCGGCTAGAATCTCTGCAGCACTAGCAGTATATTGGTCAACAAGAACCACTATCTCCTGATTAGAAACAAGAATACCAGGTGTGGCTTCATACGTAACTGTTTCACCGTAACGATCAACCAAATGTACCAATGCCCCTTCAGAGATAAAGTAGTTTGCAATCTCTAAGGCAACACTAAGATACCCTCCACCATTGGAGCGAAGATCAATCAGCCACTTATCTGCACCCCTTAGCTGAAGCTCAATAATTGCTTCCCGCACTTCTTTGGCAGTCCGTTCACCAAAAGTATCTATATCAAGATAACCTATATTGCCCTCTAGCAGGTCATACTCTACCTTTTCGAGAACAATCAGCTCTCTAACAAGCGGGAAATCTAACCTTTGGCCATTCCTATCAATGGTCAAGGTAACTGTAGTACCCTCAGGACCCCTTATCAACTGAACAGCTTGTTCTAAGGAATATCCTATGACATCTAGACCATCGATACCAACTATCCTGTCACCTGCAAGAATTCCTGCTCTTTCTGCAGGAGTATCTTTTAATGGGGTTAACACTGTAAGATAGCCATCCTGAAGAGTAATCTGGATTCCTACTCCACCAAAACTACCATTAAGTCTCTCTACAAACTCATTATATTCATCTTCACTCATATATCCTGTATAGGGATCATCTAAACCCCTAATAATGGCGTCTAAAGCCTCTAGTAGGGCATCATCATCAAGTTCATTTAGATGATATAGATCAAGTAACTCATAAATCTCATTAAACTTATCTAGATCTATATCTGCTGTTTCACCCTGAGTACCAGGTATAAATAATAAAGCTGCAACTAATAGAAAAATCACTAGGCTAACTCTCTGTTTCATCCACTACTCCCCCTTAATCAGTTCAACCCCTGATACAGCCAGATCAACATCAATCACACTTGCTTTAACCTGCCAGGAATTCATCAACTCTTCAATGTATTGTTGTATTCCTTTGGCATTTTCTCTTTCAACCAAAACCGCATAAGTAGAACCTGAACCGCTAATATATGATCCCAGAGCACCTACAGCTAAGACTTCTTCAGCAAGATTGCTAGCCCAAGGAATCAACTTGAACCTGTGTGGCTGATGTAGTCTATCCTGTAAGGCCTCTTTAAGAAGATCCACTCTACCCACATTCAATGCTCCAATTAACAGGGCGGCTCGGCTAATATTGAAAACTGCATCATCTCTTGATATAGTCTTCTTCAAAGCGTTTCTAGCTCTAGAGGTACTTATTTTCTTCTCAGGAACAACCATCAGACCCTGTATCTTTTCTAAAACAGGCAAATCAACCCGACTCAGACTGAGAACTGGAGGTATTCCAGCACCCCCTGCTACAA
Source organism: Thermaerobacter marianensis (assembly GCA_020724425.1). Taxonomy (GTDB): domain Bacteria; phylum Bacillota; class Sulfobacillia; order DVGY01; family DVGY01; genus DVGY01. The sequence goes on from DYGY01000011.1 coordinate 12,631, forward strand.
TCGTTAAACCACCAAATAAAGCTGCTGCCAGATTATCTGGATGCTGCTCTAATTGAAGAGCAAGTGGCCAGAGTTCATCCTTTTTTAGATAACCTTTATCTAGATACTGTGCTATAGCAAGACCAGCAACTATTGCTGCTGAACTTGAACCTAAACCCCGTTTAACAGGAATCATATTGTCCTGAACAATTCTAAGCTCTGGTAGCTTTAACCCCTTATTATCAAAATACAACTGCATTGCTCTATACAAGAGATTGTTTTCAGGTTTGATAAGGTAGGAGCCCTCCCCTTGTACAACTATCTCTGTAGAGGATGCTAACTCTACCTTCACAGAATTATATAGCCCTACAGCAAGCCCTAGACTATCAAAGCCTGCAGCTAAATTAGCTGATGTAGCTGGCACCCTAACCAAGGAGTCCATACCTACCACCGCCTTAGATAGCTATCAATAGATTCTTCTAGTTCTTCAGGAGTTACTACATTTTGATGTAGTCCCTGTTCTAATACATACTGTTGATCCTTTAACCCATTACCTGTAAGAATACAGACTACAGAATCAATATCTCTAGAACTAGTGAGTGTTTTTCTAACTCCTGCCCAGCTAGCTGCAGAAGCAGGCTCAACAAATATACCTTCCAATCTAGCTAATTCATTCCACGCTGTCATAATCTCTTCTTCTGAGACAGCAGCAACAAAACCATTAGATTCTCTGGTAGCTTGCAAAGCCTTCTCCCCACTAGCTGGTCTGCCAATGCGAATGGCTGTTGCTCTTGTTCTAGGGTCCATTACAGCTTTACCAGTAACTAATGGCGCTGCTCCCTCTGCCTGAAATCCCCATAATGCTGGCAACTTCTCTATTATCCCAGCTGCTTTGTACTGTTTAAAGCCATCCCAATATGCTGAAATATTTCCCGCATTCCCCACAGGAATACTAAGAACATCCGGAGCTTCTCCTAAAACATCAACAATCTCAAAAGCTCCGGTTCTTTGACCCAAAAGTCTATCAGGATTAACAGAGTTAACTAGAGCTAACCTGTCATCCTCTACAACCAATGAACGAACTAACTCAAGAGCATAATCAAAACTACCATCCACAGCTAATACCTCTCCACCATAGGCCAGAGCCTGTGCTAGCTTTCCTAAAGCAATTTGATCATTAGGTATCACGATAAAGGCGGGAATACCAGCCTTAGCTGCATAGGCAGCTGCGGAAGCAGCAGTATTACCGGTAGATGCACAGATGATTCCCTTGGTTCCCTCTCTGATTGCCCGGCTAACAGCTACCGTCATACCTCTATCCTTAAAGGAACCTGTAGGATTCAATCCTTCAAACTTGAGATAAATCCTGGTCTTTAATCCTAAAGCCTTCTCTAGATTTGAAGCTTGATACAAAGGAGTATTACCTTCATGCAAAGAGACAATCAAATCCCTTTCTGTAAAACCCAATAGATCCATATACCCAGAAATAATTCCCGGCCACAAAGATAATCCTCCTTCCTTAGTCGATAAAGTTCGGCAATACAGATAACTTCTCCTGCATTTGAAAAAGAGGCCATTACTGACCTCTTAGGTAATTCTCTATTCCCCTAACCATGGAATTAACCACCTGAGTTCGGAAACTAGACTCATACAAATTAGCCTCTTCCCAGGGATTTGAGATATACCCTACCTCCACTAATACTGCAGGCATATTAGTTAATTTTAAGACCCGATAATCCCTCTCCCTAACTCCGTCATCAGCCAATCCCAAGGCTAACATTTCTTTATGAATATTTCGAGCGAGTCTCTGGCTTTCCATAGAAGACGCGTTAGTAGCGCTATAATACACAGATGTGCCATGATAACTACGGTTCTCATGAGCATTGTGATGAATACTCACAAACAAATCAGCCTGCACATTCTCAGCCATTACAGCCCTATCAGTCAACCCAACCGCACTATCATCATTGCGCGACAAGTGAACCTTAGCACCCTTAGCCTCTAAAGCCTGCTTCAACTCCAGAGCTAACATCAGATTAATGGTTTTTTCAAACCTACCACTATAGCCAATAGCTCCAGGATCAGTACCTCCATGTCCAGGATCAAGGAAGATAACCACCCCATCAAGACCGGTTCTGGTGAGGGGTTGAGTTAACCAGCCGGCAATATAACCAACTTGCCCATTACTCCTCTTAACTTTCAGCCACTCTCCACTTCTCCCAATAACTTCAAGAGTCTCATTAGGTGAAGCGATAGCCAGAATATCATAATCAGTACCAGGACCAGAACGCAGTCTCACTCCTGTACCCTGAACACGAACATACTCAAGAGCAGATTCTGCAGTAGTGTTTCTTGCAATAGTAGCAGGTGATGAATTCTCTTCAGGTCTTGCCAACCAAGAAGCTACATAGCCTACACCATCACCATAAACTACCTGGTACCACCCATCTATTCTTGTAATGACACTTAGTTTATCGCCATCATTTACATGCCCTAAAACCCCAAACTGGGTTCCTGGCCCACTTCTAACCCTTACATTGTTAGCAATAATAGTTATACTGCTTTCCTGCTTTTCCTTTACTTCACCAAGAAAATCAGCTACATAAACAACTCGATCTCTATACTGTATGGCATACCAGCCATCAAGAGTCTCAATATAGGGATAGGTCTCTCCCTTCCTTACCAGCCCCACTACAGGATAACCGGTTCCTGGTCCAGATCTTAAATTAACTACTGAACCAGTAATGTCAAGAACCTGTTGAGAACTCCCTGTATCCTTAACAATAATGTCCGCTGTTAACCAGCTAGCGATATATCCCTGTCGGCCATCAGGTAACCGAACCTTAACCCAATCTCCCTCTGAACCAGTTTTGGTAAGCTTGTCCCCACTTCTAACCTGTGAGATGACACTAAATTGCTGTCCGGGTCCAGAACGCACATTAACGACTGACCCAGTAATGGATACCCAGTCAGCTGCGAAAACCTCAAGTGAGAGAGCTAGCATCAATGCAAGCACTAGCAAAATCTTAAATCCTCGTCTCATGTCAACTCACCTACCTGTAACTCAAGTAGGTCTTGATTTCGTCGTCTTATGACAAAATCCTGTTAAACTCGCCAGATATTTGGTTAAAAAGCCAAATTGTCATCAGTTTGTAACATTAGAATTGACATATGACCATATGTCACATAGCATCGATTAGCATCCTTATGGCAATTACAAAAAGAGCCAGTGCAAAAAACCGTACCAAGAACTCACTCTTAAGGTTCTTTGTTAAGCCTGATCCCATATAAGCCCCAACAAAAACACCTAAGATAACTGCTGCCGTAACATGGGGATCAACATAGCCATTCAAGAAATAGACAGTAGCTGCAGCAACTGCCGTTACCCCAATTACAAGACTGCTTGTAGCCACTGCTGCTTTCATTGGTATACCCATAACCTTATGCATTAGGGGTACCTGGATTGAACCACCACCAACACCAAGTAACCCGGATATGATTCCAGCTCCAATTGCACCAAAAGTGCCCCAACCAACACTACTAGGACTATAGCTAACCTCACTTTTTATAGCAGGATCAAAATACCTATCAGAAAAAGATGTATTCTGAAAGGAGACATCCTCAGTCCTTCTAGTTGTGTTTCCCTTAATCATTAAATAGACCATGAATAGAAGGAAGACTCCAAAAAAGAAAGTTAAGAAATCACCAGACAGATAAATTCCTAGATAACTGCCAAAAATAGCTCCAAGACTGGCAGTAACCATGAAAAGAAGAGCAAGTGGCACATTAATAAATCCTGCTTTCAAATACCTCGAAGCAGCTGTTCCAGAAGTAGCAACAATAGCTACCAGACTGCTGGCAATTGCCTGATGAATTGGTAAACCCAACAGGATAGTAAGCGCTGGAACAATAATAACCCCGCCACCAAGACCAGTTAGAGCTCCTAACAACCCTGCTCCAGCCCCAATTAACAAGGCAATACCGATTTCCATGAAAATTCCTCCATTTGCGTGTTTAGAATACCTCCTCCCATGTCAATACTGTTTTCCATGGAAGGAGGTAATACTCATGACTACAGCTGCAAAAATACAGCATATGCGTTTAAGGAAAAAGATATCCTTACGTCAATTGGCTTCTCATACAGGTATCCCTACAACCGCATTAATGCGGTTTGAATGGGGACTAATTAACCTAGATAGAAATCAGCTTCAAAGCATTCGCAGATATTTAGGATCCATCTAATATTCCCAGATAAACTCTTGCACTGCCTCATAGTCTAGCAATGCTTCCTGCATCTCCTTTGTAATCCTATCGAGTTCTTGTTTACTGCTTGCTTCACAACGTGCAACGATGGCAGGTTGGGTATTGGAGGCACGAACTAAACCCCAGCCTGCCGGGAAAAGTACTCTAGCTCCATCTATATCAATGACCGGATATTTTGCCTTCATTTTGTCCCTAAAATCGGAAACCACCTGCATCTTTTCCTGATCAGCACAATCAATCCTTGTCTCCGCAGTAGAGTAGTATTGAGGCACATCAGCTAACATCTCACTAATCGAAATATCACTAAAGGAAAGTATCCTCAATACTCTTCCTGTAGCATATAGAGCATCATCAAAACCATAAAACTCATCACTAAAGAACATATGCCCAGACATCTCACCGGTAAATAAAGCCCCAATGTCTTTCATCTTTGCTTTAATCAAAGAATGTCCTGTCTTATAAAAGAAAGGCTTTCCTCCTAAACGGTTAACCTCATCAACTAATGCCTGAGAACACTTTACCTCGATAATGGCATCTGCTCCAGGATACTTAGCTAGAATCTCTCTCCAGTAGAGAATCATAAGCATATCTCCCCAGAGAATTTCCCCCTTATCACTGACAACACCTATCCTGTCAGCATCACCATCATAGGCCACACCTATGTCTGCTCCTGTTTCCCTAACCACCTTGCTTAACTCCACTAGGTTTTCGGATTTAACCGGGTCAGGATGGTGATTAGGAAAGTTACCATCAGAATCACAGTACAAAGGAATCACCTGTACCCCTAATCTCTCTAGAAACTCTACCGCAAAAAGACTGGCTGTTCCGTTTCCACAGTCAACTACAACCTTAAGTTCTTTTGGCCCAAGCTTGATTTTCCTAGTTAGCATCTCAAGATAGTCCTCATTAACGGAGACCTCTTCAACCCTAACAACTGCTTCTATCCTACCTTTTCTTATCTCTTCCTCTACTAAAACCCGTACTTCCTGAATCTCTTTACCGTAGATGGTGCCTGGTCCTAAAGCAATCTTAAAACCGTTATAGTCAGATGGATTATGACTACCGGTAATCATCACTCCTGCATCAACATTTAGATGATGCCTTGCATAATAGAACCCGGGGGTAATAATTGTTCCCAAAGTTATGACACTGCTACCGCCGGCAGACAATCCTGCCACCAAAGCCTGCTCTAATCTCTCAGAATGCAACCTGTTATCTCTGCCAACAAGGACCTTTGTGCCGGCATCCTTCTCTTGAAAGTACCGGCTTAGAGCTCTTCCGAGAAAATATACAGTCTCTTCAGTAAGGTCCACATCCACAATACCACGAATATCATACTCTCTAAAAATATCAGGATTAATCATAACCCGACTCCTTTCTTCAACCTAATAGATATTTCCATTGTCTTGCAGCTAATCCTTCCTGGCCCAAAGGAGTATTTCTTCTTAAAGGCGAAAAGAAAAGCTGAGGTGAAACTAATGACAAACTATCTTTACAAAAGCAAACAGACCTGCCCTCTTTGCAAAAAGACATATGAAAGTATTAAAGTGCGAAACTCAAAACTAATTATCTTATCTAGGTACAGCGATTTCTACACCCAATATAAAGAGATAGATCCCCTCAGATATACCATTATAGTCTGCCCATATTGTGGGTATGCGGGACCAGACTATGCTTATGAAATACAAAAGAAAGAAGATCGTCTAGCTATTTATGAACAGTTAAAGGATCGACAATTAACTATTAACTTCAATAAAGAGAGAGATCTTAATCTTGCACTTAGTACATATAAGTTGGCTATCTATGTCCAAGGATTTCGTAAAGAAGCATCTGGTATTCTTGGTGGCCTATACTTAAGAGCTGGGTGGCTTCATCGCTTTGAGCAGGATCCCATAAATGACCCATATTCACCTGGTCCAGACGAAGAATTACCATACTTAAAGCAAGCACTAACCCACTACCTTAAAGCCTATGAATTGGAAGTTCGACCACCAGGAAATATGAATAAGCCAACATTTGAATATCTCATTGGTGAACTCTATCGCCGTACACAAAACCCCGCTGAAGCAATTACCTGGTATAACAAAGTAGTGTCTGATCCCCGTAACAAGGCCTATCCAGCAATTCCGAAAATGGCTAGAGAAGCCTGGCATGTTTGTTCTAACTCGAACACCTAAATGTATAAACTTTATACACTTGTAACATACTAGAGTCGGGCAGAAATCCCCGGCTTTTCTCTTTTTCATTTATATCAGCCGCTTTATTCACATACAATATAGCAAACACTAATACAAAAGGGTGTTAAATATGGTTGGGAAGATAAAACCACGCAAAGTCATTATGCCATCAGACCTGACAGGTAACAAGAAAAGAACTCGCAGGTCAGGTCCGGTGTTCACATACACTGTCGACCTATTACCCACAGAGTCATATCAAAGACTCTTTGCCGATTCGTATCAATATATAAAGGAGGAAAGAATTATGGAGGAACTTAACACTTTAACCAAGCAAGACGAAGGTTTAGATCTTCAACAACTTAATAACGAAAAACAACGAGAGGTTCTTCTCCAGATGGTTAAAGAAGGCAAGAGCGATGAGGAAATGGGTGAACTCTTTGGACTAACTCAATGGCAGGTAAGAAACCTTCGCTACAAGGCAGGAATCAAAAAAGACAGAGGTGGCAATATTCATCTAATCTCTCAATCGCAGAGAACAACCACTCCCGAATGGTCACCAAATATACAAAGAACTGAACCTGAAACATTAGGACTAACACTATCCATTAGAGGAGTTCATACCGGGGAGGAATCAGTTCGTCGATTAAGCGCCCTAGCAGCATTAGTCGGAGCTAACATCCCTGATAAAAAATACTCATTGTCTGTACAACTTACAGAAATCCTCGAAGATTAGACCGTAGAAAACCGTAGGCCTTAAAAAAGGACTACGGTTTTCTACCTCAATGGGTTGCTTTTCCCCATAACCCTAACTCAAAACTCACAAGACACATAATCCTTAAACACAAACCCTGAAGCACCGGAAGATAGTTGTACACTCGCCCAGTTACCATTAAACTCCTTAATTATAAGGGGGGTTCCCTTATTAATCTCATCAAGTACTTCTGCAGTCCCTTTTGGCTGTGATCTCACCCGGACTTCATTATGTGTAATAGTTCCAAAACAGTGAAACTTATCAGGCAACTCCCCTTCAAAGAGATCCAAACAGGCCAATTGAAAACGTTGATAGTTTACAAGTTGCTGAGCTAACTGGCGTTCGACTTGCGAATTAGCCCGACCATTAAGCTCCTCATAAAGCTCAATAACTGAACCTTCATGTTCCCGAATGCTCTGAGCTAGTTCTTTTAGGGTACTCACACAATCCCCTCCTTCATTAGATGCTCATAACATCCATATGAAAGAATATACAATTTCATTCACCTGAAATTGCCTTCTTCAGCATTGCTGCTTCAGCAAAATTTGGTCGGATTTGCAAAGCCCAATCAACATGGACTAAAGCACTTCGGGTCTCTCCTAGCTGATAATATGTGAGAGCAAGATTATAATGGGCTTCAGCCTGGTCCGGTTCTAATTCAACAACCTTTTCAAAATGAACAATAGCTGCGTGTAAATCTCCCTTTTCATAAGCAATTACACCTTCAGAGAAATGATACTCCCAATCCTGTTGTACCAAATAGCTGTTTAGCAAAGCCATTCCAAGCATAAGGATTAGAAGAACTGTACCCAAAAGAATACTCCTTTTTACGATGACCCTGCCTGGAACCGCTAGGATTAAAGCAACCAGGGCACCACCAATCATACCACCAATATGAGCATAATTGTTAATGCCCACATTAACAAAGCCATAGAAAATATTAAGGCCGGCAATAAGTACAATTGGAGTCCAAAATTCCTTTCTCCGAGTCGGAGGTAGATTATATCCATAGGCCCCAAGTGCCCCCAAAAGACCAAAAATAGCTCCCGAAGCACCTGCACTAATCAATTCTCCTGTGACCAGATATAAGCCCGCTAAACCCCCGATAATACCGGCCGAAAAATAAATGATTGTAAAGCGCCAATGACCATAAATCATCTCAGTTATTGGTCCTAATCTATAAAGTGAGAACAGGTTAACAGCTAGATGAAAAAAACCAATATGCAAAAACATCGAGCTAACCAAACGCCAATATTCCCCGGCCCTGATTAAAGAATTAACCTGAGCACCACTATAGACTAGCACTCTTGTATTGGTGGAACCACCCATTAACTCCAAATAGATCCAGGCTAGACCAATTAATACCATAAGAGTGTAAGTAACCCAGGGGGTCTCTACCCTTTTGGGCAAGCGTTTCTGACTATAGTTAACCCAGTCACTTTCGGTCTCTTGAATCTCTCTTCCTTCAAGAGCTCCAGTTAAAGCACTAAGGATCTCCTTAGGCACGATAGGCTGACCCTTAGGTACGGTAATTGTACCAGATAGTTCAACTACCAAAGTTGCTAAGCTGCTACCAGCAAAAAAGCTATTCCTCTTTAAGCTTAAAATATACTTTCTTTGCTCCTCAGATATTTCTCTAGAATACACAAAACAAACTACCAAAGAATTGCCTCTAGCTAGTTCCTTTTGCCCAGTTGTGTTCTCAATAGCAACCTCTATGGCTCTCCTTATCTCATCATTGTTGAATCCATCAGCAAGCACACCTGCCACATAAACCTCTTTGTTTCCTTGATTTTTTCGTAAAAAGATTTTAAGTAATTCTGTAGATTGTACATCTAGAGCACTTTCCTGAGGATAAAAATCTGCTTCATAAATAAGAAAACGTCTAAAGTCAAGCAAATAGTCTTTTGACAACAATACCACCCCTCACTCAGACCAGAAATCAGCCAATTCTTCCTTATCAAAATCCCAAACAACATTATGTGGTGGTAGTGGTTCTTTAGAAAAGAACTCAGGTAGATCATTTTCTATGAGCCCAGCCTCATCATTAAAGCGAACTTCTTTTACTAAAGACCTATATGCCATCTCCTTAAGTTCTTCCCAAGACCACTCCCTACCCTGATAACTAGAAAGCATCTCCGTCAGCAAATCCTTATCTTTAAACAATATGCCTTGCACAAAAGCACAGGCACCTAGGGAATCATTTATCATATTATACACCTGGAGTTTCTTAGATAGCTCAATCTTACCCTCTTTACTCAAATGATCGATGTTATGCCCTATGGTGTTACCTGCAGTATGATCAGCACCCATCGGTGAAGTAGCATAGGTAACCCCATTCCCTTTTATTGCTCTTGGATCATAAGCAGGTATTGCTTGTTTCTTCACTGCCGGTATTCTCTCAATACCATAATGCTTAGCAGTATAATAGGCTCCTTGACCTAATACCTTGCCAAGTTCACTACCCTTACCGATCTCATGAACCAAATCTATAGCTTTCTTCCCATCACCAAAAGAGAGTAAGCCTGCTTCCACCGTGATGCCTAAAGTGACACCAACCTCAATAGTATCTAGTCCATACTCGTTACACAATCTTGTAATCTCAGCAATCTCATCAAAATCACCTATACCTAGATTTGAACCAACCATTGCATTGGTCTCATATTCTATCGGGGAAACAAGAAAACTGCCATCTTCTTTAGGATAGCGATTAGAGCAGCGAACAACACAACCAGGCATACAAGCATGGGTAGGTGTTCCTTCTCCTCCTCTTGAGACAATAATGTCATAAAGACGATAACCACCTATATTTTCAGCCTTTTCAAACTGACCCTCTCTAAAATTCCTTGTAGGCAAACCACCGACCTCATTAACTAACTCAAGGGTAACAGCTGTACCATATTTGGGTCGTCTTTCTGCTGTCCCCGGGTCAGAAAGCAGGTTATTATGATATTTCTTAACCGCTTTCTTATATGTTTCTTGATCACTAACCTCCCAGAATCTCAATCTATCAAAGATGAAGACTATGGCTTTTAGTCCCTTGCTACCCATGACTGCTCCTAGACCACCTCTGGCACTATACCTTGTAGCTCTACCGTCAGTATCAGTATGAGCTATACCCGCAGCTGGCATTTTCCTCTCCCCTGCAGAACCAATAACAGCTGCTGAAATATGCTTTCCATATTTCTTCCTCAGCGCAGACATGGTGTCAGAGACATTTAACAGCTTCAATTCTGGCATAGGCACTAGTTTGCTCCCGGAAAGCCCAATCTCTAGTACATAAGTATCCTCGGCCATCCCTTCAACCAGTATGGCTCTTAACCCTGCTTGGTTAAGCCTAAATGCTGTATCTCCCCCAGCATTAGCCTCCTTTATGCCACCTGTCAGAGGACTCTTTGCCCCCACAGAAATCCTACTAAGACTAGAACCTATAGTACCAGACAGAAGACCGGTTGCAAAAACCAAAGTATTTAACGGCCCTAAAGCATCAATTAGAGGATCCACTCGATCCGCTACCAGTGTAGAACTAAGAGAACGACCGCCAAGTTTTTCATACTTCTTTGGAAGCATCATCCTTTTTGCGGTCTTATCTGTCATATTAACAAGCAGAAAATCCATCAAATCACCCCTTCACATCCTCATGGCTATGGCAGCAGCACCAATAACCCCAGCATCATTACCTAAAGCTGCCTGCACAACAGGAGTACCTTTAACACCCACTAAAGCATGCTTGGCAATAGATTCCCGAATCGGTTGTAACAAAACCTCACCAGCTCTAGAAATACTCCCACCAATCACCACAATCTCAGGATTGATGAGGTTTAACAAACTACTCAAACCAATTCCAATATATTCCCCAGTTTCCTTAGCAACTTCAAGAGCCACCTCATCACCCATTCTAGCAGCATCAAAGATCATCTTCACCGATAGCCTACCTGCTCCTTCTTTCCTCCATTTATGCAACAAAGAACCATTGGTCTCAAGTAGGTACTTCTCCGCCCTTGTAGCAATGGCAGGGCCAGCTCCAAATGTTTCAAAACAACCCTTTTGACCACAGGCACATAAAGGCCCTTCCGGATCAATCACGATATGGCCGACTTCTCCTGCAAAACCGGTAAAGCCACGATACAACTCTCCGTTAAGAAACAAGCCACCACCAATACCTGTACCCAGTGTAATCATCAAAATATGCTTTTTCCCTTTACCTGCACCTGTAAAAGCCTCTCCCGCTACTGCCGCATTGGCATCATTATCTATAACTACCGGTCTGCCTAAGAGTTCTCTTAGCTTACTGGCTACCGGTTCATTTCTCCAGCCAAGATTAGGAGCTAAAGTAACTATCCCTTTTTCGGTATCAATGCCTCCTGGAAAACCAGCACCAATACCCTTGACATCTTCTAGTGAATATCCTGCTGTACGCAATGTATCCTTAACAGCAGTTGCCATCAAGTCAAGTGTTTCATCCACTATTGCCGGTCTTGGTGTTTTAACCTGTGTCCTTGCTAGCAACCGCCCTACCGAATCCACTAACCCAGCTGCCATATGAGAACCACCCACATCAATTCCAATCCACAATTCCTTTCCCACCAACAATTCCTCCCACAAAATATCTGTACATCCTTTTGCTAACTAAAGCTAAAGCAATGAAAAATACTCCTGATATAAGGATTGTCATACCTAGGTCCAAATACTCTGCTACAAACCCGAAAAACAAAGGAGTTATCAGCAGAGAAAAGCTCCAAAAAGTACCCTGAATTGCCATCAAAGTAGAAAGGTTCTTTTCGGTACCGTAATCTGTTGCTAATTGCATCGGTAAAGTCTGCAAAACTGCAGCACTAATACCCAAGACTAGCATGGCCAGAAAAATAACCTGAAACTCACCTGCCATAGACACCACAACCAACCCGAGCCCTGTCAAAAGAAGTGTCCCTTGCAAGGACAAAGCTCTTCTTGACTGGCGTAGAAATGGTTCGACTGCCAGACTAGACAAGGCCACAGCCAGACCTCTAGTAGAAGTTAGAATCCCACTAACATCCTCAGAAAATCCGATACTAGTAAAGTGTATTGGAAAAAAGTACAGGATAATCCCAAAAGAAGACCCTGCCGCAAAGGCACTAATTCCAGCCAAGTAGATTGGCCTTACTTGCAACGCCTCTTTTAGACCTCTTATGACCTCACTTTTAGAAACACTCTTACTAATTCTGTTTTGATCCTGTTTTGAAACCCTAGGCAAACACAGATTAAGAATATAGCCAATTCCACTTAAAATAAATAAGACCAAAAAGGCACCACTGTAACCATACTGGACTATAACAAAGCCAGCCACTACCAACCCCACTAAACCTCCAGAACTGGCCGAGGCATTGAAAATTCCATGTCTGTTCCTGACCATACCATTCCCTGCATGAGCAACATAACTCTGAGCAGCTGGCCAGAAAACTGCCCTTGAAAAGCCTCCAACAAACTGAGCCCAGAAAAGATAAAGGAAAGGCTCAAGAGTGAAGGTGCTGGCATAATACAAAAGAGAACTGCTCAATAACCCGGTAAAAGTACTGAACAACAAAACCCTTCGTTCTCCCCAACGGGAGGCTATAAGGCCACCGGGTATTCGAAGCAAAACCAGGAACACACCTGGTAAAGCAACTAATAGACCAATTTGACCAGGAGAAGCCGAATGCCAATAGGCATACAAAGGTACCAAGAATACTGTCATACTCAAAGTAACATTAAACCAGAAAGTCAAGAGATTGCCTAGGATAAATGGATACATACACCTTCCTACCTTCCCCCCTCTACTTCTTCATAGTAAATAGCGATTCCTGTCTGTTGCTCATCCGGCTATTTTCCGGTATTTAAGTAGTCTTATTGGCTATAGGAAGTATAACTGGCAATAGTGAATTGTTAAAGAAACATTGTCTTGTCAGGAGCAAACAACCATGATTAGAAAAAAAGAACCCGATATGGACTTGGGACACAGACTACGTCAACTACGCGAAAAAAGTAACATGAGTATTTACGATGTGGAAAGAGCCATCGGTGTACACTTCTCTACTGTTTCTAAATATGAACTAAATAAGAGACAGCCCTCTTTAGAAGTCCTAAAGGAACTTGCCGGACTTTATCAGGTGTCTCTATCGGAGCTAATAGGTGAAGAGCCAAAAGAACAAGAGCTTTCCCAGGAACTGATATCCACCCTTACCAGACGGGAGGATCTCCGAAAACTTCTAGTCCTTGCTGCTGATGGCGATCGGGAAACTATAGAACTTATCTCTAAACTTCTAGAAAAGATAGTACACAAATGACTAAAGGCGTTAACCACTTTTGTGATTAACGCCTTCATCTTAGACAACCAGTTTAGGTTTCTTCCTGCTATATTCACCTGCAATCACTACGTCTCTTGAGATATCCGGTAGATGTAGAGGACTGATACTCTCACTAGCTTCACTCAAACTCTCAAACAAGTTATAAGCCATTTCTTTCTCTTTAATACTTACACTAACATTGAAATCTTCTCTAACAATGTGTACCCCATCCCAGTCTTGAAAGTGAGCCTTTATGTAGTAAAATGATGAACCTGTTGTTGACTCTTCTTTAAACAGTCCGTAATGATACCTTTTACATCCCCCTTTCCCCTGTTCGACTCTTTCGACCTGGCTGACAAGTTTTGTACTCAACAACATGATTATTCCCCCCTTAATTTACTACCCAAGCCTCCTTTTCCCAACTTGTACATATTTTAACCTAGAAGCAATATGCTCTGCTGTAAAGAATTAGCTATTTTCCACTGCTTTCCATTGACTTTTTGGCTATATGATGAAATACAGAAGCAGACTAACGGTTATTAGACTCAAAATAGTCGTGACAAAAACGTTTGAAGATACTAAATCTGCCTCCCTGTTAAACTCCACGGCCAACAATGATGCAATTACAGCGGTTGGCATGGCGCTTTCAATAATTAGAACCTTCCCAGTTAATTCATCAATTCCTAGTAGGTATACCAATAACATGGCAATGAGGGGAGAAACAATCAATCTTAAAAGTACCGTCAAAGTAATCTCTTTACCAACCTTGCTCACTCTGGTATAAGCCAACTGCATCCCTAGTAGCAAAAGAACCACCGGTATGGAAGCTTCACCTAACAGAGAAATAGCCCTTAAAGGACCCTCCGGGACACTAACAGGTAACATCCTTAAGGCAAGAGCGGCAATAGCAGCATAAAAGGTTGGCATTCTGGTAATGGCTTTAATTGCCCTATTTCCATTACTATATCCTCCAGCAGCAAAATACACCCCAAGAGAATACATCAAAAAAGTCTGAATAATAACAAAGATAACTGCTCTAGCAAACCCAGCCTCACCCAAAGCAAAAAGCACCACAGGCAAACCATAATTAGCTCCATTCATGAAAACCGTACTTAGTTGAATAGCAGATCTCTTAGATGAGCTAAGCCCTGCAAATTTTCCGAGCACTCCTGCTAGAACTGCTAAACTTGCTGCTAACAAAAGGGAAAAAACAAGAATATCCCAGACATCCTTAACACTTATGCTAGTTTTTAATAAAGACGAAAAGACCAAAGCAGGTGTCAAGATATATAAACTAACATGAGCGATAGGTTTCAAATCCACTTTCGCTATCCTGGCATAAACAAATCCAAGAGAAATTGTAACTACAACCGGTAGAAGAACCTGCCAGATAATCTCCATACTATCCCTCCATAAAAAAGCCCTTGCAGGCATAATAACCTACAAGGGCCTTTACCGCAAACTAATCAAGATAACTTCTTGCGATAACAATCTTTTGTATTTGACTGGTACCTTCATAAATCTGAGTGATTTTTGCATCTCTCATCATCCGTTCAACTGGATGATCCTTGATGTAACCATAACCCCCTAGGATCTGTACCGCATCGGTAGTTACTTTCATAGCTGTCTCAGCAGCATGAAGTTTAGCCATAGCGGCATACCGGTTAATATAAGGTGAAATCTTACCATCTTTGCCTTCAGCTTCAATCAAGGAAGCCGCCTTGTACAGAAGCTGACGGGCCGATTCTATCTGAGTAGCCATATCTGCTAACATAAATTGTAAACCCTGAAAAGCAGCTAATGGCTTGCCGAACTGCTTCCTGTCCTGAACATACTGCACAGCATAATCAAAAGCACCCTGAGCAATGCCAACAGCCTGGGCAGCAACACCGGGTCTTGTCCTGTCAAGAGTCATCATAGCCAATTTAAAACCATCACCCTCCTGACCAATCAGATTTTCCACAGGAACCTCACAATTTTCAAAGATTAGTTCAGCTGTTTGCGAACCCCTGATACCCATCTTATCTTCAATCTTACCAATTGAAAAACCAGGAGTATCCTTTTCAACTATAAAGGCACTAATACCCCTATGCTTAGCTTCAGAATCAGTAACAGCGAAAATAGAATAGACATCAGCTATGCCACCATTGGTGATAAATACCTTGGTGCCATTAAGCACATACTTATCACCCTTGCGCACAGCCTTCATCTTTAAACTCGATACATCAGAACCTGCTTCTGGTTCAGTCAAACCAAAAGCAGCTATCAGTTCTCCACTACCAAATCCCGGTAGATACTTCCGTTTTTGCTCCTCTGAGCCTCCTAAGAGGATAGGTAGAAGACCTAATTCCTGAACAGCAAGAATAATTGCTGCTGTCGCATCAACCTTGGCTATTTCCTCTACCACAATACAGAAGGTAAGAAGGTCTACGCCGGCTCCACCATACTCCTCAGGAACAGTTAGAGAGTAGATATCCTGCTGACGATAAGCATCAACTACGTGCCAGGGAAACTCTCCTGTTTGATCAACCTCAGCCGCTTTTGGAGCAATAGCTGTTTTGGCCACATCCGCTGCCATTTGCCGAAACATTTCCTGTTCTTGCGTCAATCCAAATTGCATCTTAATCCCCCCGCTACTCCTTCTTGGTGGCCTGAGCCAAGAGCTCGGCAATATCAAGAACCTTAACACCTTCTGACTTGGCTTTAACACCATCTTCCATCATGGTCATACAGAACGGACAGGAAGTGGCTACCACTGAAGCACCTGTATCTACAGCCTGTTCGGCTCTTAGATGGTTAATTCTAGTGCCGGTTTCTTCAGCAAAAGCCCTCCCTCCACCAGCACCACAACAGAAACTTTCTTCTTTATGCTTATCCATCTCTTTTATCTCTCCACCAGACTTCTCTAATATAAGCCTTGGTTCATCATACACCTCATTATACCTGCCTAAATAGCAAGGATCATGATAGGTAATTGAATCCTTTAGCTCTTTTGAAATATTTAAATGACCAGCTTCTAAAAGTTCTTCAAGGAACTCACTATGATGCTTTACCTCATAATTCCCACCAAACTGGGGATAGTCGTTCTTAAAGGTATTCAAGCAATGGGGACAAACAGTGATAATCTTTTTGACCTCATAGCTATCCAAAACTTCAATATTCTCTTTAGCCATCATCTCAAAGAGATACTCATTACCCATACGTCTAGCAGGGTCCCCTGTACATTTCTCTTCAGAACCTAAGACAGCATAACTAACTTGAGCTCTATTTAAAAGCTCAGCAAAAGCTCTGGCAATCTTTTGATTTCTCTCATCTAAAGCAGCACTACAGCCTACCCAGAAGAGATACTCAACATCAGAACTATTAGCCATCTCAGGCACCTCTAGATCCCTGTACCAGTCGGTTCGAGAAGCCTGAGTACCCTTGTAAGGATGACCCCTAGCCTCTAAGCTACGGGTAGCTTCCTGCATAGTCTCAGGGAACTCAGCCAACTCCATGACTTGGTATCTTCTAAAATCAATGATAGAAGGCACATGCTCTACAAATACGGGGCAGGCCTCCATACAAGCCCTACAAGTAGTACAGGCCCATAAAGTCTCAGCCTTAATACTTAGACCAACCACATCAGGTTGCTCCTCACCCTCTAAAGCTTGGGTATGCATATGATTCCTTAAATCTAGGATGAAGTTTTTAGGTGAGAGAGGTTGATCAGCTGCAAAAGCAGGACAGACATCCTGACACCTACCACACTCAGTACAGGCATCTAACTCAAACATCTGTTTCCACGTTAGATCTGTCAACTTCCTAGCACCTAAAGTCTCTGCTGTCTCAACATCAATCGGTTCTAGAATCTGACCCTTAGGCTTTAAGGATTGAAAGAATATATTGGCAGGTGCAGAAAACATATGCATAAGCTTTGAATATGGGATATATGCTACAGTTCCAAAAGCTAAAAACATATGACTCCACCATAGCAGACCATGCCAAAACTCCAACTGTACCTGTGACATGGAAGCAAACAGCAGAGAAACTGCATAGCCCACAGGAGACCATAAGGCCCAGGGATCATTAGTTCCAGCAATCCTCAAACCCTCTAACAAAAATCCTGTTATCAGAATCGCTAGCAAGGCAGTAAAGATAACACCATCATAGATACTGGTATTTAACCGTGCTGGTTTAAACAAGTATCTCTTCACCATAGCCATCAGAATACCTATAATGGCTAGTAAACCAAAAATATCAAGCGTTAATGATTGAAAATATAAGTAGAACCAGCCCTGCATAATGTGGACATTAAAATCCGCATGAACCATAACCACAAGAGTCCCGATGAAGAGAATGATGAAACCAAAAAGGATAAACAAGTGAAAGATTCCTGAATACCTATCAGTAAGGATCCTGGCATGACCAAGAGCATACCTATTGACAAGCTTCAGTCGTGTCTTCAATTGATCCCAACGAACATCGTCTCTCCCCTTAACCCATCTCTTGTAGCGAATATATATGCCATAGCCAAACACCACTAAAGCCATGGCAAAAAAAAGATATATCAACGCGTGAGCATCTATATTCCAGTAAATTTCACGGGTAGGCATACTTCTCCCCCTAACTCAGAATTTCCCTCAACTTCTCAGTTAGCACAGGCAAAATCACGTTGTAGTCATCAACAATTCCATATTCAGCAAAGGAGAAAATAGGTGCTTCAGCATCGGTATTAATTGCCACAATATGCTTAGCTGCGGATACCCCAGCCATATGCTGTGTCGCACCAGAAATACCAACGGCAATATATAAATCAGGAGCAACAATACTGCCGGTTTGACCAATCTGTAATGTGGTTGAGACCCAACCGGCATCAACAGCAGCTCTAGATGCACCTACTGAACCCCCTAAGACTAAAGCGAGCTCTTCAAGATAGCTAAAGTTCTCTTTGCTACCGACACCTCTACCACCAGCTACAATAATTTTGGCATCCTCTAGCTTAACACCTTCACCTTCATCTTTAAGCTTCTCGATGATTCTAACCAGACCGTCAAACCCGGAAGCTTCAAAAGTAACTTTCTCAATCTCTACAGCAACATCATCACTCTTTAGAGCTTTATCATGAGCCTTAGGTCTTAGAAGGACAACTGCTGTCTCTCCCTTGTTCAAAAACTCAGCCTCAGCCTTGCCACCATAAACAGGTTTAGTTACCACTAAACCCTGATTTGTCTCCTTAAGCTTGATAACATCACTAAACAAGGAGAAACCCTTTCTAATAGCTAATCTTGGACCCAACTCACGACCTATGGAATCTCCACTCAGAAGAATTATATCTGCTTTTAAAGCATCTAGACCCTTTAGAACAGCATTAAGATAGCTCTCCGGTTGATACTCAGAAAGACCATCCACAACATAAACCTTCTTTACCCCATAACCCACTAATTCATTAGTATCAATGGTAGATCCCACTGCTACCACAGATAGCTCAGTATTCTCAAAACTTTTGGCTGCACCAATCAGTTCAAACAAAGACTTATTAAGTTTACCATCAGAAGCAAACCCTACGGTAACGATATGAGTCATCAATATTCCCCCCTAATCACAATACTTTGCTTTCTTTGAGTTTTTCTACTAGTCTATTAACCTTGTCAGCAGGTTCATTACCATCAAGGAACTCACAGACCACATCAGAGGATGGGATATCTAGACTGATAATCTCCATGAAATCAGAAGCGGGGAGCTCGCCAACTGATTCCTTGCTAATCTGTTTTCTATTAGCCATCATAATATCTTTAACCTTAGGAATACGAGGAGTATTGCCCTCATCATTGGTAACTGTGACTGCAAGTGGCGGGGAGGCCTCTACCCTTTCTCTGCCCTCATCAGTAACTCTATCAAAAAATACTTTATCATCTTTTTGATTAATGGTTGTAACAAAACTAACTAAAGGTAATCCAAGTTCTTCGGCAACAACGGCACCAACTATGCCAGCATCGGAATCACCGGCTTGCCTGCCAAAGAAAACAAGATCAAAAGGCCCATGTTTCTTAAGACCCTCTGCTAACACTTTACCTGTCTGATAACTATCCCAGCCTGCTTCCTTGGTGCTCTCAAGTAGCACAGCATTGTCAGCCTTCATGGCCAATGCTTTTCTCAAGGCATCTTCTGACTTAGCTACTCCATAGGTGAAAACAGTTATTTCCCCACTATTTTTTTCAACATACTGCAAAGCGACTTCAAGAGCATTCTCATCAAAGGTACTGATGACTAACGGATTCTTCCCCAGCACAGCATTCTTCGCATCTGCATCAATCTTAAAATCACGCGGAGAAATCTCTGGGTCCATAATCTGCTTAATACATACCGCAATTTTCACATGACCGCCTCCTTTATAAGTGTGGTTTAACTTGTGAAAGGTTTCCGTATTCTTTTGTGATAAAAAACAGGAAAAAGTATTTCTCTCCTGTTTAGATTTACAATATTACCTACATTCAACGTATGACTTAATAATCCTGCCCTTTCCTTAACCATCACGCTACCAGATACAAACAAAAAAGAGCCGGATTTCTCCGACTCCCAGAGACTACATTTCTAATGATCATGCAAATGCATTTCCTCTTCAGTTACTCCAGGAATGGTATAACTGCAGCTATAGACTGTATCATCTAGTTCATCTTTTAATATGGCTGTAAATAGCCAGTCACCTGCCTGATTAATAGTTAGGACAACTGTACCATCTTCAGCTAATTCAAATACTGCACTAGTTCCATCTTCATGTACTGCATGTAATATCCCATTCGAATATGGTTCTTTGTCTTTTAAGACAATAAACTCGGCATCACTGCCTACGGTAAAGTATCCTAATCGCAAAGGAAACACCTCAACAGGCAATCCAGCTTGAGCCATGTTAGGCTCAAAATCATGCCCAACAACCAAAACTATTTTCCCAGCCACATTAGAGTCACGCTGATGAGCTACAACAGTATATAGACCATCCTTTTCAGGTACAAAAATTATCAAACTATCCGCTGCATCAACAGGAAGCTCATGACCCTCTCCATCTAAGACAACACAGTTCCAGTCATTCAAGTCTAGCGTCTGACCATCAACCTTAACATCAACAGATACCTCATCATGTGCATGAAAGTGATTTCCTTTTGGTCTTAACCAAACAGTACTCATCAAATTCCTCCAATCAATTTTTCTTAATTGTATCTCTTAAACGCAATAACTGGCAAACAACCCAGATAGGGACATAAATTAACCCCTTTATGTATTTATAACATATGATACAATGAACTTTAGGTATATGATTGACTTTTTTACAAGTCATATGCTATAAAAATGATATTTTTACGTAATTTTTAGAAAGGGGCATCGCCAGTGAAAAAAGAAGTTTCCTGGGTAGTTGGCGGCCAGCAGGGAGAAGGCATAGATAGTACAGGTGAAATACTTGCTGCTGCCCTGAATCGTCTCGGATACCACATCTATGGTTACCGAACCTTCTCCTCCCGTATCAAGGGTGGTCATACCAACTATACAATCAGAATCTCAACAGAAAGAGTAGTTGGTAATGCTGAGAAAATTGATATTCTCTTAGCCTTTGATCAGGATAGCATAACAAGACTAGGTGAAAACCTGGCAAAAGGAGCTATTGTAATCACAGATGCCGATGGCAAAGTCTCAATACCAGCTGAATTAGGTATTAACCATGTGGCAGTACCCATGACACAAATCTCTAAAGACCTGGGGAATACCTTGATGAAAAACACTGTAGGACTAGGTGTTTCAGCGGCATTAATGGGTCTGGGTAAAGAAGATTTTGCAGCCATTATCAAAGAGCAATTTGAACGTAAAGGTGAAAAGGTAGTTAACTTGAATACCGAAGCCTTTATGAAAGGCTACCAATTCATCAAAGATGCCAGCATAGATTTGAGTAGCACTGAACTTCTACCTGGAGACGGCAAACGCCGTTACATGATGTCAGGTAACGAAGCAGCCGGTTTTGGAGCCCTAGTTGGTGGCTGTCGTTTTCTTGCAGCCTATCCCATCACCCCTGCTTCAGAGATTATGCAATATCTGATTAAAGAAATGCCTAACTATCATGGGGCTGCCATTCAGGTGGAAGATGAGATTGCTTCCCTAATCATGGCAATTGGTGCTGGTTATACTGGTGTTCGTTCAATGACATCAACCTCAGGCCCGGGTCTTTCGCTCATGATGGAAGCATTGGGTTATGCAGGTATGACAGAATCCCCTGTGGTTATCATTGATGTTCAAAGAGCAGGACCAAGTACGGGGATGGCTACAAAACATGAACAATCAGACCTTTACGAAATGGTCTATGGTTCCCACGGTGACTTGGCCCGTATAGTCCTAACACCCGGAACCGTAGAAGAGGTCTTTTATGATACAGCCTTAGCCTTTAACCTTGCCGAAAAATATCAAGTTCCCGTTATAGTAGCTTTAGACATGGCCTTAGGCTTATGCAAGCAAACCGTTGAAGTTTTCGATTTTGATACAATCAATATCGATAGAGGTCAGGTAATGACCGAAGAAGAACTAGAAAAACTGGGATCTGATTTCAAACGTTATCTACTTACCGAGAATGGAGTATCACCCCGCTCTCTCCCAGGTCAGAAACACGGCTTATATCTGGCCACCGGTGTTGAGCATGATCCTTCAGGACATATCTTTGAGGGTAGAGAAAATCGTGTCAAAATGGTAGACAAGAGATTCAAAAAACTTGAAGGTGCAGCCAAAGAACTAAAGGGGCATTCTCTTGAGTACCTTGGCTCAGAAAATCCCGACCTTTTAACCATAGGCTGGGGTGGAACTAAAGGTCAACTTACAGAAACTTATCAGACTCTTAAGGAAGAGGGCTATAACGTTGCTCACCTGCACTTCCGGGCAGTATCACCATTTCCGAAAGAACAGGTACAAGCATACATTTACGCTGCCAAAAAAGTTCTGATAGTTGAAAACAACAGTTCAGGCCAGTTAGGTAATATAATTGCTCAAGCAATCGATATTGATCGCAATAGGGTTCAAAAACTCTTGAAATATGATGGCAATCCATTCATTGCCGCAGAAATAATTAGCCGTTGCCGGGAGGTGTTATAAATGGCAAGAACAGTTGCAGACTTCCGTACAAACAATAAACCATGGTGGTGTCCGGGTTGTGGTGACTTTGCCGTCATGACCGCGCTACAAAAAGCAGCTGCCAAATTAGGACTTGATCCCGAAAAAGTGGTTGTAGTCTCAGGAATAGGTTGCTCAGGTAAACTAAGCGACTACTTCAATTCCTATGGTTTTCACAGTATGCACGGACGCACTCTACCTGCAGCCACAGGTATTAAACTGGCAAACAGGGATTTGACAGTCATTGCAGCCGGTGGTGATGGTGATGGCTATGGCATTGGCCTAAACCACTTCCTGCATAGTATCAGACGTAACGTAGACATTACCTACCTGGTAATGGATAACCATATCTATGGTTTGACCAAAGGACAATTCTCTCCAACAAGTGATCCCGGTCATAAGACTGTCACATCACCAGAGGGGACACTAGACGCACCAGTCCAGCCAATAACTATGGCTTTAGCTACAGGTATAGGCTATGTTGCCCAAGGTTTCTCAGGAGATCCTAACCAAATGGCTGATCTCATTGTCGGAGCCATTGAACACAAAGGATTCTCTCTGGTCAACCTTATCAGTCCCTGTGTAACCTTTAACAAGGTTAACACCTATGACTATTACAAAGAGAACCTGATAAACCTTGCTGTTGATGAAAAGTACGATTCTAGCAATAGAGGTATAGCTCTTCAAAAAATGATGGAAACAAACGAGCTAGTTACAGGTCTAATCTATAAAGGTGAAAGCACACCTTTAGAAGACACCTTGCCTGGCTATGACAACAACCCTTTAGTCAAGCAAGATCTTAATATCGAATCAGATCGCTGGTTTAAAGCAATGCAGAAATTTGCCTAAAAAGACGGAAGGAAGCAGACCTTTGCTTCCTTCCTACTCATATGGCTGACTTATCCACGTATACATCACCGTATTCACAAACAAGCGACTTTCGCTTAACAGTTCATTCAATGATTCACGTGACAGCATTAAAAAGTCATGGTCCAAGCACTAAAAGGTGAGAAATAGAAGAAACGAGTAGCCAAATCGCTACTCGTTTCTCATCTAAAATCCGGGATTCTTAGTCATTCTCTCGATAGTAGGCCAGATCTCTGGATCCTCATATCCTAACCTCCAAAGAACAATACCTCCAAGATTATATGACTGTGCTAGCTCAACCTTGTACTTGATTGACTCAGCATCCTCATAATATACAACACGATTATCATAGTAGAAGTAGGGGACCTTAGCTACTGGATCCCATAATCTAGGTACCCCTTCAGCTTCAAGTCTGGATATGGCGGCAGTAGCTGCTACAGCCCTACCACTTGTAGTACCAACCTCCCAGCTATACCCATAACCAGGAACACCTAGCAGAATCTTTTCAGGTGGAACAGCACTTACAGCATATTTAACTGCCCTCTCTACCCAATCAATTCCCGCAACAGGGCCAGGCCTACTTGTACCCCAATGCTGATCATAGGTCATAATCATTAACTGATCCACATAGTTGGCCAAAGCTTTGTAATCATAGGCACCAGACCAACCATGATTAACATCATCCCACATCTTTGCCGGGACAGCCATGCTAACTTCATAGCCCTCAGGTCTTAGTCTCTCAGAGAGTTCTTTCATAAAGAGAGTTAAATTATCTCTATCAGCAGGAGCAATGTTCTCAAAATCAATATTAACACCTGCATAACCACCATCACGTACCATCACATATATCTGATCAATAGCATTTTTTCTAGCTTCCTCAGAATTAAGAATACTGGTAATGATATCTCTTTCAAACCTTCCAGAGGTACCTAGGTTTTTTACTAGTGCCAGACTCTTAGTACCATCTTTTTTTGCTAACTCAGTCGCATTGTCTGTGTTAACCATTTCAATCAAGTTACCATCTTTATCGATACGATACCTTACTGAAATTATCGTATCTAGATGGTGATATGTCTTTTGTAAGTACTCAAATGCCCCGGTATCCCATCTAGACATCTGCACATACCAAGCAGCAACCTCAAAGTCCTTTAAACCAACACTTGCTCTATATGCTGAACGAACTCCTTCAGCTGTTTGAATAACGGTTACAGTCTGACTCTTACCATCCCAATTGACAGTAGCGCCTAAAGCTTCACCAACAAAACGCACCGGAACCATGGTTCTTCCGTTAACAATCTTAGCAGGAACATCTAAGTCCAGTGTCTGCTGGTTACGTGTGGCTGTATTTTCTCCAATTGTCAGGCTGAGATTAATACCTGAGTAATAGGCCTTTACCGTTCTTGTTTGCTGATCCCAAATTATGGTGGCTCCTAATGCTTCAAAAACAGAACGCATGGGTACCAACACCCTATCATTCTCCATAATTGGTTTAGTATCCAATTCAAGCTGCCTCCCATTTACATAGACAGCAATTTCCTGATTGTTCGCAATAGCACTACCACCTGTCATGGAAAACAGGATTGCAACAATCAGAAACACACTTAAAAACCTAGGTCTCCTCATCCAGCCCATCAAACTTCCTCCGTTTCTACCTCGTCCTATCTCTGTATTTCGCCATATCAAGACAAATTCTTGCCTGCAAAGATTACAGTTTCATTGCAAATTTGGACAAACAAAAAGGATTTATCAAGACTAAACAAGAATCTCTATTGACTATTAGGGGGGATGCACAATGATGACGCCAACAGAGTGGCTTGAACAACAACACATACAAATAGACGATAAAGGCAGTATCTATACCAGTCGGATACTAAAAGTCCGAAGCTATACCATCGCTATCTCTGCTCTAAGTGATGGGAAGAAAACGATATGGCCAAAACCCGGTACTCTCTTTACCATTAAATTGAGCAAGGAACAAGATATTACCTTCCAAGCAGAAGTAGTTGAAAAACACCTTAATCCCATTCCTCTACTGATCCTTAAGGTAATTGATGATTTGCCTTTAGGGCAAATCGGTAGGCTATTACATAAACCACAATCACAGAACTCCGTCATTGCGATATCTAGTGGTAAAGGTGGTACAGGTAAGACCTTTTTTGCCGTTAACCTAGCGATTGCTTTAAGCCGTAAGGGATATCGAGTGACGCTGATTGATGGAGATCTTGGCACTGCCAATATAGCGGTATCATTAGGTCTGAAACCACAATATACCTTAAATGATGTGATAAATGGTACAAAACAAATAAACTCACTCTTAACTGCTACTGGTTTTGGCTTCCGGTTCATCCCTGGAGCTGAGGCAGGAGATCTTGCTAATGTCTCACCGTGGCAACTCTCTAGAATCCAAGCAGCTGTAAGTGAGGTTAGTGAATTAGCTGACTATACCATTATTGATACAGGTGCTGGGCTAAGCCGAGCCAGCCTTAGTTTTCTGTATGCAGCCCAACAAGTTCTATTGGTAACTACTGCTGAGCCTCCGGCCCTGTTGGATGCCTATGGGGTTTTAAAAACCTTCCAGAATGAATCTGCTTCACTAACTCTAGATGAGCAGAACAGCAAAGCATCTTTTGCCACAAAGAAAGCCCCACGTAAGAAATGGGGCCTGATAGTTAATCGAGTATCTGATGAACAGTATGCCCTTAACGCTGCTGCCCAATTTACTGATACATCGCAACGTTTCTTAGGCATGGCTATTCCTCTGTTTGGTATGATTAGTGAAGACAGCCACATAGGAGATAGCTATCGTAAACAGGTTCCTCTGTTAAGCAACACTGGTATATCAAGCCCGGCTCAAAGAGACATTCTAAAACTAGCCGAAAAACTCACAGTCTCTAAATCAGTTGCCTCTGGTGCGGGAGCGTCCTAGTTGATAGAACTCTGCAGCATTAAAAGAGCTTCTCACTAGAGGATCAGATGCAGTAGATATAAAACCTAGCCTTTCACCAACAAGACGATATTTTTCAAACTGTTCAGGCAATACATACTCAACAACCTCTAAATGAGTACCACTAGGTTGTAAGTACTGCCCAATAGTAACTAACTCACAGTTTACTTTCCTGAGGTCATGCAATACTTGAATGACCTCTTCTTCTGTTTCTCCAAGACCAACCATCAAACCGGATTTAGTAGCTATCTCGGGTCTTAATTCCTTAGCTTTCTTAAGTAGCTCTAAAGATCTTTCATGCTTCGCCTGTGGTCTAACCCTCTTATATAACCTTGGAACAGTCTCAATATTATGATTCAGAACATCCGGCTTGGCATCTAAGACAGTGATTAGCGCCTCTTCTGAACCCTTAAAATCAGGAATAAGGACCTCAATAGTTACCTCAGGTCTTCTGTTTCTAATCTTTCTGATTGTATTGGCATAATGACTTGCTCCACCATCAGCTAAATCATCACGAGTCACAGAAGTGATGACCACATGCACTAAACGTAAGCGTTCCACTGCTTCTGCAACTCTCTCTGGTTCACTTAGATCTAGAGCCTGAGGCCTGCTCGCTGGAATATTACAAAAACCACAGTTTCTTGTACAGACATCACCCATTATCAAGAATGTAGCTGTCCCATGCGAATAACAGTTACTCAAATTCGGACAGAGGGCTTCTTCACACACAGTATTTAATTCTAATTCTTTTAGTGTTTCTGTTACCGGTTTTATCTCTGAAGGTTTTGGTAATGGAACCCTTAACCACTTAGGTTTGGCCTGTCTTCTATTTTTTCTTTGCATCATCTTCAGGCAAAAGACTCCCACTAAAGATAGTGGGAGATAAAGTGCCCTGTCTCCTTTCGCTGGTCATTCTATGCTTTTCCCAATTACATTTAATCTGCCACCAATATCCTGCAAGGGTAGTATTTCATCAGCAGCACCTAGCTCAACAGTTGCTCTAGGCATACCATAAACAACACAGGTTTCTTCATTTTGAGCAAGAACATACCCACCCTGTTTTTTAACTTCCAGTGCAGCCCTTGCTCCATCAAAACCCATCCCTGTAAGAATTACAGTGTATATGTCTTTACCAAAACCAGCCTCTACAAGAGACATTAAAGTGACATCTACCGCTGGTTTGACCCCATGAACAGGTGGTTGATCGGAGAAATAAATCCTTCCCCTGCTATCAACAAGGAGATGTTTCCCTCCCGGTGCTACTAAAGCCAAATCATTGCTTAACACATCTCCCTCTTCAGCTTCCTTAACATGCAAATGAGGTAGCAAATTATCTAACCTTTTAGCAAGAGTTGCCGTAAAGTATGGTGGCATATGCTGAACTACTACCATTGGCATATGGAAATCTGAGCTCAGAGTTGAGAACAGCTGTTGCAAGGCATTGGGTCCCCCTGTTGAACTTCCAATGACAGCTACAGGTCCCTTATAGGTCCTGTTAGTAGTTAAAATCCTTGATTCTTCCCTGTGCTCCAAAACTTTTTGCTTAGGTTCCCTGTTAAGATCAGTTCTGTACTGATTAGTTGTGGCTATATTGGCTGTTAAGCGTCTAACCGACACCTTGCTTGCCATTCTAGCCTTAAGAATCAGTTCCTTCCGTACTCTCTCAAGATCATTGGCATCACCACTGGGTTTAGTAACAAAATCTACTGCTCCCATAGAAAGGGCCTGTAAAGTCGGTTCAGCATTAGCTTTAGCCAATGTGCTCACCATAATGATAGGTGTAGGGTGCTCATTCATAATCTTGCTTAACGCTGATATCCCGTCCATCTTAGGCATTTCAATATCCAGGGTAATTAAATCAGGCTTAAGCTGCCTTACCTTATTTAAAGCATCGTAGCCATCCCTGGCTATACCAACAACCTTAATATCAGGATCCGACTCTAGCATCTCACGTATCTTTTTTCGCATAAATGCCGAATCGTCTACAACCAATACCCGAATCAAATCTCTCCCCCTTATCAATCAAAATCAAAACCAATTCTTTCTAATGATGCACGCAAGTGTCTTCTTCCCTGACGAGGATTAGCCACTCGATTAGCTACCCTTTCAGACCACCCGGGAATCTTCTCCTCATAATCATCTAGAGCAAGATCAAGGTTAGTGGTTGAATATCTTTCATGATGAACCACAACCTCTTGCTTTAAGCGATACTTTACCTCTGGGTTCTCTCTTGGATAGCCAATAGCTAAACCTACCAAAGCAAATACACCTTCGGGTAACTCAAGTAGTCTAGCTACCTCTTCAGGTTCATTCCTTACCCCACCCACAGGAACAACACCAAGACCAAGTGATTCAGCAGCAACTAGGGCATTCTCCATAGCCAGTGCTGCATCTGTTACCGCTACTAAAAACATCTCTAAACTATTGGCATGATAGGTCTGACCAGAACGGTGAGCTACATGTTGATGCCTATAAAGATCAGGAGCAAAAACCAAAAAAACCGGAGCCTCACTAATAAATTCCTGATTACCACATAGTTTTGCTAATTCCTTTCTTTTTGCACTATCTTTAATAACTATAATGCTATATGACTGCAAATTCGATGAAGTAGGGGCACTCTGAGCTGCGGTAACTATAGCCTTAATGGCCTCCAGAGATACATCCCTCTCTTCAAACTCTCTTACACAGGCATGAGAAGTAATTACATCGATAGTCTCAGTGAGATTTTCCTTGCCAATATCAATTCCCTCTTTAATAAATCGGTTATCTCTCTTCACAAGAACTCTCTCCCAATACGTATTTTAAAAGAGCAACTGCCACATCATCTTCATCATATTTGTGGCGTGGATACCCCTGACTTCAGTCATGGGGAAGGAACGCATCCTCCTTGTTTAGCATGATTGCTAGTTTTTTAATCTTAGCGGTAAACTATTCTAGAAAACTAGCAAAAACTAGTAATTCCCTCTTCGCCAATGTTATCCAACAGTTTTTTGTTGACAGCACTTTTCCTACCCCTCAAAACTGTTTAACCATCAACCGCAGTGCTTGGAGCTAGAGGAGTACCCCAAGGTGCCTATATATTTGTTGGTAACGTAGTCATTTAAGACTTAGGCTAGTCAATCAGAACTTGTATCTAGGTTTTAACACAAGCCCTCGACTTTAGTCGTGGGTAATTTACCATTACCCAAAATAACCGCATCGGCTATAACTAATGGCTTTTCTGTGGAATTCTTCATTGCCAATCCCTTTCCTGCCCAGAGAATCATTTCTACATCATTATCAGCATTCCCTATGACTAAAACCTCTCTAGCAGAAATACTATACCTAGCTAATGCCTGGCCCTTAGAAGATACAGCAATATCAAAAGAATGAGGAAAAAAACGAACCACACAAGCACCTCTGGCAATGCTTCTTAACCTACTATCAATTGAATCAAGAACCATCTCTTCTCCACAGACTACAAGCATAGCTGGCAAAATGGACTCTTTCAAAAGCATAGCCAATATCTCTAACCTCTAAATTATGCCTTTTTGCTTACTCCCAACTACCCGAAAAATCTGATATCAGTATCTGATCACCAATATAAGCTCGAAAATCGGGTTTCTCTTCCCTGCAAAATTCTATAACTCTTCTCACTAGGTCTTCAGAAACTACTTCCTCCCATAGCACTGCCCCAGAAATACTATCTCTAGCTACTGCTCCGTTACAGGTTACCAGGATAATCATTTAAATCTAACTCCTTAGCAAATGACTTTAAGGAAGCATATGGTCTTCCTGAAAATATGATTACTAGAATACCCTGAGCTTGAATTCTTCTAATAACCTTTTTTGCTCTATCTGAGACCTCTCCTGTACTATCTAAAGAGTACCATCCAAATCTAAAGCCACTAATCGGTACAATATCCTCTTCCTTCCTTGTACCCTGACATGCTATATTAAAATGATAGGGGGTAGATTAAAGTGAAACTAACCATAAGGAATCTCTCCATATATCGACAGGATAGCCTGATAGTACAGAATCTCAGTACGCAAATACCCTCAGGTTCTCTAACAACCATTATTGGACCATCTGGTTCCGGTAAATCAACCCTGCTCCTCTCACTTAATAGATTAATACCTTCACAAGGGGAAATCTTCCTTGGCAAGACAGATATTAATACTATAGAAATCACATCTTTACGCAGAAGAATAGGGATGGTCTTTCAACGACCGGCACTCTTTTCTGGTACAGTTAGTGAAAACCTCTCCTATGGTCCTAGTCTGATAAATGAAGCTTTAAGCATAACCGAACAACAACAACTTTTAACCAATGTGGGCTTAGATATCTCTTTTCTTGATAGGAATGCCTCTACCCTTTCAGAAGGACAACAACAACGCCTCTCATTGGCTAGAACTTTAGCTAACAAACCTGAAATACTTCTTCTAGATGAACCAACCGCTCCTTTAGATCCCCACGCAGCATTAAAAATAGAGGAATTGATAACTACCCTGCAAAAAATCTATAACATGACTGTTCTTTGGATAACTCACGACCTTAACCAAGCTAAGAGAGTAAGTGATAATACTCTGCTCTTAGTTGGTGGGAAACTGATTGAGGAAGGCCCAAACATATTTAGCACACCAAAAGATCCAATAACGAGCCTTTTCATTAAAGGCGAACTGGAGGAATACTGATGGATTGGTATCACCTAATTCTATCCGCTTCCTTTGTCTTTATCGCAATTATCCTCTCACATAGACAGGGGTTAGGACTTGAAAAAGATCTCTTAATCGCTTCCCTAAGAGCCTTTTTTCAATTAGCAGCCATAGGTTACATACTAAAAGCCATCTTCGCTCTAGAAGACTGGCCCTACATTATCTTTTTGCTTCTGATAATGGTATATATAGCAGCCTATAATGCTTCAGGGAAACTAAATAGGTATATCCCTAAAAAACAGAGTATCGGGATAGCAGGTATTGCCATATCCTTAGCCTTGGCTGTCTCCTTAATATTGCTTGTTTCTCTAACCATAATTCCGTTCACTGCCCAGTATGTAATACCTATCAGTGGTATGGTAATTGGGAATGCCATGACGGCAGTAGGGTTAACCTTTAACCGTCTACAAGGAGATCTTAAAGCCAATCGTTTGTTAATTCTTGCAAGTCTGAGCCTAGGAGCCAATCCAGCTCAGGCTTCAGCACTAGCAGTAAAGACTTCGATTAAAGCAGGACTAATCCCTACCATAGATGCACTAAAGATAGTAGGGATAGTACAGCTGCCTGGAATGATGACCGGTATGATAATAGCCGGAGCAGACCCTCTGGAAGCAGTCAAATATCAGATCATGATTATGTTTGTACTAGCAGGCGCAGTAGCGATAGCCAGCATGTTTGCCGCATTAATAGGACATCGTCTCTTCTTTAACGAAGAATATCAACTGCTAGATTATTAAGGAGTGATACTATGCAAATAGAAGTAGGGCAATTCCCCACTCAGGTAAGACTTACATGTGAACTCATTGGTGAAGATCTTCTGATTTCCTTAAGTGGTGGAGAGAAACCTCACATCGGCGCTATAGCCATTGCCATACCCAGACCAAGTCTAGCTGATCCAGAAAAAACTAGTGCCACAGTTTCTGTGCACACTATCCTTGGACATAAAGAAGATGAGCTAGCCAAGAAAACCGCTCATCAGATTGCTGCTTATACAAACAGAGTTGTTACATTAACAGCAGGGCTGCATATCGGCAACGCCAATAAGGAGCAAATAGAGAAACTCTTAGAAAACTCCTATGCAGCAGTGGCTACTCTCCTTAATAACCTCTAGCCCTTCTTCTTGGTGATAGTTACATCATCAGGACTATCTTCTTTCACCATTGTCTTACCCTGTTTATTGGCAGGCGTAATGTTCTTTATGGGGTCATCAGGACTATCAACAACAACCATACCTCTTTTCTTCTCTCTTTTTTTCATAAAAGAGCCTCCAAAAAAGGGCCTGACTGGGCAGGCCCCTATTTTAGTACATCATACTATATTGCCTTGTAGCAGCTTGAGCATAAGACTGATTTATTCCGGTAGCTATATCACCAGGCAGGGTTTTAGCCCAACCTTTTTGCTCCATATATTGAACCAATCTGCTATGAAGATTCTGTTCCTCCCTCATGATCTCTAAGAAGACCTGTTTAACAGGTTCAGATGCTTCCACAGCAAAATGAGTTTCAACTAAATTGAGAAATCTCTCATCTTTAAGTAGATCCATGACGATATCTTTTTCGTGATACACACTAACACCTCCTTTAATATTGATAGGGACTAGCATATGTTGTTCCATAAGTAGTGACAGCTGGTTGGGTTATAGCGGTTCTATGCTGAGCAGAATTTAATAGATCGATATGCCATTGGTGGGTCCTGGCCATATCCTGAAGCAAAGCCCTTAGTGTTGGATCAGTAGCCTGATTCATCAGACTGTTAACCTTGCTAACCATGAGACGCTTGTCTTCCACACAGGTTGAAATTAAGTCAATATCCCGAAACATTCCTTTCACTCCTTCCTATAATTTTATCACATTAGCTATCTTGTCCCAATTTGGTAGGGTCTCATGTATAGCAATGATTGGCATAAAAAAGACCCCTTATAAGGGGCCATGGAATTTCTCATTGCAAAAAGGCTTGTCACCATTTTCCTTTTCAAACTCTCTTCGCTTTACCAAATACTCCTCTTGATACTTCTCGATGAGACTGTAGCGGAAATAGAAGCCTTCATCATTTATACACTGATTTGGGCCAATTGGCGGTAGTTTGCGTAATAGCTCCATTCTAAGATTGTCTGTTCCACCGATATAAATAGGTCCTTTATAGAAGTCTCCTATCTCATATACTCCAGCTTTATCAGGTATCTTGTTAACCTCGTCTTCCACATATTTAATCCAGTTCAAGCTTCATTCCCCCCAAAAGAGATCTCCTTGCCATATCTGGTATTAACAACCCTTGCCATGACAAAGAGCAGATCAGACAAACGATTTAGATAAACTAAAATATTCTCAGGAACTGCTTCCCTCTGCAAAAGGGTAGCCACTCTGCGTTCAGCCCTACGTACTACAGTCCTTGTTAAATGTAAAAATGCTGCTGGATGATTACCCCCAGGCAGGACAAACTGCTTTAAGGGTGGTATTTCATTGTCATAATGATCAATCTGTTCTTCCAAATACTTAATCATTTCTGATAATCTGTCATTAGGGGTAGCTTTTGGATTAGCTAACTCTGCTGAAACCAAAAACAACTGATTCTGTAAATCAACTATCAATTCCATAATTTCTTTATCACCACAAAAACTCAAGACAACTCCTAAAAGTGAGTTGGCTTCATCAAGAGTGCCATATGCTTCAACCCGGAGATCATCCTTGCTCACCCTTTGACCGCCAAAAAGAGAGGTCATACCCTGATCGCCACCCCTAGTATATATCTTCATGATTTACACCTCCTGGAGGGAAAAATATGCTGCCAGCTGGATTTCAAGAGAAAAGACCCTTTATCCTTGCTCATCGAGGAGCTAATCAGATTGCTCCGGAAAACACCTTGTCTGCATTCCAAGCTGCATTAGATCTCAAAGCTGATGGTATAGAACTAGATGTCCAACTCACAAAAGACAGAAAAGTTGTTGTCTGTCATGACTATACCCTCAAAAGAACAACGGGTAGCCCTGAATTAATCAGAGAGAAAACATATCAAGAAATATCTAGCCTTGATGCCGGTAGCCATTTCTCTTCCAACTACAGCTTTGAAAGAATCCCTCTGTTAGATAGGGTAATTAAAGACCTTCCAGAAGATACCCTTTTCAATATAGAGCTTAAAGACGAAAACCTCTTTGATAATGGTCTTGAAAAAGAGGTGGCCAGAATAGTTCAAGAATATAACCTGTACCAGAGAACCATCATTTCTTCTTTCAATCCTTTTTCGTTAAGAAGAATAGCTAGATTAGATAAAAATATCGCTCTAGGTCTAATATTAAGCCCTGAATTGCCTATTTATCTCAGGAAGGCCTGGTTTGCCCCTAGGAGTCTTTCTAGTCTTCATCCTTATTACACAATGAAAGAGCATATTCTTAAAGAAAAACTACCCCTAATTGTCTGGTCTGTTAATGAACCTTCCCTCGCTAAAGAACTAAAACCCTATGTAAGAGGGTTTATCACCGATAACCCCGAGAAATTAGGGCTATAGTTTCTTTGGCCTCACTCATTATTCTTTCCAAAAGCTCGTTCACACTAGGTATATCTGTGATTAGCCCAATACCCTGACCAGCCCAGGCAAAACCATCCTCTAACTCACCTACTATAGCGGCCTTGGCATTAATCTCCCCAGAGATATAGGGTAGTATTTCTTCTAAACTAACTCCCTTTTTCTCTAACTCCAGGATTTTTTCTACCCAGGGACTCTTTAGTGCTCTCGCAGGTCTGCCAATGCTTCTTTCAATTACTTCCGTATCCAACTCAGAGAAGTTAACTAACGCCTCTTTATACCTTAAATGAGCCAGACTCTCTTTAGTAGCTACAAACCTTGTACCCATTTCAATACCCTCAGCACCTAGAGCTAAAGCTGCAACTAGACCTGCCCCATCGACAATACCGCC
Source organism: Thermaerobacter marianensis (assembly GCA_020724425.1). Lineage (GTDB taxonomy): Bacteria > Bacillota > Sulfobacillia > DVGY01 > DVGY01 > DVGY01. The sequence continues at coordinate 47,642 of DYGY01000011.1, forward strand.
ACTAGCCAGAACAGGTATCTTAACAGCCCTAGCTATAACGGGAACAAGTACAATGGTACCTGTATCATCCTTACCTAGATGGCCTCCACCTTCCTGACCAACAGCAATAACCATATCAGCACCAATGGCCTCAGCTTTCTCAGCCTGTCTCTTCCCTGCGACCAGAACCAATTTCTTCACTCCTGCTTCTTCAACAAAACGAAAAATAGGTTCAGGATTACCACCACTCACACTGATAGCAGCTATTCCTTCTTCTAAAGCTACCTCGAGAAAAGGCCAAGGTTCCCGATGACCTAAGGCAAAATTAACACCAAAAGGTTTGGCTGTTTTCTCTTTAGTACTTCTAATCTCCTTGCGCAAATCCTCTGGCGTAGCAAGAGACATGGCCGTAATCTGTCCAAATCCTCCTGCCTGTGATACCGCTGCAGCTAAATCAGAATACCCCACATGTGCTAAACCACCCTGCACAATCGGATAATCAATCCCAAGTATTTCTTGAACTCTTGTCTTTATCATAATTTTCACCCCCTGAAATAACTTTACCATTAACTCTTCTTCGTATAATGAAAACTCCCTTCAGGGTACTCTAGTTACTAAAGGAGAGACTAACAGATGCCTAATTCAAATCTTGAATGTGAAGTGAGTTCATGTACCTTCTGGATACCGACAAATGTCTGTGCAGCTACTAGAGTTAGTATTGCCGATCAATATGCTAAAGTACCTGCCGGCACAGAATGCCAGACCTTTATACCAAGAAACAGCTTTACAAACGTTGTTCAATCAATTTCTAATTTAAATTGGCCAGGGATTATCAGTGAACCTTTTAATCTAGGTAAACAAATCAACCCAATAATCAGTTGCAGTGCAAATAACTGCACCTATTGGGCTGAAGGGGATATCTGTACGGCAAAAAACATCCTAATCAGTGGCATGCCTGTGTCTGAAAGCCCTGATAGTCAATGTTCAACCTTTGCAAAAAAAGACTCCTCTTTACCATAGAAGAGGAGTCCTTGAATTTATCTCTTACCAAGCTTTAACCAGTGGAGTCCCGCTTTGCTAAAAGCCCCAATCAACGACAGCGTTATAACGCTATCAATAGCATGGTGGATAGCTGTACCGGCACCAACCACTACCCAGGCCTGATACATACTCCAGCCAAAGGCAATCACAGCTAGAGCTTCCAAAACGGCATGTAACGGCAATACTGCTAACAATACAACCCAGGGTTTCCAGCCTCTCAGATATAGATGTGCACCCACAACACCCACTACAATATGTGTTGAGGCTCTTAAAGCCACATATGCAGGTAAGGTCATAGCAAAACCAAGGGTTGAACCAATACCAACCATAGCCGCTACCCAGGGACTAATAAACATAGCTAACATTGTCGGTACATGTGACGCTAAGGTCATGGTAAAAGGTGGGATATTCAACTGTAAGGGTGTTCCTCTAAATAAAAGGGGAATCATGATTGCTAAGGCGGTTAACAGCCCTCCAATAACTATCTCTCTAGTTTTCATTTTTTTCCTCCCATAAAGAGCTACCAACAACAGACATTTTTCCTGAAAGATTTGTCAGAAATCTCTCTTATGTGGTAGCATAAAAGTATCAATTATAGTATACCTGCTGTCTTGTCAGATGACAATACATTTCTGGAGGTTATGGAATGTCAACAAAAACTGTTGGATAACATTGGCGGCGAGGAAATTATTAGTTTTTGCTAGTTTTCTAGAATAGTTTACCGATACGATTTTAACTATTCCAAAAAAAACTAGCAATCATACTAAAAAAGGAGGATGGCGTTCCTCCCATGACTGAAGTCACGGGTATCCACGCCACAAGTATTATGAATGCTCAACAGCGACGCGAAATGATTATGACCCTACTAGAACAGGCTAAAGACCCCATAAAGGGCACTCATTTGGCTGATATTCTAACCGTTAGCCGTCAGATCATTGTTCAAGATATAGCCATACTAAGAGCTGAAGGAAGAAACATTGCCGCTACTCCTCAAGGCTACCTATTGCCCGGGCAATATGATGCAAGTGGTAGCAGAAGAACCTTTGCTGTTAAACATGCTCCAGAAGAGATGGAAAAAGAACTCACAGCAATTGTAGATCAAGGTGGTAAAATTATTGATGTTAGAGTAGAACATCCTGTCTATGGTGAGATCCAGGGAAACCTGATGTTAACATCCCGTAGGGATATCCAGCAATTTCTTGAGTCAATGCAAGAAACAAAGGCAGAACCTCTGTCAACTCTGACCGAAGGCCTACATCTACATACAGTAGAGGCAAAGGACAAAGAGACTCTAGATTTCATAGAACAACAACTAGAGCTTCTAGGTTTTCTAGTTTCAAGGGAGTAGGGGTGGCTATGTATTATGATTTTAAACTTAAAATAAAAAGAAAAGACCTCACTCTAATAGGCGAGGGTATAGCTGAGCTTCTTAAAGGCGTAGAGAGCCATGGGTCTCTACGCCAAGCAGCTGTTCAAATGAACATGTCATATTCTCAGGCCTGGCAACTCATCAAACTAGCCGAAGACGCTTTTGGGAAACCACTAATTGAACGGCAGATAGGCGGAAAAGAAGGAGGAGGGTCATCCCTAACCCTACATGCAGAAGACCTCTTAATTAGATTTAAAGCCATGGAAAACGATGCTGAGAACTGTCTTAAAAATCTTTTTGAAAAACACTTTCAAGATCTTCTAGATTAACCCTCTCTTGTTAGCATAGATATTACCCAAATACCTTCATTAAAAGGTTGGACTAACTCAAGAACATAACTGGCGTTAGGTCTCTCAATCCTAACTAGAGCCTTCTGTTCTCCTAACTCCAGAAGGGAAAATTCATCGTCTGTGGTAAAACCCAAACCTCTCCCCTCTATCATGGCAACCTCCAGGGGATCTAACCGCCATGGTTCAATATCTACTCTCTCTTGAAGAATGCTAGCTCTCTCTTCATTAAACCAGAGCTCATAGGAACCAGCCATGTACATTGGTTCATTGCGATATATCGCTTCAGCTGTATCAATATGACCCGCTAAAGTCTCAATCATCTCTCCATTAATCATAAAGAGAACCGCATCAACTTCCTCTAATTCGGTTAATGAGAGGACAATGCTGTTAATGGTTGCAGATTCCCCGGCACCACCCTGTTGAGTAACAGGACCTTCAGCAAAATTCACATAAGCCACAGAAGATTCAACAGATACCGATATCAAGGTTGTCTCCGGTGGAATGGTCCTTATCAAAGTTTCATCCTTTGGCCCCTCCATTAAGGCCTTTATGAGATCATAAGCAAGACCTTGTTCAGATAGCTCAATCTCTCTGAATTCAGGATAACTGATAATCCCCTCTCTATCTTTAAAGAAGAGTACCACTTCCTTAACAGTATCCTCAGTCTTAATATCTGAGATATCCTCTTCAATTTCTAAAGGACTCTCTTTTTCACTGGTGCAGGCTGATAAAATAAGAACAAATGACATAAGCAATACTAACAAATACTTACGCTTCAAAACTATCCCTCCAACTCCTCTACCACTTCACCTAGTACAATCCCTATTCTCTCATGCAAGACAACTGCTGCTAAGGAATCCAACGGTGTAGCTGTCATATTAATAATTGCTAGATAACTCCCTGTTTCTATTGCTAGTTTTGGCAACATATTAACTGGTCCAACCTCTAAAGAAGAACCAAGAACAATAAAAAGGTCAGCTCGGTATGATTCGGCAACAGCCTGCCTGAATTCCTGCTCAGGAAGTGATTCACCAAAGAGTACCACTCCTGGTTTTAGATAACCCTGACAAACTGGACAAAGAGGAATATTCTCCTTTTCTAATATGTCAATAGATTCCTTTCTGCCGCACCTAATACAAATTGCTTCTCTTAGGTTACCATGCAATTCAAGGACGTTTTCAGAACCGGCCTTTTGATGTAACCCATCAATGTTTTGAGTTAATACTGACTTAACATGGCCTTGTTTTTCTAATCTTGCTAGGATATCATGTCCCCTATTTGGTTTTGCCTGACTGAGATTTAATAATCTTTGTCGATAAAAATCATAAAATTCTTGCGGGTTTTCAAGCAAAGCGTTTATGGAAGCAAGATCAATAGCAGCCTTCCCTTTCCAGAGTCCATTTGGACCCCTAAAATCGGGTAATCCTGATTCGGTGCTCATACCTGCTCCTGAGAGAATCACTACATGTTTAGCTTGGCGCCATAAAGAGATCAGTTCTTCAGACAAGAAAAACACTCTCCTTTTGGAAAGGAAGGCCGGTTACACAAAACCGGCCTTCCTTCTTAGAATCCTTTAATCTTCTCTACAGTTTCCTGGTCTAACCTCTTAATAACCTCTGTCATTAACTTAACAGCATTCTCATAATCATCTCTGTGAATAAAGCTTACATGACTATGAATATATCTGCTTGGCACACCAATCACTAAAGAAGGAGCACCAGGACCAATCAAATGCATCCTACCTGCATCTGTACCACCCCTGGCCATGGCATCAAACTGAATTGGAATTCCTACCTCTTCAGCCACATCCACGACAAAGTCTCTTAGTTTTACATGGGGAACCATACTGGCATCATAGAGAAGAATAACCGGGCCTTTTCCCAATTTGCTCTGAGCCTCTTCAGGCTTCACTCCTGGCATATCACCAGCAATAGCCACTTCAACAGCAAAACCAATATCAGGTTGAATAACCTGGCTGCTGGTTAGAGCTCCTCTTAAACCGACCTCTTCCTGAACAGTACCAACACCATAAACAGTATTTGGATGACTTTCTTCTGCCAGACTAGCGATAACATCAACAGCTAAAGCACAACCAACCCTGTTATCAAAGGCCTTGCTAAGAAGAATCTTCTCATTAGCCATCACTTCAAACTTGCTATCAGGAATTACCGGATCTCCCGGCCTTACCCCCATTTCTTTAGCCTCTTCTTCACTAGAAGCACCAATATCAATGAACATCTGGTTATGTTCTACAGGCTTCTTTCTTTCCTCAGAAGAAAGAATGTGAGGCGGCTTGCTACCGATAACACCGGTAAGATCACCCTTACGAGTCTTAACCACTACTCGTTGAGCTAACATTACCTGTTCCCACCAGCCTCCAAGAGTCTGGAACTTAAGAAAACCTTCTTTGGTAATCATGGTTATCATGAAGCCAACCTCATCCATATGACCAGCAATCATGATCTTTGGTCCATGTTCACCTTTTCTGGCAATAAAGCTTCCTAGATTATCCTGAGATACCTCTGTAGCATAGGATTCCACATACTTACGCATAACATCACTAACTGCTGATTCCTGACCGGGAACTCCGGGAGCCTCAGTTAAATCTCGCAGTAATTCAAGAGTACGATCCACAATGAAAACCTCCTATCCTTCTAGCTATGGTATTATTCTCCTAATACTCTTCCCTTCCTTCCTTTGCATCAAACACTTCTCTAAGATACAATAGCAGATAGGTATTTAGGAAAGGATGAGAAACATGCCAACATATCCATACAAAGATAAAAACCCTAGAATTGCCCATAATGTATTTATGGCAGAAGGTAGCAGAATCATTGGTGATGTCACCATTTCTGAAGAATCATCAATCTGGTTTAACGCGACCATCAGAGGGGATATAGCAAAAGTATCGATAGGTAGAAAAACAAACATCCAGGATAACTGTGTCCTCCATGTGGATTATGGCTATCCCCTGACAATAGGAGATTCGGTCACTGTCGGTCATGGAGTGATTCTCCATGGCTGTACCATAAATGACGGTACCTTAATAGGTATGGGAGCAACAATCCTCAATGGCGCAGTAATTGGGGAAGAATCAATCATTGGTGCAAATGCTCTTGTCACCGAAGGAAAGGAAATTCCTCCAAGAAGTCTAGTGGTTGGCATACCCGCTAAGGTCATTAGAGAACTTACAGAAGAAGAGATATCTGCCCTATATAAATCAGCTGAAGGTTATGCAAAAGAAGCTAAAGAATACTTAGAGGGATAGGCCAAACGCCTATCTCCTCTTTAATCTCTGATAACCCTTTATAAAAATGTCCCTCATCATAAAAGCCTCTTCCAAACCCATTAACCTTGCTCCGGAAAAATAGAAAGCACCAGCCAAGATAATGTAAACAGTGAGCTGATAAGCCTGACCTAAGGCTCCCCCATAAACCCAGTTGCCAAATACAACTGCAGAGAAACCTACCCAAACATCGATATATTGTTTTAGCAGCAGCAGCAAGATGGCCATTAAGCTTGAGAGAATTATCATCTTAACTAGACCTGATAGGACCTCTCTCCCACCAATCGAACCAAGCTTATGCCTTAATAGATAAAGGAGAGTTAAGGCCCCAACTGTTAAGGCAATGGCTGTTGCCAAAGCTAGACCTCCATGGGCTAAATATCTAACCAGAATAATACTCAATACAATATTTAACGATACTACCCCTATACCCACATACATGGGTGTTTTTGTATCCTTTAAAGAGAAGAAAGCTTTAGCTAATAAATCCTTCCATCCCATAGCTAGAAGACCTAAAGCATAAAACCCTAAAGCAAAAGCTGTCATAGCTGTACTCTCAGGAGTAAAGTTACCTCTTTCAAATAATAACCTAACAATCTCTTCTCGTAAAATAATTAGACCTACCATGGTAGGTAGAACAATAAAGGCGATAGATTTCATACCCTTACGTAGAGTATACATAAACCGATTCAGATCACCTTCAGCAGCATAATCTGATAAGGTAGGGTACATAACCGTAATAATGGCTATGGTAAAGAGTCCATGAGGCAAACCATTAACCCGACTAGCATAATTTAAGGCTGCAATGCTTCCCTCGGTTAGATTGCTAGCAAGAATTCGATCAACTACCCCACTTAATTGAGTAGCCCCTGTGCCTAAAATAACTGGCACGATTAAGGTTGTAGCCTTCTTAAGACCTGGATGCTGCCAATCAAGTATTCTCCTGTATTCAAAACCTTCACGCTTCAAAGCAGGCATTTGAATTAAAAACTGAGATGAAATAGCTATCAAGGTTCCTATAGCTAACCCATAAACACCATAGGCGGCAGCTGATAAAAACACAATCGTTATAATGATAATGTTATAGGGTATCCCAATCAGCGCTGGAGCAAAAAAATGTTGTTTTGAATGCAAAAAACCAATTGACCAGTGATTGATACCCATTAGAATAATAGCTGGTAAGAGAATCCTAGTTAAGGATACCGTCAGCTCAAAGTCAGCTCCACTAAATCCCGGAGCAATAAGCTTTACCAATAGAGGTGTAAAAACCATACCCAGGATAGCTAATATCCCTACAACAAGAAGAATAGCATTAAGAGTGGAATTAGCGAGAATTGTAAATGACTCCTCATCCTTCTTCCTGTATTCTGTAAATATGGGTATGAAGATAGTAGTTATGGCTGCTCCCACAATGGCAAAAAGCACTGCAGGAATCGCCAAAGCCACATAATAGGCATCCGCTGTTCTTGTAGCACCAAAAGCAGCAGCAATGGACATTTCTCTGCCAAGCCCTAGTATCTTGCTTAAAACACTAGCAACCATAATAAAGCCGGCAGCTTTAACCATTCTGTTAGTATTCAACTCTCTCCCTCACTATCCACGCTATCTAACAGCTAAAAAACCATCTAATAACTGCTCTAGTCCTTCTCTTGTTTGACATTGATTCATCTCTTTACGTAACTGAGAGGAACCCCTAAGCCCTTTTGTATAATAGGGTAAATGCTGACGCATTTCCCTTATTGCTCGCTTCTCACCCTTATAAGCAATTAATAGATCAGCATGTCTTTTTATCATCCCTAATTTTTCATCTACAGAGGGTTCAGGTAGCAATTCTCCTGTCTGCAGATAATGCCAGGTGCGGTGAAAAATCCAGGGGTTCCCCAAGGCTCCCCGGGCAATCATAACACCATCTACACCAGTCTCTTCTAACATCTGTTCTGCGTCTGTAGGTGCATAAATATCACCATTACCAATAACCGGAATGCTAACCGATTCCTTAACTTTCCCAATTATATCCCAGTCGGCTTTACCCTGGTACAGCTGAGCCCGTGTTCTACCATGAATTGTAACTGCAGCAACACCGATATCTTCTAGCATCTCGGCTAACTGTGGTGCATTAATATTCTGGTCATCCCAACCAGCCCTCATTTTTACCGTTACCGGTACATCAACCGCTTTAACCACATCAGCGGCCAAATTCCAAGCCTTTACAGGATCCTTCATCAGAGCTGCCCCACTACCTGTCTTAACTACTTTGGGCACAGGACAACCCATATTGATATCAACAATATCGGCTCCTACCGCTACAACAGCTCTAGCACCTTCCACTAAAGACTCACTATCACCGCCAAAAATCTGGATACTAATAGGATGTTCCTTTTCATCAACAATCAACATATCCTGTGTTTTCTGATTGCCATAATAAATAGCTTTGGCACTGACAAACTCAGAACAAACCAAACCAGCACCCTGTTCCTTTGCTAATATCCGAAAGGCAATATTAGATATTCCTGCCATAGGAGCCAAGACCAAAGGATTAGGGATATTCACATCCCCTATCTGTAGTTTCGGTAATTTCACGTTAATACCCCCTGTCATATCTAATAGTATTTGAAAAAACCTATTAGTCAATGACAGGATTTAAAACTCTTAATGTTACATTTGCTTTAGTAAAATACTCTTCCATCTTTTCATGGTGTACTAAAGATGGATATATCTCCTGAACTACCACTTCCTTAATACCTGAATTAGCAATGATCTTTGCACAGATAAAGCAGGGTGTAGCTGTAACATAAAGAGTAGCTCCCTCTCTTTCGCTCCGATCACTAAAGAGCATTATATTCTGTTCAGCATGAACAGTCCTGACACAATGCCCGTTCTCCATTAAATGGCCTTCCTCATTACAATCAGCTATCCCTTTAGGAGCACCATTGTAGCCAGTCGCTTTGATCTCTCTATCTTTGACAAGAACCGCTCCCACTTTTAGACGATCACAGGTGCCTCTTTGAGCCGTCATTACAGCTATCTGCATAAAATATTGATCCCAGCTCGGCCTTTTAATACTCATTAAATCCCTCGTTTCACTAAGTCTTTCAGATACTCTGCAAAAGCAGGACCAATATCCGTTCTTTCTAAGGCAAACTCAACGGTAGCCCTTAAGAATCCCTGCTTATCACCAATATCATGACGGATACCTTCAGGTTCATACCCAAAAATATCCCTTTGTTCTCTTAATCTGCGTAAACCATCAGTGAGCTGAATCTCACCACCACGACCAGGCTTTGTGTTCTCTAATATCTCAAAAATATCTGCAGTTAGGATATACCTGCCAATAATAGCTAGGTTAGAAGGAGCTTGTGATACGGGTGGTTTTTCTACCAAATCCTTTAACTTATAGGTTCTTGAACTCATAGTTGTATGAATATCAACAATACCATACTTATCAGTCTGAGAGGGATCTATTCTTTCCAAAGCAATTACAGGATCACCATAACGTTCATACTCAACAATCATCTGTTTTAGAACAGGTACTTCCGCTTGGAAAATATCATCACCTAACAAAACACAGAAAGGTTCATTGCCAACATGCTGTTTAGCCTGCAAGACAGCATGCCCTAGACCCAAAGGTTCCTTTTGCCGAATATAATGGATATTAGCCAAATGGGCAATATCCTGAACCAAATGTAAGAGATCTTCTTTTCCCTCTTTCCCCTCTAGGAGATACTCAAGTTCCACAGAACGGTCAAAATAGTTTTCTATAGCTGTCTTATCTTTACCTGTAATGATTAAGATATCATCAATACCAGCTTCAATAGCTTCTTTTACAACATAGTGAATTGCCGGTGTATCAACAACAGGTAGCATTTCTTTTGGCTGAGATTTTGTTGCCGGCAGAAATCTAGTTCCTAAACCCGCTGCTGGAATAACTGCTTTTCTAATCACAAAGATTGCCCCTTTCCTGTCAGAATCCTACAATTCCCTATTCTACCATCATAGGACATATCCTCTTCTTCTCACTCCCTGGCTTCTAACTTTTCTTAAAAAAAAGTGAATCACATCACATGTTCATTTTTTTGTGATATGATATAATACAGCTTGGATATCTAATAGATTGCCTTCGGGGCAAGGTGAGGGAGAAATCCCAAGTCCTTACCGGCGGTAAAGCCCGCGAGCCCATTTGGGCAGGAACTGGTGTAATTCCAGTGCCGACAGTATAGTCTGGATGAGAGAAGGTATATAATCAGCCTAAGAGCTGATTAATTGGCTATTTCTGTCTTGCCCCCGGAAACTGGGGGCTTCTTTATTCCCCTCAAGGAGGACTAATAGATGCACGAAAAGTACATGCAACTAGCCCTTGAGCTAGCAGAAAAGGCTAGAGGCAAAACCTCACCCAACCCATTAGTAGGGGCGGTAATAGTAAAGGATGGCCAGATTATCGGTCAGGGCTATCATCAAAAAGCCGGGGGTCCCCATGCAGAAGTCTTTGCTCTAAACGAAGCAAAAGAAGAAGCCAAAGGAGCAACCATGTATGTCACCTTGGAACCCTGTTCCCATTATGGCCGTACTCCACCCTGCAGCCTAGCCATAGCAAAGGCTGGAATAGAAAAAGTATTTGTAGCAATGACTGACCCTAACCCCCTGGTATCAGGACAAGGTATCCAATACCTTAAAGACCAGGGCATAGAAGTACAGACAGGTATACTAGCTAACAAAGCCAGACAACAAAACGAAATATTTCTAAAATATATCCAGACTAGAAGACCCTTTGTCCATTTGAAATGGGCTATGACTCTTGATGGCAAGATTGCCAGTGAAACAGGAGACTCTCGCTGGATTAGCAATGAACATTCAAGAGCATGGGTTCATAAACTCAGAAGTGAACTAGATGCCATTCTCATAGGCATTAACACGGTCAGACAGGATGATCCTCTGCTAACTTCCCGGATACCAGGAGGGAGGAATCCCATTCGGATTATCCTTGATACACATGGCAATATCCCCTTGGACAGCAAGATGCTTAACAGCACTGACCAGGCTAGAACCATCATAGCAGTGGGGCAAAGGGTATCGCAAACCAAACTTAAAGAGATTGACTCTTTAGGTGGAAAGACCCTACAAGTAGCGACCAAAAATGATAACCTGGATTTGTCTGATCTTTTAAACCAACTTGGAAAGCTAGAAATAACCAGTGTTCTTGTCGAGGGAGGAACAAAAACTATCACCTCCTTCCTTAAGGAAGACCTGGCAGATAAAGTATCAGTGTTTATCTCACCAAGAATAATTGGTGGTTCTAGAAGTCCAGTTGCTAACCTGGAATTGCAAAATATGGATGAAGCTTTAAATCTTATAAACATCACCACAGAACGTTTTAATGATGACATACTAATTACGGGATATCTAAAGGAGTGAGATCATGTTTACCGGGATAATTGAGGAAATAGGCAAAATTAAAGGGATCTCCAAACAAAATAATAGTATTCGCATGGATATATCCGCAAAAGTAGTCCTAGAAGAAACAAGACTTGGTGACAGCATTGCTGTAAACGGTGTTTGCCTAACTGCTGTTAACCTTACCAACAGTGCTTTCTCCGTCGATATAGCTCCGGAAACACTGAGAAAGACTAACCTTGGTAAACTGACCATTAGTTCCCGGGTGAATCTAGAAAGAGCCTTGAAAATGGAGCAAAGACTTAATGGCCATTTAGTCATGGGGCATGTGGATGGTATAGCAAGGATTTTATCAAAGAAGCAGGATGGTACTGCTATACTAATAGACATCGAACTACCTGCTAAGCTAAGAAGATATGTAATTGAGCATGGTTCAGTTACCGTTGATGGTATCTCTTTAACTGTAGCACGTCTAGGCAGTGACCGTTTCACCATATCCTTAATCCCACATACCACTACATTAACAACTATTGCTACTAAGGAAATAGGGGATATTGTCAACCTAGAGGTTGATGTGCTAGGAAAATATATAGAACGCCTGTTAACTAACAGTAAGATAGATGAAGACTTCTTGAAAAAACATGGTTTTTAGAAGCTTTGAGCCTAGCGGTGATATGTCAAGGGGGTAGTTTTGAAGAATTGGAAAAAATGCTTT
>DYGY01000001.1 GCA_020724425.1 Thermaerobacter marianensis
TCGCAAAAAAACCTCGTGTTTTGCTTAATCAACACGAGGTTTGTCTGCAGTCTGACGGCCTGTCACTGACAGGCCGCTTTTAGTTGTTGCAAATCGATAATACATAGTTCAGCAAATGTATCCACTCTACTGAGTTTTTCTTGTAAATGCTCTGTTTCATTATTGGCCACCGTATCTATTACATCAGCAAGGGCTTGATGAAAACTGTGGTGATGTTCGGTTAGTGACTTAAACCGAGGGTAATCACTGAAAAGCTTTTCTCCTCTTTGTCCTATCCATGTATCAAGGCGACAATCTCCAATATGCTTAGGCTCTCCATGACCCATAGAATATAGGTAGGCTCTTTGTCTTCGCATTTCTATATCTGTCATCAGAAGTTCCATCATTTCTTTATCACAAAGACTGGACTCTAGAAATACTTGTTTGTCTCTAAGCTCTTCTGCATAAATAGATTGCCTTGTTAGTAAAATCATAATCTCATTGGTTTGCGATAGCATGTCTTGTTTGGTCTTTAGCTGTTCTTCGGTGGAGTTGGCATCTAGCAGCTGTTCATTATTCTCTGTCACTGTTTTTGAGAGCTTTCTGGTAAGATAGATTAACTTATTGTTAATTACAAGTACAGAGCTTAGATTGCGAGATATATCAATATATGTGCTTTGAAGGTTAGTAGCAAGTTGATTATAGTTGGCAGCAATCTTACGGGTTGTATGGGTTCCTTCCTCAGGGACTCTTTGTTTTGTATCACCCTTCATTACAGCTTCTAGGGCTGGAAGCAGAGTTGAAAGGGGCCTTATAAAGCCTTGATGCAGAAATCTATACCAGAAGATAATGATGAGAATAGTACTAACAATCCCTACAGTCAGGAAGATCAAGGTTAGAACCTGAAGAGAGCTCTTGCTACGATTTTGCTCTAGAAGTGTCAGTTCATCAATAGTTAGCACCATATAGTTAGCTTGAGAGGATAGCTGCTGGATTAGCAACTGCTTTTCTTCCGGAGTCATCTGAGGGTCTTGCACGATGAGTGCTTCTATGTTTTGTATGTACTGTGGCCATTCTATTTCAAGGGTGTGGAGGAGGTCTAATTGTCTTTCCCCTTTCAGAGGTACAAGTCTTAGAGAGGGGTCACCATATCTCAATCCCTGAATGATGTGGTTTGCTCTCTGTACATCTCTTTGCAGTTGGTCCCAGGTATCTAGGGAGTGCATGTCACTCGCTATTGTTACTGTTGAGCCATTGATTCTTTGAACTAGCATTCTCAGGCTGCCAACTATGTTGATGTCAGGTGAACCTTCATGAGTTTGCTCAATCAAGTCATAGGCATATATACCTACTGCCAACTGTAAGATGATTAACACTGCTAGAAACCAGAAGAAAGCCCGAAAAGAGAAGAACAGCTTTTGAGTGGAAGCCTTATCATTCATAATAGCACCTCCAGAGAGTCCTTTAGCTCTAGTATAAGCATAAGTTGATGAATTTGTACATTAAGAAGCGGCCTGTTATTGGCAGGCCGCTTTTAGGTGTTGCAGGTCTATGATAGCTAACTCAGTGAAGGTATCTACTCTACCTAGTGTCTCCTGTAAGAACTTTACTTGATTATTAGCTATAGAGTCTAACACCTCATCTAAAGCCTTGTGAAAATTCTCATGGTGTTCAATCAACGATTCAAAGCGAGGATGATCGTGAAATCGTTCTCGGCCTTTGTCTTTTTGCCATTTGTCTAGACGACAGGTCCCAATACTATTTGGTTCTCCATAGCCCATGACATAGAGATGCACTCTCTGACGTCGCATTTCTAGATCAGCTATCAACAGGTCAATAAGGTTATTGTTTTCTAAGCTTGGTTCTAAGAATACTTGTTTATCTCTTAGGTCTTCTGCGTAATATGATTGCTTGGCTAGGACATCAATAATGCTGTGGGTTAGTGAGTCTATATTTTGATGGGTGATTTGGTGTTTCTCGTTTGTTACGCTTAACTGTTCTATGGTTTCTAAGAGTTCAGGGTATTTGGATTGTAGGTGATCTTTGATAAGCTCTAAGTCGGTTTTACCATCAGCATAGCTCTTGGAAGATTCGTTATATAACTCCCTTCCTAGCCACATCAGCCTGTTGTTTAGGGTTAGAATATCATATAGGTTTTGAGATATCTTTGTATATGTGGTTTGCATGTTATTAGCCATTCGATTATAGTTCGCTGCAATATTTATGGTAGAAGAGGAACCTTCTTCAGGAACCCTCTGTGTTGCATCACACTGGAGGATTGCTTCTACAGCAGGCAGGAGGTCTGTTAGTGGTTTGATAAATCCCCTCTGTAAAAAGAGATACCAGAAGAAAAGTATGATAATGGTACCAAGCATGCCTCCGGTCAAGAAGTTTAAGGCTAACACTTGAAGAGACTGTTTTGTTCGTTCCTGTTCAAGTACTATTAGTTCATCGATGAATCTAGTGATTTCGTTGGCCTGATTGTTGAGTTGTCCTACAAGTTGTCTTCTTTCTTCAAGGGGCATTTGTGAACCTTCAGTAATAATGTGGTCAACAGTCTGTAGATACCTCGTCCAGTTGTTTTCTAGATTCTCAAGCAACTGCAGTTCTCTTAGGTCTGTTATTGGTCTAATTTGTAGGGCAGCATGTCCTTCTCTAAGCCCGGAAATGATAAGATCAGCTCTTGCAATGTCTCTTTGTAGGTTCTGATAGGTGTCTTGGGTAGATAGTCCACTTGTAAGGGTGATGGTTGAACTGTTTATACGCTGAATGAGCATGCGTAGACTCCCTACCACATTTAAATCTTGAGAACCTTCATAAGACCTACTAATGTTAGTATAGGCTCGATAACCAACAACGATCTCTAGGAGAATTAGGATAATTAGAAATGCCAATAGTGACTTTAAGGGTAGTCTTAGGTGAGTGGCTGAAGACTTATTCATGATATACCACCTCTCATTGGGTTAGTATGCGTGCTTCTTGGCCAAATTGTATACCTTCTAGTTTGGTAGTCAATGAAAAGGAGGCTGTCACTGACAGGCCTCCTTGAGATGCTGCAAATCTATGATAGCTAACTCGGTAAAGGTATCGACGCTACCGAGTTTTTCTGGTAACAACTCTGTTTGATTATTAGCTATAGAGGCTAATACATCATCTAAAGCCTTATGAAAATTCTCGTGGTGTCTGAGCAACGATTCAAAACGGGGATGATCATCTAGTTTTCCACCATTGTTTCTTTGCCATCTATCTAGGCGACAGGTCCCAATACTATCTGGTTCTCCATAGCCTAGGGCATAGAGATGAACTCTTTGACGTCGCATCTCTAAATCGGTTATAAGTAGGTCAATAAGGTCTTTGTTTTCCAAGCTTGGTTCCAAGAATACTTGCTTATCTCTTAAGTCCTCTGCATAGCGAGACTGTTCTGCTAACGTGTGGAGAATGGTTTGAATTAGTTTGGAATCCTTATCTTTATTTGCAAGAGTTCCGGTAGCGGCAATCTCTAACTGACTCTGGTGACTCTGTTTAGAATGACTCTTAAGTAGCTCTCTGTTAAGGGAGACCAGCCTATTATTCAATGTCAGTAGAGATACAAAGTCTCTTGATATGTTGACATATGTATCCTGGATATTATCAGCTAATTCGTTATAGTTGGCGGCAATCTTCCGTGTAGCACTAGCTCCTTCTTCTGGAAGCCTTATCCGGGAATTGCCATTCATAACTGCCTCTAAAGCTAGAAGTAGATTGGCTAGCGGTTTGATAAAACCCTTATGCAAAAAGAGATAGCCAAAGAAGATTAGAAGTATTGTACTAAAAATACCTGTAAGCAGAAAGGTAGTCGTCAGTGACTGCAGTGAACTTTTGCTTGCTTCTTGTTGAATAATGATTAGTTCATCAATAGCTAGAGTCATTTTCCTAGCTTGGATAGATAGTGTGGATATGAGTTCTTGTTTTTCTGTAAGAGTCATTTCTTGACCATGAAGAATAAGATGCTGAATATTCTCTGTGTAATTAGCCCATTCAGTCTCAATCAAGCTAACGAGTTCTAACTCTTCGGTCTCAGTTACTGGATTAATTCCTAGAGAGGAATTCCCTTCTTTAAGACCGTTGATAATCATATCTGCTCTTTGAACATCTGTTTGGAGTTGTATGTAGGTATCATCAGTAGACATAGCACTTGTAAGAGTAACTGCTGAACTGTTTGTTCGCTGTATGAGCATACGTAGGCTTCCAATTACATTGATATCCTGTGAACCCTTATAGGCTTGGCCGATAATACTATAGGCGTGAATACCAATGAAGATTTGCACTATGATTAACGCAACTAGAAACCAGAAGAAGGCTCGGAAAGGTAAGGTGAGTTGCTGGGTTGATGTGATTGGCTTCAACGTATAACACCTCCGAGTAATAGTTCGATTAGCTAATTATAATACATAGGCATTATAATTGGCTAGACGTTGGCCAAATTGTACAGCAATATCCACAGATGTCAACAGTTTCTTGGACATTATAGAGAAAAAAAGACATCCCCGTAGGGATGAAGGGTTTAATCCGTTTGCTGTTCGGTGAGAGTTTTTTTCAAGAGGCTGAGGTCCATGATGGATAGTTCAGCAAATGAATCTGCTCTAGAGAGCTCAATCAGTATTTCATCGTTCTGGTTTTTATTAAAGGCAAGTTGGATATTGGCAAGGGTCTGGCGATATTGTTGCTGGTGTTCTCTTAGAGATTGGAAACGGGGATGATCTATAAATAGGTCTACCCCTTGGTGTTCTAGCCAGTTGTCTAGTCGGGAAAAGTTAATATCATCTAGTTTGCTATAGCCTAGAGTATACAGCTGGATTTTTTCCCTTTGTGTCCCTATTTCTGTTATAAGTACATCGATTGTTTCTTGATGAGTCAGGGTCGGTTCAAAGAAGCTCTGTAGAGTCCTCAGGTTTTCTGTATGTTTTGCTTGCTCTATTAGTTGATGTATCATTGTTTCTGTGGAAGTCTTTATATTTTCAAGTCCTTTATGGATATCTTTGAGTTCCTTTTGGGGACTATTCAGAGTGGTGTTGATTTGCTCAGCGGTGATGGTCAGTTCTCTACTTAGAGCTAGAAGCCTGTTGTTAAGGTGTATCAGGCCATTAAGATCCCTTGAACCGGATGTATAAGCGTTTTCAATAGTTGTAGCCAGTTGGTTGAAGCTAGTATTGAGCTTCTTTGTTGATGGAGCTCCATCAACTGATAGGCGTTGCCTAGCATTACCGTTAGTAATGGCATTTAGAGCAGGAAGCAATTCAGACAAAGGCTTGATAAATCCTCGGTGTAAGATTAGATACCAGAATATGAGAATAAGGATTGTGCTGATAATCCCTCCAAGGAGTAGCCAGGCAGTTAAAATCTGAAGTTTCTGTTTGCTTTCTTCTTGTATCAGGATGATTAGGGTATCAGTACTGAGTATCAGGTCATTTGCCAGGCTATTAAGATGAGTAATCAGAGCTTCTTTTTCTATTGTTGATAAGGTGTTATCATATTCTAGTATATAGAGAATACTATTCTTGAACTCTGTCCAGTCTTTTTGGATATTGGTTAAGACAGAGATTTGCTCTTCATTAGAGACTGGTCTTAGGCGCAAAGTTTGGTTTCCTTCGCTTAAGCCATTGAGAATGGTTTCTGTACGACTGATATCGATTGCGATTTGATTGATTGCATTGCTAGCAGATATGTCTGTCATAACTTCCATTGTGGAACGTCCTATCCTTGGAATTAGCATGCGAAGACTTGCTATTGTGTTCATATCCTGTGATCCTTCATAGGCTTTCCCGATAATACGATAGCCAAGAATACTTGATATTAGCTGTAACAGGATAAGGAAGGTTAGAAACATGACAAATATCTTTGATTGCTTGGTGGTATTGTTTTTGTACACGAATACACCTCTTTTCAAATGCTTGGCCAAATTGTAATGGTTTGCTGAAAATTGTCAATCTATTTTAATAAGTTGAGTCTGATGGGTTTTCTGTGGTATAATTCTGGCAATTGATGATGAAGGAGAGAGTAGGTAGGTGGAGGAGTACAGGGAGAAGGAGTTATGAACTGAGAGCTCTTTCCTCTAAACCTATTGAAGTTCACTCTGGAGTTGTTGACTGAAAGGTCAACCGGTTACGGTATCGTTAACTACCGTGCAGTCTTTTAAGACTGGCTGAGGCTCATCCTGTAAGGGGTGGGTAAATTCGGGTGGTATCGCGTCCTTTCGCCCCGTGGGTGAAGGATTTTCCTATTTTAAAGGGGGTTAATTGCAGTGGAATGGCAAGAAGAGTTAAGTGCTCTTAAAAGGGAGGCTGTTCAGAATCTTAAAACATCTTCTGCTCCGGCTGAGTTAGAAGAGTTAAGGGTTAAGTATCTGGGGAAGAAGGGTCTAGTTACTGGTTATCTTAAAAAGATTAAGGAGATTCCCGGGGAGCAAAGACCAGAGTTTGGTAAGCTTGTCAATGAGGCGCGCGTAGAGGTTGAAAATGCTTATGAAGAGATGAAGCTTGTGATGGTTTCTAGAGAAAAGGAACTGGCTTATCAGGCTGAGAAGATAGATGTGAGTATGCCTGGTTTAGATATATCTGTGGGGCACAGGCATGTACTGATGAGAACCCAGGAGGAGATTGAGGAGATTTTTGCTGCTCTTGGTTATGCTATTGCTGAAGGTCCTGAAGTTGAATATGAGTATTTTAATTTTGAGACTTTGAATATCCCTAAGGATCATCCGGCTAGGGATATGCAGGATTCTTTCTATATATCAGATGAAGTTGTGTTAAGGACGCATACATCACCGGTGCAGATAAGGTATATGCAAGGGCATGCTCCCCAATTACCGGTTAAGATTATTGCACCGGGTAGGGTGTATCGCCGGGATGATGATGTTACTCATTCACCGGTATTTCACCAGGTTGAAGGATTGCTTGTGGATAAGGGGGTATCCTTTGCAGACCTTAAGGGGACGCTCTTGCATTTTGCCAAGAGAATGTTTGGTGACAGTGCTAGGATTAGGCTAAGGCCAAGTTATTTCCCCTTTACTGAACCTAGTGCTGAGGTAGATGTCTCCTGTAGTATTTGTGGTGGGGATGGTTGCAATATCTGTAAGGGTACCGGCTGGTTAGAGATTTTAGGAGCAGGCATGGTTCATCCTAAGGTTCTTGTAAATGGTGGTTATGACCCAAATGAGGTTAATGGTTTTGCTTTTGGTATGGGAATTGAGAGAATTGCCATGCTTAAGTATGGCATTGATGATATGAGGCTACTTTATCAAAACGATGTTCGTTTCTTAAAGCAGTTTTAGGGGGTGTACTGATGAAGATTTCTAGAAAATGGTTAGAAGACTATATAGATATTGATATGTCAGTTGGGGAGTTAGCTGATGGGTTAAGCATGATTGGTCTTACGGTTGACGGTGTTAGTGAGATTGGTAGTGAGGTTGAAGGAGTAGTGGTTGGTTATGTTAGGGAAGTAGCTATGCACCCTGATGCAGGTAGATTAGTTGTCTGTAAGGTTGATGTGGGGACAGATATCAAAACCATAGTTACAGGGGCTCCTAATATTCGGGAGGGTATTCATGTACCTACGGTTCTTGTGGGAGGCAGGTTGCCTGCTGTGCCTATGCCAGGTAATGAGAAGGCAACTACAGCTTCATGGGAGATTGAACCTGTAGAGTTCCATGGAGTGGTTTCTGAAGGTATGTTATGTTCATTAGCTGAAATAGGTGTAGCTCAGGAGAGTATGGGTATAGCTATTTTGGATGAAATTCCTGGTCTTGATTTAGTACCTGGAAAGGATATTAAAGAGGTTTTTGGTCTAAAGGATTATGTTTATGAGCTGGATTTGACTCCTAACTATGCTTCACACTGTCAGAGTTACCTTGGTGTGGCCAGGGAGGTATCAGCATTAACTGGTAGGGATATTAAGGAACCTGAGATAGGAGAGTATCCAGCTAGTGAAGAAAATATTGATGATCTTGTCTCTATTGAGATTAAGGATGAGGATCTTTGCCCTCGCTATTCAGCCCGAATTGTTAAAGGCGTAAAGGTAGGGGAAAGCCCCTTATGGTTACAGCAAAGACTGGAAGCTGCAGGGATGAGACCAATTAATAATGTGGTTGATGTGACTAATTATGTGATGCTTGAGTATGGTCAACCATTGCATGCCTTTGACTATCATTTGGTTAAGGATGGTAAGATTATTGTTCGTCGTGCTTATGAGGGAGAGACCATAACTACTCTAGATGGTGTTGAGAGAAAACTTGGTAGTGCCGATCTCCTTATTGCTGGGAGTGATAGGCCTTTGGCCATAGCTGGGGTAATGGGTTCTCTTGATTCAGAGGTTAGGGAAGACACTAGAGATATTCTGATTGAATCTGCCCATTTCTATAATCGGTCGGTACTAGCTACTGCTAGGAGACTGGGTATTAATTCTGAAGCTGCTAGCAGGTTTGGCAGGGGTAGTGATCCCAATATAGTTGCAAAAGCTTCTTTAAGGGCTGCTGACCTTTTAACTAGTATTGCTGGTGGCAAGGTTGTTACTGGTATCGCTGATGCCTATCCCCAGAAAGCTTTGGAAAAGAAGATTGAACTAAATGGTGAATATATTAATGGTCTGCTAGGTCTATCCTTAAGTGAAAGGGAGATGATAGATATTCTTGAGTCTCTGGGTTTTTCTGTTGAGAATATGGTTGTGATAGTACCGACAAGAAGACCTGATATTGAAGGAATGGTGGATCTGGCAGAAGAGATTGCCAGACATTATGGGTATAACCGGATTGAAAATAGGGTTCCAGAGGGAAAGCCAGCGGATGAACAACCAAAAAGACATCTAAAGACCAAAAAGGAGATCAGAGAGAGGCTAGTAGGTCTTGGTCTAGATGAAATAGTGACATATTCCTTTATGCATCCTTTTGAGCTAAAGAGGTTAGGTGTAGAAGCTGGAAAATGGACAAAGGTGGTTAAGATTGCAAATCCAATGACAGAGGATCAGCGTTATCTAAGGACTACACTTATACCTAACTTACTGCATGCTGTTTCATATAATATTCGGCATCAACAGAAAGACCTTGCCTTCTTTGAATTAGGTAAGGTATATATCCAGGAAGGTGAAGGATTGCCTTTGGAGAACCCTGTTTTAGGTATAGGGTTAACTGGTGAGTTTATGGCAGGTCACTGGAGCAAGCAGGTGATGAAGACAGATTTCTTTTTGTTAAAGGGGATTGTTGAGAATCTTTTTGGAGGTCTCCATATTGGCAAGAGAGATTATCAGGTTTCTAGCTATAGCTGGTATCATCCAGGGAGGCAGGCTGATATCTTTGTGGGTGATGTGCATATCGGGCATCTTGGTGAGATTAGGCTTGATGTGGCAGAAGAGTATGATGTTGAAGAAAGGGTATATGTGGCTGAAATATACTTAAGACAAGTGGAGTCTCTAAGGGCTGAGTTGTTTGGTTATGAACAGATTGGCCGGTATCCTAGTGTGCAAAGAGATATTGCTTTCATAATTGATGCTAGTGTTAGGGTTGCGGATCTAGAAAAGAAGATACTTCAGGCTGGAGAACCTATTGTAAAGGGAGTTCGCTTGTTTGATGTCTATGCGGGAAAAGGTATTCCTGAGGGTATGCATAGTCTGGCTTTCTCTCTAATATATAGGGATAATACTAGGACACTGCAGGATGCAGAGGTGGAGGAAGTTCATGAACGGGTCAGAGAGATATTGCAGGAACTAGGTGCTTCGCTTCGGTCTTAGATTGGAGGAATACTCTTGACTTTGCTTAGTGTACAGGGGGTAAGCAAAGCTTTTGGTGTTTATGATGTCTTTGCAGAGGTCAGTTTGCAGATTAATCAGGGAGAAAGGGTTGGTCTAGTTGGCCGTAATGGAGCTGGAAAAACCACTCTTCTTGATGTTATTAGTGGCAAACAAGAACCCGATGAAGGCTTTGTTAGTAGAGGTATTGATATAGGGTATCTAACTCAGAGTATCACTATTGAGTCTAAAGAGGTAACTTTAGGGGAATATGCTCTTGAGTCTTTTGCAGAATTAAGAGAGCTAGAGGCTGAGTTAAGGGAATTAGAAAAGCAGATGGCTGAGAGTATGGTTCTGCAAAAGGTATTGAACAAGTATACTCTTTTAACAGAAGAGTTTGAGCAAAATGGTGGTTATCTCTATCAGGCTGAAGCTCTGAAGGTGTTGAGAGGTCTTGGTTTTGCAGCGGTTGAGCTTGATTTATCAATGAGTGCTTTAAGTGGTGGTCAGAGGATTAGGGCCAAGCTGGCACAACTGTTGCTAGCAAAGCCTGAGCTTCTAATTCTTGATGAGCCTACCAACCATCTTGATGTTGATGGGAGAGAGTGGTTGGAGAGCTATTTAAGCAGTTATCCTGGAGCAATTTTGGTAGTCTCCCATGATCGTTTGTTTCTTGATCAAGTGGTCACTAAGATGGCTGAATTAGAGCATGGCAGGCTTAGAGTTTATTCTGGAAACTACTCTAATTATATCAGGGACAAGCGAGAGAGTATCAGTTTGCAGATGAAGAGTTATGAGGCTCAACAGAAAGAGATTGCCAGACAGGAAAGATACATTAACAAGTTCAGGGCTGGAACCAGATCCAAACAGGCCAAAAGCAGAGAGAAGATGCTTAATAGGGTTCAGCGTATCGAAAAACCAAGAACCGATGAGAAAAGGGTAAGGCTTCAGTTTGCCAGTACCAGTCAATTATACAAAAATGTGTTACAGATTGAAGGTTTGACAAAGGCTTTCCCAAGTAAGGTGCTGTTTAAAGATTTCTCTGGGGGTATCTTAAGGGGTGAAAGGATAGCTCTTGTTGGGCCGAATGGAAGTGGCAAGAGTACTTTTGTAAAGATTCTCTTAGGGGAAATTGAACCGACTGCAGGGGGCTTTCAGTGGGGGAAAAGTGTGAAGGTTGGTTATCTAGCCCAGGAGCATCTTGGGTTAGTTGAAGACCGGACAGTTCTTGATGAGATCCGTGAGGGTTATTCCTTCGATATTCCCAAGGCGAGATCATATCTTGGTAGGTTTCTCTTTTCTGCTGATGATGTTTTTAAGAAGGTTGGAGTTCTAAGTGGTGGAGAAAAAACCAGATTGCTTTTGGCCAAACTTGTGCTAGAAGGGGCTAATGTACTAGTCTTGGATGAACCCACAAATAATTTGGATCTAGTTAGCATTGAGCAATTAGAAGCAGCTTTAGAGAGTTTTTCTGGCAGCATTATCATGGTTAGTCATGACCGCTACTTTATCGATCGTTTGACTACTAAGTTATGGATTATGCAGGATCAGAGAATTTTAGTGTTTAAGGGTGGCTATCTAGACTATAGAAAGCTTTTGAAGGAACAAGTGGAAAAGAAAGAACCTAAACATAGGAGAGAAAAGCGTAATCCTGAGCTTGGCAGAAAGGAAAAGGAACTAAGAGAGTTAGAAGAAGAAATTAGCCTTCTAGAGGCTGAAAAGGCTAAGCTTGAGGAAGTCCTTGTTGACCCACTAATGTATGGGCAGGAAACTGCAGTAGTTGGAGCAAAATATGAAGAGATAAGTACTCGGTTAGAGAGTGTCTATACGGGGTGGACTAGGATAATGGACTGGCTAGAAAAATACAGGGATACTGGTGGGGATAAGAGTGAGTGAGGATCGTAAGCGAGTAAAGGTGGAAATCTATGGTTCTTCCTATACCATTGTGAGTAATCATCGGAAAGAACAGATAGAGCAGCTGGCAGAAACTGTTGATAAGCGAATGAAAGCCATCGCTCTTGCTGATCCTCGTTTGTCATTGAGCCATGTGGCTGTTTTAGCTGCCTTAACCCTAGCTGAAGATAACTGGCAGTTAGAGCGACAGAACCAGCGATTAACAGGTATGTTGGAAAGGGAATGGGACCGCAAAAAGAAACAGCTTGTTAAGGCCCCTCTGGAAGATAAAGGGAAAGAGGAACACCTTGCAGGAAAAGCACCTGACTCAAGCGAAAAGCCAATCAGTGAAGCAACTAGAGAACAGGAGGGTGAGAAGGACTGATGGGGAACAAATTGTTTCGTTTCGGGTTAGCACTAGTTGCAATTTTGTTCATAGCAGTTGTTGTCTTATATATGTGGAATACCAATGAAGTAGATACAGGTGAACCGGAAGTAATAGAACCAAGGGCACAGGAACTAAGACTGGCTATTCCTAATGATCCCTCATCTTTAGACCCTCAATTTACCGGTGAGAATATGGAGGCCTTCATTATCTTAAATGCTACCTTAGAAGGTCTTGTTCGTTTAGATGAGAAAGGGCAGGCATTACCGGGTTCCGGTTTAGCTGAGTTCTGGGATGTTAATGAAGAGGCTACAGAGTTTACTTTTTATCTAAGAGAAGCTTATTGGGATGATGGCTCACCGATTACCGCTCTAGATTTTGCTCATGCCTGGTTAAGAGCGATTGATCCCCGTAATAGTGTTCCCTATGCCTATCAGTTTGATGTTATCAAGAACGCTGCTTATGTGAATGGTTTAGATCCTCGTAAAGAGGACATTGATACTGCTTTAAGTGCTGTTGGTATTACTGTTGTTGATGAGAGGACTTTGAAGGTGGAGCTGGAGCGACCTACTGCTCACTTTCCTTTGATGACTGCTTTGCCAGTATACTTGCCTGCTCAGAAAGAGCAAACGGAACGCTGGGGTAATCTTTATGGGTCTGATGTGGCTAAGCTTAGTTCAAGTGGACCATATACGGTTGCCCAATGGGAGAAAGGTCGTCAGGTGGTTCTTGTAAGGAATGAGGATTATTGGGATGCCACTAATGTTACCTTAGAGAAAATAGAGTTGGCAGTAGTTAAGGATAGCTACTATCCTTTACAACTCTTTGAGACAGGTGAGTTAGATCTAGTCTCTATTCCTAAGGATGTTGTTGAAGATAGTGATTATCTTCTAAGGGGAACTACCTTTTATCTATCATTTAATCTAGGTGATCCTCGCTTTAAGAATGAAAATATTCGTAGAGCTTTTTCAGCAGCTATTGATAGAGAACGATTTGCAAATGAGATTGTATACTCTACAGCTATGCCGGCAACTAGATATGTACCTCTGTCCTTTGGGTTAGAGGATAACGAGCTTTTCAGTACTACGGCTGATGTAAAAGAAGCAGAGAAATATCTAAAGGCCGGGCTTAAAGAATTAGGTGTAGATGATATTGGTGAGGTAATTCTGCTTGGTGGCGAAAGTGAGGCATCCAAGAGATATACTGCGGCCTTAAAGGAAATGTTTGAGGAAGCCTTGGATGTTGAAATCACCGTTATTAATGGTGATCTCAGTACCAGAATAGATGTTGTTAGACAAGGTGAATATGGTATGGTGCTTTCAGGCTGGAGTGCTGACTATAACGATCCGCTGGCTTTCTTGGAAGTATGGGTTTCTAATGGTCCCTTCAATGACAGTAACTGGCATAATGAGAAATATGATGAATTGATTGCCAAAGCTCGTAGGGAGAGTAATCCTGAGAAGAGAAAGGCTTTATTGAATGAAGCTGAAGAGTTGATATTCTCTAAGAATGGGTATCCCTTTACACCGATATACTGGCAGGCTGAATACTATACCTATCAGGAATATGTTGAGGGCTTGATATTCTATCCTGTTAGTCCTGTATTGGAATTAAAATGGGTATATATATCTGAAGATTAGGGACATTCTTGTGGCGGGCTAGGATTGAGAAGTTCTGAAAGAGGTATGATTGAGTAACCTTTTTGCTGGATTGAGTCAACTAGTGCAGGAAGTGCTTTTAGTGTGTTTTCTCTTGGATGCATGAGGATGGTTGCTCCTGGATGAAGCTTATCTAATACTCTTTCATAGATCTCCTCTGGGGAGGGATCTCTCCAGTCAATGGTATCGATGCTCCAGAGGATTAGCTGATGATTTGTTGATTCTGATATTTCTAAAAGGGTTATATTGTATTCCCCTTTATGGGGAGAGAAGAACTTGGTTCTTGTACCTGTTAGTGATTCGATGAGGTTAGAGGTGGCCGTAAGATCTTCGGCCATCTTTGTTGTGCTTAAGTCTTTAGTTAGATAGCGATCTGAATAGCCGTGATTGGCAAGTTCCTGAGTTTCTGCTATTTGCCTGGTTAGTTCAGGATTTGCTTTAACCCAGATTCCAACCAGAAACCAGGTAGCAGCTATATTCTTATTAGCAAGGGTGTTAAGGATTCCAGGGACAAATTCTTCACCCCAGGCAACATTGATGAGAAAAGTGACTGATTGATCTTCGGTGTTACCATGCCTGATGGGCAGAAGTGGTAGGTCTTCAAGAGAAACTTCCGGCTGGATTTCTAACCATTGTGCCTGTAGGTTGGTGTTTGGGGGAGAAGAAATTATAGCCAAGATGTTCTCCTCTATTTGTAGTTGCCAGCCAGATCTTCCGGGAATGATGGCTTGGTTGGTTTTATCATGTTGAGCATCAAGAGGTTCAATATAACAGAGTTCTTGCAGTGTTGGTAACCAGTTTCTCAGCTCTTCTTCTTGCCAGTTTGAATAGTCAACACCAAGAAAGATGACTCCTTCTGCCACAGTGATTTCTGGGGAAGAGGGAGCTTGATAGGGTAAAATGAGAAGTAAGGTAAGGAAGATGAGGATGGTTAGTTTTTGATACATATACATCACCTGTTTAAGATTTTATGCAACTGGAGTCTAGTTTAATTCGGGAATTAGGTGAGATTGATGAACAAAAGAGCATTACGCACACTGGAGTTTGGTAAGGTTCTAGAGAAATTAGCAGAGCAGACAACCTACTCGCTAGGAAAAAAGTATGCTCTCAGTCTATTACCTGAGGCAGATGAAGAGCTTGTTAATCGGAGGCAGGAAGAGACGCAAGAGGCATTTACCCTGCTTGATGAGACCGGACATATTGCTTTAGGGGGTTTGCATGATCTTTCAGATATCTTAAAGAGGGTTGAGAAGGGTGGAGTCTTATTCGCTCATGATCTCTCTTTGCTTAAGGACACACTATTAAGAGTGGAAGAACTTCAGAAAGATATGCAAGAGATTGGCTTAAGGATTCCCTTGTTAAGGGAGAAAATTACCGGTATCTCTGATTTTAGTAGTTTGAGGAAAGAACTAAAGAGATGTATCACTGAGAGTGGAGAACTATCAGATGATGCTAGCCCCTTGTTACGACAGCTACGGGAGCGTATACGAGTTTTGCAGAATAGGGTCAGGGAAAGACTAGATAGTATTGTTAAGTCTTCGGGTAATCAGCAGTACCTACAGGAAGCGATAGTGACGTTAAGACAGGGACGTTACGTCATTCCTGTAAAGCAGGAGTATAAGGGGCGATTCCCAGGATTAGTCCATGATTCTTCTGCTAGTGGAGCCACCCTGTTCATTGAACCCATGGAGGTTGTGCAAATAAATAATGACTTAAGGGAGTTGCAGAGAAAAGAGGAGGACGAGGTTGAAAGAATATTAAGAGAACTCTCTTCTTTGGTGTATGGTGAGATTGACTTGTTAGAGGATGCTAATGAGAGGTTAGGTCAGTTTGATCTAATTCTGGCTAAAGGCCGGTTAGCCCATAATATGAAGGCTGTTTGTCCTAGAACTTCTAAGGAAAGACTTATTGACCTTAAGGAAGCCAAGCATCCGTTGCTTAAAGGTGAGGTAGTGCCTGTTGATATCTATTTGGGTGAGGACTATCAGATAATGGTTATTACCGGGCCCAATACCGGTGGCAAGACGGTAACGTTAAAGACTGCTGGGCTTTTTGCTTTGATGCACCAGGCTGGTTTACATGTACCGGCTAAAGAAGCCTCTTTACCTGTGTTTAATAATGTCTTTGTGGATATTGGTGATGAACAGAGTATTGAGCAGAGTCTAAGTACTTTCTCAGGACATATGGCCAATATAGTTAATATCATTGGCACAGTTGATGAGTATAGTCTTGTATTGTTAGATGAGGTAGGGGCAGGTACTGATCCTGATGAGGGTGCTGCTTTAGCAATGGCCATTCTCTCATACTTTCAGGAACGATCGATTTTGACCATAGCCACCACTCACTACAGTGAGTTAAAGATGTTTGCTTATCAAAAAGAGGGTATTCGTAACGCCAGTGTTGAGTTTGATGTGGAGACTCTAAGACCAACATATAGGTTGCAGATAGGGATTCCGGGAAAGAGCAATGCTTTAGAGATTGCTAGAAGGCTGGGCTTAGAGGATGGACTGTTAGATAGAGCTGCGAGCTTTTTAAAAAAGGATGTAAAAGATATTGAGCAGATGATTGGAGAAATGTCAAAGGAAAGCTACAGGTTAAGACTTGAAAGGGAAGCAACAACAGATAGTCTTATTGAACTAGAAAAGCTAAAGGCTGAGTATGTTAGAAAACTAGAGCTTTTAGAAGAAAAAGAACGTAAACTTAAGGATAAAGCCTATGAAGAATCATATCAATTGGTAGCAAAGGTCAAAAGAGAAGCAGAAGAGTTAATCAATGATCTAAAGGAAGCACAAAAGAGTGAACATAAAGAAAAGTCTATTCAACATGCTAGAGACAAGCTCAAGGAAATGCAGAACAAGGTACTAGAGAATGTTGAGGAGCCTAATGAGGAACCTATAGAGGTTTCAGTGGGTGATCTGGTCTATGTAAAGACCCTGAGACAGGAAGGAGAAGTCATATCTCTAGATGGCAATGATGCTTTAGTACAGATTGGAGCAATGAAGAGCAAGGTCCCTCTTGTGATGCTACAGAGACTTTCCGGAAAGAAGAATGTAAAGAGGGAAAGGGCTAAAGGTATCTCTATTTCTAGGGCTGCTAGTGTTCCTAGTGAGATTCATTTACGAGGTATGACTGTTGATGAGGCTTTAATGAGTCTTGATAAGTATCTTGATGACGCTATCCTGGCAGGACTAAATGAAGTTAGGATTGTCCATGGTAAGGGTACGGGAACACTAAGACAGGTGATTGGAGAATTCTTAAGAACACATAAGTTTGTTGAAGAGTATTATCTTGCTCCTCCACAAGCTGGTGGGCATGGAGTCACAATAGTGAGGATAGGGAAATAAGGAAAGCCCCGCATTGGCGGGGCTTTTAACCTACTCTTCAGATTCATCTTCAGTTTCTTCATCGGTTTCAACAGGTGGTATAACTGGCTTTTGGATAACCTGGATACGTCCATTTTCTGCTTTATCTTCATGTTCAGCACAGTAGAAGCGATAGATTCCTGTTCTTTCGGGTGTTAAAGATACAGCAACTGTTTCATTAGCAGGAATTACAACATCTAGGCCAAGTTCTCTGGCTATGATGTGATGGTCAGTGTCATCTTGGTTGACAAAGTACAGGATGCTTTCGATACCTACAGGCACAATTATGTGTTGCTGGCTAAAGAAGCCATTAGCAATCTTAACTACTGTGTCTCCAGGAACGGGTTCTGCTTGTTGGGAGATATCACAGTATTCTTCTGGTGGTGCTAAAGCCATATCTCTTGTATGATAAATAGTTATTCTACCTGTTTTTGGATCTTTATACTCATAAGGCTCAACTCTTGGCCTATCAAGAAATATCTTGGTTTCCGGTGTACAAGAACAGCCGGGTTGATAGAGTTTTGTTGGATCCTCTTTACAGACTTCTACTTGTATAAACGCGTTGCTAACTGTTCTTGGTTCGGTACCTCTAA
This sequence comes from Thermaerobacter marianensis, assembly GCA_020724425.1. Taxonomy (GTDB): domain Bacteria; phylum Bacillota; class Sulfobacillia; order DVGY01; family DVGY01; genus DVGY01. The sequence goes on from DYGY01000001.1 coordinate 17,624, forward strand.
TGAATATCTCATTGATTCGATATTGTGCTGGTGTATATTGACTGGCTAAATCACCTGATTTAGTATCTATTGTTGCTGAAACAATGTTGTTTGGTTTGTTAAAATCTTTAATTGGTTCATCAGCTAAAGACTCTGTCATGATGTGTTTCCAGATTGGAGCACCATAGGTACCACCAAAGACTCCACCCATATTTTTAGGTTGATCATATCCCATCCAGACGGCTGATACCAGTTCGGGTGTATAGCCAACAAACCAGGCATCAACATTATCACTTGTTGTTCCAGTTTTACCGGCTGCAGGTCTTCTGTCTGGTAATTGAGCGTTTGTTCCGGTACCCCAGCCATAGACGGGATAGATAACTGTCTTTAGCATATCAGTCATTATATAAGCTGTTTCTTCACTGATAACTACCTCTCGTTGGGGGTAGTTCTCTTCAAGAATATTACCATTAGCATCTTCGACTCTAAGGATGGCTAGGGGTTCTACCCGGATACCGCCATTAGCCAGAGTTGCATAGGCTGTGGTCATATCTAGGACAGAGACACCTTTGGTTAAGCCACCAAGAGAAAGTGCTGCAAGTCCTTTATCATTTTTTGATCCTTCAGGGACAAGACTAGTTAGACCCATCTTTTCGGCATAGGCATAACCCACATCGATACCAATATCTTCAAGAACCTTTACAGCAACTACGTTAACAGATCTTTGTACAGCATCTCTAACAGTTGTTAGGCCATCAAAAACACGGTTATAGTTTAGGGGGGCCCAGACACTACCATCCCATTGACCATACTCTACTGGAGAATCATCAACAACGGTTCCGGCAGTATAACCTAGATCGATTGCTGGTGTATACACTGTTAATGGTTTAATAGCTGAACCTGGTTGTCTGTATGCCTGCCAGGCTCTATTAAAGTCTAACCAGCCCGAATGATCTCTACCACCAATCATGGCTTTTATATAGCCAGTGTGTGGGTCCATAACAACTGTTGCTGCTTGGAGTACTTCATCTCCATCTGTAGGATAAAGAGGATCAAGTATTGTTGCAAAGGCTTCCTCACTGGCATCCTGAACTTTAGGGTCAAGTGTTGTATATATCTTTAAGCCACCACCATAGACAACTTCAGCAGGATATCTGGTTAGCAAATCAGCTAACACATAATCCACAAAGTATGGGTATGGGTATTCGGCAACAGGCTTAAGACCTGCTAGTTGAACTTCTTCCTGTTTTGCAACATTGGCTTCTTCATGTGAAATATAGCCGTTTTCGGCCATTTGATCTAAGACTAAGTTCCGTCTTTTTATGGAATTCTCCATGTTATTGTATGGTGAATAGTTCCACTGATCTTTAGGAATACCGGCTAAGAGAGCAGCTTCAGCTAAGGTTAAGTCTTTAACAGATTTGCCAAAGTATGTTTGGGCAGCTGATTCAATTCCATAAGCATTATGACCAAAGAAGATGTAGTTTAGGTACATCTCAAGGATCTGGTCTTTGCTGTAGGTTCTTTCTAGCTGTATTGCATATAGAGCTTCCTTGATTTTTCTATCCATGGTCTGATCTAGAGTCAGAAAAGCATTTCTGGCCAGCTGTTGAGTAATTGTACTGGCACCTTGAATCGGTTTTCCCTGGAAGTTGTTATACATAGCTCCAGCTATTCTGTAAAGATCTAGTCCCTTATGGCTATAGAAGCGATTATCTTCTATGGCTATAAAGGCGTTTAAGACATGGTCTGGGACATCATGAATATCGACCGGTTGTCTGTTTTCCGGCCCGTGAAGTTTCATGATTTCATCTCCATTGATATCATACAGGGTCGAGGAAACCATAGGGTTAACCTCAAGGGCATCAGGTGAGGGCATATTCTTTACCGCTCCTGCCAGAAAACCCATAGCTACTCCTGTACCAATAATGAAGAAGAATAGGGTTACAAAGATAAATAGACGCAACCAGTTAAGTTTTTTTCGCGTCTTCTTCTTTTCAGTTTTCTTAGTCATAATTTTGAAACCTCCATCTACAAAGAGGACTCTCTGCTAACCTAGATAATTATATCATCTAGAGTAAAAAAGAAAAGTGACGATACCGTTACAATTGGTTCCACATTGGCAGGCACATTCCTTTAGAAAAATGTTGTCTAAACATGAAAAGTTAAGGTAGTTTGCTACAGAATTTACATCGTGCTATAATTCTGGAAAACGTACATAATCGGTTTTTGTGGGAGGGTACATGGTGAGTATAGCAGAACACATGGCAGTATTAAAGCGGGGAGTTGTCCAAATTATCTCTGAAGAGGAATTGGAAAAGAAGTTACTTAAGGCACAAAAAGAAAGAAGACCATTGAAGGTTAAACTGGGTGCTGATCCTTCAGCACCGGATATTCATCTAGGACATACTGTTGTTTTGCGTAAGTTAAAGCAGTTTCAGGATTTGGGTCATGAGGTTATCTTCATAATTGGTGATTTCACTGGTCAGATTGGAGATCCTTCAGGTAAGAGTGAGACTAGAAAGCAGTTAACTAAAGAAGAGGTAGCGGCTAATGCCGAAACTTATGCAAAACAGGTCTTTAAGATTCTTGATCCGGAAAAAACTGAGATTCGTTTTAACAGTGAATGGTTATCTCCTTTAAATTTTAGTGAGGTTGTTGAGTTAGCAGCTAAAGTTACTGTGGCTAGGATGCTAGAGAGAGATGATTTCTCTAAACGTTTTAGTGAAGAGCGAGCTATTAGTATTCATGAATTCTTCTATCCTTTAATGCAAGGTTATGATTCTGTCGCTTTAGACATAGATGTAGAATTAGGAGGAACTGATCAGACATTCAACTTGGTGACTGCTAGAGATATTCAGAGACAGTATGGTCAGGAACCAGAAGTTGCAGTAATTATGCCTATTCTTGAAGGTCTTGATGGTCATCAGAAGATGAGCAAGAGTTTAAATAATTATGTTGGGGTTAATGATGAACCAAAAATGATGTTTGGAAAACTGATGAGTATTCCTGATAACCTTATCGCTAAGTATTTCCGACTCCTTACCGATGTAGCTGAAATTGAGCTAGATAATATGGAAGCTAAGATGAATACTGGAGAGTTAAATCCTAGGGATGCCAAGATGAATTTGGCTAAAGAGATAATCTCCATGTATCATGATGCAGATGCTGCTTTAGCTGCAGAGAAGGAATTCATTCAAGTATTTAGCCAGGGCGGAATTCCTGAAGATATACCTATCTTTACTGTGAGCAAAGAGGAGATGACTGTCATTGAGCTTCTGAGTCTCTGTCAGCTAGTGGAGAGCAATAGTGAAGGGAAAAGGAGTATTAAGCAGGGAGCAGTGAGGATTGATGGTGAAAAGATATCTGATATCTACGCTACTGTTATTCCTGCTACAGATATGATTGTTCAGGTAGGAAAGAGGAAGTTTGCAAAGATAGGTTAACTGAGGAGGGACTGTGATGGGTTCTAGAGCACGATTAGGTGTTAGAAGGCGAATCCAGATCACTCCTTTATTATGGGTATTTCTTATCATTATCTTCTTGGTTTCTAGTTTTTTTGTGGTTGATAGGACTTTAAGTCCAACCTTAAGGGTTATTGCAACCAAGCAGACCTCAGCATATACTTTAGAGGTTCTAGAACGGAGTATTCAGCAAGAGATTGTGAACAAAGTGGATTATAGTGACTTGATTATTTATTCTCTTGATAGTGATGGTAGGGTAGCTTTCATGCAGGCTAATACCATAGAGATTACTCGTTTATCAACCCAGACAGCTATCGTTATTCTAGAGGACTTGAGGAAGCTAGAAGGTAGGAGTTTCACTATTCCTACAGGGCAACTATTAGGTAGTGATCTTTTAGCTAGTTATGGACCAGATATTAAGGTGACAATGATTCCTACCGGTACTGTGGATGTACGGGTAGGGGAGAGCTTTACTGAAGCAGGTATCAATCAAACGCGGCATATGCTTTATTTAGACATTAAGGCAGAGGTTAGAGTGGTTGTACCTTTGTTTAAAGAGGATACTGTTGTGGAAACTAGGGTACCATTAACTGATTTTGTAATTGTCGGGCCTGTACCATCAATGTATGTTAAGATTGGTGATCTATCATTGGGTAGATGAAATATTACGAATGTAGAAATAGTTCTTGACGTTGGTCTTACCCGGAGAGTATACTGAATAAAGGTTAGAAAATATTTCTTAGTTAAAGGAGGTCGTGAAATGATTCGTTTACTGAATGCAGTTGTGCGTACAAGGGATATTTGTGTCCTTTTTGCAGGCAATCTAGCTATTTCGCGACCTATGGTTTTGCGTGTCTAACTAGAACGTAATGGCCATGGGTTTTGGAAAAAACCTGTGGCCTTTTTATTTGTCTAGAACATGGAGATTCTATGTTTTTAGTCATAGGCCACAGGTCTATGACTATTTTTTTTGGGAGGTTAAGGAAATGTGGGCTTTGGAATGTAATAATGCAGTCAAGAGTTTCTATGAAGCAGAAAACAATGGTAAACACAGTTTGTTTTCCAGGCCTAAGAAGAAGGAGATATTTGCGGTTAACCGGGTCAGTTTTCAGGTTGATAAGGGTGAGACTTTCGGAATTCTTGGTCAGAATGGCTCTGGTAAATCAACCTTGATTCGTTTAATCTCTACCCTTTTGTTGGCTGATGAGGGAGAGATTAAGGTCTTTGGTCATAATGTTCTAGATGAAAGACTTGAGGTTAGAAGGCTTATTAACAGGGTTTCTGTTGATGCAGCATTTTTCAAGAAGTTATCAGCCTGGGAGAATCTTTTGTATGCAGCAAGGTTATATGGTCTGAATGTTGAGGAGGCTAAGCAACGTAGTCTTGAGATTCTTGAACGTCTTGGTTTAGGTGCTGAGAAGTTTAACAGCCCTTTAGAGAATCTTTCAAGGGGACAACAGCAAAAGGTAGCTGTTGCTAGGGCACTTCTAACCTCACCGGTATTGCTCTTGCTGGATGAACCAACTACAGGCTTAGATCCCCGTTCCAAAAGGGATGTACAGGACTTCATTGTTGAAGTGCAAAGGGAACATGACGCGACGATACTGCTAACAAGTCATGACATGTATGAGGTAGAAAAGCTTTGTAATAGGGTAGCAATTTTGCATGAGGGCAGATTGGTTGCCATGGATACACCGGAAAACCTTAAGAGCAAATATGGAGAGACAGAGGACTCTTCTTTAGAGGATGTTTTCTTTACTCTAACTGGGATGGATTGGAAGGAGGTACTAGAGGATGTGGAGTAGTTTGGCTTCGTTATGGCATGATACAAAAGCTAGTCTGGCTTTTGTGGAAAGGAATTTTAATCTAGTCAAGCGTTATTTTGCCTGGGAAGTGGTTTTTCTTTTCTATGCTATTGTAAATACATTGACTATTGGTCTGATTGGTGTGCGTTTGGGTCCTGAAGAGGTTCTCTATTTGGTTGTTGGGGCTCTTCTTTGGGGGTTCTTATCGGTTCTCTTTAATGAGGTAAGTCAGTCTGTTTCCTGGGAGCGCTGGGAGGGTACCATAGAGTATACCTTTATGGCTCCGGTCAGACGTATGTCCTATCTGTTAGGTGTCAGTTTTTTTGCAGTGCTTTATGGGGTCATAAAGACATCAATTCTCTTGCTTGCGGTTGCTTTCTTTTTTGAGATAGATCTATCAGGGGCTAATTTGTGGGCTGCTCTTGTTATCCTGGTGATTTCGAGTTTTTCCTTGATTGGATTGGGATTGATTGCTGCTGTGTTGCCTTTGATGTCCCCGGAAAGAGGCCCTCAAGCTACTCATATCATTCAGGGTTTTATCCTTTTGATATCGGGTATATACTATGAGGTAACTGTGTTGCCTAGTTGGTTACAGGTGTTCTCAGCCTTTTCTCCGGCAACCTATACTCTTAGGGCTGCTAGGCAGGCTATATTAGAGGGTGCTTCTGTATGGCAACTGATGGGTGATATCCAGATTCTAATTCTCTTTGGCATTATCCTTATTCCTCTAGGCTATTGGATTTTTACTCAAGGTGAGAAGTATGCCATGAGGACAGGAAAATTAAAGAGGAATGGCTAGGAGAATCCGTATGACTATTCCAAAAGTGTTTTTGGATATTCTTATAGAGTATGCTAAGGATAGCAGGGAAGTCTGTGGTTTTCTTTCTGGAAAAAATGACAGAGTATTTAGTCTGTTTGTGATAACTAATATGGCAAAGAGCAGAGACCGTTTCAGGATGGCTGAAGAGGAGGTGGTCTCTGCTCTTCACTTGATGGAATCTGAAGGAGAGGATTTGTTAGCTATCTGGCATTCTCATCCGGGCGGGAGGGCAGAGCCCTCTTTAGTCGATATTAGGGAACATAGTTTTCCTGAGGCTATAGCGATTATAGTTTCTGGTTCATCCATAGCAGGTTTTTCCTTAAAAAATGAGAAAATATTAGAAATTGACCTTGACTGGGGAGGGATTGATTGTGAGTAGTGAGCAGCTTGCTCAAGCTTTAGTAGATTGGATTAAGGAAAAGAGTGCTGGTGCAAAGGGATTGGTTGTTGGATTAAGTGGGGGAGTTGATTCTGCTGTTGTAGCAGGGTTAATTAAGAGAGTAAATCCGGAGAGTTCTCTAGGGGTGATTATGCCCTGTTATTCAAACCCTCTAGATGAGGAACATGCACGTCTGGTGGCTGCAGCCTTTGATTTGGAGGTAAAGAAAGTAGATTTGGGACCAACGTTTGATCTGCTTTTAAATACAATTGATTCAGGTTTAGAAGTTTCTAAAGGGGATTTGGCTACAGCTAATGTTAAGTCGCGTTTGCGTATGGTTACTCTGTATTTCTATGCAAACAGGTTGAACTATATGGTTGTGGGCACAGGTAACAAAAGTGAGCTAGTTGCCGGCTATTTTACTAAGTATGGGGATAGTGGTGTAGATATTTTACCTCTGGCAGATTTAGTTAAGGATGAGGTTCGGGAGCTTGCTAGATACCTAGGTGTGCCTGATGTTGTCATTGATAAGGCTCCTTCTGGGGGATTATGGCTTGGTCAGACTGATGAGGAAGAGTTAGGGGTAACTTATGCACACCTTGATGAATATATACTCACAGGTATGACTGATTTAGAGGCTATGAATAGAATTCAGATTCTAGAGAAAAATAGTGAACATAAGCGGAGAATGCCAGCTATAGCTTATAAAAATGAGGTATATAAAAATTATTAAAAATTAAGGAATTTCGTAATTATGCAATATGATGTATAAATATTCAAGCGATGGTTTAGAATATGCTTACGAAAAATCAATATTTAGCAGAGATTTTAGTCCGGTTTTCATCGATTACCGGGCTTTTTTCTTCTTGAATACTGCAGGAAAACGTGGTAGAGTAACGAATATCACTTTTAACGATTGATTTTGAGGGGGCATAAGGATGCAAAGAAAATTGCGTGTTTTGGCAGTGTTGATGGTTATTGTCATTATGGCTGTATCATTGGCTGGTTGTGGTAGCACGAAAACTGAGGGTAAGTTGGTAGTTGGTACAGAAGCCTCTTACGCACCGTTTGAGTATGTTGATGACAAGACTGGCGAGATTGTGGGTTTTGATATTGAGTTGATTAAGGCGATTGGTGAAGCGATTAACTATGAAGTCGAGATAAGGAATATCGCTTGGGATGCTCTTCCTTCAGCGTTACTTTCTAAGCAGGTTGATGTGGTTATCTCAGCGATGACTATTACTGATGAAAGAGCAAAGACTGTTTTCTTCTCTGACCCTTATATGAATGCTGGTCAGATAGTGGCGGTAAAGCAGGGATCTGATATTAAGAGTCATGAAGATTTATCAGGAAAAATTGTAGGTGTTCAGGCAAATACGACAGGGCATTATGCAATGGAGGATATGGTAGCTGAAGGTAAGTTACAGAACGTTACCATTAGACCTTATGAAACAACTCCTGATGCTTTTAATTCTTTGAGAACTGGTGTGGTTGATGCTGTTGTTGCTGATGACCCAGTAGTCAAGGAGTATATTAAGAGCAACCCGGAAGCAAAATTGACCACTGCCGGTAGTGTCTTTACAGTTGAGTATTATGGTATGGCTATGAGGCCTGATGATTTTGAGTTGCATAAGAAGATTAATCAGGGTTTAGCTAAGGTAAAAGCTGATGGAACTTATGACAAGATATATAACAAGTATTTTGGTGAGTAATTAGATACGGATTAGTGCTTACAGGTTGGGATGTAATGCGTAGTATTTTAATACTGCGCATTACTCCTCTTTGGGGAAGGAGTTGCCGGGTGTGTATGATTGGCAGTGGGAGTTAATTGTTCGTTGGCTTCCGATTTTGTTTGAGGGTATGCTGAAGACCCTTGAATTAACGGTTGTATCTATTTTTCTTGGTAGTATTATTGCTTTGTTTTTAGCTTTGGCAAGGATTTCTAAGGTGAAGATTTTCAACACTTTGGCTATCGCATATATTGAGTTTTTCAGGGGTACACCTCTTTTGGTGCAAATTCTTTTGCTTGCTTATGCTTTGCCGATGTTTTTTGACTATACCCCAAATCTATATATTGCCGGGGTTGCTGCTTTAAGTTTGAATGCTGCAGCGTATATTGCAGAAATTTTTCGGGGTGGAATTCAATCTATTGATCGCGGACAAATGGAAGCTTCTAGGTCTTTGGGTATGACCTATCGGCAGTCTATGCGATTTATTATCTGGCCCCAGGCTTTTAGAAGAATTATTCCGCCTTTAGGTAATCAGTTTGTGGCGATGCTTAAGGATTCGTCTCTTGTTTTTGCTATTGGGATTGAGGAATTGATGACTAAAGGTAGGTTGTTACAGGGTAGTACCTATAGATCTCCTGAGGTCTGGTTTACTGTGGCTTTGATATATCTGGTTTTAACACTGACCTTCTCATATCTGGTTAATCGTTTGGAGAGGAGGTTGAGTATCAGTGATTCACGTTCGTAATTTGCATAAGTATTTTGGGAGTTTACATGTACTAAAGGGTATTGATGTTGATATTAAACCACAGGAAGTGGTTGTTGTTATTGGTCCTAGTGGTTCAGGGAAGAGTACTTTTTTACGTTGCCTTAATCTTTTGGAAGAACCCTCTGATGGCACTATTAGGATTAATGATAAGGAGATTACTAGCAACAAGATAAATATTGATAGGGTGAGAACTGAGATTGGTATGGTTTTTCAGATGTTTAATCTATTTCCTCACCTGAATGTTATGCAGAACATTACTCTAGCTCCAAAACAAGTGAAGGGTATGAAGGATAGTGAGGCAGAGTATCTAGCTTATTCGCTTTTGAATAAGGTGGGGTTGTCTGATAAGGCAATGGCATATCCGTCTCAGTTATCAGGAGGACAGCAACAGCGGGTGGCTATTGCTAGAGCGTTAGCTATGCAGCCTAAGATTATGCTTTTTGATGAACCCACTTCTGCTTTGGATCCAGAGATGATTAAAGAGGTTCTTGATGTTATGAAGGATCTTGCTTTAGAAGGTATGACTATGGTTGTAGTTACTCATGAGATGGGTTTTGCCAAGAGTGTGGCTGATCGGGTACTCTTCATGGATGAGGGGTTAATTGTGGAGGAAGCAACTCCTGATCAGTTCTTTAGTAGTCCGAGGGAAGAGAGAGCCAAGGAGTTTCTAAGCAGAATTCTTGTTTAGATTAAAGCGGTCAGAATTCTTCAATGGAGATGGCCGCTTTTCTGTTGCATTATATGAAGATGTAGTCTAAGAATACAGGCTTAAGATAAAGGCTGTAAAGAAACCTACTGCGGTTCCTAGACCCACAATATTACCACCTTCTTCAAAGGCTTCAGGGAGCATGGTGTCAGCTACCATGGTTAGTATTGCTCCAGCTGCAAAGGAGAGAATTATGGCGGTTGTGTTGCCAGAAGCAGAAGCTAGCAAGAGATAGCCGCCTAAGGCACTAAGAGCTGATAGCATAATTATGATTAGATTGAGGACTGAGATGTACAGGGGAGAAAATCCCTGTCGTTTCAGTCCTATTGTTGCTGAAAGGCCTTCGGGAAAATTGCTAAGAAAGATAGCTGCTAGGAGCAAGATGCTAACACCTTCTCCCACTGCAAGGCTACCACCAATAGCGGCTGATTCTGGTAGGGTATCTAGTGTTGAACCGATCATGATGGCTGTACCGGTGTTACCGGGGTTTTTTTGTTCCTCACGCCAGGAACGTTTTCTATGTCTACCACCTCTTTTGTCAATGAGGTAGTCGGCTAAACTAAAAACCATGGCACCGCTAAAAAAGCCTAGGATTGTGTTATCTATTCCCCCAGCATGGTAGGCTCGTGGCAGTAGGTCAAAGGATACGGCTCCAAGCAGAATACCTGTACCAAAGGCCATGATTGTAGCGGTAGTTTTCCTCTTTATCGGGAGTGAAAGAGCAAGCAAGGTGCCCAATACCATTCCCAATGCCACAAGTATTCCCCACAGGGTTGCCAGAAACACTTTGTATTACCACCTTTTCTCTAACAGGGTTTTTGTAAGCTTTGTTGAATTAAGAATTTTTGTAACTACAGATGGTGGAGGATATTGATGACAAAAAATGCTTTAATCTCAATTATTATTGCCTTAATGATTTTTTCAATTCCCGGGGATGCTAGTGCAATGTCGGGATATTCGGCTAAGGCAGGTCTGGTTCTTGATCCTGTTAGTGGTCTGGTTTTGGTTGATATAAATGGTTATGAGGAGTTGGCAATGGCTAGTACAACAAAGGTTATGACAGCTATTCTGGCCATTGAGTTAGGTAACCTTGATGATGAGGTTACTGTATCTAGTTATGCTGCGAGCACTACTGGGTCTAGTATGGCTTTAAGCACAGGGCAGAAACTAACTCTAAATGATCTTTTGTATGGTCTTATGCTTCGTAGTGGTAATGATGCTGCTGTAGCTATTGCTGAACATATTGGTGGCAGTGAAGCAGAGTTTGTATATTTGATGAACAAAAAAGCAAAAGAGCTTGGTTTAGAGCAGACTCAGTATCTAGATCCCCATGGTTTGGGTGGTCTAGGGCACTATACGACAGCCTATGATTTAGCTCTTTTGACGGCCTATGCAATGGAGATTTCTTTGTTTCGTGAAGTGGTAGAGGCTAGGGAATATACATATATGGTAAATGGTGAGGAAGTCACTTTGTATAATATTAATCGTTTTCTTAGCAGTTATGAGGGAGCTACAGGGGTAAAGACAGGCTATACTTCGGCTGCTGGTCAGTGCATTACAGCTTCAGCTAAGAGGGATGGCTGGGAGTTAATTGGGGTTGTTTTAGGTTCTGCTTATGGAGAGCTTGTTAAGGATGCAACCTTGCTATTGGATTATGCTTATGCTTCCTATGATTTGGTAAGGGTGGTTAGAAAAGAGAGCTGGCAGGATACTTTGGTTATCTTGGATGGAGAAGAAGATTCGGTTATGGTGGGGTTATGGGAAGATGTCTGGTTACCTGTATCTACAGGGGATAACTCTCAAAAGTACCATCAAGAGATTATCTGGTATTATGAGGATGAGATTTCTGCTCCTGTTCCTGCGGGGCTGGTTGTTGGCCAGCTGGTTGTATATAATGAAGATGGTCAAAAGGTTGGCAGTACCTTTATCTATGTTATGGATACAGTATTAGAGAAACCTAAGATTGAGATTCCCTGGTGGTGGGTGCTTTTAGGAGTGTATGCTCCCTGGAGAATCTATGTACAGGTACAGAGGAGAAAGGAACATAACTTTTCAATTAAATGGTGATGTGTTAGAATATTGCCGGATTCAACGAGGAGAGGAAGATAGTTATGGCGGGTCATTCTAAATGGGCTAATCGCAAACACAGGAAAGAAAGACAGGATGCCAAGAAGGGTAAGGTTTTTTCAAAGATGGCAAGGGAGATTACTCTTGCTGCTAGGCAGGGTGGCGATTTAGATACTAACAACAGGTTGAGGCTTGCTGTTGAGAAGGCTAAAGAGCTAGGTGTACCTAATGAGAACATAGACAGAGCGATTAAGAGAGGTACTGGAGAACTTGGTGGTGCAGATTATGAAGAGTTGATGTATGAAGGCTACGGCCCTGGTGGAGTTGCGTTGCTTTTAGATATAGCTACTGATAATCGTAACCGGACTGCAGGAGATGTCCGCTTCATCTTTTCAAAATATGGTGGCAATATGGCTGAATCTGGGGCTGTAGCTTGGATGTTTGAACGTAAAGGCACCATCACTATTGATAAGTCTGAAGCGCTAGATGCTGATGAATTAATGCTTAATGCTTTAGAGGCAGGTGCAGAAGATATTAAAGAGGATGAAGAGAATTTTACGGTGATTGCTTCTCCTCAGGATATTGCTGGGGTTGCTGAAGGGTTAGCTGCGATGGGTATAGATGTATCCACCACCGATATTACTATGCTACCAACTAATGAAGTAACTGTGGGTGGGAAGGATGCTGAAAAACTAATGGTTCTTCTGGATGCTTTGGAGGATCATGATGATGTACAGGATATCTATGGTAACTTTGTTTTTGATGAAGAAACTTTAGCTTCCATGGAATAGGAATATACCCTCCCGTTTTGATTAATACTAAGGGTGCAACCCGAAAGTATAGTCGGGAGGGATTTGTTTGTATAAGAAGCTTTTCTTTGATAACTGGAAGACTGCTTTAACTTCAGTTGTAGTCATTATTCTTGGTTTGGTAACAGGCTTTTATATGTCTCTTAATGTGCAGGAGGTTCCGGATCCTCATGTTGAACTGCCTAAAGAACAGTTTGGTGAAGCAAGATCTCTTTCCTGGCCTGGATTAGGAAAAGATGATGGCAGACAAAGACTGGTGGCTTCGGCAGGACCTGTGGTTCAACCTGGGACAAGTCTCTTTAGAACTGTTCTCTATCGAGATTGTGGTTTGGTAGAGAGTACTGTGGAGGGAGTACCTGAAGAATGGATTGGTCTTTCTTCGGTAATGTTAAACCAGGTACTAGATGACTGGCATGTGGTTAGTCTTGATGCTTCCACGTTGCATATTCTGAATCGTAGTAGAGATGATTGCCCTAAAGGTCAGGGAGTTACTTTAGGAAGCAGAGATGGAAAGTTAGTTGTCTATCAAGGTAATGGTTTGCTTTTAAGGGAGACAGAGTTCTCTTTGGATCGTCTGTTGCCTAGTGAAAGGGAAGTGTTGCTGGAAGGTATCTTTTTTGAAACTGAAGAGGAAGCTCTAAAATATCTGGAGGGACTCGGAGAGTAGCGTGTGGCTACTCTCTTTTTAGAAGGATAGAGGGAAATAGTGTAGAACTCTCTTAAGAACAAGGGAGGTGAAACCTGGTTTTTTAGACCAGGTTATGTTATGCGTATTTTAGGTATTGACCCGGGTACGGCAATAACCGGATATGGTTTGATAGAGAGCAAAGGGTATGACTTAAATCCTGTTGCTTATGGCATTCTTGATACTCAAGCAGGATTGCCTAGCTCGGAAAGACTTAAGCAACTATATGAACAGATGGCACAGTTATTAGAAGAGGCTCAGGCTGATCTGGTGGCAGTAGAGCAACTATTCTTCAACAAGAATGTTAGGACAGCTCTAAGTGTTGGTGAGGCAAGAGGAGTAATTCTTTTGGCTATAGCTGATAAGGGGATCCCTGTAGTGGAGTATACGCCACCACAGGTTAAAATGGCAGTTACAGGGTATGGTAAAGCTGATAAAAGGCAGGTTCAGCTTATGGTTAGATCAATTCTAGGGCTTAATAAGATTCCTAGCCCGGATGATGCGGCAGATGCTTTAGCTGTGGCTGTATGTGCAGCACATAGCTATTCTCTAGAGCAGAGACTCTCAAAGGAAAAGTAGGGGGAAAGATGATAGGATATTTAAGGGGACAAGTCCTTGGTTATGGTAGTGATTTTGTGTTGCTTCAAGTTGGGGGAATAGGTTTTAAGGTTTTTGTACCAGCTAATTTAAGAGGTATGGATAAAGGTGAGCTAGAGGTATATACCCATCTACATATTCGGGAGGATGATTTTTCTCTTTATGGTTTTGCTAGCAAAGAGGAATTAGAGGTTTTTGAGCTTTTGTTAGGTGTTTCTGGGGTTGGTCCAAGATTGGCTTTAGGGATTGTTTCTTTTAGAAAAACAGATGAGCTCTTAAGAGATATAAGTCAGGAAGATGTGGTTAGATTATCGGAGTTACCTGGGATTGGCAAAAAGACAGCTCAAAAAATGATCCTTGAGTTAAAGGACAAGATTGGTGATATTGAAACTGAACCTGTGGTTGTTTCAACCTCTGTTGTGGAGGATGCGATTTTGGCTTTAATGGGTCTTGGGTATTCCAGAAATGAGGCTTCAGGAGCAGTTGATGGATTGGGGAAGGAGTTTCTGGCAACTTCTGAGGATGTGCTAACTATTGTGCAAAGAGCCCTCCAGAAACTTGATAAATAGACGGAGGTTTTTGTTGTGAAAGAGAGAATAATATCGGGAAATGTCAGAGATGAAGAACTGGTTATGGAACAGTCCTTAAGACCGGAATATTTAGGAGAGTTTATTGGTCAGGCTAAGGTAAAAGAGAGGCTTGATATTTATATTTCGGCTGCTAAAGAGAGGGAAGAGGCTTTAGATCATGTGCTTCTTTATGGGCCTCCCGGACTTGGCAAAACTACTTTAGCCAACATTATTGCTAGGGAGTTGGGGGTGGGGATTAGAATGACTTCTGGTCCCGCTATTGAACGCCCTGGAGATCTGGCAGCCATATTAAGTAATTTGCAGTATGGTGATGTTCTCTTTATTGATGAAATTCACAGGTTGAATAAGGTGGTTGAAGAGGTACTGTATCCCGCTATGGAGGATTTTGCTTTAGATATTATTTTAGGTAAAGGACCTGGAGCTAGATCTGTCAGGTTGGATTTACCCAAGTTTACCCTTATTGGCGCTACTACCAGAGCTGGTCGTCTAACTTCACCGTTAAGGGATAGATTCGGCGTTATTACAAGGTTAGAATACTATAAAGAAGAAGACCTTATGGAGATAGTCATTAGGGCGGCAAAGATTCTTTCATTGGAGATAGAAACAGATGCTGCTAGAGAGGTGGCTAGAAGGTCTAGAGGTACACCAAGAGTGGCTAACAGGCTATTAAAAAGATTAAGGGATTATGCTCAGGTAAGAGCTGATGGCAGATTGACTCTTAAGGTAGCGGAAGAGGGTCTGAGAATGCTTGAAATTGATGAGTTAGGTCTTGATAAGAGTGATCAAAGACTACTAAAGGTAATTATTGAGCACTATGGTGGAGGACCTGTAGGTGTTCAGAATCTAGCGGCTGCTATCAGTGAAGAAGTGGAGACAATTGAGGATGTCTATGAGCCATACTTAATGCAAATGGGACTTCTAAAGCGTACTCCTAGAGGCAGGATGGCAACTGAACAGACATATACTCACTTAGGCCTTAAGGTTCCTGATAGACAGGAGCGGTTTTGGTAAGGATGGAGTCTTTAGCAAAGATTTTAATTATGATGGGAGTGGTCCTCATTGCTTGGGGCTGCTCTTTTTAGTATTTGGAAAGATCTCTCTGCCTGGAAACTTTGTCTCTTGTTGGGGGTTCAACCACTATCTATTTCCCTTTCGGAACAGCTATTCTAATTAGCGTTATTTTAACAATTTCCTAAGGAGATAGCTACGGACAGAAAATAGCTGGATTAAGCGAAGGTTATGGTAGGATGAGGTGTAAAGTTGATGCCATGGAAGAACAATGATC
Organism: Thermaerobacter marianensis; assembly: GCA_020724425.1. Classification (GTDB taxonomy): domain Bacteria; phylum Bacillota; class Sulfobacillia; order DVGY01; family DVGY01; genus DVGY01. The sequence continues at coordinate 33,306 of DYGY01000001.1, forward strand.
CCGAAGTAAGGCTTGAGAAGATATATAACGGGGATCAACAGGCAAGAGAAGAACTAATCAAAGATTATACCCCTTTTATCCTGTCAGTGGCTTCAAAGCTAAGTGGAAGGTTTATTAGGCTTGAAGATGAAGAAGCAAGTATAGCTATGATTGCTTTTAATGAAGCTATTGATGGTTACAGGAAAGAAAGAGGTGGCTTTATTGCCTTTGCTGAAATAGTTATCAAGAGAAGGTTAATCGATTACTACCGCAGGGAAAAGAAGTATAGAAGTCAGGTACCTTTGGCGGAAGAGCTTTTGGTTGCAAACAGTGAAGAGAGTCTTTATACAAGGATAGAGGTTGAAGAGTATAAAATCAGGTTACAGGAGTTTAATCTGACCTTTGCTGAGCTTGTTAGCCAGAGTCCAAAACATGTTGATAGTAGAAGGCAGGCCTGTCAGATTGGTCATACCATTGCCATTACTGCTGAATATCGGGAATATTTGTTAGAAAAAAAGAGTTTGCCTTTAAAAAGTCTAGAGAGTGATCAGAGAATTACTGTTTCTAGAAAGACTCTAGAGAGACAGCGTAAATACATTATCGCTGTTGCTTTGATATATATTTACGATTTAGAGACTTTAGAAGAGTATGTCAATTTTTAAGGAGTGCACAAGGTGAAAAAAGGTATCTTGTTAGAAAAGCATAAGAGATACTGGTTAGTTCTCACCAGTCAGGGAGAGTTTAAGAAGATCTCTCCTAAAAGGAGTGGAGAAATAGGGGGAGAGGTGTCTCTAGGGTATTCCTTTAGCAGGATGGTTTTGCAGGCTGCAGCTCTTCTTTTAGTATTCTTTTTGTCTGCTTCTTTCTTTGTTTCCTATACAACTGTTGCTGCTTATGTAACTGTTGATATTAATCCTAGTGTGGAGTTAGGGTTAAACCGCTATGGCTTAGTAATAGATATGAAGGCTTTGAATGAAGAAGGTCAGGTAGTCTTACCGGAGAAGAAGTTTTTTAGGAATCTAGATGATACAGTGCAGGAGATTGTTGATTCAGCTATTTCAAATGGGTATTTAGCTCTTGATAAAGAGGAGGAAAACGTAATACTATTAGGGTTAAGTGCAAGTGACAATCTGGATCGATGGACTAAAGAACTAGATGAGGTTGTCAAGCATACCTCTAGTTCTATAGGATCTGGGGTAGAGGTTAAAGTTATTAATGCGGGAGTAGATTCTGAGATTCGGGTTCGTGCTAGTGAGCTGGATATGTCTTTAGGTAAGTATCTTCTTTATGAGAAAGTGGAGTCTTTTGTAGTTGATCTTGATGAAGATGTCTTAAAAGAGAGTCTTGGTAAGGGTGGTATAGCGGGTTTTGCCAAGGAACTCGGAGTTAGTCCTTCAGAACTTGTAAGGAATGCTGATGATAAGGAGAAACTTAAAGAGGTATTTAGACCTGGTATGCCAGAGGATATTAAAGACGATAGAGGAGTTAATCAACCTGAAGATGCTCCGCAAGGCCAAGTAGAACAATCTCCCGGAGATAGTCAGGAGAAACAAGGTATGCCCAAGGACATTCCCAGAGGTAGAGAGTTTGATGGGGATGATAAGCCTCAGGGGCAGAATGAGGTTCCTATTAAAGGTGGACCTAAAAGGAATATAGAGGGTGAAGAGATTAGTGAAGATTGAAGAGTTTAATTATTACCTACCTGAGGAACTTATCGCTCAGGATCCCTTAGAGAAGAGGGATAGCTCAAGACTATTGGTCCTTCAAGATAATCAGTATGAGCATCATCAATTTGGTAATTTAGTGGATTTTTTAAGAGAGGGAGACTGTCTGGTCTTGAATAATACCAGGGTTATCCCTGCTCGTTTGTTTGGTGAAAAGGTTGGTACCCGAGCTAATGTAGAGGTGCTTTTGTTAAGAGAAGAGAGAATAGGTGTTTGGGAAGCTTTGGTTCAACCTGGTAAAAGGCTTAAGGAAGGACATCTGGTAAGTCTGGCTAATGGGGAGCTATTGGGAAAGATTATTGAGGTAGGAGAAAGTGGACTTAGATTGATTGAGTTTGAAGAGGGAGAGGCTCTTCTTGATATAATTAAGCAACATGGTGAGATGCCTTTACCTCCGTATATAAGGAATAGGCCGGATGATCCTGAAAGATATCAGACGGTGTATAGCAAAGAGGAAGGCTCGGTAGCGGCACCGACAGCTGGTCTGCATTTTACACCCGAACTATTGCAAAATATAAGGGGTAGGGGAATAGAGGTTGTGGAGATAACTTTGCATGTGGGGTTAGGTACCTTCTTGCCTGTTAAGGTGGAGGATGTGGAGGACCACAAAATGCATGCCGAGTATTATTCAGTTAGCAAAGAGGCTGCAGAAAGGATTAATAATTGTAAGGCTAATGGTGGCAGGGTTATTGCCGTTGGCACTACTGTTTGCAGGACTTTAGAGTCAACAAGTGAGAAAAATCGGGTTATCAGTGGTAGTGGTTGGACTGATCTTTTTATCAAACCTGGTTATGAATTTAAGGTGGTGGATGGTTTGGTTACTAACTTCCATTTACCCAAATCCACTCTACTTTTGCTTGTTAGTGCTTTAGCTGGTAAGGATCTGATATTTAGAGCCTATGAAGAGGCTGTTAGGGAAAGGTATAGGTTTTTTAGTTTTGGTGATGCCATGTTAATAATTTAGAGGGGATAGGAAAAGTGAAGTTTTTTGAGTTAAAGAAAAAGGGTGAGAATAGGGCGAGGCTTGGTGTAATTAGAACTCCTCATGGGGAGATACAAACACCGGTATTTATGCCTGTGGGTACTCAGGCTAGTGTTAAAACAATGACTCCTGAGGAATTAAAGGAGATTGGTACTCAAATAATTCTTTCAAATACATATCATCTGTATTTAAGGCCGGGAGCAGATATTGTTGCTAATGCCGGTGGCTTACATTCCTTTATGAACTGGGATCGAGCCATCCTTACTGATAGTGGGGGGTTTCAGGTATTCAGTTTGGCCAAGCTAAGGGAAATAGATGATGATGGTGTGAGTTTCAGATCACATCTTGATGGTTCCAAACATAGATTGAGTCCTGAGATTAGTATTGGTGTTCAAGAGAAGTTAGGGGCAGACATAATCATGTCCTTTGATGAGTGTCCTCCTTATCCGGCTAGCAAGGAGGAGGTTAGGGCTGCTGTTAACCGTACAAGCAAATGGGCTGAGAGGGGAAAGAAATTTCATAGCCGAAAGGATCAGGCTCTTTTTGGGATTGTTCAGGGTGGTGTTTTTGGAGATTTGAGGGAACAGAGTGCTAAGGATCTTGTAAGCATGGATTTCCCTGGCTATTCCATTGGTGGTTTAAGTGTTGGTGAACCAGCGGACTTGATGTATGAAACTTTGGATTATACTGTGCCACATTTACCGGAAGATAAGCCGAGGTATTTGATGGGTGTGGGTACTCTTGATTATCTACTTGAGGGTGTTTTCCGCGGTGTGGATATGTTTGATTGTGTTTTCCCAACAAGGGTTGCTAGGAAAGGTACTGCCATAACCAGAGAGGGAAAAATTGTGGTGAGAAACGCTACTTATGCTAGTGATCTTAGGCCAGTGGAAGAGGGTTGTACTTGCTATACCTGTCAGAATTACACAAGGTCATATATAAGACATCTGTTTAAGGCTGGAGAGATTCTGGCTTTAAGGTTGTTGAGCATTCATAATCTGCATGTCTTGCATACTTTTATGGCTGAGATTAGAGAGCATATTAAAAATAATACTTTAACAGATTTTCGTGAGGAGTTTTGGGAAAGACAGGGATTACCTGTTCCTGAATACAAATCATAGGAAATAGTTGAGAAATCAAAAGGATTTTGCAACCTATCGTCGAAGAACAATGGGGTGTAATGAGAAGGGAGTGTGAAATGTGGAATTATTTCAACTACTGTTACCTTTTATTGTTTTGTTTGGTTTGATGTATCTAATGATTATCAGGCCTCAGCAGAAGCAGCAAAAGGAACGTAATGCTATGCTCAATGCTCTTGAAGTGGGGGATAAGGTTATCACTATAGGGGGTATTGTCGGTACAATTACCCGGATTAAGGATGATATTGTATTTCTAAGGATTGCTCCACAGGTAGAGATTGAGTTAAAGAGATCTGGTGTTTCTGGTATTGAAAAAGCAGAGTAGCTAGTGAGGCCAAGTGTTTCTATGGCGGAGATGCTTGGTCTTCCTGAATTTTAGGGGAGGGAAAAGCGTGGGGGCTGCCAAGAAAGGTAAGGGAATCCCGATCATAGAGGTTAATGCTGAGTGGTGCAAAAGATGTGGTATCTGTATTGATTTTTGTCCAACCGATGTTTATGACAGAGCTGAAGATGGTCTCCCATTGGTGGCTAGGGGCGATGATTGTATCTGGTGTGATTTATGTGAGTTACGTTGCCCTGATTTTGCTATCAATTTGAAGCCAAAGGAAGGTGAGGCTGTTTCATGAAAGAACCAGTTGTTAAGTTAATGCAGGGTAATGAGGCTTGTACAGAAGCAGCCCTAGCGGCAGGATGTAGTTTTTATGCAGGTTATCCTATTACACCGTCAACTGAGATTGCTGAGTTAATGGCTGAAAGGCTGCCGATTTATGGTGGTCGTTTTATTCAGATGGAAGATGAGATTGCCAGTATGGCAGCAGTTATCGGTGCTTCATTAACTGGAGCTAAGTCATTAACTGCTACCAGTGGTCCTGGTTTTTCTTTGAAACAAGAGAATATTGGTTATGCTTCTTTAACTGAGGTACCTGTGGTTGTTGTCAATGTGCAGAGGGTTGGTCCGAGTACTGGTATGGCCACATCTCCGGCTCAAGGTGATGTCATGCAGGCTCGCTGGGGTACCCATGGTGATCATCCAATTGTTGTTTTGGCACCTAGTTCAGTACAGGAGACTTATGAGATCACCATAGAGGCCTTTAATATCGCTGAAGAACTAAGGGTTCCTGTAATTCTTCTCCTTGATGAAGTCATTGGTCATATGAGAGAGAAGATAGTCATTCCAGATAAGGACTCTTTAAAGATTACTAATCGGAAGAAGACTGATGCTAGACCTGAGGATTTCTTGCCTTACAAGGCTGATGAAGACGGTGTTCCCCCGATGGCTGATTTTGGTACCGGGTATCGTACTCATGTTACCGGTCTTTTCCATGATGAGACTGGGTTCCCCACAGGTGATCCTAAGAAAGCTGATGCTTTGTTAAGAAGATTGCATGAGAAATTGGATAAAGCAAAGGATAGAATTACTTTAGTTGAAGAAATAGAGACTGAAGATGCTGATATTGTGCTTTTCGCTTATGGCTCTTCGGCAAGACCTGCCTTAAGTGCCTTAAGGCAGGCAAGGGAACTGGGTATTAAGGTTGGCCTTATTAAGCCAATCACTATCTGGCCTTTCCCTGAGGAAGTTGTTGATAGGGTGGCAAAAAAGGCTAAGACTATCATTGTTCCGGAGATGAATCTTGGGCAGCTCATTAGGGAAGTTGAGAGAGCTTCTAGGGGTCAGGCTGATGTTATCGGTCTTAATCGGGTAGATGGTGAGCTCTTTAAGCCAGAAGAGATTTTAGAGAAGATCAAGGAGGTGCGCTAATGGCCACAGAAGAACTGTTAGATGAACATTTTCGGGTAGAGACGATGCCTCATATTTGGTGTCCGGGTTGTGGTCACGGCATTGTCCTTGGTGCTTTGATGAGAGCTCTGGAAAAGAGTGGTTTTGAGAGAGATAAAACAGTTATTGTTTCTGGTATCGGATGTTCTTCAAGGGCTACAGGTTATCTAGATTATGATACTTTACACACTACTCATGGTAGGGCATTGGCTTTTGCTACCGGTGTAAAGCTTGCTAATCCAGAGCTAAATGTGGTAGTTATCACTGGTGATGGTGATGCTTCCGCTATTGGTGGAAATCATTTTATCCATGCCGCTAGAAGGAACATCGATATAACTACGATTATCTTTAACAACAGTATTTATGGTATGACTGGTGGGCAGTATTCTCCTGAGACTCCTGAGGCTAGTTGGGCAACAACCTCTCCTTATGGTCATATTGAGAGAACCTTTGACTTAGCTGAGTTAGCTAAGGCTGCTGGAGCTTCTTATGTAGCAAGAGGTACAACCTATCATGTTAATCCTTTAAGCAATTACATGTTAAAGGCATTGAAGAAGAAGGGTTTTTCTGTTGTTGAGGCCATTAGTGGTTGTCCTACCTATTTTGGTCGTAAGAATAAGATGCCTACAGGTACACTAATGCTACAATGGCAAAAAGATAGTGCAGTACCCAGAACAAAGGCAGATAAGCTGTCTGCTGAAGAAATGAAGGGCAAATTCGTTATTGGGGAACTGCAGGATATTGATCTACCAGAATATACAGAGGAATATGGCAAGGTTATTAAGAAGGCTCAGGAGAGGAGGCGGTAGTATGCAGCGTTATGAGATTCGTCTAGCAGGTACAGGTGGTCAGGGTCAGATACTTGCCGGTATTATCCTTGCTGAAGCTGCCGCTATCTATGAGGGACTTAATGCTGTACAGAGTCAAAGCTATGGTCCTGAATCCCGTGGTGGTGCTAGCAAAGCTGAAGTTGTTATTAGTGATGGTGAGATTGATTATCCTAAAGTAACGGTCCCTGACTTTTTGCTGGTAATGAGCAAGGATGCCTGGGGAAAGTATGGGCAGGGTATTGGTTCGAAGACCAAGATTTTGATTGACAGTACTCTAGTCAGTATTGAACAGGATAGTGTACCTGAGGGAACTAGGCTATATAAGTTACCTATTACTGGTATGGCTAAGGATTTGGGTAAAGAGATTGTGGCTAATATTGTTGCTTTAGGAGCTATAACTGCCATATCAGGTGTGGTAAGCAGGGATGCGGTGGAAAAGGCTGTTTTAAGCCGGGTGCCAAAGGGAACAGAGGAATTAAACAAAAAGGCATTGTCAGCAGGATATGATGCTGCCATGAGTCTTGTCGCGGTAGAAGAGTAGTTTATAAATTTAAAGGTCTTTCAATAACTTGGAGGAGGGTCACCTGTGGCTGCGACGGAAGTATTGGATCCTTATGAGATAGCGAAAGGTTTGGTTAAAGATGCTGTGGAGAATCTGGGTTTAGATGATTCAGTATATGAACTGTTGAAGAATCCCCAGAAGTTTGTTGAGGTATCTATCCCTGTGGAGATGGATGATGGTAGTGTTCAAAGTTTTATCGGTTATCGTTCATTTCATAATAATGCTCTAGGTCCAACAAAGGGTGGAATTCGTTTTCATCCTGATGTAACACCAGAAGAGGTTAAAGCTTTATCTGTCTGGATGACAATTAAGTCTTCCTTGTTAGGTCTACCCTATGGTGGTGGTAAGGGTGGTGTGCTGTGTAATCCAGCAGACTTATCACCAAGAGAGTTAGAGGCTTTGAGCAGGGGATATATTAGAGCAATGGCTCCACACATGGGTCCATACAAAGATGTACCTGCACCTGATGTTAATACAAATCCTCAAGTGATGGCTTGGATGTTCGATGAATACAGCAGTATTGTCGGTGAAAATACCTTTGGTCTTTTAACTGGTAAGCCTCTAATTCTTGGTGGTTCTAAGGGACGAGTAGAGGCTACTGGTAGAGGTACTGTAGTTACAATTAAGCAGGCTGCCAATCATCTAGATATGAATCTTGCGGAAACAACTACTGTTGTTCAGGGTTTTGGTAATGTGGGTTCAGTTGCTGCTAGATTGATGCATGATGCTGGTTCTAAGGTTATCGCTGTCATGGAAGTTGATGGTGGTGTCTATAACCCTGAGGGTCTTGATATCCCCAAGATGTTAGAATATAAGGTTGAGCATGGTTCAGTGGCTGGCTATCCTGATGGTGAGCCAATTAGCAATGATGAGCTTTTGACTCTAGAATGCGATATTCTGATTCCTGCTGCTTTAGAGAATCAGATCACTTCTCGTAATGCTCATGATATTAAGGCTAAGATTGTGGCTGAGGCTGCTAATGGACCAACGACTCCTGAGGCTGATAGAATAATGACTGAAAGGGGTATTCTTGTTATCCCGGATATTCTGGCTAATGCCGGTGGAGTAACTGTTTCATATTTTGAATGGGTACAGAATCTCTATGGCTACTACTGGACTGAAGAGGAAGTTAATAGTAAGCTTGAACAGATGATGCGTCAGGCTTTTGATTGGGTCTATAATATGCATACAGAACGTGGCATGAAGATGCGTGATGTGGCATATATGGTTGCTATCAGTAGGTTGGCCGAGGCCATGAAGGTGCGTGGTTGGTTACCCGCACAACGTAGCACTTACAGGCGTTCATAAGGGAGTGTAAGTCTTTGGGGTGGGCTATATTCAGCTCGCCCTTTTTTCATATGAGAGGAGGAAAGAAATGGACAAGAAGGTTTGGCTGCAAAATATTGCTTCACTACCAGAGAGGAAGAAGGAGTTTAAGACTCTTTCCGGTTTATCGGTAGATGCTGTGTATACTAAAGAGGATATCCAAGGGGATTTGGGAATGCCAGGGGATTACCCCTATACCAGAGGGGTATATCCCACCATGTACCGGGGTAGATTGTGGACTATGCGTCAGTATGCTGGTTTTGGTAGTGCAAAGGAGTCTAATAAGAGGTATAAGTATCTTTTGGAGAAAGGTCAGACAGGTTTAAGTGTAGCTTTTGATCTCCCTACCCAGATTGGTTATGATTCTGATCACTATTTAGCTAAGGGGGAGGTGGGGAGAGTAGGGGTAGCTATTGACTCTTTGCAGGATATGGAGGTGCTTTTTGCTGATATACCTTTAGATAAGGTCAGTACCTCGATGACCATTAATGCTACAGCTCCTGTGCTCTTAGCAATGTATCTGGCTTTAGCAGAAAAGAGAGGTATTCCTTTTGCTAAGCTAAGTGGGACAATCCAGAATGATATTTTGAAGGAATATGTGGCCAGAGGCACATACATTTTTCCTCCTCAGGAATCGATGAGACTTATTACTGATGTTTTTGCATACTGTCATGAACATGTACCCAATTGGAACACCATCAGTATTAGTGGTTATCATATTCGTGAAGCCGGTTCTTCGGCTGTTCAGGAGTTGGCCTTTACAATTGCTAATGGGATTGCCTATGTGGAGGCGGCCATTGAGGCAGGAATGAAGGTTGATGATTTTGCACCAAGACTCTCCTTTTTCTTTAATAGCCAGATGGATTTTCTTGAGGAGATAGCCAAGTTTAGGGCTGCTAGAAGAATTTGGGCTGAGATTATGAAGGAACGCTTTGGTGCTAAAGATCCTAAGTCAATGATGTTAAGGTTCCATACTCAGACTGCTGGTTCTGCTTTGAGTGCTCAGCAGCCTGAGAACAATGTGGTGAGAGTTACTTTGCAGGCTTTAGCAGCTGTATTAGGAGGCACTCAGTCTTTGCATACCAATGCTTTGGATGAGGCTTTAGGACTACCTACTGAACGTACCGCAGAAATAGCATTAAGAACCCAGCAGATTATTGCTTATGAGAGTGGTGTTGTTGATACGGTTGATCCTTTAGCAGGTTCATACTATCTAGAATCCCTTACAGATCAAGTTGAGACAGAAGTTAAGAGATATTTGGATAGAATTGAGGTTATGGGTGGTGCTGTTAAAGCCATTGAAACTGGCTATATGCAAAAGGAGATTCAGAATAGTGCCTACCGCTATCAGGTTGAAGTTGAGAATAAGGAGAGATTGGTTGTTGGTATAAATGCCTTTGCTGATCAAAGAGAAGAAGATATAGAGATTCTAAGGCTAGATCCTCTGGTTGAAAGGCTGCAGGAGAAGTGTTTAAGGGAATTAAAGGAGTCTAGGGATACGGTTCTTGTAGAGAAAACTCTAAAGGAGTTAAAAGAGAAGGCTAGGAGTACAGAGAATCTCATGCCATATATTCTTGAGGCTGTTAAGGCTTATGCTACCTTGGGTGAGATTAGTGATGTTTTACGGAATGTCTTTGGGGAATATGCAGCAAAGGAGCTGATATGATGAAACCAATCAAGGTATTGATAGCTAAGACTGGTCTTGATGGTCATGATAGGGGCGCAAAGGTTGTGGCTAGAGCTTTAAGTGAGGCTGGAATGGAAGTTATATATACCGGATTGCGTCAGACTCCGGAAAAGATTGTTCAGGCTGCTTTAGAAGAGGATGTGGATGTTATTGGTTTAAGCAGTCTTTCTGGAGCCCATGAATATTTCTTTTCTGAGGTAGCAAGACTTCTTAAAGAGAAGGAATTGGAGCATATCCTTTTGCTTGGTGGGGGTATTATCCCTAAAGAAGATATTCTCTCTCTTAAAGCAGAGGGGGTTGATGAGATTTTCACCTCTGGAACACCAACTGGTGAGATAATTAGCTACATTAAAGAAAATGTAGCAGGAGATTAGGATTTTAGGCAGAATATATTAGAAGCAGGTACTAATACCTGGCATAAGGTTGGTGATTAATGTGAAGATTGATCACATTGGTATTGCTGTTAAGAGCTTAGAGGAAGCTAAAGGTCTGTATACTAGGGTTTTAGGTTTGGAATGGGAACAAGATGAAGAGGTACATACTGAGGCTGTCAGGGTATCTTTTTTTAAGACCGGGGAGAGTCATATTGAGCTCTTGGAGGCTCTAAGTGATGATTCTGCCATAGCCAGGTTTATTGACAAAAAGGGTGAGGGCATTCATCATCTGGCTTTTGCCGTAGATGATATTGGGGCTGCTCTGGAGAAAGCGAGAGTGGAGGGATATCAGCTAATTGATGAGAGCCCAAGAAGAGGTGCTGGTGGAAAGCTTGTAGCGTTTCTTCACCCTAAAAGTACTAATGGTGTATTAATCGAACTCTGTCAGAAGGGGTGAAGGAAAGCCCGATGGATGAAAAGGTACAGGAAAAAATTAAGGAATTAGAGCAACGTAAAGAACATATTCAAGCTGGTGGAGGGCCTGATAGAATTGCAGCCCAGCATGAGAAAGGTAAACTAACTGCCAGAGAGAGGTTAGAGAGTCTTTTTGATTCTGGAACCTTTCAGGAGATTGATGCCTTTATAGAACATAGGGGAACTATGTTTGGCATGGCTGATAAGGATGTACCAGCCGATGCCGTTATTACCGGTTATGGTCAGATTGATGGTCGAACTGTCTATGTGTTCTCTCAAGATTTCACTGTTCTTGGAGGAACCTTAGGGGAGATGCATGCAGCTAAGATTACCAAGGTGATGGATCTTGCCTTAAAGACAGGTTCACCCTTTATCGGTATCAATGATTCAGGTGGAGCAAGAATTCAGGAAGGTATTGATGCCTTAAATGGTTTTGCTGAGATTTTTAAGCGTAATACCTTGGCCTCTGGAGTAATTCCTCAGATATCTGTGATTATGGGGCCCTGTGCAGGTGGAGCTGTATATTCTCCTGCTTTAACTGATTTTGTCTTTATGGTTGATAGGACTTCGCAGATGTTTATTACCGGTCCAGAAGTGATTAGGTCTGTTACCGGGGAACAGGTAACTTTTGAGGAGTTAGGTGGGGGTAAGACGCATAATGAAAAGAGTGGTGTAGCTCATTTTTTAGCTGTTGATGAGGAAGATGCTTTTGAGCAGATAAGGAAGCTTTTAAGCTATTTGCCTTCCAATAATATTGAGGATGCTCCTGTAGGTGAAAGGGTTTCTCTAGAGGTTAAGGAAGAATTGAGGGATATTGTACCGGGTGAACCTAATAAGCCGTATGATGTCCGTGATGTGATAAATAATCTTGTGGATGTGGGTAGTTTCTTTGAGGTTCAGGAAAGGTTTGCCTTAAATGCTGTTGTGGGGTTTGGTAGGTTGGAGGGTAGATCTGTTGGTATCATTGCCAATCAACCAAAGATTCTTGCAGGTACTCTTGATATTGACGCTTCTGATAAGATAGCCCGGTTTGTACGTTTCTGTGATGCATTTAACATCCCCCTTATTACTCTGGTAGATACACCGGGATATCTACCGGGGAAGAACCAGGAGTATGGTGGCATCATTCGTCATGGTGCCAAGGTGCTTTATGCATATTCTGAAGCCACAGTACCAAAGATATCACTAATTTTACGAAAGGCATATGGTGGAGCATATATTGCCATGTGTTGTAGGGGTCTAGGCTGTGATATGGCTTTTGCTTGGCCAACTGCCGAGATTGCTGTTATGGGACCTGAAGGGGCCTGTAATATTGTGTTCCGTAAAGAGATAGCAAATGCTGAAGATTCCGCTTTGGTGAGACAACAAAAGGTACAGGAATATAGGGATAGGTTTGCTAGCCCCTATGTGGCAGCACAGAGGGGTTATGTGGATGATGTTTTAGATCCTGCCATGACAAGGGTAGTTCTTGGTAGGGCTCTTGCCAGTCTAGCAAGCAAGAGAGAAGATCGTCCTGCTAAGAAACATGGTAACATTCCGCTTTAGGGGGCAAGGACTATGGATGCTAAGATTGTAGCTGCCATTACAGCTGCCCTAGCTGCTTATGGGGATAATGGCCTTGCTATAAAGAGTATAAAGCCTGTTAAAGAACAGGAGTTTAAGGTTTGGACTATGGCAGGTAGGCAGTGGCAGGCAGAGGGTTTTCGTACCGTGTCGTTGAGAAGGGAGACGTGGCGTAAGTGAAAAAGTATCGTGTTACAGTAGAGGGAAAGACATATGAGGTAGAGGTAGAAGAAATAGGGGTGGAAACAAGGTCTGTGGAAACACCAAAACCTGTAGAGGCCGCTCCAGTGAAGGAAGAGAAGAAACCAGCGGTCAGTCTGGCTAGTGATGACTCAGTTACAGCGCCTCTACCAGGTACAGTTATTGATGTCCGGGTGGCTATTAATCAAGCAGTTGAGGTTGGCGATGTGCTTTTAATTCTTGAGGCCATGAAAATGGAGAATGAGATTGCTTCTACCCGCGCTGGGGTAGTTTCTGAAATCAGGGTTGAAAAGGGTCAGACTGTAGATCTAGGGCAAACTCTGCTGGTTATTAAGTAGTCTTGCAGGAATCTCATGGTTTATGTGGAAACACTCTCTTTATGAGCCAAATGAGTGTCCTGAAGAGGAGAGGTTCTTGAGCTAAGCGGAGCTAGAGCCAAAGGCAAGGAGGGTTTTGGCACTTGTTTAAAAAGATTTGTCCACATTGCCACCAGGACTCTTATTCATCTGCAGAGTATTCGCAGTGGGTCTGCCCATATTGTGGCAAAGATATCACTGATGTTGCTGCACTCCCCCCAAATTCACCAGGTAAGAGTGAGGAAAAAGGGGATAATGAATAAGGTTTGATCTCTTAAAAGGCTCGAAGGCCCTGCGGATGTAGGGCTTTCTCTTTTGTGGAGGGTTAACTATGAAAGAACAGTTGCGAAAAGAGTTTTTGGAAAAACGGAACAGACTAGATTATTCCCTGTGGGAATCTCTTAGTATTAAGATCCAGGAGATTTTTTTAGGTAGTCATCTCTATCTAGAAAGCAACAATATAATGCTCTACAGTGCTTTTCGTAATGAGGTGGCTACAGGAGTTATTTTAAAGAAGGCTTTGGCTGATGGAAAAGTGGTACTGTTTCCTAGGGTTGAGGATAGGGAAGAAATGACCGCTAGAAGAGTATCAAGTCCAAAAGACCTAGTTGTTGGTAGTTATGGGATTTTGGAGCCTTCTTTGGATTGTGAGATCTCTACTGATGTTGATTTGCTCTTAGTACCTGGGGTAGCTTTTGATAGATTAGGTTATCGTCTAGGGTATGGTGTTGGCTATTATGATAGATTCCTTAAAAAGAGTATTGTGAAATATAGGGTTGGTCTTGCTTTTGAGTTTCAGGTGATTGCTAGACTGCCAAGGGATAATTATGATGAAAGACTTGATTATCTAATTACTGAAAAAGGTATTCTTGACGTTTTTGAGCATCCTTTGGTAGAATGAATTGGGATTGGGCGGTTAGCTCAGTTGGGAGAGTGCCTGGATCGCACCCAGGAGGTCGGGAGTTCAAGTCTCCTACCGTCCACAAGAGAGAGATTTGCTCTCTCTTTTTTTATTTTAAATTTTTTGCTTACATAGAAGGAGTTTTTTGAAATAAGAAGAAATTATAGGGCACAAGGTGGGTAGAAGTGGGGAAAAGTGGGGAGACGGAGTTGATAAGACCATGTTTATGGGGGAATATCAACATACAGTAGATGGCAAGGGGCGGGTAGCTGTTCCTGCTAGGTTTCGTGAGCAATTAGGGGAGACCTTCATTGCTACTCGGGGCTTGGATCACTGTATCTTTGTCTATCCACAGAGTGAATGGGAAAGTCTTGAGAAGAAATTAAAGTCTTTATCTTTTACCCAGGCTAATGCTAGAGCCTTTGTAAGGTTGTTGTTTTCTGGAGCTACTGAATGCAGTCTAGATAAACAGGGAAGAATTCTGTTACCAGCAAATCTTAGGGATTATGCTGGGTTGGATAAGGATGCCATCATTATTGGTGTTTCTAATAGAGTGGAAATCTGGGCTGCAGAGAAATGGGATAGTTATGCCAAAGAGGCTAATCTTTCCTATGAAGAGATAGCAGAGACTCTTGTTGATCTTGATTTGTAAGGGGGAGACACAACTGGGAGATATCCAGTTTGAACATAAATCAGTGTTGTTAAGAGAAACTGTGGAGCTATTAGATCCACAGCCTGGGGACGTATTTGTTGACTGTACTCTCGGGGGTGCAGGACACTCTATAGCTATTGGAAGGCTTCTTGGTAAGGATGGTTTATTGATTGGCTTAGATCATGATCCTATAGCTCTACAGGCAGCAGGGGTAAGGCTTAGTGATTTGGATGTACGGGTGGAGCTTGTTAAGAGCAACTTCCGTTATCTTAAAAAGGCTTTAGGTGATCTAGGTATTGATAAGGTTGATGGTATTTTGATGGACTTGGGTGTTTCTTCACCACAGCTTGATGAAATGGATAGGGGTTTTTCATATAACTATGATGCTCCTTTAGATATGCGGATGGACCCGGAAGGAACATATACTGCTAAGGATTTGGTTAATAGTCTTTCGGAAAAAGAGTTAACAGAGATTATTAATGAGTATGGTGAGGAACGCTGGGCAAGCAGGATTGCACAGTTCATTGTGAGGGAAAGAAACAGCAAAGAGATAGTTACTACCGGTGAGTTAGTTGAAATCATTAAAGCAGCTATCCCAGCAGGGGCAAGGAGAAAGGGACCTCATCCTGCTAAAAGGACTTTTCAGGCTTTAAGGATTGCTGTAAATGAGGAACTTAAGGTTCTTGAAGAGGGATTAGTACAGGCAGTTGATGTCTTAAGGCCTGGTGGTCGGCTAGCGGTAATAACTTTTCATTCACTAGAAGATAGAATTGTTAAGCATTTCTTTAAGGAGCAAGCTGGGAAGAGTACTCGTTGGGGTGAGGTCTTGGAGGATAAAGAGAAACGGCTGGAGATATTGACAAAGAAGCCGATTGCACCTAAGACTGAAGAGTTAGCTGAGAATCCACGCGCGAGAAGTGCCAAGTTAAGGGGAGCTAGGCGCCTGTAGGTTCTAAGAGAGAAGGGGGCGAATACAAATGGCAGTAGCGGCAAGGAAAAGAGAGTACGCCCTAGTAGAAGAGAGAGCTATAGAGACCAAGCAGAAACCACGGCAACGGTCCAGGTCTAAGTTTTCAACAGGAAAGTTCTTGACTGGTCTGGCGATTGTCTTTGTTATGTGTGTGGTTCTTGTTAGCAGAAATTCTATAATTCAGCAAACAGCATATGATATCAACAGAATGAATAGAGAGATAAATGAGCTTAGAGTTGTAGTTGGTGATCTGGAATGGCGGGCATTAGCTTTAGAGGATCTCACTAGGGTAGAGATTGCTGCTAAAGAAAGTCTGGGGATGATTCCTGGAGAAAATTATCGTGTTGCCGTGGTTCCTGAGATATCCATGCCAGAATCTAGTCAATATTCGACGGTTATTGAGTTGGGAGAAAAGAGTTCTGCTGGTGAAAGAACCATGATTGCTAGTGTGAATACCTGGCTATTTAACTGGCTAACCGGTGGTAAGCAGGTAGAGGCCGGTGCTAGGAATCCCCGGTAGGAAGATAAAAAGGGGGTAATGTAATTGCAGATTCCCGGTATTGGTTTAAGAAAAAGGATTTTTCTCCTTTTTCTTTTTACTTTTGTTGCAACAGTTGTACTGATTGGACGTTTGGCATATATCCAGCTAGTACGGGGTGAGGAGTACAGGCAGGGTGCTTTGGATGTCAGGGTGCGGGAGATAACGGTTGAAGCAAAAAGGGGAAATATTCTTGATCGTGAGGGCAGGGAGTTAGCTATTAGTGTTAATGCTGATTCTGTTTTTGCAATACCAGCACAAATAGAAAATCCTGAAGAGACAGCTAGGATAGTTTCAGATATTCTGGAGTTGTCTTATGATTATGTATATGACCGGATAACCAAGAATCTTAGCTTTTCCTGGATCCAAAGGAAAGGTGATCAGGCTAAGACCAGTCAGCTACGGGAAGCTAATCTTCCAGGTATATATTTTACCCAAGAAAGTAGGAGGGTCTATCCGAAGAATGAACTGGCAAGCCATGTTTTAGGTTTTGCTGGGATTGATTCTCAAGGACTTGAAGGTATTGAAGTTGTTTATGATGAGCAGTTAAAGGGTGAACCAGGTAGGATTGTTATTGAGTTTGATGCTTATGGTAGAGAGATTCCTCAGGCCTTGCAGTATTATGTCCCACCTACAGATGGTCTTACACTTGTCTTAACTATTGATGAAGTTATTCAGTATGTTGTGGAACGGGAATTGGATAGAATCATGGTGGAACATCAGGCCAAGAGTGCTATGGGTATTGTTATGGATCCAAAAACAGGAGAGATTCTGGCAATGGCAAATCGTCCTGCTTTTGATCCTAATAAGCCGTTGGAGTATGGTCCTGAGACCTGGCGTAACCCTATTGTTTCTAACAGTTATGCACCCGGGTCGATCTTTAAGCCAATAACTACTGCTGCTGCTTTTGAAGAAGGTGTTGTTAATGCCAATACCCATTTCTGGGATCCCGGTAATGTTACGGTTCTAGGTCATACCATAAGGAACTGGAATGGGAGAGGACTTGGTGATACCACCTTTACTGAAGCTTTTCAACAGTCAGCTAATGTGGTTTTTGTAAAGACTGGTTTAGCACTAGGAATAGATCGTTTTTATGAGTACCTTGAGAAGTTTGGGTTTATGGAGAAGACAGGTATTGATCTACCCGGTGAGGGGAGAGCTATTTATCCTGCTCAAGATAGAGCTACTGATCTGGATTTGGCTGTTATGTCTTTTGGTCAAACCTTAGCTGTTACACCTTTACAGATGATTACCGCTATTGCTGCCATAGCCAATGATGGCTATTTAATGCAACCCTATATTGCTAAGGAATTTAGAGATGCAGATGGGCAGGTTGTTGAATCTTTTGAACCTACGGTGAAAAGGCAGGTTGTTTCAGAGGAGACTGCTAGAGAGGTTCTGCATCTGATGCAGTTAACTGTTGATGAGGGTACTGGTGCAAGAGCTCAGATTGAGGGATATAATGTGGGAGGTAAGACAGGTACCGCAGAAAAGGTTGAGAATGGTAGGTTAGTAGAAGGGAGATACATGTCAGCATTTATGGGTGTTGTCCCTATTGAAGACCCGCAGCTTGTAGTGTATATTCTGGTTGATGAACCAGAGGGTATCTATTATGGTAGCTGGGTTGCTGCTCCTGCAGCAGGTAATATTATGAGGGACTCTTTAAGATATCTAGGAATCCCCCCAAGTTATGATCCCAATGAAAAAGAGGTTATAAAGGATAGGGAGGTACCTAGTATAATTAACCTAACAGTTTCTGAAGCTGATAGGGTACTGAGAAATAATGGTCTAAGAATGACTGTAATTGGTGATGGTGAAAGAATTGTTAGACAGGTTCCGGCCGCGGGGGCTAGTGTAGCTAGTTATACAGAGGTGTTGGTTTATACAGAAACAGAGGAGACTTTGAGTACTGATAGGCTAACTGTGCCTGATCTGAGTGGTAAGAGTATCAGGGAGGTAGCAAATATTCTAGGTTCTATGGGCTTAAGTCTTGAACCAACTGGTAGTGGAGTAGCAGCTGAACAGGAACCTAAAGCTGGTCAGAAGATATCTACTGGTGGAACTGTAAGGGTTAAGTTTGAAACGCCAGAAACTGGTCGTTAAGGTATGAGTTGCTAAGAAAAAGGGATACTAGAAGGCAGGGGGGATACCGATGTATTTACAGGAATTGCTCAGGGGAATTAAATACAGAGGTGTAAAGGGATCTCTTGATGTTGATGTTTTGGGGATTACCTATGACTCAAAAAAAGTACAGGAAGGGTTTATCTTTGTTGCCATTAGTGGTTATAAGGTGGATGGGCATGACTTTATTCCTGAGGCGATAAATAGGGGAGCTAGGGTAGTTGTAGCTGAAAAAGAGGTATCTGTAGATGGAACTTTGGTTTTGGTTGATGACTCAAGGAAGATGCTCTCCATTTTGGCGGGAATGTTCTATAATGAGCCGACTAGGGACTTGGAGTTAGTAGGGGTTACTGGGACTAATGGTAAGACAACTACTGCTTTTCTGACAAGAAGAATTTTATTAGAAAAACATAAAGGTGTTGGCCTTATCGGTACAGTTGAAAACATAGTGGGTGGAGAACATCTAGGGGTGGAAAGGACAACCCCGGAGGGTTCAGATTTGCAGGCTCTTTTTGCTAGGATGTGGGACATGGGAGATACGGCTGCTGTAATGGAGGTTTCAAGTCATGCTTTAGCTCTTGGTAGGGTAGCGGGTTGTAGTTTTGATGTGGCTGTCTTTACCAACCTTACTCAGGATCACTTGGATTTCCATGGGGATATGGAACAGTATTTCTTGAGCAAGGCCATGCTATTTACCTCTTTAGATGGTTGTGCTGTGATTAATACTGATGATAGTTATGGGCAGAGACTTGTGGGTATGACAGATGCTAAGGTATTGACTTATGGATTAAGTGATAAGGCTGATTTATCTGCTAAGGATTTAAGGGTTACAGCAGAGGGTACCAGCTTTATTCTTCGATATAGGGATGAGGAGTATCCTGTTAAGCTACCTTTAATCGGGAGATTTAATGTCTATAATTCTCTGGCTGCTATAGGTGTAGGGTTACATTATGGATTAAGTATTGAAGGTATGGTTAAAGCAATTGATGATGTGGTTGTGCCCGGGAGGTATGAGCCAATCAGGGTTGGGAAGGAACAGGACTTTGCTGTTGTTGTGGATTATGCTCATACACCTGATGGATTAGAGAATATTTTGCAGGCTACTAAGGACTTTGTTAAAGGAAGAGTCATCACCGTCTTTGGTGCTGGAGGAGACAGGGATAGGACCAAAAGACCGATTATGGGTCGGATTGCTGCTGAGTATAGTGACATGGTCATAATTACCTCTGATAATCCACGGACTGAGGAACCTGAAAAGATTCTTCTAGATATTAAAGAGGGTGTTAGGGATGTTGAGTATAGCATGGTTGTGGATAGACGTGAGGCTATTAACTTGGCTATAGGTATGGCTAAATCTGGAGATGTCATTCTAATTGCTGGTAAGGGTCATGAAGATTATCAGATTTTTAAGGATGGTACAGTCCACTTTGATGATAGGGAAGAGGCTACATTGGCGCTAAGAAGACGGTTCTTTGGTGGTGAAGAACATGTTTAGTGTTGAAAATATTGTTCAGGCAACTAGAGGTCAGTTATTGCAGGGGAATGATGTAGAGATTACCGGTATAGCTATTGACAGCAGGGCTGTCAAGCGGGGAGATCTTTTTGTTGCTATTACAGGTGAAAAGACTGATGGACATCTTTATATACAAAAGGCTGTAGATAAGGGTGCTAGAGCTGTATTGGTGGAAAAGCCTGTTTCTACTGATGTACCTGTTATCCTTACAACTAGTACCGTATATGCTTTAGGAAGACTGGCGCAATGGTATCGGAATCAGTTTAATATTCCTGTAGTTGGGATAACGGGAAGTGTGGGTAAGACCACTACTAAAGAGATGATGGCTAGTGTTTTGGCTTCAAGATTTTCTGTGTTAAAGAGTCAGGGAAATCTTAATACAGAGATTGGTTTGCCACTAACTCTGTTTGGCCTGAAAAAACATCATGAGGTAGTTGTGGTAGAGATGGGGATGAGAGGATTAGGTCAGATAAGGGAGTTGGCAAAGATGGCTAGACCAAATGTTGGTGTAATTACTAACATTGGTGAAAACCATCTTGAATTGTTAGGTTCAAAGGAGAATATTCTGAAAGCAAAGTGGGAGTTAGCTGAAGCTTTACCACCTGAAGGCACATTGATTCTTAATCGAGATGATGATCTACTTTTGGCTAAGGGCTCAAGAATGCAATCTGAGGTTCTCTGGTATGGCACTGATAGATCAGCTATGGTTAGAGCTGAAAATATTTCTGTGCAGGGAGAAGGCTTGAGTTTTAATCTTTGCTGGTTAGATGAAAAGAGGATAAGGGTTGAGCTACCTGTACCGGGAAGACATAATGTGAGTAACGCTTTGGCAGCAGCTGCTGTTGGTCTGGCTTTTGGTCTTACTTTAGAGGAAATAGCTAAGGGTTTAAGTTTGTTTACCAATGCAACCATGCGGCTTGATATTCAGAGATATAAGGGCATAACAGTGATTAATGATGCCTATAATGCAAGTCCTGTTTCGATGATGGCAGCTTTAGAGGTGTTAGCTGATCTAGCTAAGGGTAGAAAGATAGCTGTCTTATCTGATATGCTAGAACTTGGTGATTGGAGCATGGAGGGTCATAAACAGGTGGGAAGAGCGTGTAAAGTTGATATTCTTTATACCTATGGTGAAATGGCTAAGGATATCAATGGGGCAGCTCCAGAAATAGAGAAGGAACACTTTAGTTCTAGAGAGGCTTTGGCTGATAAGCTAATTGAGATTCTTAAGCCAGGTGATACTGTTTTAGTTAAAGGTTCAAGAGGGATGAAAATGGAAGACATCGTAAAAAGGTTGGTAGATAACTATGCATAATTTGTTAATTGTACCACTATTGAGTTTTGGTTTAGCAGTTATCTTAGCTCAGATAATGATTCCCTATTTCCGGAGATTGAAGATAGGGCAGTCAATCAGAGATGATGGACCGGCTAGGCATTTGCAAAAGGCAGGTACCCCTACCATGGGTGGTCTGTTGTTTATTACTTCTGTTGTAATTAGTTTGATTGTCCTCCAGTTAACCGGTATGGGGGGTCTAGATTTCTGGTCTATTCTTGCTTTTTTGCTGCTATTTGTGGGTTATGGTCTGTTAGGTTTTGTTGATGATTACATTAAAGTGGTTAAAAAGAGACCGTTAGGTTTAAAAGCTAGAGAAAAACTCATAATTCAATTCTTGTTGAGTCTAGTTGTCATATATATTTCTGTAGAGGTACTTAAGTTAGGGACTTATACCAGTATTCCTTTTACCAGTACAGGTATTGAGTGGGGCTTGTTTTATCCTCTGTTTGCTTTAGTTGTCATTATTGGTACTGCCAATGCGGTTAATCTGACCGATGGTCTTGATGGGTTAGCTGGGGGTATTAGTGTTTCGGTCTATGTTTTCTATATCTTTTTGGCAGTTACCTTAGGAGAGCTGGGTCTTGCTTTAGCAGCAGCAGCTGTGGTTGGTGGAGTTTTAGCTTTTCTCATTTACAATATGTATCCAGCAAGGATTATTATGGGCGATACTGGCTCGATGGCTTTAGGGGGAGGCATTGCTGCCCTAGCAATTTTGACCAAGACGGAGTTATTCTTACCTATTATCGGTGGTGTCTTTGTTATTGAAACCCTTTCAGTTATTATTCAGGTTGTATCGTTTCGTTTAACCGGGAAGAGGGTTTTTAGGATGAGTCCTTTGCATCATCATTTTGAGTTGAATGGTTTAAGAGAGACTCAGGTTGTCCAGAGGTTTTGGTTGGCTAGTGGTTTTTTTGTTGTTTTAGGTTTCTTAGCCCTTTTCTATACAGGGAGGTAAAGATAGGTGCGCAGGCGTCCTGAAGGTGTGGGCAAAAGGGGTCAGGCTGATATTACGCTGTTTATAGTTACGGTGGTGCTGGTTTCTTTTGGCATATTAATGGTATATAGTGCTAGCTCTGTTAAGGCTGCTGTACAGATGGGCGATAGCTTCTACTATCTGAAGAGGCAGTTGACCTGGGCTGTTCTTGGTTTTGCCAGTATGCTTTTTGTAATGCAGGTAGATTACTGGCACTGGCGTAAACTTGCCAAGCCCTTGTTGATTGCGACAATGGTTTCTTTGGTGCTTGTTCTTCTTTTGGCTGATCCTGTCAGTGGGTCTAGACGTTGGCTGGGGGTAGGGGCTTTGAGTTTTCAACCTTCAGAGGCTATTAAGCTGGCTATGGTTTTATATTTGGCTCACTATCTAGCAAGCAAGCGTCACAGGATTCATGATTTTAAGGAAGGCATGCTACCCATTGTTGTGCTTTTGGGTGCTGTGTTTGGTTTGATTATGTTACAGCCTGATTTGGGTACGGCAGTTGCTTTAGCCGGTACCAGTGTGGTTCTTTTGTTTGTTGCCGGAGCAAAGAAGAGGCACTTGGCTGCATTAGGTGCTGTTGGTACTCCTCTTTTGGCATATCTGATTATGGCTGAGGAATATCGCAGGAGAAGATTCTTTGCTTTTATCTGGCCAGAAGAGGATCCTTTAGGGGCAGGGTATCAGATTATCCAGTCTCTTTATGCTTTGGGTTCAGGTCAGATTTTTGGTCTTGGTTTGGGAGAGAGCAGGCAGAAGCTTTTTTATCTACCTGAACAACATACAGACTTTATTTTTGCTGTTATTGGTGAGGAGTTTGGTTTTATTGGCACCCTTACTGTGGTGCTTTTATATGCAATTTTTGCTTGGAGAGGTTATCGTATAGCTATTACTGCTCCTGATCTTTATAGTAGTTTGCTGGCTACTGGTGTAACTACCATGATTGTTTTACAGGCCTTTGTAAATATGGGGGTAGTTACTTCCCTATTACCGATTACAGGTATTCCGCTACCATTTATCTCTTATGGGGGTAATGCTTTGTTGTTTAGCTTAACTGGAGTGGGGATTCTCTTGAATATATCACGATTTAGTACCGGGTAGGGAGGGGTTTTCTTTGCGGGTCATCTTTACCGGAGGTGGAACAGGGGGACATATCTACCCTGCTATTAGTATTGCTAGAGGATTAAAAGAAAAGGATCCTGATATAAAGATTTGGTATGTGGGTACTAGAGATGGACTCGAGGCTGACATTGTGCCCAAAGAGGGTATACCAATGCATTATGTTTGTGGTGCAGGTGTTTTAGGTAAGTCCTGGTTTGATAGTTTTAAGGGACTTTTTCTTGCTGGTATTGGCTTTATCCAGTCCCTATTGTTAATATCAAAACTCAAACCTGATGTGGTGGTGGGTACAGGGGGATATGTCAGTGGTCCGGTAATGGCTGCTGCCATCTTGCTTAGAAAACCTACTTTAATTCAGGAACAAAATGCTTATCCTGGGGTAACTAACAGGATGTTATCCAAATGGACCCATGTTACTGCTCTACCCTTTGAGGAAGCAAAAAAGTATTTACCGGAGAAGGCCAACTGTATTGTAACAGGAAATCCGGTCAGGATATCAGTTTTGCAGGCAGAGAGGGTTAGTTCTAGACAGGAACTAGATATACCTCTAGATGCTAGAGTAGTTTATGTTTTTGGAGGTAGCAGAGGAGCAGAGAGGCTTAATCAAGCTATTGTTGAAGCCATACCAGAGTTATTAAGTATTGAGGATCTTTATTTGATCTTTGTAACAGGTCAATCATATTTTGAGAGTATTAAAAAGGATTTAGCTCCTCATACCGGGACTCATCTAAGAATTTTTCCTTATCTCCATAATGCCGAGAAGGCTCTTGCCAGTGCTGATCTTGTTGTTGCTAGAGCTGGTGCCATGACTCTTGCTGAGATAACTGCTAGAGGTCTACCTAGCATCCTTATTCCTTCACCTAATGTGACTCATAATCATCAAGAGGTAAATGCCGGTGTTTTAGCGAGAACAGGTGCAGCAGTGATGATTAAAGATAGGGATCTTGATGGTGAGTTACTAGCAAAGAATGTCAGAGATATTCTCATTGATAAATCTAAATTAAAAGCTATGGCTTTTAAGTCAAAGGAGCTCTCTAATGTGGAGGCTCTGGATACCCTGATTGGCTTGATAGAAGAACTGGCTGAACGCCAGTAGTGGTATTCTCATAACATAAAGTCGGAGGTATTTACGGGCAAGGGGGCTAAGAGATGCCGCACTATCATTTTGTTGGCATTGGTGGGTGGGGTATGAGTGCTGTAGCCAGAGTACTTCTGGCTAAGGGGTATCTTGTGAGTGGTTCTGACCTTAAGTGGAATGAGACACTAGATCGCTTAGTAGAGGCCGGTGCTGTTGTCTATTTAGGTCATAATGCTAGTAATGTTGGTAGACCAGATTATCTAGTTCTTTCCACAGCTATTCCTGAGGATAACCCGGAAGTTATCGTAGCGAGGAAAAGGAATATTCCGCTATTGCATCGTTCAGAGGTATTGGCCATGCTGTTAGAAGGCAAAAGGGGTATTGCCATATCTGGTTCTCATGGGAAGACAACCACTACTTCGATGATTGCTTCAGTTTTAGAGAAGGCAAATTTGAGACCGACTGTTTTAATTGGTGGGGAAGCTAGTGATTTTGGAGCTAATGCCAAGGTAGATACAGGTGATTATGTGGTGGTTGAAGCCGATGAAAGTGATGGCTCATTTGTGCGTTTGCGACCAGAGATTGCTGTTGTAACTAATATTGAGGATGATCATTTAGACTATTATGGCAGTTTTGAGCAGATGCAGAATGCTTTTGCTCTTTTTATGGAGAATGTGGGGCAGGAAGGAATTGTTGTTGCCTGTCTGGATGATCCGGCTATTCAAGAGATACTTGCAAATATAGATGTCCCTGTAACAACCTTTTCTTTAGAAGAAAAAGAGGGAGATTACAGGGCAGTTGATATTAGAAGAAATATTTCTGGTATTAATTTTACTGTACTAATGAGGGATGGTAGAAGGTATCCGGTTAATTTAAGAGTTAAGGGCAAGCATAATGTTCTTAATGCTTTGGCAGCTATAGCTGTTGGTGAGCTATTGGGAGTGTCATTAGAAACTATAGTCACTGCTCTAGGTAGTTTTGCGGGGGTAAAGAGAAGGGGGCAGGTGCTAGGGTATCTTGATGGTATAAAAGTTATTGATGATTATGCTCATCATCCTACGGAGATAAAAGCTACCTTGCGAAGTCTAGAGGGAGAAGGCAGGTTGGTTGTAGTTTTTCAACCACATAGATATACAAGAACAGAGTTGCTATTTAAAGAGTTTGGGAAGAGTTTTGAAGTAGCTGATGTGATTATAGTGACTGAGATCTATGGAGCTGGTGAAAAACCAATTTTAGGGGTATCCGGTAAGTTAATTGTTGCTGCTATCAAGGAATGTTTTCCAAATAAGGAGATACATTTTGCTACTTCTCTTGATAGTGCTTTAGATAGGGTTAATTCTCTTATACAACAGGGAGATATTCTAGTCACCATGGGTGCTGGTGATATATATTTATTGGGTCAGAGGTTTCTGACCGTGAAAGCTTCGCAGACAGGAGGGAAATAGATGGAATCACCATTTGCTAAGCAATTACGTAGCATAATACGCGGAGAGCTGCTTATGGAAGAAGACTTGAGCAGATACTGTACACTGCGCCTTGGTGGTCCTGCGGAGTTTCTTGTCCTGCCTGAAGATGAAAGAGATCTTCTAGAACTTGTAAGTTTTTTAAAGGAGCAGGGCACTAATCATATTTTTCTTGGAGCAGGAAGCAATGTTTTAATTCCTGATAAGGGTATTAGAGGTGTGGTTATAAGGTTAACCTCTCTGGCCAATATTGAATGGAATGATAATAGGGTAACTGTGTCTGCGGGATATCCCTTGCCAAAGCTTGTTAATAAATCTATAGACCGAGGGTTGAAGGGACTTGAATTTCTAGCAGGTATTCCTGGTACTGTTGGCGGAGCGTTAGTGATGAATGCGGGGGTTCCTGAAGGTAGTATCGGTAGTGTGGTTGTTTCTGCAACTGTACTTGATAGTGAGGGGAATCTAAGGGAATTAGAACAAGCAGAGCTTAATTTCAGTTACAGAAACAGTCTTCTTAAAGACCAGGGTCTGCTAGTTATTAAGACAGTTCTGGAATTAGAAGTGGGAGACAGAGATGAGCTACGGCAATTGGTTAGTGAAAGAGCTAGGGTAAGAAGAGAGAAGCAACCTTTGAGTAAACCCAATGCGGGAAGTGTTTTTAAGAACCCTGAGGGCAGGTTTGCCGGGCAGTTGCTAGATAGTGTTGGGGTAAAGGGGTTAAGGATAGGGGATGCTCAGGTAGCCCCAGAACATGCTAATTTCATTGTTAACTTAGGGCAGGCCACTGCAAAAGATGTGGTAGCTGTGATGAAAGAGATGCGAGAACGTGTTAGGAAAGAGTTTGGTATTGTTCTTGAACCAGAAATAATTAGTCTAGGAGATTCTTGGGAGAGTCTCTTAGGGTCAGGATAGCCAGGAGGGGTACCTCTGGGCCTGACTTATTCCGGAGGTGCTAACCCTAGTGGAAAAGCTTGTGATTCGTGGAGGTAATCCGATACAGGGAACCATTCGAGTCAGTGGAGCCAAGAACGCTATTTTACCACTATTAGCAGCAACTATTCTGACTGAAGAGGAATCTATTCTTTATGATGTACCTAACTTAAGAGATGTCAGGGTAATGAAGGAGATTCTAGAGGATCTAGGCATAGTTGTGAGGGAACAAAGAGATCATCAGGGTAAACTCATTTTTAGAGTGAACCCTAAAAATATTACAACCACAGCAGTTAATCCTAATCTAACTGAAAAGATGCGTTCATCTATTTTCTTAATGGGAGCACTCTTAGGCAGGTTTAAGGAAGCTACAATAACTTATCCAGGGGGTTGCTTAATTGGTCCTAGACCTATTAATCTTCATATTAGCAGTCTAGAGCAACTTGGTGCTATCTTAACAGAAGAAGCCGGCTTTATTTATGCTAGAACTGATCAGCTTAAGGGTACTGAGATTCATCTTGATATGCCTAGTGTTGGTGCTACAGAGAATATAATGATGGCAGCAGTGCTTGCTAAAGGAAGAACAGTTGTTCATAATGCGGCTAAGGAACCTGAGATTGTTGATTTACAGTCTTTTTTAAACAAGATGGGAGCAAGAGTTGAGGGAGCAGGTACTGATACTCTTAGAATTCAGGGAGTTTCAAAGCTTTATGGAGCAGAGCATAGGGTTATGCCTGATAGGATTGAAGCGGGAACCTTTATGGTTGCTGTAACTATGACAGGTGGTAAGTTATCTCTAGAAAATATCTGTTCCTACCATATGGAAGCTATTATTGCCAAGTTGCGTAAGGCAGGAGCAAAGATCCAGCGTCAGGGAGATCTTTTGACAGTGGAAATGAATGAAAGACCCAAAGCTATAGATGTAAAGACCATGCCCTATCCCGGGTTCCCAACTGATATGCAAAATCAGATGATGGCTCTTGCCTGTGTTGCTGAAGGCACTAGCGTAATTACCGAAAATGTTTTTGATAATCGGTTTAAGGTTGCTGATGAGTTTAGAAGGATGGGTGCTCAGATCCAGACAGATGGTCGTATAGCTATAATCAGAGGAGCAAAGAGATTATCGGGCGCTACTGTCAGGGCTAGTGATGATCTCAGAGGTGGAGCTGCTCTGGTTTTGGCAGGGCTTGTAGCGGAAGGGGTTACATCTGTTCTTGGTGTTGAGCATATTGATAGAGGGTATGAGCGTTTAGAAGAGAAATTAAGAGTTCTGGGGGTAGAGATTGAGCGACTTAGTTGGGACTGATGGTGGTGATTCAATGAATGAAGACAGAGAACAGATGCGCCAGAGGAAGCGACAGATGAAGAAACAGAGGCTGTTGCGCAACCTCATGCTAGTATTTGTTGTGCTAGTAGCTTTTTATGTTTTTCTTAACTCGGAATACTTTATGATTAATGAAGTCAAAGTTGATGGCTTGGTTTATATTGAACCAGAGGAAATACGGCAATATGCTGCTGTAAGTGCTGGCACCAAGCTATGGGAGGTCAATGAGAGGGAGTTAGCTGATAGACTGAAAAGACATCCCCGGGTTAAGGATGTGGAGATTGTCAGAGATTTGCCTTCAGGGTTAACCATTAAGATTGAAGAGAGAATCCCTGTGGGTCTTGTACCTTATCATGGAAACTATCTAGAGGTGGATAGGGAAGGTAGAGTCTTAGCTCTAAGGCAGGGTACCAAGGTCGATCTTCCGGTAATTACCGGTATTGAATTGGAAAGACAGCTCGTCGGTGATATAATTACTGTGGCAGGTTTTCAGAATGCTACGTTTTGTGCAACTTCACTAGGAGATTTACAGGTAAAGATCTCTGAGATTAATCTTAGAGATGATGGGACTATTGTCATGTATACTAATGACGGAATTCCTATTTACTTTGGACAAGCTTCAGAGCAAACTGAAAGGAAGCTGAAGGATTTAGCGGCAATTTTGATTGATATCTGGTCTAATGATTTAGATGTCATAGAAGTTGATGTTTCTGTTCCCGGTCGGCCTGTAATTAAACCAAAATAGATTGTTAAAGGCAAAAGGGGAACAGGCAGTAATGTTGAACATAATAGAGGTAGCTTAATTGTTGTTATGACGGGGACGGAAAGGGAGGGCAGACACTTTGCTAGAATTTGAGGTAAATTCGGAACAGTTTGCATTGATAAAGGTGATTGGTGTCGGTGGCGGTGGTAACAACGCTGTTAACCGAATGATAGCTGCGGGTGTACGTGGTGTTGAGTTTATAACAGTGAATACTGATGCTCAGGCTTTGACTGCATCTAAAGCTCAGGAGAAGATACATATAGGGACCCAGCTTACTAAAGGTTTGGGAGCAGGGGCTAATCCTGAGATTGGTTTTAAGGCAGCAGAGGAAAGTCGTGAGCAGATTAAAGAGCGGCTTAAAGGTGCTGATATGGTCTTTATAACGGCCGGTATGGGTGGTGGTACCGGTACAGGAGCCTCACCGGTTATTGCTGAGGTAGCTAAGGAACTAGGTGCCTTGACAGTAGGGGTAGTGACTAAACCCTTTTCTTTTGAGGGTAGAAGACGCATGTCACAAGCTGAAATTGGTCTAGAAGAGCTCCGGGAAAAGGTTGATACCCTTATTACCATCCCCAATGATAGACTTCTGCAGGTAGTAGATAAAAAGACATCTATAATGGAAGCCTTCCGTATCGCTGATGATGTTCTCCGTCAAGGTGTTCAGGGTATATCTGATCTCATAGCTGTGCCCGGTTTAATCAACCTTGATTTTGCTGATGTAAAGACGATTATGCAGGAGACAGGTTCAGCCTTGATGGGGATTGGTGTGGCTAAGGGTGACAATAGAGCGGTTGAGGCTGCCCGTCAGGCTATTTCGAGCCCATTACTTGAGACATCTATTGAAGGTGCCAAAGGTGTTCTTTTAAGTATTACCGGTGATGCCGATCTTGGATTGTTTGAGGTTAACGAAGCTGCTGAAATCATTACTCAAGCAGCCGATCCTGATGCTAATATCATCTTTGGTGCAGTAATTGATGAGGGTCTTACAGATGAAATCAGAGTTACTGTAATCGCCACTGGGTTTCATGGTGACAGTAATCAGAGGAAATATAAGACAGAATCAGGGGAGATGGAGATTAAGTCATTTGCAAATGATGAGTTAGAGATACCCACATTTCTTCGAAAAAGATCTGGAGAAAGGAAATAGGGCCCGGTAAAGGGCCTTTTTTTTTGACAAATTTCTCTTAATCTTGTTGATATAATTTAGGTATATGCTAGCTAGCTAACACATATACTCAAGTACCTGGGTTATAGGTCCGGGCAGGGGGATATAACCATTGACTGTTTATGTGGATGTTGTTTTTTTGATGAATCTTCTGGCTGATGGAGCCATCCTTGTTGTTGTTGGCTTTTGGAACCAACAGAAAACTCCCTCCTGGCGTATAGCTCTAGCTGCTATATTAGGGGCTTTTTATGGGACAGGAGCTTTCTACCTCGTTGAATCCTATCTATATAGTACTCTCAGTATACTCTTCTTGCCGTTTTTTCTGGTTCTTGTTGCTTTTGGGAAGAGGCAGATGTTCAGAAATGTCTTTGTTTTCTATCTTTCAGCTATCATTCTTGCAGGAAGTATTCTTGCTTTAAGTGGTTTTGGTATGCAGGGAAGGTTCTCGTTATGGAGGTTTTCTTCCTCTGGTTGGTTAGCTGGTGTGGTTTTGCTCTTTGGTATTGGTTATTTGATTTGGCGTTATGTTGAACAGAGGTTTCTTAGAACAGGTGGGCTATATTCTTTAAGCATAGAGCTATTAGGGCAAAGGATGTCTTTAAGAGCGATGTTAGATACGGGAAATAGTCTTAAGGATCCTTTAAGCAATAGGCCGGTTATTCTTTTAGAGTTGGCAGCCATTAAGCATATGCTGCCGGATGAGTTGGTAAGGATTCTAAAGACACCTCCCCATTTGAGTAAAGAGATAGGAGACTTCTGGGTTGAGTATCTGCGTATCATTCCTTTTAGGGCTCTAGGGGTTGATTCTGGTCTTATCTGGGGTGTGATTCCTGATATGGTGGTGATAGAAGGAGAGAAAATCTCTAACGTAGTTATTGGTTTTATGAATGGTAGTCTTAATGGAAATGAGTATCAGGCCTTGCTTCCAAAAGGCTTGCAGGAAAATATCAGGGGGGAGTGATAGGGTGAAATACTGGCATTTGCGAATGAGGATATTAGTTATCAGGTTTCTACAGCTTCTTGGGCTTTATCGCTATCCGGTATTTTATGTTGGCAGTACTCAAACCTTGCCGCCACCACTAGAGACCAGTGAAGAGGAATTCTTGCTTGACCGTTTGGGACATGGTGATGATACTGTTAAACCTGTACTGATTGAACGTAATCTCAGGCTGGTGGTATATATTGCTAGGAAGTTTGATAATACAGGGATAGGGATTGAGGATTTGGTCTCTATTGGCAGTATTGGTTTGATTAAGGCGGTAAATACCTTTGACCCCGAAAAGAAAATTAAGCTTGCTACGTATGCTTCAAAATGTATTGAAAACGAGATCTTAATGTACTTAAGGAGAAATAGTAGGGCTAAGTTGGAAGTATCTTTAGATGAACCCTTGAATGTTGACTGGGATGGTAATGAGCTCTTGCTTTCTGATGTTCTTCCTGGAGCAGATAGTGAGAGTATCTATCGTAATCTGGAGGAACAGGTTGATAGAACTCTTCTTTATAGGGCTATGCAGAAACTCTCATCACGGGAACAGAGGATTGTCAGGCTACGTTTTGGTCTTGATGATGGTGTAGAAAGAACACAGAAACAAGTGGCTGATGCTTTAGGTATCTCTCAGTCATATATTTCACGGTTGGAGAAGAGAATAATTAAGAGACTTAGTAGAGAGATGCGTAAAATGGAATGATTGGTAAGTTTTGGCGAAGTTGATGTATAAGTGCCCTTCCTTTGGGACATACTGATTGATGAAAAATCAGCCCAGAGGGAGGGTTTCTTGTTGGCACATAAGGTTGAAATAAGTGGGGTTAATACCGCAGAGTTACCTGTTTTGAATAATGTGGAGATGCGGAAGCTCTTTAGAGCCATGCATGCTGGAGATGAAACTGCTAGACAGACCTTAATTCAGGGTAATTTGAGGCTGGTCTTAAGTGTCATTCAACGTTTTAACAACAGGGGAGAACCGGCTAATGATCTATTCCAGGTTGGTTGTATTGGCCTAATGAAGGCCATCGATAATTTTGATTTAGGTCAAAATGTACGTTTCTCAACCTATGCTGTTCCTATGATTATCGGTGAGATTCGTCGGTACCTTAGGGATAATAATCCTATTAGAGTGAGCAGGTCATTAAGAGATATAGCCTATAAGGCTTTGCAGGCTAGAGATGCTTTAACGACTCGCTTAAGCAGGGAACCAACCATTTCAGAGATCTCTAAGGAGCTTGATATTCCAAGAGAAGAGGTCATCTATGCTTTAGATGCTATTCAGGAACCGGTATCTTTGTTTGAACCAATTTATGAAGATGGTGGTGATCCAATCTTTATAATGGATCAAATTAAGGATGAAAAGAATGAGGATGAGCAATGGTTAGAAGGTATAGCTTTAAGAGAAGCAGTGCATCGTTTGGATGAACGTGAACAGTTAATTCTTGATCTGCGTTTCTATCAGGGTAAGACTCAGATGGAGGTAGCTGAAGAGATTGGGATTTCTCAAGCACAGGTTTCCCGATTGGAAAAAGCAGCTATCATGCGGATTAGGAAGCATATGTGAGGAGGAAAGCAGATGAAGCGAATACTCCTTAGTGGTGTAATTATTCTTGTTACCAGTCTAGCATTAGTTGCTCTAGGTCCCTACAGCACAGCTGGTGAGGTATTTAGGTTACATGTGGTTGCCAACAGTGATGAAGATATGGATCAGGCTACAAAGATTCTTGTTAGAAATAAAGTGTTTCTGTTGATGAATGAAATAAATATTGAAGATATGGATGAACATATTCCTTGGTTACAACATGAAGTGGATGAGTATTTGAAGGAATTGAATCAGGACTATATGAGTGACTGGCAACTGGGTTATCAGTATTTCCCTAAGACTGAATATGGTGGGACTAGCTATCCTGAAGGAGAGTATTATGCCCTTAAGGTTGTTCTTGGTGAGGGAAGAGGCCAGAACTGGTGGTGTGTTCTGTTTCCTAACCTCTGTCTCATAGAGGGTATTACTGAAGAGGAGGAACCAGCAGAGATACTGTTGTTTCTGGAAGAAGATATAAAGATCTCTTGGCGTTTACAGGATCTTTGGTCTGATCTTAGAAAATCACGTTTCTGGGCTATGCTTCAATAGGGGTGTGAACCTCCCATAAGGACATGTTGGGGGCTTCCGGCTAACCAAAACGTATGGTTCATTGGAATGTAGTATACAGCACTACAGGCTAGGTCCTCGCTTTAGGCGATTTCTAGATACTTCAATAGAAGGGATGTCTCTGAACTGACCATATTTATGATGGCTTAAGATGTTTTTAACTCACAAACATAATTTTTGGAGGAGATTTTCTCGCTTACAAACAGGACATGTTTGGTGATAGCGATTCATCTTGCCAAAACCTGAATAAACTAAGCAGAGGAGCTATATCATATAGTGTTAAGCAATATATCTCTAGGAGGTCTTCCTGATGTTAAAGACCTCGGATATGCGAATCAGAGACGTTATCAATATCAAGGATGGTCGCCGCTTGGGGGTTATGGCTGATATTGAGGTTGATCTGGATACGGGACGAGTTACAGCCATTATTGTACCAGGTGCATTAAAGATGATGGGTGTCCTAGGTAGGGAACAGGATTATGTCATACCCTGGGAAAGAATAGTTAAGATTGGGGTGGATGTTATCTTAGTTGATATACCGATAGAAGGTCCCTCAGAGCTGCGACGTTAATACCCTGTCGAATGGGCAGGGTATTTGTCTTGGAGCAGGAAATGGGAATATGGATAGAGAAACCGGGAAGACAGGGAGGCAGGGTTCATGATCTATAGGAAAATAACTAGGGGTAGTTTGGAGCTCTTTGAGTTCCCGGTGGTTGAAAGAGGTATTGCTAAAGCCGGCTTTACTACAAGAATCGGTGGTGTGAGTACAGGAGAATGGTCTAGTTTGAATCTTGGATTATCAACAGGGGATCTTCCTGAGAGCGTTTTAGAAAACAGGAGGCTTTTCTTTGAGGCCCTTAGTGTTAGTGGCAAGAGTGTCAGGGTTGAGCAGGTTCATGGAGATAGAATTATCAGGGTTAGTATTGAGCAGGGGAGTCCAGGTTTTGCTGATAAGCCTTTAACACAGGCGGATGCTCTAATTACTGATGAATCTAATTTGGTCCTTATAACCCTTCATGCTGATTGTACCCCTGTATATATTCTAGATCCAGTGAAAAGAGCTATTGGACTTGCTCATGCTGGCTGGAGAGGTACAGTACAAAAGATTGGTTCAAAGACATTAAAGAGAATGGAACTGGAGTTTGGTTCAAGACCAGAGGATTGCTATGCCCTTATTGGCCCTGCTATTGATTTTCATAACTATGTAATAGATGAAGTTGTGGCACAGCCTGTAAGGGAGACATTCCTAGATGGGGAGAGATATCTGACAAAGATAGGAGAAGGACAGTATCTCTTTGATCTTCAGGGATTAAATGTTTATGATCTTGTTTCTGCAGGTATACCTTTACAACAAGTTTTTAACAGTCAGTTATCTACATATCAAAAGGAGTTCTATTCACACCGTCGTGATGGGGGAAAGACGGGTCGTTTAGCTGCATGGTTCTTTCTAGAATAGGAGGGTAATACATGCGGAGAGTCCGTTTTTCTCCCTTTAGGTTTATTCGCTGGTTACTAATTATGCTTCTTATCTGGACAAGTATTGCCTATGTACGTAGCAATATTCTGCCTCAGTTTTTGCTTTATGAACAGGTACGGTTTGAAAGGGTAGAGGTAACCGTGGCTGTAAAACCCATTGTTCTTCAGGAAGAAAATATTCTGGTGGCACCCATAAAGGGGACAATGACTCCCTTAGCTGAAGAGGGTAAAGTAGATCGTAGTATTGGTATCTTTGAAGTCAAGAATGAGGACTCCATGGAGAAGATAACTCAGGATTTAAAAGAGGTAGATAGACTAATAGCCAATTTTGAACAGGAAAGCTCCCGCTTATTAAAGGTTAAAGAGAGCAGGTTACTAGCTCTTGAGAGAGAATACTCAGAGAGTGTTATGATAGCTAAGGAGTCTGCTCTTTTATATGGTCTTGATAGTAGAGAATACAAGGAGACCTTTAAGGATATGCAATATCTTGAGTCTGAATGGCTGGGTCTAGATGCAGAGGTGGTAGGACTTAGAAAAGAAAGAGATACACTATTAGAACGAAGAGAGTATTTGCGAAAACTGACTCTAGAGAGCAATGTGGTAGTTAAGAGCAGGGATGATGGCTATTTATCCTATCAGCTTGATGGTTTGGAGACTAAACTTAGTCCAGCCCGTTTTGATACGCTTTCTTTGGATATCTTTGAGGCACTTAATGGGGTCTCTACCTATCAGGTTCAGGGTGAGGTAGAGGCGGGTGAACCGGTAGCCAAAATAGTTCGAGACGACTCACAACTGCTGGCGATGCTAGTTGCTGAGAATCTTTTTAATATAGGTCAATCGGTTACCATGTATCATCAGGGTATTACCCATAAACTAAATGTTATTGGTCAAAAAGAGATTCAGGGAGATTATCTTCTTTTGCTTAAACCAGTCGAGCCCTGGGTAGAGCCCGGGGTACGCTTCTTTTCAGCTGAACTGGTTGTTGAATCCAGACAGGGCTTACTTGTTCCCCAAAAAGCAATATTTGAAAAAGAGGGAATTACCGGGGTCTATGTCAAAGAAGATATAGTTGAGTGGCGACCGATAGAGGTTTTGGTGGCAACCAGTGCCGGTGTAATGGTGCATGGGGTGACCCAGGGAGAATGGGTTGTAAGCAATCCTAGATTGCTTAGGTATCTGCAATAGGGGGGCACTATGTTGGAATTAGCAGACAATCTAAAGAAGATTCAGCAGACGATTAGTCAGAGTGCACTTAAGGTTGGTAGAGACCCCAAAGAGGTTACTCTTATCGGGGTTAGCAAAAAGTTTCCTGTAGAGGTGATTGAATCAGCATATGGATTAGGGTTAAGGGATTTTGGGGAAAACCGAGCTCAGGAATACAGGGACAAGATGAGAAGGCTTAGTCCAGAGCTTTTAAGGGGTACCCGCTGGCATTTTGTTGGACAACTACAGAGCAATAAGGTAAAATATCTCTTAAATCACTGTTATCTCATCCATTCTCTAGATCGCTGGTCTGTGGTGGAAGAAATGGTGAGCTTAGCAGGTAAAGAGGGTATTAACTGGTCAGCTTTAGTTCAGGTTAATGTCTCTGGTGAGAAGAGTAAAGGTGGGCTATCACCTCAGGAATTACCTGATTTTCTAAGGGATGTTTCTCAGTATCCGGCAATTAGGGTGGAAGGTCTGATGACTATGGCTCCTTTAGTTGATGATCCTGAGGAAGCTCGTCCATATTTTCGCAATTTGGCTACTTTAGCCAAGGAAATGCAAGTATTGATGCCGAATTTAAGCCTTAGGCATTTATCTATGGGGATGTCAGATGACTTCTCCATAGCTATTGAAGAGGGAGCTACTCTGATACGTGTAGGGGAAGCCCTATTTGGCAGAAGACCAGTGAGGTGATAGGTGTGGGATGG
The DNA here is from genome assembly GCA_020724425.1 of Thermaerobacter marianensis. GTDB lineage: Bacteria > Bacillota > Sulfobacillia > DVGY01 > DVGY01 > DVGY01. The sequence continues at coordinate 69,649 of DYGY01000001.1, forward strand.
GTAGATAAGGTACTATACTGGGTTGGCTTAGATGTTGGGGAAGAAAACATCAAGACTGATCCGGAAGAACAACCCGTAAAGAAGGAAAAAAAGAGAGAACGAGTAGAGAAGAGTGTTCAGAGTACGGGGACACTAGTTAGTCTGCCAGGGAGAGGGCAGTGGCAGGTAGTAGCTATAGCACCGGAATCCTTTGATGATGTGCAGATGATTGCTGATCATCTAAAAGAGAGAAGACCGGTTATTCTGAATCTCCAGCTGGTAGATAAGGATGTTGCCCAAAAGATTTTGAATTTTTTGAGTGGTACAGTATACGCATTAGATGGAAATATGCATAGAATTGGTACAGGAGTCCTGTTTTTTTCGCCAAACAATGTGGAGCTTCAGGAGTTTGGGGATCTAGCTTATGCTTTAGAGCAGGATGAGAACCTGTTTAAGTGAGGTGTAGATGTTGGAATATTTTCTGATTCAAACCATTAGAACTCTGTTTAATATAATGTTTTGGCTGATTTTAGCTAGGGTACTTATGTCTTGGTTAAGACCAAGTAGCTATAACCGGTTGTACTGGGATGTTCACAATGTCATTGAGCAATTAACAGAACCTATTCTAGGTCCCATAAGAAGCAAGCTACCAACCGGTGGTATGGGTCTTGATCTTTCACCCATCATCGCCATCTTCTTAATGAGACTCTTAGAAGGTTTGCTAGTCACTCTAATTGTTCAGATATTTTAAAGACAGCAAGGAATACTTGACTTAATTGTCGAACACACAGTTGTTGTAAAGAATTTGGGGGTGACTCAAGAATGGCCTTAACACCACTTGACATTCATAACAAAGAGTTTAGCAAGGGATTTCGGGGATATAGTGATGTGGAGGTTGATGAGTTTTTAGATGAAGTGGTTCGAGAGTTTGAGCTGCTTCTGAAAGAGAATTCAGCCTTAAGAGAAGAATTGGATGCTTTAAATAGCCGGGTAGAACAGTATCGTCAACTAGAGGATACCCTTCATAATACTTTGGTTGTTGCCCAGCAGACAGCTGAAGAAGTAAAAGAGAATGCTCGCAAAGAAGCAGAGATGATTCTCAGTGATGCCAAAACTAAAGCAGATAATATGCTTAGGGAAAAGGAAGCAGAATTAAAAGAAGTTAATAGCCAGTTGGAGATTCTCAGGAAAGAGACTAAGGCTTTTAAGGCCAAAGTAAAGAGTCAATTGATGATGCAGATAGAGCTTTTAGGTGAAAAAACCGAGGAAGATTAGTTGACAGGTTAATTTCTGGGAACTATAATACAAGGAAATGCAAGGACAGGGAGAGTAGTTGGTGATATTTCTGCAAAGCGAGTCAGGGTCTGGTGTAAGCCTGATCAGGAAACATCAATGAAAATCACCCTAGAGCTGTGAGTCGAAGATTTAGTAGGCTCACCGGTTAATCCCCGTTATCATGGATTAGCTAATGAGTGGATGGATTTGTTAATCCATCTATTAGGGTGGTACCACGGGAATAATCCCTCTCGTCCCTTGTGATGAGAGGGATTAATTTTTGTATATGAGGAAGGGATCACAGTGGATTATAGTAAGACACTAAATCTGCCTAAAACAGACTTTCCCATGCGGGCTAATCTACCTGCGAGGGAACCAGAGATGCAGAAACAATGGGAAGAAAAGGATATCTATGGTGAGCTTCGTAAGCAGAGAAAAGGTAAAGAGAAGTTCATCCTTCATGATGGACCACCCTTTGCTAATGGTAATATTCATCTTGGGACCACATTGAACAAGATTCTCAAGGATATTGTTGTGCGTTTTGCTTCGATGAAAGGCTATGATGCTCCCTATGTCCCTGGCTGGGATACTCATGGTCTTCCTATCGAGGTCAAGGCTATTAGTGAACTAGGCCTAAACAGGAAAGAAGTTGGCCCGATTGAGCTTCGTAACAAATGTAAAGAGTTTGCTCTCCACTATAAGGATGTACAGAAAGAAGAATTCAAACGTCTAGGTGTTATGGGTGACTGGGAGAACCCATATTTAACCTTGAATCCTGAGTATGAAGCTATACAGATAAAGGTCTTTGGTGATATGGCTAAGAAGGGCTATATATACAAGAGTCTCTACCCAGTATACTGGTGTCCAACCTGTGAGACTGCTCTAGCAGAAGCAGAGATTGAGTTTAAGGAAAAGACCTCAGATAGTGTTTATGTACGCTTTGAGATAAAGGATGGTTTAGGTAAATTACCATTGGATTCAGCTATTGTCATCTGGACTACAACTCCCTGGACCCTACCTGCCAATATGGGGATTAGTATTCATCCTGAGTATGACTATGTTCTTTTAGATACAGACAAGGGCAAGTTGCTTTTGGCAGAGGGCTTGGAAGAAAAGGCTTTAGCTGCCATGGGAGTGAGAAAGAACAATACCCTGGCGAAGTTTAAGGGTATTGATTTGGAGGGAGTAGTGTGTCAGCATCCCTTCTTTGAGAGAGATTCTCTGGTTATGGTTGGTGACCATGTTACTTTGGAAGAAGGTACTGGTTGTGTCCATACTGCACCCGCTCATGGTCAGGAAGACTTTGATATTTCAAAGAAGTATGGTCTTTCCATAATTACTCCTTTAGATTATAAAGGACACTTTACTGGAGAAGCTGAGTTCCTTGAAGGTATATATTATCAGAAAGCTAATAGGGTATTGATTGATAGAATGTCTGAGAGTGGCCATCTTCTGCAGCATAGCACTATTAAGCATCAGTATGCTCACTGTTGGAGATGTCAAAGCCCAATTGTCTGGAGAGCTACCGAACAGTGGTTTGCTAGTATTGATGGTTTTAGAAAAGAAGCTTTAGAGGGTATTGAAAAAGTTCGCTTTATCCCTGAATGGGGTAAAGAAAGGATTCATAATATGGTTGCTGACCGTTCTGATTGGTGTATTTCTAGACAGAGGGTCTGGGGTGTACCTATTCCCATCTTCTATTGTACTTCCTGTAACGAACACATAATTAATGATGAAACCATTAATGCTGTAAGTGATCTTTTTGCTAAAGAGGGCTCTAATGCTTGGTTTACTCATGAAGCAGAAGAGATTCTGCCTGAAGGATTTATTTGTCCTCACTGTGGTCATGATCATTTCCGTAAGGAAACAGACATCATGGATGTCTGGTTTGATTCTGGTTCAAGTCATGCTGCTGTATTAAGACAGAGAGAAGAGCTTGCCTATCCGGCAGATATGTATCTAGAGGGTAGTGATCAGCATCGTGGTTGGTTTAACTCTTCTCTATCTACTTCTGTAGCTACTGAGGGTGTGCCACCATATAAGTCAGTATTGACCCATGGTTTTGTTGTTGATGGTGATGGCCGTAAGATGTCAAAATCTTTAGGCAATGTAATCTATCCTCAAGAAATTATTGATAAGTATGGTGCGGATGTTCTTCGTCTCTGGGTTACCTCTGCTGACTATCGGGGTGATATCAGGGTCTCGATGGATATTCTGCAGCAGATGGCTGAGGTCTATCGTAAGATTAGAAATACTTTCCGTTTCATGTTGGGGAATCTTGATAACTTTGACCCGGATACCCATATGGTGGCAGTTGAGGAACTAACTGATCTTGATCGCTGGGCTTTAGAAAAAACCAATCAGCTGGTGAAAAAGGTTAAGAGTTCTTATGAGGACTATGCCTATCATCAGATCTATCATGCAGTTCATAATTTCTGTGTTTTAGATATGAGTAACTTCTATTTTGAGATAATTAAGGATCGCATGTATACAGAAGCAGAGACTAGTAAGCTAAGGAGAGGTACTCAGACTGTTCTTTATCAGATAGCTCTTGATTTGGTTAAGTTGGTAGCACCAATAATTCCACATACAGCTGATGAAGTCTGGCAGTATCTGCCTAAAGCAACTGATATGGCAGAGAGTGTCCATCTAACGGTAATGCCTGGAGATAAAGACCCGGTAATGAATACTGAAGAGATAGAGAACTGGCAGCAGTTACGTAAGATTAGGTTTGATGTGGCTAAAGCATTGGAAGAAGCAAGAACCCAAAAGATGATTGGCAAGAGCTTAGAAGCTTCTTTAGAGCTATATGTCACAGAAGATCAAAGCAAGTTGTTAGAGGGTTTTGCTACACCGTTAGCTGATCTCTTCCTAGTTTCCAAGATAAATGTTATTGAAGGTAGTGTACCGGATATGGCTTTTCAGGGTGAAGTAGCAGGATTAGGAGTTCTTGTAAAGAAAGCAGAGGGAGAGAAGTGTGCTCGCTGCTGGCACTATGATGAGACTGTTGGTGAAAATCAAGAAGAACCTGAATTATGTGATCGTTGTTATAGTATTGTTAAGTAGGCACCCATGCGGGTGCCTTACTCCGGTGGGAAGGGAATGATCTAGGTGAGACAAAAAACTATTGGTATTATTGGAGGCATGGGTCCTGCAGCTACTGTTGATCTGTTTCAGAAGATCATCACCCTCACTCCGGCTAGAAGTGATCAAGACCATCTTCATATCCTGATTGATAATAATACAGGTATCCCTGATCGGGCTGCCTATCTAAGAGGAGAGGGTCCATCTCCAGTTCCTAGTATGCAGGAGACGGCTAGAAGATTAGAAAGAATGGGTGCTGATTTTCTGGTGATGCCTTGCAATACTGCCCATGTCTATCTTGATGAGATCCAAAGAGCTGTCTGGATTCCCATTCTTAACATGATGGAAGAGACTACTCAAGAGATAATAAGGAGATATCCAGATATGAAGACTATTGGTCTTCTCGCTACTGAGACAACAGTTAACAATAGGTTGTATCATGAGCAGATGGAAGAACGAGGGTTAGAGTTGATTGTTCCTGACAAAGAACATCAGCAATTGGTGACTAGAGCAATTTATGAACCAGAGGGTATAAAAGCAGGATATTATGAGAAACCAAAGAAGTGGCTAACTCAAGCTGCTAACCATCTGGTTTCTCAGGGTGCTGAAGGCATAATCTTAGGTTGTACAGAGATTCCTCTGGTAATTAGTGAAAGTGATTGTGAGGTTCCTATCTTTGATGCTACAGCATTGTTAGCTAAAAGAGCCATCCGTTTTGCTCTAGTTGAGGAGGATAGGCAGAGTGAAGGCTGATTTCTTGTTAAAGGCTAGAAAAGTCTTTGATGGTGATAATTTTGCTGGTGATACCCTAGCTGTTAAAGATGGCAGGGTACTTGCTGTTGGTAACTTTAATGACCTTAAAGAGATTAAAGCAGATGATTCTTATGAGGTTCCTGAGGGAATAGTTATTCCCGGTCTTATTGATGGTCATGCTCATCTGCTGCCCTATGGTATGTTTTTAAGAGAAGTGGATATCTCTAAAGCTAAAAGCATTAAAGAATTGCAAATTATCTTAAAGGAAGCCCATGAGAAGCTAAGGGGTAATGAATGGCTGGTTACTAGTTCTCTATCAGAGGATAGATTGATAGAGGAGCGTCTGCCAACCCGTTATGAGATAGATGAAGCAGTACCTGATAGGCCTGTTTTTCTAAGAAGAGTCTGTTTGCATGCTGGTCTTGCTAATTCAAAGGCTTTAGAGTTAGCAGGTATTGCTAAGGATACTAAAGCTCCTCTAGGAGGAGAGATTGTCAAGGATGCTCAGGGTATTCCCACCGGTCTTCTTCTTGAGGAGGCCATGAATCTTGTTAAAGATGTTATGCCTTCCTTAAGTCTAGAAACAAAGAAAGAGGCCCTAAAGCTTGCTTTCTTTGAAGCACTAAGGAGGGGGATTACCTCTGTGCGTTCCCATGATATTGCTAAGAAGGGTGACTTTAGGCAGTATCAGGATATAGTGAGGGAAATCCAGGAAGAACTTCCTCTAAGAATTAGTGCTGATTTTTCCTATGCTGCTTTAGCAGATCTTGATGACTATTCCTTTGGTGCTGGTGATGAATACTTTTCCTTAGGAGCCCTTAAGGTGTTTGTTGATGGCTCTTTAGGTGCAGGAACGGCCTGGTTAAAAGAGCCCTATGTTGATAGAGAGGGTAGGGGTATCCCCATTTATACTAGAGAAGAGCTTAAGAGAATACTAAAAGAGGGTTTGGGTAAAGGATTCCAACTGGCTATCCATGTTATTGGGGATCAGGCTTTAGCTGAAACCATCGGGGTTCTACAAGAATTGGAATTGAAGAATCTAAGACATAGACTTATTCATCTGCAGGTATTAGGTACAGAGTATCTGCCAATTATGAAGGAACTTGGATTAATAGCTGAGATTCAGCCAAAGTTTGTTACCTCTGACCAGGTTTTTGCCAAAGAGAGATTGGGGAAGGAACGGGCTAGATACTCTTATGCCTGGAAGACTATTATGGCTTCAGGAGTTGGTTGTTCTGGTGGTTCTGATGCTCCAGTAGAACATATCAATCCTTTCTGGGGGATCTATGGAGCTGTAACTAGGAGACAGTTGGCTTGGACTGGAGAGGAATTAAGTCAGGAACCCTGGCACCCAGAGGAGCTCTTAACTGTAAAAGAAGCAGTATGGTTGTATACTAAAGGTGCTGCCTATGCTGAGTTCTCTGAAGAGGAAAAAGGAGAACTAAAACCAGGATATTTTGCTGATTTTGCTATATTAGATAAAGATATTTTTGCTATTAGTCCAGACCTTATTAAAGATACAGAGGTTTTAGCTACCAGTGTTGGTGGCAGGCTCTTCTGGTGGGAAGGGAGAAGCTCATGAAATTTACTCAAGTGACATTAGATCAAAAGGAACGTTTCAGTCAGTTCCTGCAGCAGTCTCCTTATGGCCATTTTCTGCAAACATGGGAATGGGGTGAGGTAAAGGCTAAGACAGGTTGGGAACCTTTAAGATACATGGTTGAAGAAGAGGGTAGGATTCTTTGTGCAGTCTCCCTATTAAAAAGAAAACTACCACTAGTTAACGGTTATATTCTCTATGCACCAAGAGGGCCGGTATTTGACTTAAAGGATGAAAAACTCTTAGATTTCTTCTTGAGGGAAGTAAAGAGGGTGGCTAAGAAAGAAAAGGCCATCTTTCTTAAGATAGATCCGGCAATAGAGGATCAGGACTGTGGCAGAATTCTCAGGAATAAAGGTTTTCTTAATGCGGAGAGAGGCAAAAACTTTGAAGGTATTCAACCAAGGTTTGTTATGCGTCTGCCTTTAGAGGCCACTCTAGAAGAGATTTTAGCAGGTTTTCATCATAAGACCAGATACAATATCAGGATAGCGGAAAGAAAAGGTGTAGAGATTAGGATAGCTGAAAGCAAAGAGGAATTAAAAGACTGGTATGAGGTTCTTTTGGAGACTGCCGAGCGAGACAACTTCCTTGTTCGTAGTTCTAAATATTTTGAAGAGATCTGGGATCAGATGAAGGAACCTGGATTGACTAGGCTATTTCTAGCGTATTATGAAGGTGAGATGATAGCTGGAACTCTAGCTTTTCTTCACGGGGATACTGCTTGGTATCTCTATGGTGCTTCTTCTAACCGGCATAGACAGGTAATGCCTAACTATCTCTTGCAGTGGGAGATGATTAAATGGGCTAAAGAGGAAGGCTGTACTCTTTATGATTTCCGAGGTGTCTCTGGAGATATGGACCCGAGTAATCCTCTCTATGGTCTCTATCGCTTCAAGAAGGGTTTTAATCCGGAGTTAGTAGAGTTTATTGGTGAGTATGATTTGGCTTTCAGTCCTCTGCTGTATCATCTGTATAACTATGCTGAACCAAGATACAGATACTATCGTGGGAAACTGTTGAACAGGGGTTAATACCAAGCTTCTCCGGGTAGAATAACCGGGGGAGGTTGGATTATGCAGGAACATAAGGATACGGCAACGCAAAAGAGACTCTTGCGAAAGCTAGATGATTTGGCCATCAAAATGGAACAGATGAAGCTTGCGGAATACCTAGAGCTCTTTAGCAATCCCCGCAGGCTTTTCTTCATGAATCTGATGGCAGGATTAGCTAGAGGCTTGGGTATCGCCATCGGTTTCACTATTCTTGGTGCTCTTGTTATCTATATGCTCCAGCAAAGCTTTGTGCGTAACCTCCCGGTTATTGGCGACTTTATCGCAGAAATCGTCAGAATAGTCCAGATTCAACTGGAAATGAAACCTTAGGAGGTGCAGAGTTTTGCAGGAAATTGACGGGAAATATATAAAACAGTTAGAACAGGAATTAGAGGAAGTCCAAAGGGATCTACAAAGCTCTCAGGAGAATCTTAAAGACTCTATTGGTGAGCTTTCATTGTATGACAATCACCCGGCTGATGTTGGTACAGAGACCTTTGAAAAGAGCAAGGATCTGGCTCTAAGAGATCAGTTAAGAAGAAGGTATGATGACATTAAGGGTGCCATAGATCGAATTCGCAGAGGTAGCTATGGTATCTGTCTTTCTTGTGGACGCCCCATTGATCCTGATAGGCTTGCTGCCATACCTGAAGCTAGCCTCTGTATTAGTTGTCAGGAAAGAACAGAGTTAGCAGGGAAAAGAGATACCTTTGATAGACCGATAGAAGAAAGGGTGCTCCAGGTACCTTTTGCTAGAACCTTCCTTGATGGCAAAGATCAGACAGGCTATGATGGGGAAGATGCTTGGCAGGATGTGGCCAAGTATGGTACATCTGAGACTCAATCTGATCTTAGTGAAGCCCATCTGCCCCATTCCTATGAAAACATGTTTGATGGGGCCTATGAGGAGGAAGGTATAGTTGAGGGTGTGGATAGATTAATTGATGATGATGAGCATTAGAAGCAAGGTTGCTCCAAAGGCTAGTTTTTGGTAAGCTGAGCGAGAGAGGTTTTAGAGGAGGGAGTGGCAGGCTTGCTAGGTATATTTATTGTAGCAATTGTAGTAATTATTCTAGATCAAATCGTTAAGTATATGGTAAAAACAAGTATGGCACTGCAACAGAGCATACCTGTTATCGAAGATGTTTTTCATATCACCTATATTCATAACCAGGGAGCAGCTTTTGGAATGTTAAGTGACAAGACTAGTCTCTTAGCATTGATGACCTTGATAGTTGTGGGTGTTCTAATCTGGTATGCAATGAGAATGAAAAGTACCTCTAAGGTTTTAAGGCTTTCCTTGGCTTTGATTCTTGGAGGTTCGGTAGGGAATTTAATTGATAGGGTTCGTTTTGGCTATGTGGTTGATTATCTTGATTTTAGGGTCTGGCCTGTTTTTAATCTGGCTGACTCGGCTTTGGTTGTTGGCGCCTTTATTCTAGGTTATCTGGTCTTAACCGATGAGACCATTTTTTCAGTAAGGTGATGGGTATGGAGAGATTAGAATTTACAAGCACTCAAGAGATGAGACTAGATATCTTCTTGACTGAAACTACCGGGAAAGATTTTTCCCGGTCTTTTTGGCAGAAGCTAATTAAAGATGGGCATGTACAGGTAAATGGCAAAATAGTATCTAAGGTAGGGTATAAGCTTAGTTTTGCTGATCTGGTTTCTGTAGAGTATAAGGAACCTGCCAAACCTACGGTTAAGGCAGAAGAGATTCCCCTTGATATCCTCTATGAGGATGATGATATTCTGGTAATCAATAAGTCAAGGGGTATGGTGGTGCATCCTGCTCCAGGAAACTATTCGGGTACCCTAGTTAATGCATTGCTAGCCTATCTACCTGACTGGCAGGGAATTAAGGGGACCCAGAGACCGGGAATAGTTCACAGACTTGATAAAGATACAACAGGACTTTTGGTTGTAGCTAAAAATGATCAGTCTCTTTTTAATCTGGCAAGACAAATAAAGGATAGAGAGGTAACTAGGGAGTATCTGGCTCTGGTTAGAGGTGTTCCTCCGGTAGAAAAGGGACTTATTGATGCTCCGATTGGCAGACATCCTGTTGATAGAAAAAAGATGGCTGTTATCCCCGGTAAAGGTAGACCAGCAAGAACTCATTTCACTCTAGAGGAGTCTTTTGGTGATAGGGCATTATTAAGGCTTAAGCTTGATACAGGGAGAACCCATCAGATCCGTGTTCATCTAGCCTATATCGGTTATCCGGTTCTTGGTGATGAAACCTATGGAAAAAAGGAAGACTACACTGGTCAGTTGCTACATGCAAGAAGACTGGCATTTAAGCATCCACAGACCAATGAAGAACTAGAATTCACTGTTGAGCTTCCAAAAGACTTTCAAGAGGTATTAAGGGGCCTTAGAAAATGAGACTCTGGTCTATCCATCCCTGTTATCTAGATAGGCAGGGACTTCTAGCTGTCTGGAGAGAGGCTCTTCTAGCTCAACAGGTGCTCCTAGGAGCTACCAAGGGATATGGGAAACATCCTCAGCTGGACAGGTTCAAAAAGCAAAAGGAACCTCTAAGGGCTATTGCAGCCTATCTAACAGGTATCCATCAGGAGGCAGAAGCTAGAGGTTATGCTTTTGACAAAGAGAAAATTCTAACTCTGCCTCAGACAGAGAAGATATTGGTAACAGAAGGGCAGCTTTATTATGAGTGGGAACACTTCTTAAGCAAACTGCGATTACGTGATGAAAAGCGATACCAAGAACTCAAAGACCTTAAGAGGATAAAACCTCATTGTCTTTTTAGTATGGTTCAAGGGAACATAGAGAGCTTTGAAAGGAGATAACCATGGAGACAGTTACAGTGATGATAGAGATACCAAAGGGAAGTAGAAACAAGTATGAGTATGACAAGGAAAAGGGTATGCTTAGGTTTGATCGGATGCTTTTTTCTGCTATTCACTATCCTAGTGACTATGGCTTCATTCTTGATACCCTAGCCTTGGATGGAGATGCTTTAGATGCATTGGTTCTTGTTTGGGAACCTACCTTCCCAGGTTGTATCATTGAAGCTAAACCTGTTGGCCTATTCAAGATGTGGGATGAAAAAGGACCTGATGAGAAGATTCTTTGTGTACCGGTTAATGATCCTCTCTGGAACCATATTGATAGACTAGAAGGAGTTCCACCTCATCTTCTAAAAGAGATTGAACATTTCTTTTCGGTATATAAGGATCTTGAAAAGAAGAAGGTAGGGGTGGAAGGCTGGGAAGACAAGGAAGCAGCTATCAAGGTAATTATAGAGGCTCAGGCCAGATATGAATAGGGTGGTACATTACCACCCTATGATGCTCTTTTATCTGGCATAAGGGGTTGTGGAGGTTCAGGCTCATCAACCCTGTTGATATATTCATGAATAGTATTTGGTATATCAATACCCGCTAAATTAAGAGCCTGATTACCAAACATGATGTTAAACTCAAAGAAATATAAGTGGTTATTGTGGATTGCCACATCAAACCCAGCATGGTTAATACCAAGAGTTTCTGCTAGTTTTTCTACAAGGTCAATGGCTTCTCTAGGTATGGGGCTATAGTCTATTCTACCACCTTGGGCTACATTGTTCTTAAATGATCCCTCATTTATCCGCCAGTATCCTGCTATGGCGCCAGAACCCACATAAACTATTCTCATATCCCTATCTATTTCTAGATATTCTTGGATGTAGAGTATGTCATTGCTTTTTAGGTATTGTTCTAGTTCATTCTGATTAGTGATGAGGTAAACTCCTTTGCCCATGGAGTTCCGTATCTCTTTAGCTACAAAGGGATAGGAGAATTCCTCAAGGATTATATTCTTAGCCAGTTCGTTGTTTGGTAGAATTCTTGTATAGGGTAAATGTTCTGGCAATACTCCCTTGATAGCTCTTGTCATCTCTACCTTGTTATGGCCTAGATGATAGGAGTTTATGGAGGGAAAAATCTTCTTTTTCCAAGCATAGTGCAAAAGGTTGACCTGCCAGTATTCTGGGAAGAGAATCCAGTTGGCGTTCAAGATGATCTCCCTTTCTTTGAAAATTAGCTCAGGTTTAACATATGAGGTATTGGGTATACCAAGAGTCCTAAAGGGATCAAAGGAAATGTTTTTCAACCTCGCACTCTCCAGTCTGATTAGTGTCTAATAAATATTAAAATATCTTTGTATTTTTTGTCAATTAAAATTGTTGGTAAAGGATTTTGGTCATAGTCATATAAATAGGCTCTTGACAGACATCTTGGCCATGTGGTAGTTTCTAACTAGTATAAGTTTCCTTTAATTTGGTCCTGAGAGGCCGGCAAGGAGTATATCTTCAGTCTTACGGGTATAATATCTCCTTGCTAGAGCAGGGAGATTTTTTTGTGGAGGGATCAGTGATGAGAGAGAAAGCAAGGATTATGGATAAGGAAGGTATGGGTAGAGCGTTAAAAAGAATTGCTCATGAGATAATCGAACATAACAAGGGTACCGATGAGCTGGTTTTAGTGGGGATTAGGCGAAGGGGTATTCCTTTAGCAAAGATGTTGAGGGATTTCATCAGGGAGATTGAGGGTGTGGAGGTGCCGGTGGGGATTCTTGATATTACTCTTTATCGTGATGATTTGAGTCTAAAATCAGAACAACCAGAGGTACATAAAACAGAGGTTCCGGTGAGTATTAAGGGAAAACAGGTTATTTTAGTGGATGATGTGCTTTATACAGGCAGGACGGTTAGGGCTGCGTTAGATGCAGTTATTGATTTAGGTAGACCTCAGTCAATTCAGTTGGCTATTCTGGTTGATAGGGGTCACAGGGAACTACCAATCAGAGCTGATTTTGTGGGTAAGAATGTACCGACTGCCAAGAAAGAAGTAGTTGAGGTAAGGGTAGCTGAGATAGATGGAATAGATGAGGTACTGATAATGGAAATGGATTAGGTTGTAGGTCCTTTAAAGACGGTCCCGTGAGGCCGGCAAGGGCGCTCAGCGTAAGCGATCGTTCTAGCCCCTTATGGGAAACCGTAGGGGGCTTTTTATATTATCCTAGGAGGGGAAGATTATGGAGGGGTTAAGCAGGGGTAAGGTAGCAATCTTGGGTATGCAGCATGTTTTGGCTATGTTTGGGGCAACTATTCTGGTACCAATGTTAACAGGTCTTGATATTTCTGTAGCACTCTTTACTTCAGCAGTTGGGACACTCTTGTTCCAGCTGATTACTAAAGGAGAGGTACCTGCTTATTTGGGTTCATCCTTTGCTTTTATTGGCCCAATTATTGCGGCTAAGGAAGGTTATGGTGTTTCTGCAGCTTTAGGTGGCATTATCGTGGCTGGTCTTGTTTATCTTTTGGCTTCAGCAGTGATAAGGCATTTGGGTGTTGATGTGGTGAGAAGATATTTACCACCTGTTGTTGTTGGTCCTGTAATCATCAGTATTGGTCTTAGTCTGGCCCCTGTTGCTAAAGATATGGCTGAGAGCAATCTTTGGTTAGCATTCTTTACTCTAGCTGTGACGATTGTGGTAAGTACGTTTGCTAAAGGTTTCTTTAGGGTCTTACCGATTCTTATCGGTGTTTCTGCTGGATATGTTCTGGCAATCATTCTAGGGTTAGTTGATTTTTCTGGTTGGTATGAGGCTGCTTGGCTTGGGGTACCTGCTTTTGTTAGACCTAGTTTTAGTCTGCCAGCGATAACAATCATTGCTCCTGTTGCTTTAGCAACTATGGTTGAACATCTTGGTGATGTTTTGGCTTTAGGCAGAACTACCGGCAAGGACTTTACCAAAAAACCCGGGCTACATAGAACCATGCTAGGTGATGGTGTAGCTACTCTTTTTGCTGGTCTTTTTGGAGGTCCACCTAACACAACCTATGGAGAGAATATTGGTGTGCTAGCAATTACAAAGGTATATGATCCCAAGGTGATTAGAGTGGCAGCCATATTTGTCTTAATTCTTAGTTTTGTGCCCAAGTTAAGTATAGTTATCGGGGCTATTCCTGCTGCGGTTATGGGTGGGATAGTTATTCTCCTCTTTGGTATGATTGCGGCTGTTGGTATCCGTACTTTGATAGAAAATCAGGTAGATCTAAGCAATACTCGCAATTTAATTATTCTTTCTACAATTATGGTTATCGGAGTGGGTAAACTACAGATTGACTTTGGTCTTGTTTCTCTAGAGGGTACAGGTTTAGCAGCTATTGCTGGTATCCTTCTAAACATTGTTCTGCCAAGAGAAAAAGAGGATGTTAGGGAAGAGGCTATGTTAGAAGCGGCCGCTACCAAAGACTAGAAAGGAAGGTCTGTATGGAGCAGAAACTGAAAAGCAAGGACTTGCTTGGTTTAGCTGATGTATCGGCGCAAGAGATTACTCTTGTTCTTGATACTGCCGATTCGATGAAACAGATTGTTCAGAGGACCATTAAGAAGGTACCTACCTTAAGGGGTAGGACCATATTGAATCTCTTTTATGAGCCATCTACCAGAACAAGGAGTGCTTTTGAGCTAGCAGCAAAGTATTTAAGTGCTGACTCTATCAGTATCGCTACTGCTACAAGCAGTATCACTAAGGGAGAAACCCTTAAGGATACTGCCAAAAATGTTGAAGCCATGGGGATAGAACTAATTATCATGAGACATCCTGTGGCTGGTGCCCCCCACTATCTAGCTGAAAATGTGAGTGCTTCTGTGATTAATGCTGGAGATGGTATGCATGAACACCCCACTCAGGGTCTTCTAGATATCTATACTATGAGGGAGCATAAGGGCAGGATAGAGGGACTTAAGGTAGCCATTATCGGTGATATTATGCATAGCAGGGTGGCTAGATCTAATATCTGGGGCTTAAAGAAGTTAGGGGCAGATATTATCTTAAGTGGGCCACCAACTCTTTTGCCTAAGGAAATGGCAGGCCTAGGTGTCAACTATACCTATTCTGTTGAGGAAGCTATTAGGGATGCCGATGTGGTTAATGTCTTGCGTTTGCAAAAAGAGAGACAGGATGCGGGCTATTTGCCAAGTTTGGCAGAATATCATAAATATTGGGGAGTTACTAAAGAAAGACTGGCTTTAGCCAAACCTGATGCTCTCTTGATGCATCCAGGTCCAATGAACAGGGGTATTGAAATCACTTCAGAGATTGCTGATGGCAAACAATCAGCTATTTTGGATCAGGTTACCAATGGTGTTGCTATCAGAATGGCCCTCTTCTATCTCATGTTAGGAGGTAAGGAAGATGAATAGGTTGATACTTAAAGGGGCAAGAATAGTTGATCCTTCACAAGAGATTGATAGTATAGGTGATATCTTGATAGAGGATGGCCAGATAGTTAAGGTTGCTAAAGAAATTATGGAAACAGCTGAAACTATTGACCTTCAAGGCAAGATACTCATGCCAGGTTTGATTGATACTCACAGTCACTTTAGAGAACCAGGTTTTGAACATAAAGAGGACTTAGAGAGTGGTAGTTTAGCAGCATTACGTGGTGGGTATACTTCTGTGTTTGTCATGGCCAATACCGATCCTATAATCGATAATCCAGCTGGAGTTAGATATATAAAGGATAGGGCTAGGGAGATTGATCTGGTTAGAATCTTTCCTGTAGCTGCTTTAAGCAAGGGGATGGCAGGGAAGGAACTAACTGAGTTTGGAGCACTGAAAAAAGAGGGGGTTGTTGCTTTAAGTGATGATGGTGTGCCTGTTGAAAATCCTCAGTTTCTCCGTTTAGCCTTGATGTATTCAGAGTATTTTGATCTTCCTGTTATCTTGCATGAGGAGGATAAGCGGTTTTCAGGTAAGGGGGTAATGCATGAGGGTGAGCTTTCCATGAGGCTTGGTTTAAGGGGTATACCTGCTGTTGCTGAAGAGACCATGGTGTTAAGGGATCTGCTTTTGCAAAAGAACTATGGAGGAATTGTGCATTTTGCCCATATTAGCTCTAGAGGTTCTCTTAGGGCGATTGCTGAGGCTAAGAAGGCTGGTCAAAGGGTCTCCTGTGAGGTTACACCCCATCATCTTCTTTTAACAGAAGAGGTGGTTAAAGAACTAAACTACAGTACAGATACCAAGATGAATCCACCTTTAAGAACTAGAGAAGATATGGAAGCATTAGGAGAGGGGCTGATTAATGGTGAGATAGACTTTGTAGCAACTGATCATGCACCCCACCATCCTGATGAAAAGGATGTGGAGTATGATTTTGCTCCCTTTGGAATTATCGGTTTAGAGACGGCCATTCCTTTAATCTGGGACAGGTTTGTAAAGCCTGAGAGGATGACGGTTAGTCGTTTTGTTGAGGTTTTCTCCATGAGACCTGCTAATCTTTTTAACTTAGATGGTCTTGGTACTCTTAAAGAGAATACCGTAGCTGATATTACAGTGATTGATCCTGACAGGTTTAAGGTTGTTAATCCTGATGCTTTTGCCTCTAAAGCTAGAAATACTCCCTTTAGAGGCTTTGGGTTAACTGGCTGGCCTGTTATGACTATAGTGGGAGGAAAAATTAAGTGGCAGGATATGTAGAAGAAGAGGCCCGGGTGCTTGTTAATATTGAGATTAACCCGGGTATATATCACTTAAAAATTGAAGCTAAAGAGATAGCTAAAAAGTGGCAGCCAGGACAGTTTGTTAATCTGCTTTTACCTGCTGGTATGGATGGTATACCTTTTTTGAGAAGACCTTTTAGTATCTTTATGGCTTCAAAGACGGAAATAGGGATTGTCTATCGAGTGGTTGGTAGGGGTACTGACAATCTGACTCAATTAGTGAAGGGTGATAGCTTAAACTGCCTTGGTCCTTTAGGTGTGCCAATTAAGAGGAAGATTGAACCTTCAGCTACCACTCTTTTTGTGGCTGGTGGTATGGGTATTGCTTCAATTGCTGCTAGCGCTATCTATAGCGGGGGTATGCTGCTTTATGGGGCTAGAACTGAGTCAGAATTGATCCTGTTACCGGAAGTAACTGGGGGATTAGCCGAGAGAATGCTTATTAGTACCGAAGATGGTTCCTTTGGTACTAAAGGGTTAGTGACTGATCTTTTGCCTGCTATTTTGGCTGTTGAAGACTATACGGGTATTGTTGCCTGTGGTCCTAGAGGGATGCTAAAGAGAGTGAAGGAGATAGGGGAGAGGTATAACAGGTCAGTCTATCTGGTTATTGAAGAGAGAATGGCCTGTGGTATTGGTACCTGTCTTGCCTGTGCTATTAAAGCACCTGAAGGTTATCTAAGGGTCTGTAAGGATGGCCCTATCTTTTTAGCACAAGAGATTGTTCTTTAGGGGGATTTTATGATTAATCTAGCTGGCTTAGAGTTAAAGAATCCAATTATGACAGCATCAGGTACAGCAGGTTATGGAAGAGAATTGGCTAACCTGGTTGATCTTGATAGTTTAGGGGCTTTTGTAGTTAAAGGTACCTCTTTAGAACCCTGGGTAGGGAATCCGCCGATAAGGGTTGCTGAGACGGCTTCTGGTATGCTAAATAGTATTGGTTTGCAGAACCCGGGGGTCGGGCACTTTATCAGTTATGACCTGCCCTTTTTAAGACAGTTCTCGGTACCGGTGATAGTCAATATTGTGGGTAGATCTGTGGATGAATATGCTCTTTTGGCTAAAAGGTTAAAGGATATGGAGGGAATAGCTGCTTTAGAGGTTAATGTATCCTGTCCTAATGTTAAAGAGGGAGGGCTTTCCTTTGGTCAGGATCCTCTCCTTGTTAAAGAAGTTACGGAGGCTGTAAGGGAAAACTGGGATAAACCCTTGATAGTTAAGCTTTCCCCTAATGTAACTAATATTGTGGAGATAGGTAGAGCAGCTAAAGAGGGTGGAGCAGATGTGCTTTCTCTAATTAACACCCTAAGAGGTATGGCTATTGATACTAACTCTGGTAGACCTGTATTGGCTCAGGGTATTGGTGGTTTATCAGGGCCTGCCATTAAACCTGTTGCCTTAAGGATGGTTTTTGAGTTGGCTAGTGAGTTAGATATTCCCTTAATCGGAATGGGCGGTATTCAATCATATCGGGATGTTTTGGAGTTCATGATGGCTGGAGCTAGTGCGGTAGCTATTGGGACAGCTGTTTTAAGAACACCTGGTATGTTAATTGAGCTAGTACGGGAGTTGGAATATTGGAGACTATCAAATGGGGTAGCCTGGGAGGATATAATTGGGCTTACAGTCAGGGGTGAATATGGTGAGTTTAGATAAGGTGATTCTGGCTTTAGATGGTTCTAGAAGTGAGGTAGAAAGATGGTTAGAATTTCCCTTTAGTTTCTATAAGGTGGGGATGGAGATTTTTTATGCTGAGGGCGGCTTGGTTCAAGAGATCAAAGGGAGAGACAAAAGAGTTTTCTTAGACTTAAAACTACATGATATACCCAATACTGTCTATAAGGCGGCTTATGCCTTGGGGGGCTTGGGGATTGATATGATTAATGCTCATGCCCAGGGCGGTCTAGAGATGCTAAAGGCCTTTAGCGAAGGAGCTACTGAAGGGGCATTGGCAAAGGGATATGAAAAGCCTTTAGTTATTGGTGTGACCATTCTTACAAGTCTTTCAGAAACAAAACTAAAAAGATTAGGGTATCTGGATAAACCTGAGGATTTGGTCTTAAGATATGGGCATTTGTGTAAGGAATCTTTGCTAGATGGGGTAGTATGTTCTCCTAAGGAGGTTAAAGCTATCAAGGAAGCTTTAGGACAAGATTTTCTAACAGTTACTCCAGGGATTAGATTAGCTGGTGATAGCTTGGATGATCAGAGAAGAATAAGTACACCTAAAGAGGCTTTCAAAGCGGGTGCTGATTACCTGGTTATAGGCCGATCCGTTACTAAAGCTAATGATCCTAGTGAGGTAATAGAGAGACTGGCAGGTGAATTGCAGTGAGATTAAATGAGTTGGAGAGTGTGGGTGCAATACTTAAAGGCCATTTCCTTTTGACTTCAGGAAGACATAGCGAAGGGTTTTTTCTCCTGTCAAGATTGACTCAGCATCCAGGACTGCTGGAAAAGTGGATAGAGGAATTGGTTAGTATGGTTAAAAGTGAGGAATGGTTTAAGGATGTTTCTGTAATAGCGGGGCCGGCTATGGGAGGTATCCTGCCGGCTTATGAGTTGGCTAGACAGTTGGGGTTAAGGTTAATATTCTTTGAAAAGGATCAGGGTATGAAACTCAAGAGGGGTATGCAGTTAGAACCTGAGGAGGGAGTATTAGTTATTGAAGATGCGGTAACTACAGGTGGATCAGTCCTATCTGTAGTTAAAGAGATTGAGGCTTTAGGGGGAAGGACTCTAGCTATCTTGGCTTTAGTAGATAGGAGTGGGGGAAAGCTAGATTTTCCTGTTCCTTTCTTTAGTGTGTTAAGAGTGGAGATGCCCAGTTATACACCAAAGGAGTGTCCTCTGTGTTTAACTGGGCAAGAGTTGGTTAAGCCTAAGCTTTAGGGTCTATGAAGATGGTTTTGTAGTGGGTATAGATTACCATACCTGGTTTGGCCCCTTTGGGTTTACGAACATATCTTCTTTGGGTATAGTCTATCGGTACGTTGTTTGAGTGTTTGCTTTTGCTATGGTTTGCTGCTAGTCTTGCTGCAAACTCTAGGGTTTCTGGTGGTATCTGTTTGCCTTCTGTTTTGATGATGATATGACTGCCTGGGGCATCCTTTACATGGAGCCAGATGTCTTCAGGACTGGCCAGTTTCATTGTTAAATAGTCGTTTTGGTTGTTGTTTTTGCCCACATAGATAGTGAATCCCTGAGGGGAGACATATTTCCGAGGTTCCGGTTTTTTAGGATCCTCTTTCTTTTTTTGCTGTTTTGCTTTGGCATAGCCTTCTTTGATAAGTTCTTCATGGATTTCTGCAAAATCATCTAGAGTTTCAGCATCAGCTATGGCCTGAGATACTGTATCAAGGTAGTTCAGTTCAGAGATTGTTTCCACAAGCAGGGCTGATTGGGTTTCTTTTGTTCTTTTAGCCTTATTGTATTGTTTGAAGTATCTCTGAGCATTATCTGCCGGACTTTTTTGAGTATCTAGAGGTATTTCAACTGTTTCTTGATTGTAATAGTTTTGGAGAATTGCTTTTTCTTCTCCCTGTTTTAGCTGATAGAGATTAGCTGTTAGGAGTTCACCAAAAAGCTTATATTTTTCTGCATTTTTTGCTTCTGCTAAGGATTGTTCATGGACGTCTTTTTTTCTAGCAAGCTTATCTAAGTGGTTCTTTAGAATATCATCTAGTTGTTTTCTTTTTTCTTCGAGCTTGTTTGTATTCTCTTTTTCTGTATAGACAATATCTAAGAGTTTGCTTGGTGAAGAATATTCCTTTATGTCCATACCCTTAAGCATAAAGGGAGCAAAGGCTATTTTGCCTGGTCTTAGGGATGGGGTTGTCTGGTTATTGGCGATAGCATTAATATACTCTTGTACCTTGAGAATGACTTCCTCCTGATTCTGTTCATTCCAGGGGAGATCTGGGTCATAGTTAAGACTTAAGAGAATCTCGCTGCTGCTCTGTGGGCTTAACCCCTCTATGTTCTTAAATAGTGTCTCTCTCATGGTTCCTGCCTGATTTTCAGGAATTATTGTTTCTTTTAAGAGGTTAATTTTTCCTTGGGCAGGTGGTAGAATGTATTTCTGGCTAGGTAAAACGGTACGGATACGACTTAAGTATGGAGGAATTCTTTTAATGGCATCAAGGATCTTTCCTTCATTATCTAAAAGGATGATGTTGCTGTGTTTACCCATGAGTTCAACTACCAGTCTGTGACTGGTATTCATTCCAAGTTCATCATAACCTTGAAAATCTAGATAGCAGATTCTTTCTAGTTCATGTTGAGATATGGAGTGGAGGATAGCTCCTTGGAGGTGCTTCCTTAGTACCATGGTGAACATTGGGGGAGTGGGTGGGTTAACTGACTTATGCTCTGTTAGATGTATCCTAGCAAAACGAGGATGAGCAGAGATGGAGAGTCTTTTTGAACCTCTAGCCTGCAAAAGGAATACCAGTTCCAGATTATCAGGCTGGTGTATCTTCTCCACCTTTGCTGGTAGGATGGAAGCTATCTCGTTAACTATGGCTTTTAGCATTAATCCATCAAAGCTCATGATATTACCCCCTTAATCACCTTAGTATATCATCAGGGAGGAGAAGGGGACAAGGTGAGGAGTCTATTTGGGTTTAGGGGCTTTCTATCTGGGCAGGCTAAGTTTAAGAGATAGTTGGAGGGATTAGCCATGGGTTTAAAGAAAAAGTCTATAGACAGGGATGAGATTCTGGCTTTTGCTGAGATTTATCCGGGATTGATGGCGGAACTTGAGGATAACTTGGCTCAACTAAAGGAGATTATTAAGCAGAGTGAGGAGATTGTTAAGAAAATGGAATTGTTCTTAAACAGGAAAGAATAATATAATGGGAGTTGTGTTGGGAGGGGGTATTTTTTGTGAGCAAGCCTCGTTTTGCTATTTTGGGGGCAGGACATGGTGGGCAAGCGATGGCTGGGTATCTGGCTTTGTTGGGTTATGAGGTAAGCCTTTTTACCAGAAGTCTTGAAACCATGATGGGTATAGAGAAGCATGGAGGTATCAAGTTAGGTGGTTCTCTAACTGGTATTGGTAGGTTGAGTCGTGTCACTGCTGACTATGGTACTGTTCTTGATAATGCTGATGTGGTTATGGTTGTGGTTCCTGCTTCTAGTCATAGGGATGTGGCTTTGAGTATAAGTCAGTATGTTCATGAGAATCAAGTGGTTGTACTTAATCCTGGGAGAACGGGAGGAGCTTTAGAGTTTGATGCTCTGTTGAGGAGAAATGGTGTTAAGGGAGTTACTGTTGCTGAGACTCAGACGTTTTTGTTTGCTAGCAGGGTGATTGAACAGGGACAGGTAAATATCTATAGCATTAAGAATGAGGTTGGTTTTGCTGCTTTGCCTGCTTCTAGGACTGGGGAGATTCTTGGGTTTTTGGGGGATGCTTTTCCTCAGTTTAAGGAGTCGCCTAGTGTTTTGCATACCGGTTTTGATAATATTGGGGGTATTTTTCATCCAGCACCAACCTTATTGAATGCGGGTTGGATTCAGGCAACTGATGGTGCTTTCACATATTATCATCAGGGAATTACTCCGGCTGTGGCTAATGTTTTAGAGGCTTTAGATAGAGAGAGGCTTCAGGTTGCTAAAGTTTTTGATATCCAGGCCCAGAGTGCTCATGATTGGCTTGTTTGTGCTTATGGTGCCCAGGGGAATACTCTTTATGAAGCCATCCAAAATACTCTAGGCTATTCTGATATTAAGGCACCTGATACTTTAGACCATAGGTATATCTATGAGGATGTGGCTACTTCTTTAGTACCTCTGAGTGCTCTAGCCAGGGTGGCAAATGTTGCTGTACCCGCTACTGATCTAATTATTGAACTAGCCTATTTAATGACAGGTACAGACTATCGTTTAAGTGGCAGGTCATTAAAAACTATGGGTTTAGAGTATAGGGGTGTGGATGAAATACTTGAGTGGGTAAAGTTTGGGAAGGGAGTTGGTTGAGTGAAAACTATTGTTGCAGCAGCTGTTGGTGAGTGTGTTCATGTGGCTGGGCCTCTGAATTTTTTGAAACTGGCTGAAGAACAGGGGTATGAGACAACCTTTCTTGGTCCGGCTGTATCCATTGAGGAACTTTTAGGTGCAGTTATTGAAACTGATCCTGATATTGTGGCTGTAGGGTACAGGTTGACTCCTGAGACTGCCAGATATTTATTTATGGAGTTGGGTCAAGCCATCATGGAAACGGGTTTGGAGGATAAGGTGTTTATCTTTGGTGGTACTGATCCTGTAGCTAAAGTGGCTAAAGAAAGTGGGATTTTTGCTGAGGTTTTTGGTGGCAGTACACCAATTGAAGAGATTGTGGCTTTTTTGAAAGGTAAAGAGAGGGCCAAGGGAGAGATAAGCTATCCTGGTTCATTAAAAGGGAGAATTGAGTGGAAGGCACCGTGGCCGGTTATCAGGCATCATTTTGGTTTGCCAACACTTGAGGATACAGAGGCTGGTATCAGGAAGATTTCTGAAGCCAAGGTCTTAGATATTATTTCTTTGGGATTAGATCAGAATGCTCAGGAGGCTTTCTTCCAGCCCGAATTGGGAAAGAAGAGTCAGGATGGAGCTGGGGGGGTACCTGTACGTTCCTTTGAGGATTTTAGGAGTCTTTTTCTGGTTTCAAGGACTGGTAACTATCCTTTGATGCGAAGCTATAGTGGGACAAAGGATCTGGTTCCTTTAGCAGACGTGTTACATAGGAGTATTAATAATGCCTGGTCTGCTATTCCTCTAACCTGGTATAGTGTGCTTGATGGTAGGGGTCCAAGGTCTGTTGCTGAGAGGGTAAGGGAGAGTCAGGAGGTTGCTAGATGGCATGGAGAAAGGGATATCCCTGTGGAGATGAATGAATCTCACCATTGGAGTCTAAGGGATGCCCATGACACTATTGCTGTTGCCATGGCGTATCTGGCAGCATATAACGCTAAGGAATCTGGTGTTAAAGAGTATATAGCTCAGTATATGTGGAATACACCTCCAGGTACCTCTTTTAGGATGGATCTAGCTAAGATGTTAGCTAAAAAAGAACTAATTGAGAGTCTTCATGATGAAGGTTTTGTAACTTACAGGCAGGTGCGGACCGGTCTTTCTAGTTATCCTGCTGATTTGGATATGGCTAAGGGGCAGTTGGCTTCCTCTACTCTTTTACAGATGGCTTTAGAGCCTCATATTGTCCATGTGGTAAGTTTTTCTGAGGCTGATCATGCTGCAACTGCAGATGATGTCATTGAAAGCTGCAGGATTGCTGGACAGGTTATTAGAAATGCAATGCTTGGGCTACCTGATATGACAGCTGATCCTTTGGTGCAGGAAAGGAAAGAGGAGTTATTAAGGGAAGCAAAGATACTTTTAGAGGCTATTAACAGTCTTGGTCAGGATGGTCTTATTAATCCTGATGCTATCTCTAAAGCTATTGAGATTGGATTGCTAGATGCTCCTCACTTTAAAGGGAATAGGTTTGCTAGGGGTGAACTTAAGACTAGAGAGGTTAATGGAGCCTATTATGCCATTGATGATAACGGGAAGATACTGAGGGAAGAGGAAAGAATAGATAGGGTTTTTAAGAAGTATCTGAACCGCTCCTGATGGGGCGGTTTTTTCATTCATAGAACGGTTGGTTCTGGCATATCGATTTAATGGTTTCCAAGGAGGAGATGCCATGACCAACTGGTCTTTAGGTAGCTATCAGGATGTACTTAAGGAGTTAAGAACCTCTTTAGAGGGCTTATCTACCAAGGATAGTCAAAAGAGGTTAGAGGAGTTTGGCTATAACCGGTTGCCGGAAGGGCAAAAGACCAACTGGGTTCTAGTTTTTTTAGGTCAGTTTAAGGAATTAATGGTCCTAATCCTGCTAGCGGCAACAGTGGTCTCTTTCCTTTTAGGGGAAAGGGTTGATGCCATAACCATCGCAGTCATTGTTCTGCTTAATGCCATTCTAGGATTTGTGCAGGAATTCAGGGCAGAACAGGCTTTAGAGGCATTAAAGAGTTATGCAGCTCCTATAGCTCGAGTTAGAAGAGATGGTAGGGTAGTTAAGATAGATGCAGAGGAGTTAGTACCAGGAGATATCTATTTGCTTGAAGCGGGTGATAGGGTGCCTGCAGATGGCAGGATTATTGAAGCCCATGAATGTGAGATTGATGAAGCGGCTTTAACCGGGGAATCTGTTCCGGTTAATAAGCGGGAGGAGACTTTAAGGGAAGCAAAGCCTTTAGCAGATACCGCCAACATGGTGTATCAGGGGACCATGGTTACTAGGGGCAGGGCGATAGCGGTTTTGGTGGCAACAGGGGCAAAAACTGAGGTTGGCAAGATAGCTCATCTTTTGCAGGAGGCAACGGTAGGGATGACACCTCTGCAGAAACGGTTGCATAAGCTTAGTATTGTGCTTGTAGCTGTCTGTCTTAGTGTTTCTGCTTTTGTGGCTTTAGCAGGGGTTATCAGGGGTGAGTCTATCTACAAGATGTTTCTAGCAGGTGTAAGTATGGCTGTAGCTGCTATCCCTGAAGGTCTACCAGCTATTGTAACTATTGCTTTGGCTATTGGGGTACAAAGAATGATAAAGATTAATGTCATTGTCAGAAGATTACCCACGGTAGAGACCTTAGGTTGTGCTACAGTTATCTGTTCAGATAAGACGGGAACTCTGACAGAGGGAAGGATGGCTCTAAGGGAGATAAGGTTTCAAAATAGGATATTGACTATAGATGAGATTGATAGTGATTTGGCAGAGAGTATTCTTCTGAGTACGGCTTTAGTTGAAGAGGGAGACCCCACTGAGGTTGCTCTGGTAAGGGGAGCTAAAGAAAAGGGGGTTTCAATAGAGGGTGTATTAAAAAGATGGGAGAAGCTTGGGGAGATTCCCTTTTCTTCTGAGCGAAAAATGATGACTGTAGCCTACAGGGATAGAAGGACAGGGGAAATCTGGGTCTTTAGCAAAGGGGCTATTGATGTCATCCTAGATAAAAGCCAAATGGTTGATAAGGTGAGGTTACACAAGGATAACGAAGAAATGGCGGGACTTTCTTTAAGAGTATTAGCTCTGGGTAAAAAGAAACTTACCTCTTTAGAGGAAGAGTGGGAAGAGGGTTTAGAGTTTCTGGCTTTGATGGGTATTTCTGACCCCCCCAGGAAAGAAGTGAAGCTCTCATTAGCAAAGAGCAGGAAAGCTGGTATAAAAACCATTATGGTTACAGGAGATCATCCCGCTACTGCTAAATCCATTGGGGAGCAGATTAATCTTTTGCCTCCTGGAGGGATTGTTCTAACAGGTGCTGAATTAGATAATCTTAGTGATCTGCAGTTAAAGAATCTTCTACCTAGGGTGTATGTACTAGCTCGAGTTACTCCTTCACATAAGCTCAGAATTGTCAGGGTGTTAAAAGAGAGTGGTCACGTGGTGGCTATGACCGGTGATGGGGTTAATGATGCTCCTGCTGTTAAGGAAGCGGATATTGGTATAGCTATGGGTAGGAGTGGTACAGATGTAACTAAAGAGGCTGCCTCATTAGTTCTTTTAGAGGATAACTTTTCAGCTATTGTTGAGGCTATTGAACAGGGTAGAGCCATTTATGATAATATTCGTAAGTTTTTGCGCTATTTGCTTTCCTGTAATACTGGGGAGATTCTGGTTATGCTGGTGGGTACTCTGTTGGGTTTGCCTTTACCTTTGCTGCCAATTCATATTCTGCTTGTTAATCTAGTTACTGATGGTCTGCCTGCTCTGGCCTTAGGGGTGGAACCTCCCGATTCAGAAGTGATGACAAGGAAGCCAAGGGATCCTAAAGAGGGTATTTTAGCAGGGGGTCTAGGTATCAGGATAATTATGAAGGGTATAGCTATTGCTTTAGCAGCTATCGGGGTTTTTGTCTATCTTTTAAGTACTGGCAGTGATGTGGATAGGGCTAGGACAGCTGTTCTGGCATCATTGGTGCTTTCTCAGCTTGTGCATGCTTTTGAGGTGAGAACAGAGAACAGGTCATTATGGGAGCTAAATCTCTGGGGAAATCGCTATCTACCCTTAGCTGTTGGTTCCTCGTTATTGATTCTTTTGGGTGTTATTTATCTCCCCTTTGGAGCTATCGCTTTTCAGACTGTACCATTGGGATTATATGAGTGGTCAGTTGTGGTCCTGTTTACAGCTTTAAGTGCTGGTGTGGTAGATATTTTTAGTGTTAATCTAAGGAGAGTAGCTTTTGGGAGTCTGTGATATAATATAGGGAAATATTTCTTGGAGGGAGCAGATGGATGGAGCTTAGATTCACGAAACTACAGGGATTAGGTAATGACTATCTCTTTTTTGATACTATCAGTGAAGATATGAATGAGTTGGATTGGGCCGCTCTTTCTAGGGATATCTCTAACAGGCATTTTGGAGTTGGTTCTGATGGAATCATCCTGATTCTACCTTCAGACATGGCTGATTTTCAGATGCGGATTTTTAATGCGGATGGTAGTGAGGCGATGATGTGTGGTAATGGGATTAGGGGTTTTGGTAAGTATGTCTATGATCATGGTCTAACTAATAAAGAAGAGTTGGATATTGAAACAAGGGCAGGTATTAAAAAGCTTAAGCTTAATACTGAGGCAGGAAAGGTAGTTTCTGCGATAGTTGATATGGGAAAACCAAAGCTCAAGGATTCTGTTACCTTAGAGGCTTTAGGTGTTTCTTTTTCTTTTCAGGAGGTCTCCATGGGTAATCCCCATATAGTGGCCTTTGTCAAAGATCCGTATTTGATTCCTTTGGAGGAGTATGGGCCTATTTTTGAGAAGGCTTATCCTGATGGCACTAATGTGGAGTTTGTAGCTGTTGATAATTATGGAGAGATAACTATGAGGGTGTGGGAGAGAGGTTCTGGCATTACCATGGCCTGTGGTACGGGAGCCTGTGCTTCCATGGTAGCAGCATTCAGTCAAGGAGTAGTTGATAGTGTGGTTGTAGTCAAACAACCTGGTGGAGATTTAATGATTAGCTGGAAACCCGGTGAGTCTTGTTTGATGGAAGGACCAGCAGTTGAGGTATTTACCGGGGTATACTATTGGCAGGAGGGGAAGATTCTTGGAAAGAGCTAAACGAATTAATGCGGTACCACCCTATCTTTTTGCTGAGATTGATAAGAAAAAGGAAGCGGCGATTGAGAGGGGGGTGGATGTAATCAGTCTGGGTATTGGTGATCCAGATCAACCCACCCCGGATCATGTGGTAGAAAGGTTGATAGAGGAGGCTAGGAAGTCTTCTAATCATCAGTATCCTAGTTATGTTGGTCATAGGGAGTTTCGTAAAGCAGTTAGTCAGTATTATTTTAACAGGCATGGTGTTGAAGTTGATCCAGGGGATGAAGCTATCGCTCTAATTGGCTCGAAAGAGGGTTTAGCTCATATGATCTGGGCTTATGTGGAAGAAGGGGATTATGTTTTGGTACCTGATCCTGGTTATCCGGTTTATGGCATTCATACAAGCCTTGCCGGGGGAAAGGTCTTTGATATGCCTCTTTTAGCTGAAAATGGCTATTTACCTGATTTTTCAGCTATTCCTGAGGAGATAGCCAAAAAGGCTAAGATTATGTTCCTTAACTATCCGAATAATCCGACTGCCGGTGTGGCTGATCTTAGTTTTTTTGAGGAAGCGGTTGCTTATGGGAAGAAGTATGACATTCTGATTTGCCATGATGCAGCTTATACAGACATTACCTTTGATGGTTATGTGGCTCCAAGTATTCTTGAGGTTAATGGTGCTAAGGATATTGCTATTGAATTTGGTTCTCTATCTAAACCGTATAATATGACGGGTTGGCGTATTGGTTATGCTGTTGGTGGTAAAGAATATATTGATGCTTTGGGAATAATTAAGACCAATACGGATTCCGGTCAGTTTACCGCTATTCAAAAAGCTGGTATTGAAGCCTTGCTGAATACCCCTAAGGAGTTTAGGGATAGTCTTAATAGTATGTATCAGAGGAGAAGGGATCTTGTGATTGGAAGCTTAAAGGAGATTGGTATTGAGATACCACCACCAAAGGGTTCCTTCTATATCTGGGCTCATGTACCAAAGGGGTATGGTTCAGCTGAGTTTGTTTCTTTGGTATTAGAGAAGACTGGTGTCGTCCTTACTCCTGGCTCTGCTTATGGGAAACAGGGTGAAGGATATTTCAGAATCAGTTTAAGTGTTGCTGATGATCGTTTAGAGGAAGCCATGAAAAGGTTAAAGGACCTATTTTAGGCATAGTAGTTTTTGAGGTACAAGCATGGAGGGATCTAGATGGAGCTTTTTGAGGCCTTTACGGAAATAGCTAAAAAAGATCTAGAGGCGGCAAATTTATTAAAGGATAACGGTTTTGTTCCTCAGGCTATTTTCTTTGCTCAGCAGGGAGCTGAGAAGTCTGCTAAGGCCTTTCTTTACAAGAAGGGTCTTGGGCCTATTAAGAGCCACTATTTGCCCTCTATTTTCAAAAGGAATTTTCCTGATGAGCAGGCATTGAAGGATATCGTGGAGAATCTTGATTTTTTAGATAATTTCGTTAATGATACTCGTTATCCCCTTGGGAATAATCAGGGTTATCAAAGTCCTGCAGATATCTATACTATAGAGGATGCTAAGAACGCCATTAACAGAGCAGTACGAGTTAAAGAGGATTTGGAGAGATTATATGGGGAATAGGGGCTGATTATTCTTGGTTTATAGTATGACTGGTTATGGTAGAGCTGAAGAGAATGGAGACAACTATTCAGTGAGAGTGGAACTGAAATCAGTGAACCATCGTTTTGCTGATGTGTCAGTGAAGATGCCAAAGGAGTATTATTCTCTAGAAGAGCGTATCCGTAAGAATATTGTTAGCAGGGTTTCAAGGGGTAGGGTGGATGCTTATCTTTCTGTAGAGAGAACCGGGCAGGGAGAGAAGAATCTCCGTGTTGACAGGGATTTGGCCTTCGCCTATTATAGTTCCTTAGAAGGATTGAAGGCTGAGCTGAATTTGGGTGGCCAGGTTGATATTAATCAGTTGGCCATGATGCCTGAGATATTTTCTTTAGAGGAAGAACAAGCAGATATTGAAGAGGTCTGGGTGCTAATGGAGAAGGCTCTCTTAGGAGCGTTAGAGAGTCTTTTATCTATGCGTAGACAGGAAGGTGAAACCCTTGTTAAGGATCTCCTTAAGAGGGCAGAGCTTATCAGGGAGTATACTCAAGAGATAGAAGAGCGGGCTCCTCTGGTAGTTGAAGAGTATCGGTTTAAATTAAGGGAACGACTGAATGAGCTTTTGAGGGATTCTGAAGCAACTGTTGATGAGGTGAGATTGGCTAGTGAGATAGCTATCTATGCGGATCGCTCTAGCATCACTGAAGAGATAGTGCGGCTTTATAGTCATCTTGATTTTTTAGCAGAGACACTTGCTGAGGATGGTCCAGTGGGCAGGAAGCTTGAATTTATCCTGCAAGAGATTAACAGGGAAGCAAACACAATTGGGTCTAAAGCCCAGGATGCTTCTATGGGACAGAAGGTAGTTAGTATTAAGAGTGAGCTTGAAAAGATTAGAGAACAGTCGCAGAATATTGAGTAGCAGGTGGGAGAGGGGAGTTAGTATGGATATCAAGTTGGTCAATATTGGTTTTGGGAATATTGTTGCTGCAAACAGAATCATAGCTATTGTTAGCCCAGAATCTGCACCTATTAAAAGAACTATTAGTGAGGCTAGGGAATCAGGCCTTTTGATTGACGCTACTTATGGGAGAAGAACAAGAGCCGTAATTGTTACTGATAGCGGTCATATCATTCTCTCAGCAGTGCAACCGGAAACAGTTGCTCATCGTGTGGGGGGCAAGGAGGTTGTGGAGAAGGTGGTGGAGTAATGAGAGAGGGTGTTCTAACCATTATCTCTGCACCTTCTGGAGCAGGAAAAGGTACAATTAGGGCTTTATTGCAAAAACGGATGCCCAAGCTTCGTTATGGAGTCTCGGTCACAACAAGACAGCCGCGTGAGGGAGAAGTTGATGGCATCAACTACTACTTCATGGATGAAGAGGTATTTAAGAACGGTCTTAGTGAAGGTAAGTTTGTGGAACATGCAGAGGTATATGGAAACTATTACGCTACTCCTAGGCAACCTATGGAGGACTGGCTTAAGGAAGGTATAGACGTTATTATTGAAAAGGATGTTCAGGGGGCTCTAGCTCTTAAAAATGTCTATCCTGAAGCAGTATATGTATTCATTCTACCTCCTTCTTTAGAAGAGTTGCGTCAGCGTATTACTAGACGTGGTACGGAAACTGAGCAGGCTAGATCTCAGAGACTAAAGAGTGCTGAGATTGAGTTAAACTACATAAATCATTATGACTACGTTATTGTAAATGATGATTTAGACAAAGCGGTATCAGACTTACAGGCTATCATTGTCAGTGAGAGTTTAAAAATTAAGAGACAGAAAGCAACAGTGGAGAAGTTAATTGGGAAAAGTCTTATGTGAGGTGAAGGATTGGTGTATACAGATACAACAGACAGAGCTTTAGAAAAGGTTGATGCCAGATATTCTCTAGTAATTCTGGTAGCGAAAAGAGCAAGGCAATTGGTTGAAGATGCACTACCTCTAGTTGAAAGTCAATCAAACAAGCCAGTTACAGTAGCGATGGAGGAACTAGCTGAAGGAACATTTAGTTACAAGCGAGTGAAAACTGGGATCAAATAGGGGGAGAAGGTAATGCTAGCGGGGAAAACTATCCTGTTGGGGGTAAGTGGTGGTATAGCGGCATATAAGAGTGTGGAGTTGGTACGACTCTTGAAAAAGGAGGGTGCCGATGTCTATGTTATTATGACTGAGCATGCTACGAAATTTGTCACACCTTTAACTTTTGAGAGTCTTTCAGGCAATCCGGTTTTCACTGATGTTGTAGGAGAGTACAAGAAGTATCCTGTTGAACACATAGTGTTATCTGAAAAAGCTGATCTAATGGTAGTGGCTCCGGCAACTGCTAATGTCATTGCCAAGTTTGCTAATGGTATTGCTGATGACTATTTAAGTACGACCAATCTAGCCTTAACTTGTCCAAGACTAATTTGTCCGGCTATGAATCATAACATGTATGCTCACCCGGCAACTCAGGCTAATCTTAAGAGACTTGACAGTTATGATAACTATCAGTTAATGGAGCCTAAAGAAGGGCGTTTGGCTACAGGTATTGTTGGTAAAGGTAGAATGCCTGAAGCTATAGAGATTTTTAATGAGATTAAGTATCTTTTAAGTCCTAAGGATATGCTTGGCAAAACTGTACTTATTACTGCAGGTCCAACTAGGGAGCATTATGACCCTATTCGGTTTCTTTCTAATCCATCCACAGGGAAGATGGGTTATGCTATTGCTAGAAAGGCAGCAGAGAGAGGAGCTAGGGTCATTCTTGTTTCCGGTCCTGTCAGTATTGAACTACCCCCTAAAGTTAAGGTAGTGTCTGTAAATACAGCCATAGAGATGAGAGAGGCTGCCATTAAGTATTTTGATGAAACAGATATTTTCATAGGTACTGCTGCTGTAGCTGATTACAGACCTAAAAACAGGGCAGCAGAGAAAATAAAGAAGGGTGCAGACACCCTTATTCTTGATTTAGAGAAGAACCCAGATATAATTGCTGAACTTGGTCAGAACAAAGATCAGCGGATTGTGGTTGGTTTTGCAGCAGAGACTAATAACGGTTTTTCCTATGCTTTAGAGAAGATAAAGAAGAAGAATCTTGACTTTATTGTCCTTAATGATGTGGCGCAAAAGGGAGCAGGTTTTGGGGTGGATACCAACATTGTTAAGTTTGTTTTCCCTGATGGAACTCATGAAGAATTCCCGTTAATGCTCAAGGAAGATGTGGCCACAAAGATTCTTGATCAAATTATGAAGCTATAGAATTTTCCTTATATATTCGGGAAGGACACCTTAAAGGGTGTCTTTTCGATTGTAGGGGATAGCTGATAATGGTAAAATACAGTATATATGTTAAAGGGGAGAGAATGTGTGAAGCCATATGCTCAGGTTTTGGTCGATATTGCCAGCAAAGATATAGACCATAGCTTTGATTATCTAATCCCTGATTGGTTACAGGGAAGGGTAGCTTGTGGGCAGAGGGTAGAGGTACCCTTTGGTAACAGAAAAGCCATTGGTTATGTTCTCTCTTTAAGTGATGAGTCGGAAGTGGCTGAGTTAAAGGAGATTGCTGGAGTGGTTGATGAGGAACCACTTTTGAATGCTGAGCTTTTGGCTTTAGCTTCCTGGATAGCTACTGAGTATCTTTCTCCCTTGAGTGTGGTCTATAGAACCATGCTTCCTGCTCCAGTGCGGAAAGGAAGAGAGAAAAAAAAGGTTTTGGCTTTGAGTTCTGCTGGTGTTGAAGTCAGAGTAACTGAAAAACAGAGAATGGTTTTGGAATTCTTAAATGGCAGGACTGCTGAGTCCATGGCTGCATTGGCTAGAGACTGTGGGGTATCTCAAGGGGTTGTAAGAAGCCTCATTGATAAGGGACTGGTAAGTTTTGTTGAAGTAGGGGAAGATATTGATGATATTGATGTTTTTGAAGGGCCAACACTTACCTCTGAGCAGGTAAATGTGATACAATCAATGAAAAATCATGGGGATAGGGTTTATCTGTTACATGGAGTAACAGGGAGTGGTAAGACAGAGATCTATCTTCAGAGTATTGAGGAAGTTAGAAAACAGGGCAAGACCGCTATTGTTCTGGTTCCTGAGATTGCCTTAACACCTCAGATTACCAAGCGATTTAGGGAGCGTTTCGGTAGCAGGGTAGCTCTGCTGCATAGTGGGCTTAACGATGAACAGAGATATAATGAATGGATGAGGATTTATCAGGGCAAGGTGGATGTGGTGGTAGGAGCCCGTTCAGCTGTTTTTGCACCCTTAAGTAACTTGGGGTTGATAGTTTTAGATGAGGAACATGAGAATACTTACAGGCAAGAGGAGTCGCCAAGGTATCATGCCCGAGAGGTAGCAATTAAAAGAGCTAGTCTAGCAGGTGCAAAATGTATTCTTGGGAGTGCAACTCCTAGTCTTGAATCATATTATCGGGCTGAAAAAAGGGAATTTGTTCTTTTAGAACTACCTGAAAGAATTGGTCAGGGAATGGCTAAGGTTTCAGTGGTGGATATGAAAGCAGAGTCTAAACGGGGAAATCGGTCAATGCTGAGTCAGACTCTCAGGGAAGGTATTGCCAGAAGACTTGAAAGAAAGGAACAGGTAATGCTGTTCCTAAATCGTCGAGGGCATTCAACCTTTGTACTCTGCAGGGGTTGTGGGAAGGCGAGAAGGTGCCCTAACTGTGATGTATCCTTAACATATCATCAGCAGAAAGAAAGGCTTCTATGCCACTATTGTGACTATTCAGAGAAGGTACCTGTGCAGTGTCCAGGTTGTGAGAGTACCCAGATTGGGTTTTTTGGTATTGGTACCCAGAAGGTAGAGGAAATAGTTAAGAAGGCTTATCCGCAAGCAAGGGTCAGGCGCATGGATGTGGATACTACCAGGCGTAAGGGTGCTCATGAGGAGATCTATACAGCCTTTGCTAAAGGTGAAATTGATATATTGATTGGTACACAGATGATTGCTAAGGGTTGGGATATTGGTAGGGTGACCCTTGTCGGAGTTATTTCTGCTGATACATCTTTGCATCTACCGGATTTTAGAGCGGGAGAGAGAACCTTCTCTTTGTTAACTCAGGTGGCTGGTAGAGCAGGTAGGGCTGATTTGGAAGGTGAAGTAGTTGTTCAGACCTTTAGCCCTGATAATTATGCTATTAGAGCTGCATTGAAGCAGGACTATAGAGAGTTTTATGAAGAAGAGATACTAGCTAGAAAAGAGCTTGGTTATCCACCCTATGGTTCTCTAGCTAGGATTGTGGTTTCTGATCCGGATCAAAAAGTGGTTATAGCTGAATTGAATGGGTTAGCTGAGATATTGAGAAAGGAAATAGATATCTTAGGACCCCAGCCAGCACCTCTACCAAGGTTAAGAGGGAGAAGCAGGTGGCAGATAACCATTAAAGAGATTGGTGAGGAAAACAAGACTAAGGCTGTTCTTAAGAGGCTTATGCCCAATGGATGGTTAGAGGGAAAAAGATTGAAACCGACAACTAGAGTTGTGGTTGATACTGATCCATATAACATGCTGTAGAAGGAGTACAGAGATGTCAGAAGATTTTTATGAGGGGATAGAGGCTTTGCCCATCTTTACGGGTGAAGAAGATCCTGTTCTCAGAAAAAAAAGCAAGGCGATAAAAAGGATTAACAACAGTACCAGGGAACTGCTCGATCAGATGGCTAAAACCATGTACGCAGCAGGAGGAGTTGGGCTGGCTGCACCACAGATTGGGATTAACAAGAGAATTATTGTTCTTGATGTTGGAGAGGGCTTAATTGAACTTATTAACCCTGAGGTAACCATGCAGGAAGGAGAGGAGACTGCTTTAGAAGGGTGTCTTAGTCTCCCAGACCTTATAGGTGAGGTTACTAGGGGTAGAGAAGTTGAAGTTAAGGGCTATGATCGCCAAGGCCGACAAATCTGGGTTAGAGGTGAAGGGCTACTTAGTAGGGCTCTTCAGCATGAGATTGATCATCTTGATGGTATTCTCTTTATTGATAAGGCTAAGAAAGTTATGGAGATTCCTCCTGAGAGCAAATTAAGGGTAGTGTTTATGGGTACACCTGAATTTGCAGAGGTGTCTTTAAAAGCTTTGGTTGAGAACCGTTTTGGTGTGATGGCTGTAGTAACTAACCCCGATAGACCAAAGGGCAGGGGCAAGGTGTTGACTCCTTCTCCGGTTAAGGAACTAGCTAATTCTTATGAAATTCCAGTTTTCCAGCCTAAAAGAGCTAGAGATCCTGAGTTTATTGAGCAAATTAGGGCTATGGAGCCTGATGTTATTGTTGTTGTAGCCTATGGTAAAATACTACCTAAAGAGATTCTTGATATACCAAGGTATGGTTGTATTAATGTCCATGGTTCCCTGTTACCCGAATATCGGGGTGCTGCACCGATTCATCGAGCCATTATGGATGGCAAAGAGGTTACCGGAATTACTACCATGTTCATGGCAGAGGGAATGGATACCGGGGATATGATTCTGAAAAAAGAGATCCCTGTTAACAGTAGTGATACTGGTGGTTCCTTACATGATAAGTTGGCTAAGGTGGGTGCAGAGCTGTTAGTTGATACTTTAAGATTGTTCTTAGAGGACAGGGAGGTGCCAAGAGTCGTTCAGGATGATTCCCTGGCTACTTATGCACCCAAACTGACACCTGAAGATGAGGTAATTAATTGGCATAAAGATAGTGAGAGTATAGTAAATCAAATTAGAGCGCTAGATCCCTGGCCTGGTGCCACCGCAACCCTCAGGGGGAAGGCCATAAAGCTGTATGCTGGGGAAGTTGTAGAAGGCATTGGTACTCCTGGAGAGATTATTGATGTTTTACAAAAGGTAGGTATCATAGTGGCAACAGGTTCTAAAGCAGTCTTGCTTAAGGAAATTAAGCCTGCTAATGGCAAAAGGATGCCAATGAGTGCTTTTTTGAATGGACATGACTTGAAAATAGGAGAGAGGTTGTAGAAGGGAGAGATTTGGATGTTTTTTGATCCGTTGTATTTGATTCTTGTGATGCCTGCTTTAATACTGTCCATGTATGCGCAGGCCAAGGTTAAAGGAGCTTTTAATAAGTATTCTAAGGTTAGAGCTAGCAGTGGTAAGACAGGTGCTGATGTTGCTGCTCAGATGTTAAGACACGCTGGTATCCATAATGTGCGAGTGGAGATGATTAATAGGGAGCTTGGCGATCATTATGATCCGAAAGCTAAGGCTGTCAGGCTATCACCTAATGTATATTCAAGTAATTCCTTAGCAGCTTTAGGGATTGCTGCTCATGAGGTTGGTCATGCCATCCAGGACCATACTCAGTATTCCTGGTTAACTCTAAGGAACAGTATTATCCCCATATCCAATTTTGGTTCTCAGGCTGCAATTCCCTTATTTTTGCTGGGTATTCTCTTTGGTCTAACCGGGCTTATGTATGCTGGTATTGTCTTTTTTGCTCTAGCAGTGTTGTTCCAGGTAGTGACCATGCCTGTTGAGACTAATGCTTCTAGAAGAGCTTTATATCTATTAGAGTCTGGTGGCTATATTACCAGGGAAGAAACAAAACCTGTTAAGTCTGTATTAAGTGCGGCTGCATTAACCTATCTGGCAGCTCTATTGACGGCTTTGATGCAGCTTCTATATCTAATTATTTCTGTTAAGAGGAATGACTAGGAGAGGTATAATTGCAGAGGAAAACTACGGGGCGCGAATTAGCAGTTCGTGCCCTCCATTTGAGTGAAACAAAAGAGATCTATATTGATAGAGCCTTTAGTGAAGTTGAAAAGGAATATGATCTTAACAAGGTAGAACGTAGTCTGGCTATGGAGTTAGCTTATGGGGTGAGTAGAAGGCGAAATTCTCTAGATTGGGCTATAAATCTTCATGCAAAGACTAGGGTTGAAAAGACAACCCCCTGGATTAGAGCTATCTTAAGGATAAGTGCCTATCAGCTTCTTTATCTTGATAGAATTCCTGCTAGAGCCATCTGTCATGAGGGGACTAATCTTGCCAAGAGGTTTGGTCATCAGGGGGTTTCAAGGTTTGTAAATGCAGTCTGTCGTAATCTTTCAAGGAATCTAGAGCTACCCTGGCCAGAAGACCCTGTTGAGAATTTGGCCTTAAGATATTGCCATCCAGAGTGGCTGGTAAGAAGATGGTTAGGACAATATGGATTTGAGGAAACTAAAGCCCTAATGGAGCATAATAACAGGACACCTGTGACAACGTTAAGAGTGAATACCTCTAAAATTAGCAAAGAAGAGCTAAAAACAATGTTGACTAACGTGGAGGAAGGTTTGTATCTAAAAGATTCTCTTAGAATTACTGGGTATGATCGTATCGAGTCTTTGCCTGGATACAAGGAAGGATTCTTCTGGGTTCAGGATGAGAGTTCACAGGTGCCGGTAGAGGTTTTAGGGGTAGGGAGTAACGAAACGATAATTGATGCTTGTAGTGCTCCGGGAAGTAAAACGATGCAAATAGCTGCTAAGTCTAATAATAATCGGATTATCGCTACAGATGTGAGTGATAAGAGACTTATGAGAGTTAGTGAAAATGCTAACAGGCTAGGTTTTGCTATTGATGTTCTTTCTCTGGATGCCAAAGATTTAGGTAAGAGGTTTCCTTTAGAGGCTGATAGGGTCCTTGTAGATGCTCCCTGTTCAGGTCTTGGTGTTCTGGCTAAAAGACCTGATGCTCGCTGGCAAAAAAGTGAAGAAAATATTAAGGAACTGGTTAGTATTCAAAGAGAGATTCTTGAAAGTGCCTGGTTAGCCTTAAAACCAGG
This sequence comes from Thermaerobacter marianensis, assembly GCA_020724425.1. GTDB lineage: Bacteria > Bacillota > Sulfobacillia > DVGY01 > DVGY01 > DVGY01. Next base: position 107,341 of record DYGY01000001.1, read on the forward strand.
TGGTATTCTAGTATATAGTACATGTACACTGGCTCCTGAAGAAAATGAAGAACAAATAAAGGCTTTCCTAGCAGACCATGAGGATGCAGTCTTAGATGATATGCCTTCTTTGCCAGAGGTATTAAGGGATAGGCTAGTTGGAGGCATGTTACACATTTTGCCACAGGACTTGGGTATTGATGGTTTCTTTGTGGCCCGGATGGTGAAAAGAAAGTGATTGAGTTAATAGGCATGGATCTTGCCGAGTTAGAAAAAATGAGCAAGGACCAGGGACAACCCTCGTTTAGGGGAAAGCAATTATTCTCCTGGTTATATGACAAAAGAGTATCATCCTTTGATGAGATGACAAATCTCCCTAAAAGATGGAGAGAGGAACTAAAGGAAAAGGCTAAGATTAGCTATCCGCAAGTGGTTGATCGCCAAGTGAATAGTATGGATGGTACCACAAAGTATCTTTTAGAGCTTACTGATGGGAATACCATTGAAGCTGTTCTACTAAGATATAGGCATGGCAATAGTGTGTGTATCTCTACTCAGGTAGGTTGTCAGATGGGTTGTAGGTTCTGTGCCTCAACCATTGGAGGATTACAGCGCAACCTAACTGCAAGTGAGATGTTAGCGCAATTGCTGGCTATCTATAGGGATTGGCCAACCGAGGAGGAAGAAAAACGTATTTCTCATGTGGTTTTAATGGGTATTGGTGAGCCCTTAGAGAACTATGAAGAGGTAATGAAGTTTTTGCGGTTGGTTCATGAACCAGCAGGTTTTAATATTAGTTATCGCAATATTACCCTTTCTACTTCAGGTTTGATATGGGGTATCAGAAAACTGATGAAAGAGGAACTGCCAATTACTCTTGCTGTTTCTTTGCATGCTCCTAATGATGCTTTGCGTAGCACTTTGATGCCAATAAATAAGAAGAATCCGTTAAAGCAGTTGATTCCTGTTTGTAATGAGTATGGGGAGAGTACGGGTCGTAGAGTAACCTATGAGTATATACTTATCGATAGAGTTAATGATAGGGTAGAGCATGCAAGAGAACTGGCCAATCTATTAAGAGGTTCTCTGGCTCATGTAAACCTAATTCCTCTTAATCCGGTTGAGGAAAGAGACTTTAATCCATCTAAACCGGAGGCTGTGACCAAGTTTAGAGATATTTTGAGTGAGAGAGGTATTAGTGTAACTGTACGTAGGGAACTTGGTAAGGAGATAGATGCTGCTTGTGGTCAGTTAAGACGTTCTAGGGAGAAGCTCTAACCCGGGAAGGGGCGAAAAGGATTGTTAGTGGGTGTTTACAGCCATACTGGACTTTTGCGGCCTAACAATGAGGACGCCTATTGTCATTGTCAGCTGTCTTCAATGAACCTATTGGTTGTAGCGGATGGTATGGGGGGACATAAGGCGGGAGAGGTGGCCAGTCAACTGGCTATTGATCGAATCAAAGAATATTTTGAGGAGCATCTTTTGGAGGCTTTTGATGTTCAAGAGCTTCTGGCTCAAGCTTTGCTGTTTGCCAACAGGGGTATCTATGAGCAGGCTGCTGACAATTTAGAGTTTGCAGGTATGGGTACCACAGTTACTGCTGCTCTTGTGAAAGGGAAAAAGGCCTATCTTGCTCATATTGGGGATTCTCGTGCCTATTTATACAGACATGGTGAGTTGTTCAGATTAACTGCTGATCATAATCTAGTGCAGCAGATGCTTAGCAATGGTGAGATTACAGAAGATGAAGCATACAGACATCCCCAGAGGAATCTTTTGCTTAATGCCATGGGTACAGCTAGCAAGTGTGAAATAGATGAAGATATGGTTGAGTTACAGGAGGGTGATCTCTTGCTGTTATGTACTGATGGTTTGACATCCATGTTAACGGATGATGAGCTGTTAGTGATCTTGCAGGAAAACCTGAATCCTGAACAATTAGCGGTACGTCTAGTTGATGCAGCAAATGATAGAGGCGGTCAGGATAATACCACAGTGATTGCGGCATTAGTTACAGCAGAGGGTCAGGAGGTGGGAATGTGATAGGGAAGATTTTGGGTAAACGTTATGAGGTTCAGAAACGCATTGGTGGCGGTGGCATGGCCATTGTCTACAAGGCTTGGGATATATTTTTACAAAGACCTGTAGCTGTGAAGGTTTTACGAGCAGAGTATGTGGAAGACAGTGAATTTTTGAAAAGATTTGAAAGAGAGGCTCAGGCTGCAGCAAGTCTTTCCCATCCAAACATTGTTGCTATTTATGATATTGGTGAAGAAGAGGGATTACCCTACATTATCATGGAGTATGTGGATGGGCAAACATTGAAGGATAAGATAAATGATGAGGCTCCTTTGAGTGATGATGAGGCTGTTGAGATAACCCTTCAGATTCTTGAGGCGTTAGGGCATGCCCATCAACATGGGGTCATCCACAGGGATATTAAACCTCAGAATATCTTGTTAACCAAAAGTGGCCGGGTTAAGGTTGCTGATTTTGGTATAGCCAGAGCCATTACGTCGGCTTCGACAACAATTGTACACAGTGAAGTTATTGTTGGTTCAGCCCACTATCTTTCTCCTGAACAGGCTCGGGGAGGCTACACAGGAGAAGGATCAGATATATACTCTACCGGTGTGGTTCTTTATGAGATGTTGACAGGAGAGGTACCGTTTGTGGGCGATACTCCTGTAACGATAGCTTTAAAACATCTGCAACAGGAAGCTGTACCTGTTGGGGAGTTAAGGGAGGACATTTCCCCTGGTCTTGAGAGAATTGTAGCTAAAGCCATGGAAAAAGAGCAGGGACTTAGATTCGCTTCAACAGAAGATATGATTAAGTCCTTGCATAGCTGGTATCGTGGCAATGGTGATTTTTTTGATAATGATCATCAACGAACTCAGGTGATAAGGAAAACTGGGGGTGAAAGAAGACAGATGTCTAAGAGAGGGGAAAAACCCCGCAAGGGCGGGCCAAGGGTATCCTGGCAGGTTGTTATAGGATTATTCTTGCTTGTTGCTCTACTAACTACAGTTGGTTATGTTGGCTATTCTTTAATGGACTGGCTCACGGTCCCAGATGTTAATGTACCATCTGTTGAGGGTATGGCATCAGAAGAGGCCTTCAGTGAATTAAGAAAGGCTGGTTTGGAAGGAAGAGTAACTTCTAATAGATATAGCAATGAGTATCCAACAGGACATGTTATTAGTCAAGAACCTAGAGCGGGTCTTTCGGTTAAGCATGGTTCTGTGGTTAATCTGGTTGTTAGCAGGGGACCAGAGTGGCTTGAAGGTGGTAGTCCTGATGTTGAAACCAAGGATTATCGTATTGCCACAACTATTCTTAGCAATGCTGGTCTAGAGGTTGATGTTCAAAGAGAGTTTAGTGATAGGGTGGCTAAAGATCTGGTAATAAGGCAGAATCCTACACCCGGGTCACCAATTCAGAGAGGCCAGACTGTTACAATGGTTGTTAGTGATGGTCCTGAACCTTTACCTTTCAGTATGCCTAGTGTTGCTGGTTTACATGTGGATGAAGCTGCCCGGATATTAAGAGATCAAGGTTTGAACTACAGAATTACCAACAAGGAAACAGCCTATCCTACAGGTTATGTATCAAGACAGAATCCTGATTATGGGCAGACAGTTAAACCAGGTGATCTTGTTGATTTAGAGGTTAGTACCGGAATCGGCATTACTCCAAATGTTGATTACATTCAGGTAACCATACCATCAAGCCCTGCTGTTCAAAGTATCAAAGTCACTGTCTATGATGAACAGGGAGCTAGAAGAGTGTTCCAGGATAGGGTAGCAGCGGGTGCAACTTTGAATTTCACTATTCACTGGTATGGCCAAGCAGCAAGAATCGTTGTTGCTGCTGATGGTAGGTCTATAGAGGTTATTGATCTTGGGGGTGAAGAGTAGAGTATGCCTGATGGCCTGATTGTTAAAGCATTTAGCAACTTCTTCACTACAGAAATAGATGGACGCCGAATTAATTTGCAGTTACCAGGAAAATTTAGACAATCAGGAGATAAAGCTTATGCCGGAGATAGGGTGGTAGTTGAATTAGACGGAAATGAAGGAATTATCACTGAGATTCTACCAAGAAAGAGTCTTTTGCAAAGACCCCCTATTGCCAATGTGGATAATGTATTAATTGTTTTAAGTACCAAAATGCCAGGTCTGAGTTTAGGGCTTTTGGATCGCCTGCTGGTATTGATTGAAGATGAAAACTTAAAACCCATCATAATTATAAACAAGATAGATTTGCTTAGTGAGTTGACTGAAGTTAATCAGATAATTGAAGTATACAGAGACATTGGCTATCCCGTCATATGTACTAGTGCCCTTAGTGGTGAGGGTATTAGCAAGCTTAAAGAGGCTTTGTCTCAGGGAATAACTGTTGTGGCAGGACCTAGTGGCGCCGGTAAGTCCACCTTGCTAAATGCCATCAGTCCTGACCTTAATCTGGCAACCGGAGCTGTTAGCAAGAAACTAAAAGCGGGAAGACATACAACAAGAAATGTGGAACTTCTAAAGGTGGAAGGCTATGGTTTCCTAGCTGATACTCCCGGTTTTAGTAATCTTGATATTACTAGTGTGGCTAAGGAGCGTTTAGGACACTGTTTCTTAGAATTTCGGGATTTAAGTCTTAACTGTCGCTTCCGGGGTTGTTTGCACAAAAGTGAACCAGATTGTGCAATTAAAGAGAGGGTCCAAGGAGATATTGCTGAATGGAGATACAAAAACTATCTATCTATGTTAGAAGAAATTGAGGAGTGGGAGGAGAGAAGATATTGAGTATTAGGATAGCTCCTTCAATTCTTAGTGGTGATTTTGCTAATCTAGCTCTTTCAGTTAAAGCTGTAGAAAACGCAGATCTTTTGCATTTGGATATTATGGATGGGCATTTTGTACCCAACATTACTTTTGGTCCAGCAGTTGTAGGGGCATTAAGGGAGCATTCGGATTTGCCTTTTGATGTTCACCTGATGATTGAAAATCCAGATCAGTATATTGAGGATTTTGTGAAGGCTGGAGCAGACCTTTTAACGGTACATGTGGAAGCTACAAGACATCTACACCGTACCATCTGTTCGATTAAGGAGTATGGTGTAGAAGCTGGAGTAGCTTTAAACCCGGCAACACCTTTAGCTTCCATTGAAGAGATTCTACCTGAACTAGATTTTATCTTGATTATGAGCGTTAATCCCGGTTTTGGTGGACAGAAATTTATTTCTTCATCTTTAGACAAGATTAAGAAGCTTAAGAGTATGTTAGAAGAAAGAGAGTTAGAAAAACAGATCTTTGTTGATGGTGGTGTTGATAAGACTAATGCAACTGCTTTAGCGATGGCAGGGGCAAATGTCTTGGTTGCCGGTTCAGCGGTTTTTGGTAGAAACAATGTAGATTTGGCCATTAGTGAGTTGCGTGAAGCAGGTCTAATGGGGTTATAAGAACGGAAAACAGAAGGTCAGAATATACTAACCCAGGGAGAAGACTCAGGCAAAGGGGTTGGATTTATGCAGGCACGTATCTTCCGTTTACCCAAGGTGTTTGGTCGTTTGTTCTCTTTTTTCCGGGGAAGCAAATAGGGTAGAGGTAGGAGGGGGCTTTTCACAGGCCTTCTTCTGCTTAATTATTTCATGGACAGGCGTGGAGGGATTTGTCTTGAAGGATTATATGATTAGAGCCATATCTTTAGATGGCTCTATCAGAGTTGTAGCTGCTAGAACAACTGATATTGTTAGTATTGCTAGAGAGGTACATAATTTAAGCAATACCGCTACTGCAGCTCTTGGCAGGTTGTTGACTGCAGGACTCCTTGTCAGTACCGGTATGAAGGGTGATGATACCTTAACCTTAAGGGTTAATGGTGGTGGACCACTTGGGAACCTAATTGTTGATGCTGATGCTGATGGGCACATCAGGGGTTATGTAAGTCATCCAGAGGTTGAGCTACCTCTAAAGAATGGTAAGCTTGATGTTGGTGGTGCTGTAGGCAGTGAAGGACAGATGTATCTCACTAAGGATCTTGGTTTAAAGGAACCATATACGGGTAGTGCCAGATTAATATCAGGAGAGATTGCTGAGGATATGACCTATTTTCTTTGGCAGTCTGAGCAGATTAGGTCGGCAACAACCTTAGGGGTTCTGGTAGGAAAAGAAGGAGTGTTGGCTGCTGGTGGACTCTTGCTTCAGCTTTTGCCAGGGTATGATGAAGGGTTAGTTGATAATATTGAAGCTAATTTTGCAGATCTTTCCGATATCAGCAGAATTATCGAAACTGGGGTAGGTCCAGAAGAGCTAGTTGCTAGAGCTCTTGCTGGAATTGATTATCGAATAATTGATGAAAAAGAGGTTTCTTTTACATGTAGATGTTCTAAGGACAAAGTCGCTGCAGCCCTTATTCTTCTAGAAGATGAGGAATTGCTTGAGATGATGGGTGATGAAAGAACGGTTGCTAAGTGTCATTTTTGTGGGGAAGAATATGTTTTCACCCGTGAAGACTTAAGAGAGTTCATAAAAAACAAAAAAGCCCTGTAAAGGGCTCGTTTTGCTAGATGACTCTTTGAACTTTGCCTGAACGTAAGCAACGGGTGCATACATTTACACGACGTGGTGTACCTTCAACTAGTATCTTCACACGCTGTAGATTTGGTTGCCAGCGTCTCTTAGTTTTTACGTTTGAGTGGCTGACAGAATGCCCGGTTCCGGCGCCCTTGCCGCAAACTGCGCAGGTATATGCCATACCATCCACCTCCCCAATCAATCATAGACGTGGAACAAGTTCCACCGTAAACCTTAATCATTTTAACACATTGTTTCTATTGCAGGCAAGAAAAAGGTAATATATATATAATATAAGAGGTGGGGTTTTACCTATTTGGGTTAAGTAGCAGGAAATGTAGAAGTTAGGCGAGAATTGTTGTATTTACCAAAGTGTCTATGGAGGAGTTCTCATGACCAAGGAGATAACTACAGAGTTAGGGAAAATTGCTGTATCAGATGAAGTGGTTGCTACCATTGCTGGTTTAGCCGCAACTGAGTGTTATGGTGTAGTTGGTATGGCTTCACGTACGATTGGTGATGGTTTAGCAGGTATTCTTGGGAAGGATAACCTGAGCAGAGGTGTAGAGGTTGTCCTTGATGACGCTGAATTAGTTATTAACGTCTATATCATTGTTGGCTATGGAACAAGAATATCTGAGGTAGCAAGAAACGTTGTGGAGAGAGTGAAATACCTTGTTGAAAATGCTACTGGTGTAACGGTTAAGAAGGTGAATGTGACAGTGGCGGGAGTGAAGTTGAACAAGGAGCGCTAATTAAGGGGGAGCAGAGGGAAAAATGGATTTTTTGACCGGGGCTGATTATCTTAAATTTATAAAAGGGGGGTATCGCAACCTTGCAGCAAGACAGGATAGAGTAAATGCTCTTAATGTTTTCCCGGTACCAGACGGAGATACGGGGAGCAACATGACTTTAACCATGAAGGCTGCTGTAGAAGAGGTTGAGCGAAACCCTAAAGCAACGGTAGGAGAGATTGCTCAGGCTGTTGCCAAAGGTTCCCTGATGGGTGCAAGAGGAAACTCTGGAGTGATTTTGTCACAGCTTTTTCGTGGGATGGCTGAAGAACTCAAGGGTTATGAACAGATTGATGCGGCTACGTTTGCTGAAGCCTTAAGAGAAGCATCCCGTACTGCATACAAGATGGTGATGAAACCTGTTGAGGGAACAATATTGACGGTATCAAAGGAAGCAGGAAATGGTGCTATTAATGCTGCCAAGAACGGAGCAGAGGTTCTAGGTGTCTTACAGAAAACCATTGAGGCAGCTAATATTGCTTTAGCAAAAACACCTGATCAGTTACCAGTTTTGAAGAAAGCGGGAGTGGTTGATGCTGGTGGTCAGGGATATATCTTCTTCCTTGAGGGTGGTTTACATGGTATTCTCAATGAAGAAATAGTGTTAGAGGATATTGTTGTTAGAAAACAGGTTGATTTTGAGTTAACTGAGGATCTTGCTGATATCACTTTCCCTTATGATACGGAACTATTCATTAAGGGGCAGGTACCAATAGAAGCTGTTAGAGAGACTTTAGGGACAATGGGTGACAGCGTTATTGTTGTTGGCAGCGATGATCTGACTAAGGTACACGTTCATACAGATAAACCAGGTGATGTTCTCTCATACCTCATTGGTTTTGGTGAACTGACTAATATTGAGATACTGAATATGAAAGATCAGCATGCAGCTCTTAGTCATGAGAGTGTACAAGAGGAAGAAGAAAAGGAACTAGGTATGGTTGCTGTAGCAATGGGTGAGGGTTTTGAGGAGATCTTTAGAAGCTTGGGGATAGATAGGATTGTTCACGGTGGACAAACTATGAATCCAAGTACTCAAGATATTGTTGATGCTATCGAGAGTGTTCTAGCTCCAGCTGTAGTTCTGTTACCCAATAACTCAAATGTAATCTTGGCTTGTGAACAGGCTAAGGGGTTAACAGAAAAACAGGTATTTGTTGTTCCCACAAAATCGATGCCTGAGGGTATAGCAGCAGCAATAGGTTTAACTGATACTGGTGAAATAGAAGAACGTGTAGAAGCAATGAAGGAAAGTGTAGCACTTGTTACTACAGGTGAAATAACCTATGCAGTACGGGATACGGAGTTTGATAATTTAGAGATTAAAGCAGGAGAGTATCTTGGTGTCGCTAATGGAACAATTGTTACTACCGGGACAGATTTAATTAGTATAGCTATAGAACTGGTTGGGAAGATGAGTACTGATGATAGTGAGATTCTTTCTCTGTATTATGGTAGTGATGTCACAGAGGAAGATGCTGAAGAATTAGCAACAGTTATTGAAGAGAACTACCCTGATTTTGATGTACAGGTATATTATGGTGGTCAAGAGCACTACTATTATGTTCTTTCTCTGGAATAATATTTTGCATGAGAAGCCTTCAGCCATTCTGGTTGAAGGCTTTTTTTCAAGGAGTGAGTTAAATGGCCTGGGTCTTAGAAGGTCTGAAAGAAAAGGAAAGACAATATGAGGTAACTGTACCCGGTGATAAATCGATAGCTCACCGAGCTATTATGCTTGCCTCTCTTGCCCAAGGGAATACCCATATAACAGGAATTCCTGACGGTGCTGATGTATTTACCACTATTAATGTCTTTAGGCAACTGGGTATTGATATCAAGCAAACAGATGATGAGCTTTATATAGAAGGCAGCATAGGAGAGCCTAATAGACCTTTAGATATGGGTAACTCTGGTACTACAGCTAGATTGACCATGGGAATACTTGCAGGAACTGAGGGATACTTTGTTCTAACCGGAGATGAGTCTTTAAGAGAAAGACCAATGAAAAGGGTTATAGATCCCTTAAGACTGATGGGTGCCGATATTGATGGTAGGGCTAATGGTGCTCTTTTGCCGGTAGGTATCCGTGGTCGAAGGTTAAGAGGTATTGAATATGAGATGCCTAAGGCTAGTGCTCAGGTTAAGTCTGCTCTTCTTTTAGCTGGTTTACAGGCAGAGGGTACAACCATAGTTCATGAAAAATTAAAGAGCAGGGACCATACAGAAAGACTCTTAGCAAGTTTTGGTGTTAAGCTTGATGTGAGTGGGTCTTCTATAGCTATTAAGGGTAGTCAAGTCCTTAAGTCGCCAGGGAAGCTAGAAATTCCCGGTGATTTTTCTTCAGCTGCTTTTTGGATAGCAGTTGCATTGACTGTACCTAGAAGCACAATTGAAATTAAGAATGTTGGATTAAATCCTAGTAGGATTGGTCTTCTTACCATATTAAAAAGAATGGGAGCAAAACTAGAAATTAGGGAACATGGGAATATTTTTGGGGAGCCTGTTGGTGATCTTTTGGTATCATATTCAAAACTAAAAGGTACCGAGGTCGAAAAAGAGATAATCCCAAGTTTGATTGATGAATTGCCAATTTTGGCGGTAATATCGGCACAGGCAGAGGGAAAGACTGAAGTCTTAGGAGCGGAAGAATTAAGAGTTAAGGAAACAGATAGGATTAAAAGTATTTGCAACAATTTAGGAAAGCTTGGTGTAGATATTGTTGAACAGAAAGATGGTTTTATAGTTACTGGTGGTAGAGGCCTGATTGGCAATACTGTAAGTGCTGATGGTGATCACAGAATGGCTATAGCTTTAGCTGTTGCCAGTTTAAATGCTAATGGTATAACAACAATTAAAGGCGCTGAAATTGCTAGTGTTTCCTATCCGGATTTCAAGTTAAAATTAGACGATTTTGCTAAAGTCAACCGTAACATATAGTACCAGTATATAGAGTTTATTTCTGATGCAGAATAAGTGATGCAAAGGAGGTGAACCGCAACATGGCACAGGGTCAAAGATCAAATCGCATTTTGGTTAGAGGAGCTGAACAGGCTCTAGATCAGTTCAAGTATGAAGTGGCTCAGGAGTTAGGTATTACCCCTCCTCCCGATGGATACTGGGGTGATCTTCCTTCCCGTCAGAATGGTGCAATAGGTGGTCATATGGTTCGCCGGATGATTCAAATGGCCGAACAAAGTCTAGCTGGCCGTACCGGTGGTACAACTAGGTAGGATAGGCTCGTTCATTGTCACAACTTGTGAAACACCTCGATTAGTAGTGTTCTTGTAGGGGAGCGGACAGATAAGTGAGAACTGTCCGCTCTTCATTTTTCATGCTTTTAAGTCTGTAAGCAATGTATATGTTTTTGAGTCTCTTTGTAAGGCTGTGTTTAATCCTTTAGAGACCACATCAGCTAATTCTTCCATGAAAACATCTATTTCTTTTGGTGTGACTGTTAGATTGGTTACCCAGGGATTTAGAATTTCTTCAATAAGTTTTTGCTGATTGTCTCCAAGGTCATCTAGTAGTTGATAGAACTTATGTTGTTCTTTTAGTTCTCTTACCAGAATTTCAATTGTTTCCTGGGCGATGGTTGTTGCATGAACTACTGTTGGTATACCGATTGCTATTACCGGTACTCCGAGAGTTTCTTGTGTTATGGCACTGCGTTTGTTCCCTACTCCAGATCCTGGTCTAATGCCGGTATTGGTTATCTGAACGGTAGTTAGAATACGTTGAATGCTTCTTGATGCTAAAGCATCAATAGCTATTACAAGGTCGGGTTTTATCCTGTCCACTACACCCCTGATTATCTCTCCTGTTTCTATACCCGTAAGGCCTAATACTCCAGGTGTTAAGGCAGCTACGGGTCTGAGGTTTTTCCTTTGCTCTGGTGGGAGAATATCACCAAGGTGTCTTGTAACCATTAGGCGATCAACTACTTTTGGTCCTAGAGAATCTGGGGTTGCCATCCGGTTCCCTAGTCCAATAACTAGAACTGTACCAGAATCAGGAATGAGGTTAGTTAAGTGGTTCGCAATAGATTTTGCCACTTGTTCTTGCGCTTTTTTGCTGCGTTTGATTAGGTCTCTGTTTTCAATGGTAATATACTGGCCTTCAGGTTTATCAATATGGTCTGCAGCTTCAGGAGATGATACAAATACCCTGGTAATTAGGGTGGAGCCGACTGATTCTTCTTCAATGTGTAGTCCTGGCATTTCAGTGGTTCTTTGGACTGTTTCTAGTGCTAGGTCTGTATAGACCATGCCAAGAGGTCGTTGCATGTTATCACCCCAACATACTTTTTGCTATTAGCATTGACAAATGCTCGCTATATATTACAATCAACTACAGAATGCAGCCAGTTTTGACTAAAACTGCAGGGATTGTCGAGTATTAGGGCGAATCATTCTGGAGACCCAGAAAGGGGCAGTCAGCTTTGAGAGTCATTGGTGGCAAAGCCAAGGGGATGAGACTAAAATCCGGTAAAGGGTTAGATGTCCGCCCTACAGCTGATAGAGTGAAGGAAAGCGTATTTAATATGCTAGGTCAGTACATATCTGGTGACTTTTTGGATGTTTTTGCAGGTTATGGTGGTATTGGCATTGAAGCAGCCAGCCGAGGAGCTCAATCAGTTACCTTTATCGAAAAAGATAGGGGTAATGTGGGGATAATCAGAGAGAATTGTGATAAAGCGCGGATAGATAATATTGTGATTCTGCAAATGGATTTCCGGTTAGCTTTAGAAAGACTTGCTAGAGATGGCAAGGTTTTTGATTATGTATTTATTGACCCACCATACAGGCAGGATTTAATCTCTCCTGTTTTGGAACTGCTTCCTGCCTTGTTGAAAAGTGATAGTGTTGTTGTTGTGGAACAGCCAAAAAAAGAGGAATTACCTCTTAGGGAAGGGTATGTATTGACTAAGACTAGAAGTCTTGGTGATAGCAAGGTCAGTTTTCTGAAGTTGCAGGGAGGTAGTTTTTGATGTCTGATGCTTTAGTACCGGGAAGCTATGATCCTATAACTAATGGACACATTGATATTATTGAACGCTCTGCCCGGGTGTTTGATAAGGTGTGGGTCACAATCTTTACAAACAGCAGCAAGAAACCTTTGTTCTCAGTGGAAGAGAGACTAGAACTAATCAAGGAGGCAGTATCTCATCTTGATAATGTTGTGGTTGATTCTTCAGAGGGGTTGCTAGTTGATTATGCTAGAGAACGGGGTATTAGTGTTGTTGTTAAGGGTTTAAGAGCTGTATCTGACTTTGAATATGAGTTACAGATGGCTCAGATGAACAAGAGGCTTGACCCGAAACTTGAGACTTTTTTTGTAACTACTAATGTGGAGTATTCCTATCTTAGCTCTAGCATTATTAAGGTAGTTGTGGCTAATGGAGGAAGTATTAAGGGGCTTGTTCCTAAACATGTGGAAGAGGCTTTAGTGGCCAAACTTGATGGTAGGGGGTGCTGATTATGACCGAGCATTTACTCGCTTTACTAAGAAGAATGGAAGAACTAATTGATAATAGTGGCAGAGTACCTTTGAGTGGGAAAATCATTGTTCCAGAAGATGATATTTATGATCTAATTGATGCTCTTAAGGAAAGCTTGCCCCGGGAGATTGAAGAAGCCTTACGGATTGTAAGGGAAAGGGAAGCTGTTTTGGATGATGCTCGTAAACAGGCAGAAGATATACTGCGTGATGCTTCAAGTTATGTTGATAAATTAGCTTCAGAATCCAATGTTGTTAAGAGAGCAGAAGAACAGGCTGAACAGTATATGGCAGATGCTCGTAAAGTAGCTCAGGAGATAAATAGTGGTACTAGAGAGTATGCTGATGATCTCTTAAAAAACGTTCAGGGACTGCTAGAGCAAAGCCTGACAGATGTTAAGAGAAGCCGACAGGAACTAAAGGTAAGGAAGCCTATGGGTGATACTGAGAAGTCTAGTTCTTAAACCAGGTGAATATTAATCTTAATCCTGACCGCAAATATACAATTAGAGTTATTAAGAATATAAGAGCCAGTATAGCAAGGAAAATGGTTGCCATCAAGGCAAATCTATTTAACCAGGGAAGTTCTGCAACTATGGGTTCACCGATAGTTGCAAAAACAGGATGAAGTGTCTCATTGGTTAAGAGATAGGCAGTTATAGCTCCTGCGAGGATGGCATGAAGTAGTCTGCTACGGATGTATGGTCCAATACTGATGTCTGTTCCCTGGATCATGGCTGCTACCTGGGCGTGCACACTAAGGCCACTCCAGGCTATAATGGCACTGGCAATGATTAGTCGCTGGTCTAGTGGAGCCATGGCTTCACTAGCCATTTGTGTTCCTAAGGATATCTCAAAGAGACCACTAATTATTGAGGGAGTTAGGGTGGTGCTTAATCCTAAGGGTATAAGTATATAGCCGATAGCTATACTGAGATAAGAGATGAATCCAGTTGTATTTAACATCTGGATAATGACTGAGAAGAGAATGATGAAGCCACCAATCAGAAGAAGGGTGTTAACGGAGTCTCTGACAGCATCACCAAGGATCTGCCCTAGAGGACGGTTGTCTGCTGCTCTAGCACTGTTTAGTGCTTTCACTGCTCGTGAGAAGGTTCCTTCTGTTGATGGTGGGCTTTTGGTAATTGGAGCATCTTTTTTGTAGAATCTAAGAATTAGACCGGTAAGGAGGGCAGAGATGTAGTGGGCTGACATGATAATGCCCGCTACTGCTGCGTTCTTAAACATGCCTACAGCTACTGCTCCTGCCATAAACAGAGGGTCTGCTGTATTAGTAAAAGACATTAAGCGTTCGGCTTCAGTCTTGTTAATCATATCTTGTTTTCTTAACCTCGCTGTAAGAATTGAACCAATGGGGTACCCTGATGCTAGGCCCATGGCCATAACAAAGGAACCTGTTCCTGGTACATTGAATAGTGGACGCATAAAGGGTTCAAGCATGACACCCATAAAGTGTACCACACCTAAAGCCATCAGTATTTGTGCTCCAATAAAGAAGGGTAGCAGGGCTGGGAACACCACATTCCACCAGATATCTAAGCCTTTAAGGGAGGCTGCAAAGGCTTCTTCCGGGTAAAGAACCATGGCAATTACCAACAGGAATCCTGATAGAGCTAGGAAGTAGTTAAAGGTGAGGTTAGTTTTCAAAGCAATCACCCTTTCTTTAACACTATATGGTCAAGATTAGAGATTTAGGAGTCGTTTTTTATGTCTGGTAAAGGTATTGCTTCAGTATTTTTGATAAGTATCGGATTAGTATACTTTCTAATCCAGAGTACTTTTCTTGTTGGTCTTGGACCTATTTGGAAGAGTGGTGATCTTGTATTTATTGAGGGTGAGAATAGACCCAATGAAGGTTTTTCTGTTACAACCATAGCTGTTTACGAAAATAGTTTTTTAGGTTTGATTAGTACTCTTTTTTCTAGTGATACCTATTTAATATCAAGAAGCTCCCTCATTCCTCAAGGTATAACTAAAGAGGAGTTTGAAAAAGAAAATCAAATATTGTTAACAGAAAGTCAGGCTCTAGCCTTATATGCAGCAGGAAATTATCTAGGTTATGAGCTTGAGTTAACCAGTCAGGGGTTTATGGTATTAGATACAAAAGAACCTCTAAAAAGAGGAGACATACTGCTTAGCTCTGGTGAAACCAAGTTGCTTAGACCGGATGATTTTAAGAATTGTAACAGAGATGATACATTAATCTTGTTAAGAGACGATAGTCTTTTGGAATACAATGTATCCTGTGATTTTTTAGCAGAAATTAGGGTAGTGATGGTGGAGCCTTTAGTGGTAGGTGTTAATGATATCAGGATTGATAGTGGTGGGTTTGGTGGTCCATCAGCCGGACTTAGTCTGGCTTTAGAGATTGTTGATAGGCTAGGTTATGATGGTTCCTTATCTTTAAAGAGTGTTGCTGCTACGGGTATTGTTGACTTGAATGGACAAATCTTGCCTGTTGGTGGTATACCTTCGAAGGTAAAGAGTGCAGAGGCCAGTGGTATTGACATATTTCTTGTGCCAGAGGAAAATTATGAAGAGGCAAAAGGAATGGCTACAACTCTAGAGATTTACCCTGTTTCATCTCTAGATGAAGCGATACAGGTGCTTTTAGCAAACTAGTTGTTTGACAATAGGGTTCCGTCCTATTATAATTGCGTTGTGAATCCTCACAGATAAGGGGATTGAAAGATGCGTATTGATGTATCAAATCTTATGTATGATGACATGGTATTAGAGGTTGAGGGTCAGGAAACATTTGCAGTACTTGAGGTTAGCAAGGCCAGGTATCGCTTTTTAGAGCCTGTATCTTGGAAGGCTACAGTGGCTAAGAGTGATAAGGGATATCTGGTTTATGGAAAAGCCAGGGTTGTTTTAGAACTTGTTTGTGATCGCTGCCTTTCTGAGTATGTATGGGAAGATGAGATTGAGTTTTCCTTTGATACTGAGGAAGAGAATATCTCTTTAGATGGGGAGTTTCTTGATCTAGAAGATGTTCTTTTGGGTGAGATTGTTGTGGCCTTACCGGTCAAGCTTTTGTGTAGGCAAGAGTGCAAGGGCTTGTGTCCTGTGTGTGGTACCGATTTGAATGAGGGTCAGTGCGATTGTCAGGTACCCACAGGAGATTTACGTTGGGCCAAACTTAACAAGTTCTTTGAAAAGAATTAGAATGACAGGAGGAATCTATTATGGCAAATCCAAAACGTAAGTGGTCTAAAGCCAGGACAAGAACTAGAAGGTCACAGTGGAAATTAACAGGACCAAAGCTTGTAGAATGCGCTCAATGTCATGAGCTCAAATTACCTCACAGGGCATGTCCAAACTGTGGATATTACGCAGGTAAGGAAGTAATGGAGGTTGAGTAATGTCAACCTCTTTCTTGTTTAGGGTATAGTCTTTGAGAACCCTCTGTAATGGAGAGTTCTCTTTTTATTTCTAATTGTTTATCTGGAAGTATTGCCTTAATCGTCCATCTCCAGTATAATAAGTGGAAAGAAATTAGTACTTAGTCATAAGATGAACTATTAAAGGCTCGCCTAATGAACGGATGGTGATAGAGTGTGGGGACTCTAAACAGAAAGCAAAGGCAGGAGCAGTTGGGGAAGACTCTTGCTGAGAATCCATTTCTGACAGATGAGGAGCTAGCTGAACTCTTTAATGTTAGTGTTCAGACTATTAGATTAGATAGATTGACTCTTGGTATTCCTGAGTTGAGGCTTAGAACTGAGGAGGTAGCTAGAGCCAGTATTGAAAAGGTTAAATCTATAGGTACAAGGGAGATTGTTGGTGAGTTAGTTGATTTGGAATTAGGTGATTATGGTATATCCATAATGGAAACTACTAGTGATATGGTTTTTGAGAAAACTAAGATTGTTCGTAGTCATTATCTTTTTGCTCAGGCTGATTCTTTAGCGCTGGCTATAATTGATGCTGATATCGCTGTAACCGGTCTTGTTAATGTTAAATACAAGAGACCTGTAACTGCCGGGGAACGTCTTGTGGCTAAAGCTGAAGTGATCAGACGTAGAGGTGAAGATAAGTTTGTGGTTCTAGTAACGACCAAGTCAGGTCAGGAACAGGTTTTTAGAGCTAAATTTGTTGTTTTTGTTCTAAGAGAAGGAACTGACGGTATCAGCGCGCAATTAAAGGACTAGTTGATTTAATGATAAGGAGTGGTCCAGGTGCGAATTGCCGTAGATGTCATGGGAGGAGATCATGCTCCTCAAGCAGCAATTGAAGGGGTTCATGAAATCTGGCAGGAGAAGATTTTGCCGGATGCTAGATATGTGTTAGTGGGGCAGCAAGAAAGGATTGAAGCATATCTGGATAGCTTTGAGGATTCTTTTAGGGATGTAGTGGAGGTTATTCATGCAGAGGAAGAAATCACTGCAGATGATGATCCTGTTAAAAGTGTGAGACGTAAAAAGAATTCTTCTATGGTTAAGGCTTTGGAACTTGTCAAAGAAAAAGAGGTAGATGCCTGTGTTTCAGCTGGTAATACCGGGGCTTTAATGGCAGGTGGTTTGCTTATGACTGGTCGATTATCAGGTGTGGATAGACCGGCATTGGCTTCACAAATCCCTACAGTTAATGGTAACGGTGTTTTGTTTCTTGACTTAGGAGCAAATGCGGAATACAAACCAGAGCATCTTTATCAATTTGCTGTTATGGCAAATGTATATCTTGAAAAGATTATTGGTATCAAAAGGCCAAGGATTGCTTTGCTTAACATTGGTACAGAAGAGAACAAGGGGCCTGAAGGCTATAAGAAGGCATATCAGTTGCTAAAGGATAGTAGTCTTAATTTTGTTGGTAATATGGAAGGCAGGGATATCATCTCTGGCAAGGTTGATGTGATTATAGCTGATGGCTTTACTGGCAACATTACTTTGAAGGTTATGGAAGGTGTAGCCATTGATATGTTTGCCATGGTAAAAGAGGAACTGACTGCGGATTTCACTAGCAAGGTGGGTGGGCAAATAACTAAGCCAGCACTAAAGAGAGTATATCGACGAATGGATTACAGACAGTATGGTGGTGCCCCACTGTTTGGGTTAAATGGTCTTGTGGTTAAGTGTCATGGTAGTTCCGATGGTACAGCTTTCAAGAATGCTTTAAGGGTGACCGGGGAGATGATAACTAAGGAACTGGTCGCAAGTATTAAGAGTGAGATTGACAAGGGTATTGAAGAAAGAAGGGTTGTTGTTGACTAATCGAGCAGCCGGGGTCTGGGGTATTGGTTCTTATGTCCCCGAGAAGATATTATCGAACTTTGACTTAGAAAAAATGGTTGATACTAGCGATGAGTGGATAACTACGCGTACAGGTATCCAGGAGAGAAGGTTAGCTGCACCAGAGCAAGCAACGTCGGATTTAGCCTATTATGCGGCAGATAAGGCACTGGCTGATGCCGGTGTTAAAGCGGAAGAGTTGGACCTAATTATTGTTGCTACTTCAAGTCCAGATCATCTCTTTCCAGCTACTGCTGCACTGTTACAGGAACGCTTGGGAGCGAAGAAAGCAGGAGGTTTTGATCTTAGCGTTGCTTGCTCAGGTTATATATATGCACTGGCTGTAGCAGCTCAGTTTGTTGCTACAGGGTTACATGAAAAGGTTTTGGTTGTTGGTGCTGAGACCTTATCAAGGATTGTAAATTTTGAGGATAGAGGTACAGCAATTCTCTTTGGTGATGGTGCTGGAGCAATGGTTATTGGACCTGTAGAGGCAGGTTATGGCCTTATGGGTCATCACCTTGGGTTAGATGGCAGTGGAGCAGAGCTTTTGTCTTTGCCTGCGGGTGGTTCTCGAGAGCCATTGTCAGAAGAGGTGTTAAAAAACAAGAGGCAGTATGTTGATATGAATGGCAAAGAGGTATATAAGTTTGCTGTTAACATTATGGGAGATGCTACCCTAAAGGTGTTGGAGACTACCGGGTTAACACCGGAGGATATTGATCTATATGTGCCCCATCAGGCAAATTATCGAATCATTGAAGCTTCTGCTAAAAGGTTCAATTTTCCGATGGAAAAAGTTTTGATCAATATCCATAAGTATGGCAATGTCTCTACAGCAACCATACCTCTGGCGATTGATGAGGCTTATCAGGAAGGCAGAATTAAGGATGGTGATAATCTTCTTCTGGTGGCCTTTGGTGGTGGCTTAAGCTGGGCGGCATCCCTTTTACGTTGGGGAGGGCGACCAGAAAAATAACGGGGATATAACCCAAGGGAGAGGTGCTAATATGGGAATTCGTATCGTTACTGACAGTACTGCTGATTTGCCTAGGGAACTAATTGAGGAGTTAGGTATTACGGTTGTACCACTTAATGTTCATTTTGGTGATGAGGTGTATAAGGATCAGGTAGAAATTTCAACAGATGAGTTTTTCCATAAGCTACAGCATGGTGATGTCATGCCAAAGACTTCTCAACCATCACCAGGAGATTTTCTAGAGGTATATAGGGAGCTAAGTGCTGAGGGTGATAGCATTATTTCTATTCATATTTCTTCTGAGCTTTCCGGTACTCACAACTCAGCTATGTTAGCTAAGGGTATGCTTCCTGAAGCAGATATTAATGTTTTTGATACCAGAAAGGTTTCTGGTGGTATTGGTCTTTTTGTCATTGAGGCTGCTAGAGCTGTTGAGGCTGGTAAGTCCAAGGAAGAGATTATGGCCATGCTAGAGAATATGCAGGAAAAGGTACGGGTAATCTTTATTCTGGATAGTCTTGAGTATCTTGAGAAGGGTGGCCGTATTGGTAAGGCCAGTGCCGTACTTGGTTCAATGTTGAGTCTAAAACCTATTTTAACCATTGAAGAAGGTATTGTTCATTCTAAAGAGAAAGCCCGTGGGTTTAAGAAGGCTAAAAAGAGAATGGTAGAGATGTTTGCTGAAACTAATATAGCTACTGGCTCAGATGTAATCATTCTTTATGGTGAATCAGAGACAGAAGATGTTGCCGAAATTAGAGATGCTTTAGTAGCCACAGGAAAGACTCAGGATATTCTTGTGAGCAGGGTAGGAGCAGTTATTGGCACCTATTCTGGACCTGGAATTCTTGGTTTGGTGTATCGCGAGGAGGTTTAAGGTATAGTGGAAAAAACGGCGATTGTTTTTCCCGGTCAGGGAGCTCAATACGTTGGTATGGGTAAGGAATTGGCGGAAGAATTTAAGGTGGTAAGGGATACCTTTGCGGAGGCTAATGAAGCATTAGGTTATGATCTAGCAGATATTTGCTGGGAAGGACCTAATGATAAGTTGGTGGAAACAGAGGTAACCCAACCCGCTATCCTTACAACAAGTGTAGCTATCTGGCGGTTACTTGAAGAACAGGGCTTTGAGTTTGAGATTGGAGCAGGCCTTAGCTTAGGTGAGTATTCAGCTCTGGTGGCAGCGGGTGCTCTTGATTTTGCTAGCACTGTTCAGCTAGTGACTAAACGGGGTAGGTATATGCAGGAGGCTGTACCACTTGGTACTGGTGGTATGGCAGCCGTGATTGGTCTTGATAAGGATACGGTGAATAAGGTTTGTTTACAGGCAGGTATCTATGGCAGGGTTGAACCAGCTAACTTCAATTCACCAGGCCAGATAGTTATTTCTGGTGAAAAGAGGGCTTTGGAGGAGGCTGTCAGATTAGCTAAAGAGGCAGGAGCTAAAAGAGCTATTGTTCTAGCTGTTAGTGCTCCTTTCCACTCTAGTTTGATGAAACCTGCAGCAGAAAGGTTAGCAGAGGATCTGGATATGGTTAGTATTCATGATGCTTTCTGGCCTATTGTTAGCAATGTGGATGCTTTACCTGTGCTTGATGGTCAGATTATCAAACCAAAACTTATTCAACAGGTTGATCATCCGGTTTTATGGGATGACTCAGTTAAGACCATGATTAAGAATGGGGTAAATAGGTTCATTGAAGTGGGACCGGGAACTGCCCTATCAGGCTTCATAAAGAGGATTGCCCCTGGGACTTTGGTTCAAAACGTAGAAGATCTGGCTACACTCAGAAAAGTGTTAGTTATGGTATAAGGTACTTGATTTTGATTAGGGGGGTCTGCTAATATGATAGCCGGAGATATTCAGGGTCAGGTAGCTGTTGTTACCGGTGCTTCAAGAGGTATCGGTAAGGCTATAGCTATCTACCTAGCAGGTATGGGAGCTAGAGTTGTAATTAACTACAGAAGTAGTGATACAAAGGCTCTTATGGTGGTAGATGAGATTAAGGCTAATAATGGTGAAGCTATTGCAATAAAGGCAGATGTTTCTGTATATACAGAAGCAGAAGAGCTCATTAATAGGACAGTTGAGGAGTATGGGCAAATTGATATCCTTATTAATAATGCGGGTATCACCAGAGATAATCTCTTGTTGCGGATGAAGGAAGAGGATTGGGATGCTGTCTATACTACCAATCTCAAGGGTGCTTTTAATTGCAGCAAGGTAGCTCTAAAGCCCATGTTTAAGAAACGTAGGGGTAAGATTATTAATATCGCCTCTATTGCTGGCCTAATGGCTAATCCCGGACAGGTAAATTACAGTGCCGCTAAAGCGGGTATGATTGGGATGACAAGATCCCTAGCAGCTGAGGTGGCTTCAAGGAATATAACTGTGAATGCAGTTGCACCGGGATTAATAGATACAGAGATGATTACCGATATTCCTGAAAAGACTAGGATAGAGATGATAAAAGGCATTCCGTTGGGACGCCTAGGAAACCCAGAAGAGATAGCTCAACTGGTAGGCTTCCTGGCATCTCCTGCGGGTGACTATATTACAGGACAGACCTTTGTAATTGATGGAGGATTGTCATTGTAGGTGACAGTGGGAAAGGGGGTGTAGGTATGGCTGATGAAATCTTTGATAAAGTTAAAGCTATTATTGTAGAACAACTCGGAGTAGATGAGGAAGATATTGAGGCAGGAGCCACATTTCTTGATGATTTAGGTGCAGACTCCCTTGATATCGTAGAACTCATTATGGCCCTTGAAGAGGAGTTTGACTTGGAGATCCCTGATGAGGATGCAGAGAAAATCGTAACTGTTGGGGATGCTGTAGAGTATATTAAGAACAATGCTTAGAGAGTGATGGAGATATATCGGTCCCGCGGTAAATAGGCTTTTCTGCGGGACCATTGTTCAATATAGGAGGGTGAGTGGTGACTCAGAAGTTATATGACTTAAAAGGTCGGCCAAGGATTGTTGTGACTGGTATGGGAGCAGTTACACCTAATGGAATTGGTGTTGATGCTTTCTGGCAATCATTGAAATCTGGTCAATCAGGAATTGGGAAAATAACAAGGTTTGATGCTACTGATTTCCCAAGCAAAATAGGTGGAGAGGTCAAGGGTTTTGAACCTACTGATTATATAGATCGTAAAGAAGCAAGAAGAATGGATAGGTTCACTCAGTTAGCTATTGCTTCAGCACACATGGCAATAGCTGATTCGGGGATAGAGATTTCTCCTAAGAAGGCTGATAGAATTGGTGTAACTATCGGTAGTGGTATTGGTGGGATGGAGACCTTAACTGATCAGTTTGCTGTTCTTGATAGTAAGGGTCCTAACAGGATTAGTCCCTTTTTTGTACCGATGATGATTGCGAATATGGCAGCTGGTCAGATTGCTATCACTTTTGGGGCTAAGGGACCAAACGCTACTCTGGTTACTGCCTGCGCTTCCTCTTCCCATGCTTTAGGTGAGGCTGTAAGGGTTTTGCAACGGGGTGAAGCAGATGTGATGATTAGTGGAGGTAGTGAGGCTGCTTTTGTACCAATTGCTTTTGCAGGCTTTTGTTCTATGAAGGCTCTTTCTACCAGAAACGATGAACCAGAGAGGGCTTCTAGGCCCTTTGATAAGGAGAGAGACGGTTTTGTAATGGGTGAGGGTTCTGGTATCCTGATTTTGGAGACCTTAGAGCATGCACTGAACAGGGATGCCAAGATTTATGGAGAGATTGTCGGTTATGGTTCAACTGCAGATGCCTATCATATAACGGCTCCAGAACCAGAGGGTGAAGGTGGAGCAAGATCAATGGAGATGGCAATAAGGGATGCATCCTTAGAACCTACAGAGGTTGACTATATTAATGCTCATGGTACATCTACTCCTCAGGGTGATATTGGTGAAACCCTTGCTATCAAGCGGGTATTTGGTGACCATGCCTATAAGCTATTGGTTAGCTCTACAAAGTCAATGACAGGTCACCTATTAGGAGCGGCTGGTGCCATTGAAACTATAGCTAGTATTCTAGCAATATCTGAAGGAATAATACCACCGACGATTAATCTTGAGAATCCTGATGGAGAATGTGATCTTGATTATGTACCTAATATCGCCAGGAAGGCTGATATATCGGTTGCCCTGACAAATAGTTTTGGCTTTGGAGGTCAGAATGCAACCCTCATCATTAAGAAATATCAGTGAGAGGGAATGATTGATGGACAAGACTGAAAGATTTGTAAAAGAGGTATTGTTGTTAGGAACAGAGGGTGAGATCAACCTTGACTTATACCTGCAGGCCCTAACACATTCATCATATGTGCATGAACAACCGGAATTAAATCAGATGCATAATGAGCGTTTAGAGTTTCTAGGTGATGCTGTTTTAGATTTAATTGTAAGTGAGAGAATCTTTCTCCTTTACCCTCATCTACCGGAAGGAAAGCTAAGCAGGATCAGGGCAGGGGTTGTCTGTAGTTCCTGTCTCGCTGATAGAGCTAAATTGGTTGATTTAGGCTCATATCTTCGGTTAGGTAAGGGTGAAGAGGCCAGTGGTGGCAGAGAGAAAGATACTTTGCTAGCTGATGCTTTTGAGGCATTAATAGGTGCCATATATCTTGATAAAGGGTTAAAAAGTGTTGAAGCCTTTGTTATGCCTCTGTTAGAAGAGGGCATTATTGCAGCTGAAAGTGGTTCATATCTTGATGATTTTAAGAGTGCTTTACAAGAAAGGTTTCAGAAAGAAAGAGGTCTGGTACCAAGATACAGTGTCTTAAGTGAGGAAGGACCCGATCACAGCAAAATCTTTACCGTTGGAGTCTTTGTTGATAGTGAGATTCTTGGTCAGGGTAAAGGAAGATCAAAGAAAGAAGCAGAACAAAGGGCAGCTCAATCAGCTTGGCAGGATATAACGGAATAGAAGGAATATCATTGTTTAAGAAGAATATAGATATTCCAAAGGGGCATGTCAGTATTCGACCTGGTAGAAAAGGAGGCTTCCCTGTGGAAGAGTTACGGGTATCTGCCACATCTAGACCGAAATCTGTAGCCGGTGCATTAGCGGCTTTAGTGCGAGAAAAAGGTACTGTAGAGATTCAGGCTGTAGGAGCAGGGGCGATCAACCAAACTGTCAAAGCAATAGCTATTGCCAGAGGTTATGTTTCACCAAATGGTATCGACCTTATCTGTATACCCGCTTTTTCAGAGATCGAAATTGATGGCAATGTCAAAACGGCTATCCGTTTCATTGTAGAGCCACGTTAACTAGCGATTAGTGACAGGGCCTGCCTATCCAGAGGGATATGCAGGTCTTTTTGTGTAATTTTTCCCCCATCCTCTGATATAATAGACGGGTGAACAGGTTTTTAGGAGGCGATTGCTGCTTGTACTTAAGACGGATTGAATTAAGAGGGTTTAAATCATTTGCAGATAAGACCACTTTGGAGTTTGGCCCGGGTATTACCGCGGTTGTTGGTCCAAATGGCAGTGGTAAAAGCAATGTTGCTGACGCTATTCGCTGGGTTATCGGTGAACAGAGTGCTAGACAACTTAGGGGCTCCAAAATGGAAGATGTAATCTTTTCTGGTAGTGAGACAAGAAAACCTTTACCAATGGCTCAGGTTTCTTTAACTATGGATAATGAGGATGATACTTTACATACTGACTACAAAGAAATATCCATAACTAGAAGACTTGATCGGGCCGGTGGTAGTGAATACTTTTTAAATAAGCGGTTATGTCGCCTTAAAGATATCTCCGAGCTTTTTTATGATACCGGTGTTGGCAAAGAAGGATACTCCATTATTGGTCAGGGGAGGATTGAAGAGATTCTTTCTGCAAAAGCAGAAGACAGAAGAATTCTTTTTGAAGAAGCTTCAGGGATTATTAAATACAAAACAAGAAAAACTGAAGCTCTAAAAAGATTAGAAACCACCAATCAGAAGATGGAGAGAGTTGAAGATATTCTCTGGGAGATTAGTCTTCGTCTTGGTCCATTGGAAGAAGAAGCTATTAAAGCAGAAAAGGCCAAACAGATACAAAAGGAACTTCAGGAGTTGGAAACAATCCTGTACCTAAAAGAAATTCAGAAAACGGAAGCAGAAAGAACCAAACTTATTACAAGCATTGAAACTGAAGAGGCTCAGATTCGGGTCCTCCAACAAGAGATTGATAAGGCTGAGGAATGTGGACATACCCTAGATGCTAAAAAGGAAAGGGTTGAAAAAGAAAGACTTCTTGTTGAACAGGGGCTTTTAGATATCAAAGCACGTCTAAATACAGCGGAAAAGGAACAGGCTGTTCTTAAAGAACGTAAGCTTGCTTTGAGCAGAGAGACTAGAAGGTTAGAACAGGAAAAGAAAGCTTTAGAAGACCGCCTAACTGGCTGGCAGGAAGATAACCAGGTTGAATTGGGTAAATTAGAGGAGTTAAGGGACAGGCTTAGGCTGCTCCAAGAAAAGATTCAGAGCAACGAAGAGAGGCTTTCTCAGTATGAAAAGGAAATGCTTGACTTAGATAATGAAGCTGAAGAGAGAAAATCCGAACTAATTCAACTTCTAAATGACCTAGCAACAACCAAACATGAACAGGAACAAGCTAGAAGAAAAATCGAGCAGAATACCCAGCTTCTACAACGGCAGAAGGAAGAAAAAGAGAAATTAGCACAGAAGCGGCAACTGTTAGAAGAAAGGCTTTCTTTGGTTAAAGAAGAGATAGAGAGTCTCATAAAGGAACAAAACAGGATTCAAGACGAGATGAAGAGACTACATGTTAAGCGTGGGGAGCATACCTCTGAGCTAGTCAGGATTAAAAGCCAGGGATCCTCTATGGTTGAAGGGCTTAACAAAAAGGAGAACCGTCTTAATTTCCTCTTAGATTTGCAGGCAAGTTATGAGGGGTATTTTAGTGGTGTTAAGGCAGTGTTAAAACAGAGAGACCAGGGGAAAAACCAGGTTTTTGGTGTTGTTGCAGAGTTAATTAAGGTACCAGAATATTTAGAGACCGCTATTGATGTGGCTTTAGGCGCTAATATTCAGAATGTAGTTGTTGAGTCAGCAAAAGAGGCACAAGAGATTATCGATACCCTAAAACAGAATCAGAGTGGTCGGGCAACTTTCTTGCCTTTAGACATTATTCAACCGGCAAGAGCTGGCAGTGAGGAAGAAGGGGTTACTAGCATGGATGGTTCGTTGGGCTGGGCTAGTGATCTCATTGATTATGACTCCAAGATAGCTCATGCTATCAGTCATCTGCTAGGTAGGGTCCTGATAGCTAAAGATCTGACGGTAGGTCGCAGGTTAGCTAAAGCTTCAGGCTATCGTTTCCGTATAGTAACTCTTGATGGTGAAGTTATTCACACTGGTGGAGCTATGACAGGTGGTAATAACAGCAGAAAGAGTAATCTTTTATCTAGGGAAAGAGAAGTCAGTGCCCTTGAAAAAGAAATTACTAGAGAAAAGCAGGAACTCTCAAAACTGTTAGGACTGGTTACAGATGTCGAAAAGTCTTTGGAACAGGTGGAAACAAGGTTAACTGAATATACTCAGATGCTGCATAATATTCAGCTTGATTTACGAGAAAAGACTGAGCAGGAACGGAGTATATCTAGTGAACTACAGACAAGTATTGAAAGAGAAGAACTCTTGCTGTTTGACTTAACAGATACTTACAAGTTAGAAGAAGAGAGTCAAAAAGAGGTACAGGCTATCCAAAAGAGGTTTGAAGAACTAACAGAAGTTAAAGAGTCCCTAGAAAGAAATATGGCCCAGGGTAAGGAAGATATTCTTGCCATTAAAAGAAAACAGGAGTTAGTTAACAAGGAACTTCTAAATGACAAGATGAATCACTCTGCCTTAGAACAAGAGGAACGGAGTCTATTACAATGGGAAGAAAGAGCCAATGCCGAAAAGGATAAGATTGTTCAGGAACTTAAGCAAAGAGAAAAAGAGTTATCTGAAAGCCTCTTACAGACAGAAGCCATTCAGAAGAGATTAATAGACCTTCAAGAAACTATTGCACAGTTGGCTCGGGAACATGGTGAAAAAAGTAGTGATACACAAGGTTTACTAGAACAGCAAAAAAACTATACTGAAAAACTTAAAGAAAATGATAGGGTCTTAAAGGATATTAAGAACAGGCAGGATAGGCATAGAGAGGTTCTCCACAATTTAAGGGTGAGTTTTGAGAGAGCAGATGTTGCTTTTCAAAACCTCATTGAAAGACTTAAAGAAACTCAAGGAGTTGAATATACCGGTTTCCACGACCATGAAGAAAAGATGGTAGGTAAGGCGGATGTGGATAAACTAAGGACGGAGTTAAGGGACCTTGGAGAAGTAAATCCCCAGGCTATCGATGAATTTAAAGAACTTAGTGAGAGAGAGGCTTTCTTAAGGAAACAGTATGATGATCTCAATCGGGCTAAGGAAGCTCTTTATGCGGTCATAAGTGGCATGGATAAGAAGATGCTAAAGATGTTTGATGAAACCTTTGGTTCGTTAAGGACTGCCTTCCAACAGGTGTTTAAGGAGCTTTTTGGTGGCGGTAGAGCAGATTTAGTATTGATTGATAATGAAGATCCTTTATCTTCAGGGGTTGATATTTTGGCAGAGCCACCTGGTAAGAAGCTACAGCATCTCTCTTTGCTTTCTGGTGGAGAGAAGTCGCTGACAGCTATAGCACTGCTATTTGCCTTGTTGAAGGTTAAGCCAACACCGTTCTGTGTTCTAGATGAGATTGATGCAGCTCTTGATGAAGTTAATGTGAGCAGGTATGCCCATTATCTTAGCAATTTTGCACATGATACGCAATTTATCATCATTACCCATCAAAAAACAACAATGTTAGCTGCTGATGCTCTTTATGGTGTGTCGATGGATGGAGAAGGTATTTCAAAGTTAGTATCTGTTAAGCTGAGTGAAGAGGCTAGTTAGGAGGAAACCCAGTGAGTGAAGGATTTTTAGGTAGGCTAAAACAGAGTCTTAGCAAGACCAGAGAGAGTCTTGTAGGTAAGGTTCAGAATGTTCTAGGTGGCAAAACCGTTATTGATGAAGAACTATATGAGGAATTAGAAGAAATACTCATTCAGGCCGATATAGGTTTTGCTACAACAGAAAAGATTCTTGATAATTTGCGAGATACAATTAGAGAACGTAAGATTACTGACCCTCAGGATATTGTTGGGTTGTTAAAGGAACAAATAGAGGAGCTTTTAATAGAAGATGTTCAGATTGATAAGGAACCTCTTAAGAATGATCCTCTTGTTATTATGGTGGTTGGTGTTAATGGCGTAGGTAAGACTACTAGTATTGGCAAGATAGCTAATCTGTACAGGAGTGAGGGCCAGAGGGTTATTTTAGGTGCCGGTGATACCTTTAGAGCAGCAGCAATTGATCAGCTTAAGGTCTGGGCTGATAGAGCCGATGTTGATATTATAAGTCATCAACCCGGGGCTGATCCTGCAGCTGTAGCCCATGACACCATTCAGGCTGCTAAGGCTAGAGGGTCAGATGTGGTAATTATTGATACAGCAGGTAGGTTGCATACTAAGGTTAACTTAATGGAAGAGCTTAAGAAGATTGAAAGGGTTATCAAAAAGAGTATTCCTGATGGACCCCATCAGACTCTATTAGTGTTAGATGCAGAAACCGGTCAGAATGCTGTACAACAGGCCAAGACCTTTAGTGATGCGGTAGATATTTCGGGGATAGTATTGACTAAATTGGATGGCACTGCCAAGGGTGGAATAATTCTTGCTATAAAGGATACCCTAGGTATTCCTGTCAAGTATATTGGTATAGGTGAAAAAATTGATGACTTAAAGCCATTTGCAGCAGATGCATTCCTTGAGGCATTGTTCGCTGATTTGTCTGTTTCTAAATAAAATTTTAACTGTTAAGGTAAAAGCCTTGACAGTTAACGGGAGGGCTGTTATGCTAGATAAGGTTATTCGGATAGGTAAGCTTTTTGATTTATATGGCCCCCTGTTAACAGATAAGCAACGCTCTCTAGTTGAACTATACTATCATCAGGATCTCTCTTTAGCAGAAATCGCTGAGTTAGAGGGAGTTAGCAGACAGGCTGTTTATGACACTATAAAGAGAGCAGCCTCATATTTAGAGGATATGGAAGATAAGCTTGGACTGATGAAAGAGCTAGAAAGCATGGATAAAAGGCTTAGAGAAATTGCTCAGAGTCTTTTGGAGATTGAAAATATGGTTGCTGATGATATTAAATCAGAGTTAACTAAGGTTACTTTAATGGTGAAGCAATTGCGCCAGTAAACCTCAGTGGGAGAGGATTCTTGTGGCTTTTGAAAGTTTAGCAGAAAAACTACAAAGTGGACTAAATAGATTAAAAGGTAAGGGTAAGCTGACTGAAAAGGATGTCCGTGAGGCCATGCGAGAAGTCAAGCTAGCCTTGTTGGAAGCCGATGTTAACTATAAGGTTGTAAAGGACTTTGTTAACAGGGTAACTGAACGAGCTGTCGGCTCTGAGGTGATGGAGAGCCTTACCCCCGGACAACAGGTAGTCAAGATTGTTAATGAAGAATTGACTGCTTTAATGGGTGGTGGTCAGAGCAAGCTTATTTATGCCGGTGAACCACCTACAGTATTCATGATGGTTGGTTTGCAGGGTTCTGGTAAGACTACTTCTTCTGGAAAGCTTGCCTATCAGTTAAAGAAACAGGGCAAAAAGCCCATGTTGGTTGCATTAGATATCTATCGTCCTGCTGCTATCAAGCAGTTGCAGGTGTTAGGTGAACAGATTGAGGTACCTGTTTTTGATAAGGGTACTCAAGATCCAGTTAAGACTGTTAAGAATATTAAACAGGAAGCTTTAAGATTAGGTTGTGATGTACTGATTCTTGATACTGCCGGACGTTTGCATGTGGATGAAACACTGATGGCAGAACTAGAGAACATTAAGAGTATTGTAAAGCCTAATGAGATTTTGCTTGTTCTTGATTCGATGACTGGTCAGGATGCTGTTCAGGTTGCTGAATCTTTTGATAACAAGTTAGGTATCACCGGTATTGTTCTAACCAAGCTTGATAGTGATTCCCGTGGTGGTGCAGCTTTATCTGTTAAAGCGGTTACGGGTAAGCCAATTAAATATGCAGGTATGGGTGAGAAGATAGATAATCTTGAACCCTTTTACCCGGATAGAATGGCTTCAAGAATCCTTGGTATGGGTGATGTCCTAACCTTTATTGATAAGGCTCAGGAAGCTATTGATACCAAGAAAGCTAAAGAGTTTGAAAAGAAGATGAGAACCCAGACTTTCACTCTTGATGACTTTAAAGAGCAATTAGGTCAGTTAAGGAATATGGGTCCAATAGATCAGCTCTTTGGTATGATTCCGGGAATGAATAGCAAGGCTTTAAAGGGGCTAAGTATTGATGAGAAGGATCTAGTTCGGGTGGAAGCAATAATTGATTCAATGACACCTAAGGAAAGACAGAATCCTTCAATAATCAATGGTAGTCGCCGGAAGAGAATTGCTATGGGTAGTGGAACAAAGGTCCAGGATGTAAATAAGCTCTTAAAGCAGTTTTTTGATACCCAGAAGATGATGAAACAGTTTTCTGGTGGGGGTAAGAAGGGAAAGAAAAAGGGTAAGTTTGATATGTCATCTTTCCTCAGATAATGAGGACTAATATATTAGTATGAATTAAGGAGAGTGAACAAGAATGGCGGTACGTATTCGTCTAAAAAGGATGGGTGCCAAAAAGGATCCTTTCTACCGTGTTGTTGTTGCTGATTCACGGTCACCAAGAGATGGTCGCTTCATTGAAGAGATAGGATACTATAACCCTACAACAAGACCTGAGACTATCAACATTGAAAAAGATAAGGCTCTGGAATGGTTGCAGAAGGGTGCTCAACCTTCTGAGACAGTAAAAACGCTCTTTAAGCGTAATGGTATTCTCTAGAGAAGTGTTGCTTCTGTGAAGGAGGAGAATTAGATGCGAGAGTTAGTTGAGTATTTGGCAAAATCTCTGGTTGATCAACCTGAGGCTGTTGAAGTTAGTGAAGTCTCTGGGGAAAGGTCAGTAGTATTAGAGATAAAGGTTGCACCTGATGATATGGGTAAGATTATTGGTAAGCATGGCCGTATTGTTAAGGCCATCAGGACTGTAGCTAAAGCTGCAGCAACCAAGGAAGGCAAAAGAGTCGAAGTGGAGATTATTGAATAGTGAAACGATTAGTTATCATTGGTAGAGTAACTGCACCACATGGTATCAAAGGGGAAGTTAGAGTGCAACCACTGACTGATTTTCCTGAGAGGTATACCAGGGGCTTAAGAGTTATGACCGATGAGAATCCGTCGAGATCTCTTGTAGTTGAAACGGCTCGTAGTCATAAACAGTATATACTTGTGCAGTTTGAAGGTTTAGCTGACCGCAATGAGGTGGAAGCTTTAAGAGGTATTCTGCTTCAGATTCCTGAAGAAGAGACTATGCCTTTACCTGAGGGTAGATATTATATATATCAACTCATTGGCCTAAAGGTAGCCTTAGTAGATGGAACTGAGGTTGGCAGTCTTGCAGAAGTTTTGAGTCCGGGTCCTCATGATGTCTATGTTATCAAGAAACTTGATGGAAAATTGGCCTACATTCCAGCAGTTAAAGAATTCATCAAGGAGATAAACATAGATAAGGGGATAATGGTGATTGATCCAATTCCGGGTATGCTAGATGAGTAGGTGTAGTTAATGAGAATCGATATTCTAACATTGTTTCCTTCGATGTTTGTCGGTCCCTTTGATACTAGTATGTTAAAGAAGGCTAAGGATAATTTGCTGGTCGAGATTTATGTACATGATATTAGGGAGTATACCTTTGATAAGCATCGTGTGGTTGATGACTACCCCTATGGTGGTGGACCAGGAATGGTCATGAAGGCTGAACCCATCTATACTGCAATAGGAGATATTAAGAAGGATTTAAGGACTAAAGTTGTCCTAACTACTCCTCAGGGGAGAGTATATAATCAGGAATTGGCCTGGGAGCTTGCTAGAACAGAGCAGTTAATCATCATAGCCGGTCATTATGAAGGTGTTGATGAAAGAGTAACTGAACTGGTGGATGAAGAGATATCTATCGGTGATTATGTATTAACCGGTGGAGAGATTCCAGCTATGGTTCTGGTAGATTCTGTTGTTAGACTCCTACCCGGTGTTTTAGGTGGAGAAGAGGCTGCAGAGGATGATTCTTTTGCAACTGGTCTTTTAGAGGGTCCACAGTATACTCGTCCGGAAGTTTTTGAAGGTATGAGTGTACCTGAGGTTCTGTTATCGGGACATCATGCAAATATTGCTCGCTGGCGTAGAGAACAGGCATTAAGAAGAACCAAGGAACGTCGGCCTGATCTTTTAGAAAAAGCGATTCTTAGCCAGCAGGACATTGATTTTCTAAAGAAACTAGAGGATTAATTGTTTTAAGTATTTCCCTATGCTATAATATCTTGAGCAAAGAAGGGGGTATAACCCATGGACTTGGTAAAAGTCATTGAAAGTGAACAGCTGAAAACTGATATTGCCGATTTTGGACCTGGTGATACTGTCAGAGTTCATGTAATCGTTAAAGAAGGTAACCGTGAACGTATTCAGGTATTTGAAGGTGTAGTTATCGCCAGACAGGGTAGTGGGGTTAACGAGACCTTTAAGGTTCGCCGTATTTCCTACAATGTTGGTGTGGAAAGAACCTTTATGTTGCATTCACCTAAGATTGCAAAGATTGAGAGAGTTCGTCAGGGTAGGGTACGTAGAGCCAAGCTGTATTATCTACGTGGACTACGTGGTAAAGCTGCTAAGATCAAAGAAGTGCAGCGCTAGTTCCGAAGTAAAAGGGCTGCAGATGCAGTCCTTTTGTGCTGGAAAGGCGGTAACAAACGATGGGAGATTCATGGTTAAAGATCGTTTGGGAGACTGTTCAAACTATTGTAATTGCTTTGGTTTTAGCGATTTTGATAAAAAGCTTTGTGGTTGACTCCTTCCTTGTACAGGGACACTCAATGGAGCCGACTCTCCGCAATGGTGAACGTCTTCTAGTGAATAAATTCCTGTATCGGTTCAAGGTTCCGGAATTAGGAGATATTGTGGTTTTTGAATATCCCAAGGATCCAGAACGGGACTTTATTAAGCGTGTCATTGGTCGAGAAGGAGATACAATCGAAATCATAGATGGTTATGTCTATGTAAATGGAAGTCTTTTAGAAGAATCATATCTTGTCAATCGGGGTAGGGATAACTTTGGTCCGGTTTTAGTGCCACCAGGGCAACTATTTGTCCTTGGGGATAATAGGACTAATAGTGATGATTCTCGCTATTTTGGTTTTGTTCCTGCAGAGAACCTGGTTGGTCAGGCCATGGTTGTATACTGGCCAATTAGTAATCTGAGAGTATTCCAGAATGGGCCAGAATTAGCTGCACCATAATCGAGATGGAGTTTGGGGGCCTAAGGGCCCCTATTTAGTTAAGGGAGGTTTTTTAGTGAAGGGTCATATGGCAAAAAT
This sequence comes from Thermaerobacter marianensis, assembly GCA_020724425.1. GTDB lineage: Bacteria > Bacillota > Sulfobacillia > DVGY01 > DVGY01 > DVGY01. Next base: position 140,931 of record DYGY01000001.1, read on the forward strand.
GCACCCAATTATCCGTTCATATTTGCCGGTGGTAGATCTGGTTATTGAAGTAACGGATGCCCGTGCTCCCTGGTCTGGTAGGAATATGCAGTTACGCAAGTTAATTGGTCAGAAAAAACATATTCTTGTGCTTAATAAGGCGGATTTGGCCCAAGTGCAGACAACAGAGGCCTGGCTTAAGTTCTTTAAGCAAAAGGATACAGAAGTGCTGGCAGTTAACAGTCAGAATAAGGGGGATATTCGTAAACTTCAGGAATTGGCTCTTTCCTTAAAGCCTGTTAGACCTTCCTTTGAACGGCTGGGATTAAAGCAGCCTTTTAGAGTTATGGTCGTAGGGATACCCAATGTTGGCAAAAGTACTTTGATAAATAGGTTAGTGGGTGGTTCAAGAGCCAAGACCGGAGCGAGACCAGGTATAACTAGAGGAGAACAGTGGATCAAAAGTGGGAGGGATTGGGAACTTTTAGATACTCCCGGTATTTTGCAGCCAAGCTGGAGCAACAGGGAAGTATTAAGCAAGTTAATACTAATCGATGCTGTTGATTCTTCGGAGCTTTCTGTAGAAGAGATGGTTGAATACCTATTAGAGAGGCTCATGATTAAAATACCCGGCCAGATTACTGACACTTACGGTGTTATAGAGAGCGAATTAGAAACTATTCTGACTGAGATTGGCAAACAAAAGGGAGCCCTAGCTTCTGGGGGTAGTGTTGATTTAAACAAGGTTAGTACCTTAATATTAAAAGACTACCGTAATGGTAAATTAGGATACTTTAGTCTTGAAGAACCAGAGGATGCTTTAACAAAGGGGAAAAGTGATGTCTAAGAGTATTACAGAGATAGATGCATATACAAAAGCCCTATGGCAAAAACAAGATCTACAAAAGCTAAAAGATCTACTAGATAATCTGGCTAGCGATCAAAGGGTTGGCATTCAGAAGCTACATAGGAGATATCAGAAGAAACTAGAAGAGTATGAGCAATACTGGAAGCTCTTTAGCCATGAAATAGAGATTTGGGATAAAGGATTTAGTTATGTAGCTGGAGTAGATGAAGCAGGTAGGGGTCCTGTAGCAGGGCCAGTGGTTGCTGCAGCAGTTGTTCTTAATAGGGATATATACATACCTGGATTAAAGGACTCAAAAAAGCTCTCTGCCAACAAGAGAGAAGAAATTGCGGAGACTATTAAGAAAAAGGCTGTAAGTTATAGTGTTTCTTCAGTCTCAGCTGAGATAATTGATAAGATAAATATCCTAAGGGCTAATCATCAGGCAATGGCAGAGGCAGTTCTAGGTCTTGCAAAGGTAGATTATGCCCTAATTGATGGTCAGTTAACTGTATCACAACTAAATATTCCTCAAAGCGCTATAATTAAAGGTGATAATCTGAGCAATAGTGTGGCTGCCGCTTCTGTCTTAGCAAAGGTTGCTAGAGACACAATGATGGTTCAGTATGACAAAGAGTATCCAGAGTATGGTTTTGCAGTTAACAAGGGATACTTGACTAAAGAGCATCAGGAGGCACTGAAAACTCATGGGCCTTCACCAATACACAGAAAAAGCTTTTCATTCTAGGGAGGTAGTGTAGATGAGTAAAGTAGCTATACCGGCATTAGGACAGGATCTTCTGGCAAAGTATTCACCAAGTGTAGGACATTCACCATATCTTCTGTATGTGGATTCAGAGACAAAGGCCTATGAAGTGAAGGATAATCCCGGCTATTCAGCAGAATCCCATGCAGGTATGGTCGCTGCCAAAGCTATTTGGGAAGATGGTGCAGAGGTAGTTTTAGGTCATCAGTTTGGTCCTCATCCGGCAGAGTTCTTTGAGAAAAAAGGCATTGAGGTCTATACAGTCACCCTGACAGGAACAGTAGAAGAAATACTAAATGCTTATTTGAATAACAAGTTTCACAAATTAACCACAGAAGATACCGCTAATCATCAGTGTGGTCATCATCATTAATTGACAGTATCTCTAGTGATGGTTAAAATGAATATGTATTCAGTTTTGAGGTGGGTAGATGGCATATCAACGGACAGAGCGTGTTGTTGAAAGGTTGCAGAGCAATGAACAGGCTCTATTAACTGCTGCTCAAGAGCTTTTTGCCAAACAGGGGTATCATGGTACAACAATTAAGCAGATTGCTAACAGAGCTGGTTTTGCTGTAGGTACTTTCTATTTGTATTTTGAAAACAAGGAAGAGCTCTTTATTCGGCTCTTGAATGAACTTTTTAACAGACTGATTGAAGAGGTTAGAGAGAGTCGGCAGGGTAAGGTTGACCCTATTGCCAAGTTAACTGCTTCCATGGATAAAGCTGTAGAGATTTTTGCACAAGAAGAAGAACTATCAAGAATTCTCCTTTTACAAAGCACAGGCGCTAATGCTCGTTTCTCTGAAAGGCTAGCAGAACTTCATGGAGCTCTAGCTATTTTGGTTAAGGAGGATCTCTCTGAGGCATTAGATATGGGTATCATTGATATGGATAAAGAGTCTCTTTCGACAGCTGCCAAGGCTCTTGTGGGTACTTTCTATGAGAATATCCTTGGTTGGTTAAGGGGTAGAGAGCCGGAATCATTGATAGATATCCTGCCAATATTGACTCGATATAACTTGAGAGGTCTAGGAATATCGAACCCAGATAAATACTTATCTTTAGGAGGAAATTAATGGCCTACGAAAATCTAAGAGAATTTTTAACTGATATTGAAAACAAGGGTGAACTAAGACGGATAGCTGCTCCTGTTTCGTCTGATTTGGAAATTACTGAAATTGCCGATAGGGTGGTAAAGGCTGGGGGTCCCACACTTCTTTTTGAAAATGTGGATGGTGGAGATATCCCTGTCGCTATTGGTCTTTTTGGTACAAGAGAGAGAACTGCAATGGCTTTAGGAGTTGAGGAGCTTGATGAACTGAGCCTTGCCATGCAGGATCTTTTGGATCTGACCAAGACTAAAGCTGTTAGTTTTATGGACAAGTTATCTGTTCTACCAAAACTAGCCCAGTTAGCTTCCTTTCCACCTAAAATGGTGAAAAAGGCGCCTGTGCAAGAAGTAGTCTTGACAGGAGATGAAGTTGATCTTACTAAGATACCGGTACTTAGAACCTGGCCTTTAGATGCAGGTCCCTTCGTTACTCTGCCCATGGTAATCACCAAGGATCCTGAAACTGGTGAACGTAACATGGGCATGTATCGGATGCAGGTTTATGATAAGAACACTACAGCCATGCACTGGCATAGACACAAGACAGGTGCTAGACATCTAGAAAAAGCCAAGCAAATGGGTAAAAAGCTTGAAGTAGCGGTAGCTTTAGGTGGAGATCCCGCTACCATCTATTCTGCCTCTGCCCCATTGCCAGATGGAATAGATGAGTTTCTTTTTGCTGGATTCCTTAGGAAAAAGGGAGTTAACCTGATTAAAGGTAAAACAGTTGATCTGGAAGTACCGGCTGAAGCTGAGATAATTATTGAAGGTTATATTGATCCAGAGGAGCCCTGGAGGAGAGAAGGTCCTTTTGGTGACCATACAGGCTTCTATTCTTTAGCTGATGATTATCCAGTCTTACACGTGACCGCCATTACTAGAAGGCAAGATGCCATATACCCCGCCACTATCGTTGGTAAGCCGATTATGGAGGATTTCTGGTTAGGACAGGCAACTGAGCGTTTGTTCCTGCCTCTTTTTAGAATGATTTTGCCAGAGGTGGTTGACTACCATATGCCAGCCGCAGGTGTTTTCCATAACCTTGTCTTTGTATCTATTGACAAGAAGTATCCGGGTCATGCATTTAAGGTAGGTAGTGGGATGTTAGGCATGGGACTTATGATGCTAGGTAAGGTAATTGTGGTTGTTGATGCTGATGTCAATGTTTCCGACCCTGAAGAGGTCTGGTGGGTAGCATTAAATAACATTGACCCTGAAAGAGATGCCCGCTTTATGCCAGGACCATTAGATGTTCTTGACCATGCTTCAAGGGAGTTTACCTATGGCACCAAGATGATAATAGATGGTACCAAGAAATGGCCAGAGGAAGGCTTTACCCGTGAATGGCCAGAAAAAATTAATATGAGCCAGGAAATTAAGGATCTTGTTAATAAGCGCTGGCAGGAGTATGGGATCTAACTGGGGGTTTATAAATGCAAAGAGTAACTAGCTGGCTTAACCGGTTAGGTTTGTTAGGTGAACTGGTCAAGTTTGAGCATACCATTTTTGCATTGCCATTTGCCTATGCTGGAGCATTTCTGGGTGCAAGAGGTATGCCTACATGGACTGAACTTATTCTAATTACCCTGGCTATGGTAGGTGCTAGGACTTCTGCCATGGGTTTTAATAGACTAATTGACAAACAGATAGATGCTAAGAATCCACGAACAAAGGATAGACCGTTGGCTAAGGGAGTGGTATCAGATTTTAGTGTTCTTTCCATCTCTATTGGGGGGTTAATCCTTTTAGGTGTTTCTGCTTGGTTGCTTAATCCGGTAGCGGCTCTTTTTCTGCCACTGGTGATTCCGATTCTGGTTATCTATCCATATACCAAGAGATTCACCTGGCTCTGCCACTATTGGTTAGGTTTGGCACAGTTTTTTGCACCCTTTGGTGGTTGGATAGCAGTGACTGGTCAGGTTGAGCTAGGTGCCATAATTCTTGGCTTAATTGTAGGTCTTTGGATTGCTGGCTTTGATATTATCTACGCTACCCAGGACTTTGAGTTTGATCGGCAAGAGAAATTGCATTCTGTTCCCGCTAATTTTGGTCTGGAAAGGGCCTTAAATCTGGCTAGGTTGACTCATGTGGTAGTGATATTTCTTTTAGTGGTGTTCCATGTGGGTAATAATATGGGCCTTGCTTTCCTGATAGGTATAATCATTGCAGCTCTAATGCTTATCTATGAACACTCATTAGTCTCTGCAGAAGACCTATCTAGGGTGAATGTGGCCTTTTTCAACGTCAATGCCATGATTAGCATTGTTCTCTTTGTGGCAGTGGTGCTAGATTTGTTTGTGCTTTAAGAAAGGGGTTTTCTCTTGAGATATGTGGTTGGGATAACTGGTGCTAGTGGAACCATCTATGGTCAACGCTTAGTTGAGGTACTACTTTTAGCAAATCATAGAGTTGACTTAATAGTGACTGATGCTGGCTTTGAGGTAGGCAGGTTAGAGCTTGGCTGGGAGACCTCAAAAGATAACTTGGAGTCTAATATAGAGTTTCTCAATAGGTTCTATGCTAGCAGAGGAGTACCGACAGAAAACCTTAGGGTATATGATCTTTTTAATATAGCCAGTGACATAGCCAGTGGTTCAGTCAATGTTGAAGCAATGATAGTGGTTCCCTGCAGTATGGGTACTCTAGCTTCAATAGCTACAGGACAATCAGGCAATCTCTTAGAGAGGGTTGCCGATGTCATGTTAAAGGAAAAAAGACAATTGGTTCTTGTACCTAGAGAAACACCCTTTAGCACTATTCATTTAAGGAATCTATTAACGGTGGCAGAGGCAGGAGCTCATGTACTTCCAGCCATGCCAGGCTTTTATCACAGACCAGAAACATTAGAGGATGTAGTTGATTTTGTGGTAGGCAAGATATTAAATACTCTAAATCTACCACAGGATATATTGCAACAATGGATGGGGGATTAATGTGCGTAAGTATATGGCTTTAGGATTAATTTTCTTATTAGTCATGGGTATATTCTCAGGCTGTGGTCAAAAGGAAGAGGATACTCTAACAATCGGACTACTACCGATTGTTGATGCCCTACCTTTGTTAGTCGCTAGAGATAACGGCTATTTTGAAGAGGTTGCTGTGGATGTTGAACTAGTTTTCTTCCAGAGCGCTTTAGATAGGGATAGTGCTTTTCAGGCAGGGAGTCTTGATGGTGCCGTAGGTGACCTTTTAGCAGCAGCCTTGCTTGAACAATCAATTGGGGTCACAGTTATTGCGACAATACTTGGAGTATCAGCGGATGAAGGTGCCTTTGCCATTCTAGCCGCCCCTGATTCAGATATCCATACTGTTGAGGATTTAAAGGGTGTACCAATAGGGATATCACCCAATTCAATAATTGAATATACCACTGATAAGATGCTTTTGGCCGAGGGCTTTTCACAGGATGACATAGAGAAGACAGTAGTCATAAATATCAGTCAGAGGATGGAGATGCTCCTATCTGGGCAGCTTCAAGCGGCAAATCTGCCTGATCCTTTAGCAACCCTAGCAGAAACAAAGGGTGCTAGAAAAATTATTGATGATACTCAAGGAGAAAATATCTCTCAAACGGTATTAATCATGACCGATAAAGCAGTAGATACAAAAGCTTCACAGATTGAGAAGCTAATGGAAGCTTATGTAATGGCCATTAGGGATATTCAAGAGAATCCTGAGGCATATAGAGGACTACTAGAAGAAGAGCTTCGCCTACCTGAAGGTCTATCTGAGTTTGAGATTGATTCATTTTCCTATCCTCAGGTACCCACTGAGGCTGAAATAGAGGCAGTAATCTCTTGGATGTTAGATAAAGACATATTAAAAAATACCATTAAGTATGAGGAATTAATCAATGAATCCTTTATCCCCTAAGGTAGAGGTAAATAACTTAAGTGTTAGCTATAGAAATAGTGGACAGGGCAGTGTGGAGGCCCTGTCCAATGTTAGTTTGGGTCTGAAGAAGGGTGAAAGCTGTGCTTTAATTGGCCCTTCAGGTTGTGGCAAAACCACATTGCTTTATGTCTTGGCAGGTCTACTTAAACCCACTATAGGACAAGCAAACATTGATGGTCAGCCAATTAGACCAAAACGCAAGGAAACAGCCATAATCCTGCAAGATTATGGCCTTATGCCCTGGAAGACAGTTTGGGAAAACACCGCTTTAGGACTAGTTATTCGTAAGCTACCAGAAAAGGATATTGAAAAAAGAGTCTCAAGGATATTAGCCAAGCTTGGTCTAGAAAAGCTAAGAAATAGTTATCCACATCAGTTAAGTGGTGGTCAAAGACAAAGAGTAGCCATAGCCAGATCTCTGGCATTGGAACCTGACCTCCTCTTAATGGATGAGCCATTTTCGTCTTTGGATGCATTAACTCGAGAGGAACTGCAAGAGGATCTTTTACACTTATGGCAGGAAAAAGAACTTACCATGGTACTTGTGACTCACAGTATTGAAGAAGCAGCATATCTGGGCCAGAGAATATTTATCTTCTCTAAAGGACCTGGTAGGGTAGTGGCGGAGCTAAGAAATTCGGGGGTTGGCAAAGAGGATTATCGCAGCAGTGAAGAGTATCATGCGAGGACTGATGAAATTAGACAGATACTTCTAAAACATCGCTTACAGAGTATCTAGACTGGGGTAGGAAGATAATGAATAGATGGTATACAGGTTTCTATTATGTGCTGGCATTAGGTATTCTTCTAATATCCTGGGAACTCTTATCTCTGTGGGTTAATTCAATTGCTTTACCATCACCTCGCAGTGCTTTAGGTTCTTTTTTTGAATTGGCAGCTAAAGGCTCTCTAAGAAGTCATTTCCTTGTTAGTGCCTACAGAGTTACTGCAAGTATTGCTTTAGCATTAGTAACTGCTGTACCTTTAGGGCTGTTTCTAGGTCGGGTTAAAGCCTTAGATCGTTTGGCTGTACCATTAATATTTCTAACTTACCCTATTCCTAAAATCGTTTTCTTACCGGTTTTTATGGCTCTATTTGGTTTAGGTGATCTTTCTAAGATTACTCTGGTAGCTCTCATTGTTTTCTACCAGATTCTTGTGACTACCTGGGATGAAGCAAGATCCATTAATCAACAGATGATCTATTCAGTGACATCTTTAGGAGCAGGGGAAAGGGATATCTACAGGCATGTACTATTCCCTGCAGTCCTACCTAAGATATTTACTTCCATGAGGATATCTTTGGGTACAGCCATAGCTGTCCTCTTCATTGCGGAAACCTATGCTACAAACGTTGGTCTTGGCTATTTCTTGATTGAGACTTGGTCTAGGGGTGCTTATGATCAAATGTATGCTGGTATTATTGGTATGGGTATCCTTGGCTTTACTCTATATCAGCTCTTTTCAGTCTTTGAAAGGATATTATGTCCTTGGACCAAATAGGCTACCATTTACGGTAGTCTTTTTTTCTGTAAAGGGATTTTCCTACTTTCAAAGAAATATCTCTATGGAGGGATGCCTAGTGAGAGAGATACGAGCTATCGGTGAAGACTTAAAGAAGTTTGCTGAGATTTCGGCAAATGCCTATCCTGGAATGAAGCGAACAGCTGAAGAGTTATATGAGAGATATAAGGAGCTATTGGAGGTAGACAAGACATCTAGTTTTTATGGTATCTATGAAGATGAACTTCTAGGTGGTATGCGACTATTAGATTTAAAACTAAACTACCTAGGCAAAATTATTCCAGCAGCTGGTTTGGGGTTAGTATCGGTTGATCTCATCAGAAAGAAACAGGGCATTGCTAGGGATATGGTTAAATATTTCTTAGATCATTATAGAGCAAAGGGGACTTATCTTGCTCTTTTGTATCCATTTAGGCATGATTTCTACAAGGAGATGGGGTTTGGTTACGGCTCCAAGATGCATCGATATTCCTTTAAACCTCTAAGCCTTTCTGGAAAAGCAAAGGGCATTACCTACCTTGGTGACACTGATATCCCAGAGATTGAAGCTTTCTATACAGAATACGCTAAGCAAAAACATGGATATTGCTTGATGAGCAATTGGGATCTGGCATATCTCAAAAGAGAGTACATAAGCAAAAGGAGTATTGTAGGTTACAGGGCTAATGGGAAGTTAAGGGGATATCTGACCTTCTATTTTGATTTGGGTGAGAATTTCCTGCACAATAATCTGGTTATTGATGACTGGTTCTGGTTAGATATTGATGCTCTAGAAGCACTAAGTGGTTTTCTTAGAAGCCAGGCTGATCAGTTTGACAGGATTATCTATCATACAACGGACCCAGATTTTGTATATCTTCTTTCAGATGTTGGTGATGGTACCAACCGATTGCTATCTGGTGGCTATCATGAAAGCAATACTAGTGGTGTCGGGCTCATGTATAGAATAATTGACCTACGAGCGTTTTTGGAACAGACAAGCTATCGCGAGTATAAAGGTAATCTAGACCTGACTCTTGTTGTTAAAGACTCATTTGCTCCTGAAAATGAGGGGGAACATCATCTATCCTTTGTTGATGGCCAACTGATCATTAGAAATGAGCCTGTAAGTGGGTATAGGTTAGAGATAGATATTGCTGATCTCTCTTCTCTTTTGATGGGCAGTGTTAGTTTAAGAAGCCTTGCGCGTCTGGGTAGAGTATCTGGGGATATGGAATCCTTAGAAGATCTCTTTTCGGTACGGGATAGGCCTGAATGTGTGACCCATTTCTAGAGGAGGAGTGCTCATGGATTATATCCGCTATGTCATACTATTGAGTCGAGTAGCTGAGGTGACTGAAGACCTAATTAAAGCTCATGTGAACCACCTAAAAGATTTAGAGGCTAAGGGGAATTTGGTCCTCTGTGGTCCGTTTCTTGATTATCCGGGTGGCATAATCATAATTAAAGCAGAATCTCTTACAGCTGCAAAGGCTATAGCAGAGAGGGATCCCTTCGTTTCTGCAGGGGTTCAGACATATGAACTAAGAACCATGGAAGTGTCTAGTAGGGATAACAACCATCTGGGTATGGGTTAGGAGGGGACATATGGCTAAGGTCTTAGGAGTACTGGCTAGTGCTCGGCATCTAGGTAACTCAGAGGTTCTGTTAAGAGAGTCATTAAGTGTATGTCAGGAGCATGGTCTTAAAACAGAGATTGTTCGCCTGACTGATCTAAATATGTCATTCTGTCATGGCTGTTTGCGCTGCATCCTCACTGGCAAGGAATGTCGGATAAAGGATGACATACCACTTTTTTTAGATAAGCTCCTAGCTTTTGATGCAGTCATTGTTGCTGCTCCCACCTATATGCTTGGCCCTACAGGTATTGTCAAATCAGTGACTGATAGATTCTTATGCCGGGTGGATAGAGTCTTGGATAGAAGAACTATAAGACCCGGAGCGGTAATTAGTGTTGCTGGATTAGAGGAATGGAAAGGGCAGGGGCTTGGTCAGTTGAGTCTTTTCCTTTTGTCCTTTGGTATTAGACCCTTAGGTTTCATGGAAGCCTATGCTCCAGGTCCCGGAGAGGTTGTCCTAGAAAAGGCCAATATAGAAAAAGCAAGAGAGATTGGGGAGCTAATTAGTAACTCCATACTGAATCAGACACTAATAAGGCAAGAGGTGGGTCCCAACAGGTGTCCTGTTTGTTTTGGTGATGTCTTTAGATTCCTTCCCGAAGGTACGGTTCATTGTCCTAATTGTGGTTTAGAAGGAGAACTAACTGATTCAGGTATATCTTTTCCCAAGAACTATGAAGAGCTTCATCGCTTTACCTGGGAGCACCTTCAAAGTCATATTGAGGACTGGGTTAAAGCTAGTGCTCCTAGATACCTTGCTTCACGCAAAGACATACAAAAAGAGATTATCAATCTAAAGGAGAAGTGGGGCGAGTGAATCGTTGTAGTTGGGCAACAGAGCCAATCTTAATTGAGTATCATGACAGGGAATGGGGTATTCCCCCTGAAGATGACCGGGGGTATTTTGAGATTCTTTCTTTAGAAGCTTTTCAAGCAGGTCTTTCCTGGTACATAGTCCTGCAAAAAAGAGCTGCTTTAAGAAAGGCCTTTATGCAATTTGAACCTGAGAAAGTCTTAACAGTGGATATCAATGCCCTGCTGCAAGACCGAAGTCTAATTCGCAATAGGATGAAGCTTGAAGCTACTGTTCATAACGCCAGGGTTTTTTTAGATTTAGTGACTGAGTATGGTTCTTTTGAAAAATACTTAAGAAATCTCCCTGATGACCCTAAGCTAGCTAGTAAAATTTTTAAAAGACAGGGCTTTAAGTTTCTAGGTCCTGTGGTTACAGAAAGCTTCTTTCAGGCTGTTGGTAAAATCAAACCGCCCCATGAGGATGTATGTTTGTTAAAGGAGAGGGAAGATGAGGATTACCAAACTAACAGAGAAGTGGATTTTACAAACTGCTGAAATACTGTATAAGGAGTTTGCTGATATTGATGCTTGGCCTGATATGGATTCAGCTATACAGGAAGTTCAGGAATCTTTAAGTGACAATAGATTAAGTCTAATTGCTGTAGATGGAGATACTGTCACTGGTTGGGTAGGGGGAATCCCAACCTATGGAGGCAGGGTGTGGGAGCTGCATCCCTTGGTAGTTGCTAGGAAATATCAAGGCCAAGGTATTGGTAGACTGCTTGTTCTTGAACTAGAGAAAAGAGCAAAGGAACTAGGAGGCTTAACCCTCTGGCTTGGTTCAGATGATGAGAAATATCAGACCAGTATTTCTGGTATTGATCTTTATCCTGATGTTTGGCAGCATATGCGGGATATCCGGAATATCAAGAATCATCCCTATGAGTTCTATCAAAAGCTAGGCTTTGTGATTGTAGGCTTGATGCCTGATGCCAATGGCTTTGGTAAGCCTGATATCTATCTTGCCAAAAGGATTTTAGGATAACTGGAAGATAATAATACCAATAATCATAATGACTATCCCTAGTGGTTTAGTGTAGGTAAGGGTGATTCTTTCCTGACCGAAAAGACCAAAGGAATCTATCATCAAGGCAAAGAGCAGCTGGCTTACCATCAGGATGGAGATGGTATAGGTGGGTCCGAGGATAGTTATTCCTCTCATAATGGTATAGATAATGAGTACACCAAAGACACCACCGAGGAAGTATATCTTGTCAACATCTTTTAGTTTACTAAAATCACCATCACGGGTTAAGAGGAAGATGGTTGTCGAAGTGAGAAGACCAACTGTAAAGACTACGGTTGTGGTAGCCCAGAGTCCTATATGTTCGCTAACTCTTGTGTTGAATACGTTTTGAAGTGCTATGAAAAGGCCAGCTAAGATTGAGTAGATGATTCCTGCCATTTAGACTTCTCCTTTTGTAGAAATATGTCTATGTATCTTTCGTGATTGGAAGGTGTTTTCCTTTTGAGAAAAATTAGCTTGCCGAAGATTTCGGCAAGCTAATTAGTTAACGTCTTAAGTGTGCTGGTATGCCTATAACAGCATGATATCTGTTGAGAATGGTATAGAGGACAAAGCTATAGATGGGAATCAAGATGATTCTAGCTATTAGTCTAGAGGGTAGAAGTACCAAGAAAGCTTTGTCATAAAGGATACTTAACCAGAGGGTATTTAACCCTACTGAAACTATCATACTGGTAATTATCATGGCAATGACGATGTTTTTCATAGTAAGTTCTTTACGTCTGCTATAGATTAACCAGCCGGGGATTGCACCTACTAAAGCTGAACTCAAGGTGAATCCGGGAAAGTATGTGCCTATTGGGAAGAGGGCAAAACCGGTTAGGTCTGCAAGAACACCGACAATTGCACCAGCCCAAGGGCCAAAAAGTATACCGGCTAAAGCTATGGGAATTTCTCCAAAGCTGAGCCTTAATGCCATGGCACCACCTACAGGTACCATAACACTAAACAGACGGGTGAAGATTACACTAAGAGCAACAAGAAGAGCCATTGATACTAGAGTTTTTGTCTTGATCATTTCGGACCAGCCTCCTTAAAATGGTGGGTCCGAGCAGTGCGTCAAAGGCAAGATAAAGTATTAAGTTTAACTCTACCTAGCAGCGGACGCGGTTACTACACCGCAGGGTTATCCCTTTCGTCTGAAGGCAACTTCCCATCCTTCAGCACTTAACGCGTAGTACCTACTCTGCTTCGGTCCAATGATTATGCATCCTCATTAAATCTACTCTGGAATGCTGGTTCTGTCAAGGGTGTTGCTCGGTAGGGATTTCTCAAAAGGTTTTTGTTGATTTATGTTGAAATAGTAAAGCATAGATACGGAAACAGGAGCAGGGAAGAGAGGGCATTTTGGGGTGATTGGTTGAGAGCTAATGTTGGATTTCTTGTTATGTTAGTTGGAGGTTTGGTTGTTCTTTCAAAGGTATTTTTTGATGTTTTGAGTGTTTGGCCGTTATATACAGGAACAATCTTAGCGATTATCGGCCTTGTGCTGATTAACTTAACCGGAAAGGATGAGGATTAGTTTTGCAGCTTAATACGCACTGGAGGTGTATTTCTTGAAGAGTATTGTCCTAATTAAGCAAATTCCTGATACTGGCGAGATGAGTATGGATCCACAGAGCAAATGGTTGGTTAGAGAAGATGTAAATAAGATCATTAATCCCTTTGATACCTATGCACTTGAAGAGGGTATAAGGTTAAAGGAGCAGCATGGTGGAGAGGTTGTTGCTTTAAGCATGGGCCCTGAACATAGTAAGGAAGCTTTAAAAGAAGCTATTGCTATGGGGGTTGATGCTTCTATTTTGATTTCTGGAGATGTTTTCAGAGGTGCTGATGCTCAGGCAACAGCATATGTTCTGGCTAAAGGAATAGCTAAGATTTCGGAATATGATTTGATTATCGGTGGTATCTATACCAGTGATGGCGCAACTGGTCAGGTTGGACCGGCTGTTGCTGAACATTTGGGTATCCCCCATATTACCGGTGTGCGTAAGATTAGAGAGATTTCTGAAACAAGGATAGAGGTAGAGAGATTAACTGATGGTGGCGTTGAAGTTGTTGAAGCAGAACTGCCAGCACTGATTACTGTAGTTAAAGAGATTAATGAGCCTCGTTTGACTTCTCTTAAAGGCATTATGAAGGCTAAAAAGGCAGAGATCCCTATATGGGGTATGGATGACATTGAGGCTACCGAGGGTAGGGTTGGTGAGACAGGTTCTAAAGCTAAGGTTATTGATACCTGGATACCCCAGAGAAGCAAGGATGTTGAGATGTTAGAAGGTAGTGCTCAGGAAATAGGTAAAGCTATAGTCGATAAACTAAAGACAGCTAAGATTATCTAGGAAGGGGGATAACAGGAATGGCTAAAGAAATTTGGGTTTTTGCAGAGCAAAGAGATAAGGAGTTGCCTGGTGGTGTATTTGAGGCTTTGGGTATAGCTAGAACTCTAGCAGACTCTTTATCAACAAAGGTTACTGCTGTTCTCTTAGGTGATGGTATAAGGGAGCTTACCGGGCAGTTAAAAGGTGTTGATAAGGTTTATCTGGTTGAAGATAAAACTCTTGATAGTTTTAATTCGGAGAGGTTTTCTAAGGTATTAGCAGGATTAGTACAAAAAGAGAACCCCCTGTTATTCATTTTCCCTGGTACAGCTAATGGTAAATCTTTGGCACCAAGGGTAGCTGCAGCTACTGGGGGTGGGATGGTTTCAGATTGCAATGATATTGCATTGACTGATGGTAAATTAGAATTTACCCATAGTATTCTGGCTGGGAAAGGGCTTGCTAAGGCTAATTTAGATGAAAGTGTTACTGGTTTTGTTACTATTAGGCCCAAAGCCTTTGAAAGGACTGAAGGTAATACCGGAGAGGTTATCGAAATTACCCCAGAGGCTTCTTGGTTGGAAAGCAAGCTAAAAGTAAAAGAGTTTATTGCTGAACTAAGTGAAAAGGTTAGTCTTGAGGAAGCAGATATCATAGTTGCTGGTGGTAGGGGTACAGGTGGTAATTTTGGGCCTTTAGAAGAATTAGCTGAAGTTTTGGGTGGTGCTGTAGGTGCCTCTCGTGCTGCTGTTGATGCTGGTTGGATTAGTTATGCTCATCAGGTAGGCCAGACAGGTAAGACAGTGAGTCCTAAGGTCTATATCGCCTGTGGTATCTCTGGTGCTTTACAGCATCTAGCGGGCATGCAGTCAGCTGATGTAATTATAGCGATTAACAAGAACCCTGATGCACCTATCTTCCAGATGGCTCATTATGGTATTGTCGGGGATATGTTTGAGATAATCCCTGAGATTATTGCTGAAGTGAAGAAGGCATAGGGGTCTTTATAGAGAATTTTTAAGGAAGACAGGTTTTCATACCTGTCTTCCTTAACGCTTAGAAATTTCGATTTACGAACTTAGGTGATGCTGATGAATGTTTTGTGGAGATTAGTTCAATATACCCGGGTATATAAGTACTGGGTTATTCTTGGTATGGTTTCGATGTTGATAAGTATTGGCCTTGAGATGTTGGTACCAAGGATAATTCAGCATACCATTGATATGCTAGTAGATGCTCGGGGGGATATTTCGCTGCTTACATATGCTGCTCTAGGGATTATTCTTGTTGTAGCTGTGAAGGGCTTTTTTGCATACTGGCAGCGGTATGCCATGGTCTATATGGGACAGAAGGTAATTTATGATCTTAGAAATGAGTTCTATGAACATCTACATGAGTTGTCTTTTAGTTATTATGACACTACTAAGACAGGTGAGTTAATGTCTAGGGCTACTCAGGATGTGGAGACTCTAAGAAGATTCCTCTCCTTTGGCCTTATTAATATCTTTAGCAATACTTTAACCTTCCTTATTATCCTAGGTATTCTGCTTAATATTCACTGGAAGATGACTCTTTTGACACTAGCAATTGTTCCGGTTCTTCTTTGGGTTATTAAGCAATTTACGGGTCAGGTAAGGCCTGCTTTTGGTAAGATTCAAGCTTCTATGGCTAATCTTACAAGTACTTTGCAGGAGAATGTTACGGGAATGAAGGTTGTCAAATCCTTTGCTAGAGAGAAGCATGAAGAAGAGAAGTTCCATGTGGTTAACCTAGACTACATGGAAAAGAATGTGCAGGCCATTCGTCTTTGGGCTTTCTATTTTCCTTTGTTCAACTTTATCACTTCAATTGGAACTGTTCTGGTTATTCTCTATGGTGGTAGGGAAGTTATTGCTGGCAGGTTAACCATTGGTGAGATGGTTGCTTTTGAGTTGTATCTCTTGATGTTTTTGACTCCTTTAAGGATGGTAGGCTGGTTAACTAATCTTGCTAATCGGGCGATGGCCAGTGCTGAAAGGATATTTCAGGTACTTGATACTGAACCGGATATCAAGGATGCAGCAAATGCTTATGAGTTAGAGGATGTAAAGGGAAGGGTTGTCTTTGAGAGTGTTTCCTTTAGATACAAGGATAGTGAAAGACTTATCCTAGAGGATGTCAGTCTTGTGGCGCAAGCAGGACAGACTGTTGCTTTAGTTGGAGCCACAGGATCTGGGAAGTCTAGTTTTGTGCATTTGATTCCTCGTTTTTATGATCCCCAAGCCGGAAGAATCCTTGTTGATGGTCATGATATTAGAGATGTCAGTATTGCTAGTTTGCGTTCTCATATCGGGATTGTTCTGCAGGAGACTTTTCTTTTTTCTGCGTCGATTAGAGTAAACATTAGCTATGGGGTTACTAATGCTAGGGAGGCAGACATCGTAAATGCTGCTAAGGTGGCAGGTATTCATGACTTTATTGCTTCTTTACCTGATGGGTATGATACTGTGGTTGGGGAAAGAGGTGTAGGTTTATCAGGAGGGCAAAAGCAGAGGGTGGCCATAGCTAGAGCCATTCTCCTTAATCCTAGAATTCTGATTCTTGATGACTCTACTTCAAGTGTGGATACCGAGACAGAACAACAGATTCAAAAGGCTTTAAGTGAGTTAATGGTTAATCGAACCACCTTTATTATTGCTCAGAGGCTTTCAACCATAAAGAAGGCAGATCAGATTGTGGTTTTAGATAAGGGGAGAGTAGTTGAAAGAGGCAGGCATCAAGAACTCTTAGCTAACTCAGGTGTATACAAAGAGATCTATCAACTGCAATTTAGTGGTCAGGAAGAGGCTAGAGGGCAGGTGAATACTGATGAGTAACTGGTATGATACCAATCAAGAAGAGTACAAGTCTTTTGACAGGGATATCCTTAAGAGACTGTTAACCTATGTACAGCCTTGGAAGAAGCATGTGCTAATAGCTATTGTCATGCTAGTTATCTCCTCACTTGCTAGTTTAACCGGACCATATCTCTTAAAGGTTGCTATTGATGACTTCATTAAGGCTGAGTTTTTGTCTATCGAGGAGAGATACAGTGGTTTAGTCTTTATTGCCATTATCTATTTAGCCGCGCAGCTGCTTGCCTGGATTGCTTCGTATTATGAGACCTATTTTATGTCCTGGGCTGGTAATAATGCGGTTTATTCCATCAGGCAGGATCTTTTCAGGCACTTGCAAAAGCAGGATATTACTTTCTATGAGAAACAGCCTAGTGGACAGATTATGTCAAGGGTCACTAATGATGTGAATTCTTTGAGTGAATTGGTTTCTTCAGGTTTAACTAAAGTCATTGGTGATATTCTGACTCTTATCGCTATAGTTGTAATTATGGTGAGTATGCATCCTCTTTTGGCTTTGTATTCCTTTGTGACCTTGCCTTTTCTTCTATACCTTACCTTTGGTTTCCGTAATGTTATTAGGGATGCTTTTAGGAAGGTGAGAGCTGAGATTGCCAAGGTGAATGCTAATTTGCAGGAGAGTATTTCTGGTGTTAGAGTTACCCAATCCTTTGGGAGAGAGGAAGAGAATCTAAAGCAGTTTGATGAGACTAACTACGGTAACTTTGCTGCTAATGTTAGGGCTGAGAGTTTGTTCTCCATGTATATGCCTTTGGTTGATTTAGTTGGTGCTTTTGGTACAGCCATTGTCTTATGGGCTGGTGGTTGGATGATACTGAATGGTGGAGAGACTAATGGGCTTTCTGTAGGGGTCTTGGTAGCTTTCTTAGGGTATCTTGATCGGTTCTATAGACCCATTAAGGATCTTAGTGCTTTTTTTGCTCAGTTACAGTCAGCTATGGCAGCTTCAGAGAAGATCTTTGCTGTTTTGGATACACAACCGGAGATAAAGGATGATGGTATACTCAAGTTACCACCTATTCAGGGAGAAGTACGGTTTGATAATGTTTCTTTTGGCTATGAGGAAGCTCAAGAGGTATTGCATAATATAGATTTTGATGTAACAAAGGGTCAAAAGGTTGCTCTTGTTGGGCATACTGGAGCAGGAAAGACCAGTATCATTAATCTTCTCAGTCGGTTTTATGAACCTCAGGAAGGTAGGATCTTGATTGATGGTCATGATATCTCTAAGGTAACTATTGAGTCTTTGCGCAGTCAGATGGGGATTGTTCTCCAGGAATCCTTCCTGTTTTCGGGTACTGTGATGGAGAATATTCGTTATGGTAGGCTAGATGCAACTGATGAGGAGGTAGTTTTAGCTGCTAAGGCAGTTAATGCCCATAACTTTATTATGGAGTTGGATAAGGGTTATGAGACAGAGGTTCAGGAGAGGGGTAGCAAATTATCTGTAGGTCAAAGACAGTTAGTGTCTTTTGCTAGGGCTTTATTAAGAGACCCTGCTATTCTTATACTCGATGAAGCTACTTCTAGTGTTGATGCCTATACAGAGGTCTTGATTCAGAAGGCTTTGGATAGGTTGTTGGAAGGCAGAACGGCATTCATTATCGCTCATCGTCTATCTACTATACGGAATGCAGATGTTATTTTAGTATTAAAAGATGGACAGATTATTGCTAGGGGAACTCATGATGAGCTACTAGATGGTTCATCATATTATCGAGAACTATATCAACTGCAGTTTGTGGAGTAGTTTTGGGTTAACAGGTGTTCCATATTCGTGGTATACTGTATTTTGATTTGGTATTTTTATCATATTAAGTGGGGTGATTGGTTTTGGCTAAGGCCAAACCTCTGTTGATTGTTGAGTCGCCGGCTAAGGCAAAAACTATTGAAAAGTTTCTAGGCAGACGTTATCACGTTGAGGCTTCTATGGGTCATGTGCGGGATCTGCCAAAGAGCCAGCTGGGTATTTCTGTGGATAATGGGTTTGAACCAAAATATATCACTATCAGGGGTAAAGGTCCTGTGGTGAAGAAATTAAGGGATCAGGCTGCTAAGGCCAGCAAGGTTTATCTGGCAACTGACCCTGATCGTGAGGGAGAAGCTATCTCCTGGCATTTAGCTCATCTTCTAAAGCTGAAAGAGGATGAGCCTGTTCGGGTTGTCTTTAATGAGATCACTAAGGAAGCAGTTGAGAGGGCTGTCAAGGAGCCAAGAAATATTGATAATACTCTGGTTGATGCTCAACAGGCCAGAAGGCTTTTGGATAGGCTGGTGGGGTATAGTCTTAGTCCTTTGCTATGGAGAAAGGTTAGGAAAGGGTTAAGTGCCGGACGTGTACAGTCTGTGGCAGTTAAGCTCATTTGTGATCGGGAAGCAGAGATTGAAGCTTTTATACCTGAGGAATACTGGTCAATTACTGCAGATTTATCAACTCAAGCAGAGAAGCGTCTAATCTTTTCTGCTAAGTATCACGGTAGCGCTGAAGAGAAGAAGGAGCTTAAGAATGAGGATTCTGTAAACAGGATTCTAGCAGATATTCATGATGCTCAGTATGTTGTTACAAGGGTTGAGAAAAAGGAACGCAAGCGGAATCCTGCTCTGGCATTCACTACAAGTACCTTACAGCAGGAAGCATCAAGGAAGCTAGGGTTTAATGTAAGAAAAACCATGAGAATATCCCAACAGCTCTATGAGGGTCTTGCTATTAAGGGTGAGGGTAATGTGGGTTTAATCACCTATATTAGAACTGATAGTACAAGACTTTCGGATACTGCCGTAAATGAAGCTCAGGAATATATTAAGGAGCGGTTTGGGGTTAAGTATTCTACACCAAGAAAGGGTGGAAAAGCTAAAGAGGGTGCTCAAGATGCCC
Organism: Thermaerobacter marianensis; assembly: GCA_020724425.1. Lineage (GTDB taxonomy): Bacteria > Bacillota > Sulfobacillia > DVGY01 > DVGY01 > DVGY01. The sequence goes on from DYGY01000001.1 coordinate 160,646, forward strand.
ATGAGGCTATCAGACCGTCTAGGGCTTTAAGGACTCCAGATCAGATTAAGGGTGATTTAAGCAGGGATCAATACAGGCTATATAAGTTGATTTGGGAGAGATTTATTGCTTCCCAGATGTCACCTGCTATCTTAGATACTGTTTCAGTGGATATAACTGCTAATGGCCATGTTTTTAGAGCTAGTGGTTCCACCATTAAGTTTCCAGGTTTTCGGAAGGTATACATTGAAGGTAGGGATGATGGGGTTGATGAAGACAAGGAGAATATTTTGCCTGATCTAGAAAAGGGTCAGGTTTTAGCCTTACATCAGATTACACCCAAACAGCACTTTACTCAGCCACCTGCTAGGTATACTGAAGCTACTCTTGTCAAAGAGTTAGAAGAAAAGGGTATTGGTAGGCCTAGTACCTATGCACCAATTATTGATACAATTATCCAAAGGGGTTATGTTGCCTTTGTTGATAAAAAGTTAGAGCCAACTGAGCTTGGTCTGGTTGTAAATGAGATGCTTGAGGAACATTTCCCAAAGATTGTTGATGTCAGATTCACTGCTGAACTAGAAAAAAAGCTAGATAAGATAGAAGAGGGCCAGAGTGAATGGAAAAGAATCTTAGAGGATTTCTATGGTCCTTTTGCAGAGGATTTGGTACAGGCAGATAAGGTGATTGAAGAGGTGGATCTTGCTGATGAGGTAACCGATGAGGTCTGTGAGAAGTGTGGAAAACCTATGCTTATTAAGCATGGTAGGTTTGGACCATTCCTAGCTTGTTCGGGCTTTCCTGATTGCCGGAATACCAAACCTATGCTTGAAAAGGTTGGTGTACCCTGTCCTAAGTGTTCTGGGGAAATTGTTGAAAGAAGAAGCAAAAAGGGACGTAAATTCTTTGGTTGTAGCAATTACCCAGAATGTGATTTTGTCTCCTGGGATAAGCCAACAGGGAAGAATTGCCCTATTTGTGAATCATTTATGGTTGAAAAGTATGGGAAGAGAACAGGCAGGTATCTGAAGTGTTCCAATGAGGCCTGTGATCATACAGAGAAGGGGAAGTCTGATGAATAGAGTTACTGTTATCGGTGCTGGTCTGGCAGGGAGTGAAGCTGCTTGGCAGGCTGCTCAACAAGGGGTCTTAGTTACCCTCTATGAGATGCGTCCTGGGGTAATGACCCCGGCTCACAGTACCGATAAGTTTGGGGAGCTTGTTTGCAGCAATTCTTTAAGAGGTGCATCTTTGGAGAATGCTGCAGGGCTTTTAAAGGAAGAACTGGCACGATTAAACTCTTTAATCATGGAATCTGCTAAGGTAAATGAAGTTCCGGCAGGGGGAGCTCTAGCTGTTGATAGGGAGGGTTTCTCCTCTTTCATTACTGGCAAGATTGAGAATCATCCGAATATAACGGTGGTTAGGGAGGAGCTAAAGGAGATTCCTGAAGGTATAGTAATTATTGCTACAGGACCTTTAACTTCAGATTCTTTGGCAGAAAGAATTAAGGAGTTAACAGGTGAAGACTATCTCTCTTTTTTTGATGCGGCAGCACCGATTGTGACTTATGAGAGTCTTAATCATGATAAGGTTTTCTGGGCATCTCGCTATGAAAAGGGTGGAGAAGACTATATTAACTGTCCGCTCAGTGAAGAGGAATACAGGATGTTCTGGGAAGCTCTAACAGCTGCAACCCAGCAGGAACTGCATGAGTTTGAGGATAAGAGATTTTTTGAAGGTTGCCTACCGGTTGAAGAGATTGGTAGAAGGGGTTATCAGACTCTAGCCCATGGACCCTTAAAACCTGTGGGTTTGGTTGACCCAAGAACCGGTAAGACCCCTTATGCAGTGGTTCAGTTAAGAAGGGATAACAAGGAGGGAACCCTCTTTAATCTGGTTGGTTTTCAGACCAATCTTAAGTGGGGAGAACAGGAGAGGGTTTTTCGGTTAATTCCTGGTCTAGAAGAGGCTGAGTTTGTTCGTTTTGGTGTTATGCATCGTAATACCTTTGTTAAGGCTCCTGTTCTTTTGGAACCAAGCTTACAGTTAAAGAAAGACAAGAGGATTTTTTTTGCAGGCCAGATTACTGGTACTGAAGGATATATTGAAGCCACTGCCGGTGGTCTAGTAGCAGGCATTAATGCAGCTAGAATGGTTAAGAATGAGCAAGTCTTGGTTTTCCCTAAGGAGACTGCCATAGGTTCTTTGTTTGAGTATATTAGTACTGCTAATGCTAAGGATTTTCAGCCGATGAATGTGGCATTTGGTCTTTTTCCATCTTTAGAGAAGGCTCCAAGGAAGAAGAGAGAGAGACGTCAGCTATACTCTCGCAGAGCTTTAGAGATATTAGAGGATTTCTGCATTGCCCAGGGGGTCTAAGAGTGGATCTTCTTCTTGATTTCACAATGTATTTAGAGGAAAAAGGAGCAAGCAAGAATACTCTAGAAGCATATACAAGAGATCTGGCCCAATTGTTTCGTTATCTAGAGATTGAGCCAAGTCTTAAGAATATTAGTGATATAAGGTATTCTTCTTTAAGAAGCTATTTAGGGTATCTTCATAAAGAGGGACTAAAGCGAGCCTCTATTGGCAGAAAGGTTGCAGCTATTCGTTTGTTTTTCACCTGGGCTACTAACAGGGGCTATCTAAGTGAGAATCCAGCAAAGCTTTTGAAGACTCCTAAGAAGGAAAAGAAGCTACCTAGCTTCTTAACTGAAGTGGAGATAAAGAGCTTCCTACAGTTACCTGATGATGGGGTATTGGGGTTAAGGGATAAAGCCATACTTGAATTCCTTTATGGTTCAGGCCTACGGGTTAGTGAGTTAGTTGGTCTCAATTTGGAAGATATTGATGCTTCCATAGGTATTATCAAAGTTAGAGGTAAGGGGAACAAGGAAAGGATTGTCCCTTTAGGTTCCTATGCTTTGGAGGCCTATGGGAAGTATTTAGAGAGTTCTCGGTCTCATATAATGGCAAAGGCTCATAAGTGTACTGAAACTAAAGCGGTATTTTTAAATCGCTTTGGGTGTAGGATTAGTACCCGTGGGGTACAACTAGTGGTTGATAAGTATGTTAAGAAGATGGCCTATCGTAAGAATGTATCACCACACTCCTTCAGACATTCCTTCGCTACTCATCTTTTAGATAATGGAGCAGATTTAAGGACTGTACAGGAACTTTTGGGTCATGAGAGTATTGCAGCAACTCAAGTCTATACTCATCTTAGTCAGGAACGACTAAAGAGAACATATCAGAAGAGTCATCCTCGAGCATAGAAAGGATGGATTAATATGCATTTTGAAGGAACAACTATTGTGGCTGTAAGGAAGGATAGCAAGATAGCTATTGCCGGTGATGGACAGGTTACCTTTGATCAAAGGACCATAATGAAGCATACTGCACGTAAGGTAAGGAAGTTGTATGGTGGTCGTGTTGTAGCAGGGTTTGCGGGTTCTGTTGCTGATGCCTTAACTCTTTTTGAGAAGTTTGAAGGAAAGCTTGAAGAGTTCCATGGAAATTTGACAAGGGCGGCAGTGGAATTAGCCAAGGACTGGCGTACTGACAGAATGTTAAGAAGGTTAGAAGCACTCTTGATTGTGGGTAATACGGAGACACTTTTGATTGTTTCTGGTAATGGTGAAGTTATTGAACCTGATGAAGATATTGCTGCTGTAGGTTCTGGTGGCAGTTACGCTATTGCAGCTGCTAAGGCTCTAGCTAGACATGCTGATCTCTCTGCTGAAGAGATAGCTAGGGAGTCCTTAAGTATTGCAGCTTCTTTATGTGTATATACAAATGAACACATAACCGTTGAGAAGATTGATTAGGGAGGGGATACAATGGAAGCTTTAACTCCAAGAGAGATTGTTCAAGAGCTTGATAAATATATTGTTGGTCAGAAAGAGGCCAAGAGAGCAGTAGCTATTGCCTTAAGGAATCGCTTTCGCAGACAGAAACTACCCAAGGAAATGGCCGAGGAGATTGCTCCAAAGAACATTTTAATGATTGGTCCTACTGGTGTTGGTAAAACAGAGATTGCTAGACGTCTAGCAAGAATGGTTAATGCACCTTTTGTAAAGGTTGAAGCTACCAAGTTTACAGAGGTTGGTTATGTAGGTCGGGATGTTGAAGGAATGGTTAGGGATCTTGTGGAGACAGCCATTAGAATGGTTAAGGCCGAAAGGATGCAGGAGGTTAAGATTAAGGCTGAGGAAAGAGCTAATGATCGCTTGTTAGATCTTTTAGCACCTTTACCTAAAAGAGAGAGAAACTCTGGCAAGAATCCCTTTGAAGCTTTGTTTTCCGGGATTACCGTAGAGGAAGACCCCCGTGAGGATACTGATTATGATGATAGATTAATGCATCGTAAGCAGGAAAGGGAGCGGATTAAAGAACGACTATTAGCAGGTGAGCTAGAAGAGAAGGTAGTAGAGGTTGAAATAGAGGATAATAGCAACCCTACCTTGGATGTTTTCTCAGGTATGGGCATGGAAGAGATGAGTATCAATATTCAGGATATGTTTAGTGGTCTTCTTCCTAAGAAGAAAAAGAAGAGAAGAGTGACTGTAAAGGAAGCTAGAGATATTCTTGCCCAAGAAGAGGCTCAGAAACTCATTGATATGGATATTGTCGTGCAAGAAGCTGTTCAAAGGACTGAACAATCGGGTATGATCTTTATCGATGAAATTGACAAAGTCGCCGGCAAAGAGCATGGTTCAGGTCCTGATGTATCAAGAGAGGGTGTACAAAGAGATATCCTCCCTATTGTTGAAGGATCAACAGTAATCACTAAGTATGGTCCTGTAAGTACTAATCATGTGCTCTTTGTGGCTGCTGGTGCTTTTCATATGGCCAAACCCACTGATTTAATTCCTGAGCTTCAGGGCCGCTTTCCTATCAGGGTGGAGTTAAAGGCTTTAGGAGAAGATGATTTTGTACGTATCTTGACTGAACCAGAGAATGCATTAATTAAACAGTATCAGGCCCTTTTGGCTGCCGATGGGGTAACCCTTCAATTCACTGATGAGGGCATTAGAGAGATTGCTAGGATGGCTGAGCGAGTCAACGAGGCATCTCAAAACATTGGAGCAAGAAGACTGCATACAATTCTTGAAAGGTTGTTAGAAGAGATATCCTTTGCTGCTCCAGATGTTGGAGAGACAGTCGTTAGAATCACCCCAGAGTATGTGAGGGAACGTTTAGGTGATATTGTAGAGGATAGGGACTTAAGCAAGTATATTCTTTAGTGATACATTATCAGGGGGCATCGGTGGATGCCTCCGTTTTTTTGTGTGAACAATCATTAAGTCGGACAACGAATAGTTCGTCCATAGAAGCAAATAATATAGGACTCTAGTCCTATATTTTCATCTTTTCTGCAAAACTTAGAGGAAACTGTAGAGAATTGTAGAAAAAGCTGCTATTATTGGTAACAGCTTTTTGCTTTGGAAAAAGGCAATCCCTGGATGGGAGCGCAAAGCCACGGGCCTTATGGTAGCCGGGCTGCCCAGAGTGACACTAATATTGTGTTCTTTTTGGGTAGCGCTCTAAAGAGCGCTATGTATTTTGTAAGGGGGTTAGAGAATTGAGTGTTGATCTCTTTAATAATAACACGATGAGGTTGCTCGAGGGTGGTATCTATACACTAGGTGAGAGACACAGGGTTCTCAGTAATAATATTGCTAATGTTAACACCCCGAATTTTAAGAGGTCTGATGTGGATTTTATGAAGTCGCTGGAAGCTGCAATGAATAAGGGTGGGGTACCGTTAAGGACTACCTCAGAAAAGCACTTGGGTGCTCCGGTTAACAGAAATGGGGTAGTGGTTTATCAGGATAACACTACCACCATGAGACCTGATGGTAATAATGTGGATATTGATGTGGAGATGGCTGAGATGGCTAAGAACTCTCTTCATTATGAGGCCTTAGTTAGGCAGCTTTCTGAGAAGTATTCTCTCATTGGCTATGTCTTAAGGGAGGCGAAATAGGTTATGAGTTTGTTTAGAGGTATTGATATTAGTGGGTCAGCTCTTTCGGCTGAAAGGTTACGGATGGACGTTATTTCAGAGAATCTGGCCAATGTAAATACAACTAGGACCAGTGAAGGTGGACCATACAAGAGGAAGGATGTTGTGTTTGGTTCAAGTTCTTCTTCAACCTTTCAGCAACATCTAGATAGTATGTTGAAATCAAGTGGTGCTTCTCGCTTTGTCAGTAGCGAGGCAAGACAAGGTGTTAAGGCTATAGCGGTTGTTAAGGATGACAGTGACCCAATATTAAGATATGAGCCAGATCATCCTGATGCCGATGATTTGGGTTATGTTGCTTATCCGAATGTGGATCCCTTAAGAGAGATGGTAGACTTGATGACAGCTAGTCGTTCTTATGAGGCTAATGTAACTGCATTGAATACATCGAAGGCCATGTTCATGAAAGCTTTAGAGATTGGTAAGGGGTGAGCTAGATGATTGAAAAGATTGGTTCTAGTACTAGTGTTTTTGGTAGTGTGAAACCTCAAAGCAAGAGTACTGTTGATTTTAAGGATCAGTTAATGACAGCTATCAAAGAAATTGATGGCTTGCAGAAAGAAGCTGATCTATTGACTAATAAGCTGGTTCTTGGTGAGATTGATGATGTCTCCAAGGTTACTATTGCTCAGGAGAAGGCTGCTTTAAGTATGCAGTTAGCCATGTCTGTTCGTAACAAGGTTATTGATGCCTATCAGGAAGTTATGAGAATGCAGGTCTAGTTGTTAACTGTTGAAAGGGGTAGAATTAGTGGTTGAGAACTCCCGGGATGATGTTTGGTCCAAGATGTCAGGTGGACAGAAGGCTTCCATTATTGGTGTGGGTGGAATCGTGCTTGTTGCCCTTTTGTTTGGTGTTTTCTTTTTTTCACCAACTACCAATCTTGTGCCTTTATTTAGTGATCTTAGTAGCACCGATGCTGCTGAGATTGTTGAGTATCTTGAGGCCAGTAACATACAGTATGAACTTAAGTATGGTGGTAGTACCATTCTTGTTCCTGAAAAAGATGTACACCGTTTGCGGTTGACCCTGTCTAGTCAGGGGATTCCAAGAAGCGGTGTTGTTGGTTTTGAGATTATGGATGAAGTTAAGATGGGCAGTACTGATTTTGATCGTAAGATGAGTTATCTAAGAGCTCTTCAGGGTGAATTGACTAGAACTATTAGACAGATTAATGGTGTTAATGATGCCAGAGTACATATTGTTCTTCCTGAAGAGAGTGTATTTATTAGCAAGAGCAAGCCAGCAAGTGCAGCTGTGCTTTTAGACATACAACCCGGGGTTGAATTAGATAGTTCACAGGTTAAGGGTATTGTACATCTGGTGGCACGTAGTGTTGAGGGACTAGATCCTGAAGATGTCACCGTTATTGATACTAACGGTAGGATTCTTTCTGGAGATGATGGTGCATCGCAATCCTCCGCTACTGCAATTAAAAAAATTGAGACCCAACGTGATTTTGAACAGCAGTTAGAAAACAGTGTTAATTCTTTGTTAGAGAACATCTTTGGACGCGGTAATGTGGCTACCAGGGTTAATGCCTCTTTAAACATGGATGAACGCTATATTGAAAGACAGCTTTTTGAACCAATTGTGGATGGGGAAGAGATTGTTCGTAGTGTTTATGAGTTGCAGGAAAGGTTTAGTAGTGAGGGTGCTGACGATGGTGGTTTTGTTGGTTCCTCTTCAAATCTAGATATTCCTACCTATCCTGGCACTACAGGGTCTTCATCAGCTTCTGAGTATGAGCGCATTGAGAGTACTAGAAATGTTGAATTAAATGAAATACGGGAACACATTGTAGTCTCCCCAGGAGCGGTAGAGAGACTCAGTGTGGCTGTAGTTGTAAACCAGGAGTTAACAGAAGAGGAACAACAAGCTGTCACTAATCTTGTTGCTGCAAGTATTGGTTATGATGCCAATAGGGAGGATGTCATTAGTATCATCGGTATGCCTTTTGATACTTCCTGGTTAGATGACCTAAAGGGTGCTTTTGATACAGATTATGTACCGATAGAGGAACCTAAACAGGAGTTTCCCTGGGTAGCTGTTGTGGTAGTTGGCAGCCTAATTCTTCTGATTCTAGTTGTTTCTCTCATCCTTATTTCCTCTAAAAGGAAAAAGGTTGATGAAACCACTAAACTAATTAAGGAAATTGAACGATTAAAGGCACAACAGGAAACCTCTGTTGGTATGGATTATGATGCTCAAAGAGGTAATCCAGATTGGGATCGCTTAACTGAGTTAGCCAAAAGAAGGCCTGAAGAGGTAGCGCAACTCTTAAGGGCCTGGTTGATGGATTGATGGGGGGTAAGTAGATGGCACGTTCTCAGCAATTAACAAACCGACAAAAGGCCGCCATATTCCTTATCTCTCTTGGCCCTGACTTATCGGCCGAGATATTTAAGCATCTAGAGCAGGATGAGATTGAACAACTGACTCTTGAGATTGCTAATGTGCAGAAGGTTGAAAGGGATTCAAAGGAGCTTGTTCTTGATGAGTTCAATAGTCTGTGGGAAGCCAAGGAGTATGTTTCTCAGGGGGGTATTGAATATGCCAGAAATGTTTTGGAAAAGGCTTTAGGTCCTCAGCAGGCGGCTTCCTTGTTAGAAAGATTGACGGCATCTTTAAGGGTCAGGCCCTTTGAGATTGTTCGTAGAACTGATCCCGGACAGCTTTTAAGCCTTATTCAAGGGGAACATCCTCAAACCATTGCGTTGATTCTTGCATATTTGCATGCAGATCAGGCTGCTACAATTATGGCTTCACTTGATCCAGATCTTCAGGCTGATGTTGCTAGACGTTTAGCAATCATGGATAGAACCTCTCCTGAGCTTCTAAAAGAGGTAGAGAGGCTACTAGAGAACAAGCTTGCTAATATGGCCACTCAAGAGTTTGCTCAGGCAGGTGGTATTGAGAGTTTGGTTCAGGTATTAAACAAGGTTGATAGAGCAACTGAACGCACAATCCTTGAGAGTCTTGAGATACAGGATCCAGATCTTGCTGAAGAAATCAAAAAGAGAATGTTTGTCTTTGAAGATATTGTTCTTCTTGATGACCGTTCTGTACAGAGGGTATTGCGTGAGGTTGACATGAATGAAGACCTACCGATGGCTCTTAAGATTGTGAGTGATGACGTTAAAGAGAAAATCTTTAAGAATATTTCTAAACGTGCAGCTGAAAACCTTACAGAAAGCATTGAGTATTTAGGCCCTGTACGCCTTAAGGATATTGAAGAAGCGCAACAGAAGATTGTCAATGTTATCAGACGTCTTGAAGAAGAAGGCGAGATTTTGATAGCACGGGGTGGAGGCGATGAGATTGTCGTCTAGAGTGTTTAAACAATATCAGACAGAGAATATACCTTTGCAGATTCAAACTTTTAAGCTCAATGGTAAGGCTAATGGAACTATAAAGCCTGCTGAATTAGAAGAAGCATATCATGCTGGTCTGCAAAAGGGTTACCAGGATGGCTACCAACAGGGGTTAGAACAGGCATATCAAGAGGTGCAGGCAAAGACTGAAAAGACTCTAAGAGAGGCTGAGAAAAGAGCAGTCGCCATTATTGAAGGTGCTGAAAAGGAACGGATATCAATACTTAAAAGCACTGAGCCCCAGATTGCCGAACTGGCAATTATGGTTGCTAGGAGAATCTTAGGAGATGCCTTTAATTTTGACCAGCAACTTATCAATACGGTTGTTTCTGAAGCTGTTAGCAAGGTGAGTGTTAGTATTTGTGAGATAAAGATTCTTGTAAGTGTAGAGGACTATCCCTGGGTGAATGAGGCTCTACCAGAGTTGAGACGAGACTTTCCCCATCTTAAGAAGATAGATCTTGAAGTCCGTAATGATTTGACTGCTGGTGACTGTGTTATAGACTCCAAATCAGGTGTGGTTGATGCTAGGATAGATACCCAGCTCTTGCGTTTAAGACAGGCACTTTTGGCATTAGATTAGGGGATGATTCAATGGATTCTCTGCTTAAACGTTATGAAGAGACTTTGCGTAATACTCAACCTGTAAGTGTTAAGGGAGTAGTTACTAAAGTGATTGGCTTGACCATTGAATCTAATGGCCCACAAGCCTCTATTGGTGAGCTTTGTCATCTAGTTGCACCTAATGGGCAGAGAACCCTAGCCGAGGTAGTTGGTTTTAGAGATGAACGTATCTTGCTTATGCCTTATGATGAGGTGACTGGTTTAACTCCAGGTACCCAGGTTGAAGCCTTAGGTGAGTCATTGAAAGTTTCTGTGGGGGAAGAACTATTAGGTCATATATTAGATGGTCTTGGTAGGCCAATAGATAGCAAATATGGTGATTTAAAGGTTAAGTATCCTGCTTTGAGGAAGGCTCCTTCTGCTTTAGAAAGGCAGAGAATAGATCAGCACTTAATGGTTGGTGTAAGAGCTATTGATTCAATGTTAACTATGGGTAGAGGGCAAAGAATGGGGATTTTTGCTGGGAGTGGTGTTGGGAAGAGTTCCCTTTTAGGGATGATAGCTCAGAATACAGAAGCAGATGTTAATGTCATTGCTCTCATTGGTGAAAGAGGTCGTGAGGTAAAGGATTTCATTGAAAATAACCTTGGAGCTGAGGGTCTAGCAAGATCTGTTGTTGTTGTGGTTACCTCTGATGAACCTGCTCTTTTAAGAATTAAGGCTGCTTATGTGGCTACAGCTATTGCTGAATACTTTAGAGATACTGGTAAGAAGGTTCTTTTGATGATGGATTCGCTTACACGTTTTGCCATGGCTTGGAGAGAGGTTGGTCTAGCTATTGGTGAACCACCAACGGCTAGAGGGTATACCCCCAAGGTGTTTGCAGAACTACCTCGTCTTTTGGAGAGGGCTGGTACTAACTCACAGGGGAGCATTACAGGTTTCTATACTGTCCTAGTTGATGGTGATGATTTCTCTGAACCCATAACTGATGCTGTCAGAGGTATTCTTGATGGACACATTCTTCTTTCACGGAGTCTGGCCGAGAAGGGTCACTATCCCGCTATTGATGTCTTAGGAAGTGTAAGTAGGTTGATGCCTGATTTAGTAGATAAAGAGCATCTGCAAGCCGCTCAGAAACTAAGGAATCTGCTAGCCGTATATAGGGATGCTGAAGATCTCATAAATATTGGTGCCTATAAACAGGGAACAAATCTAGAGATCGATGAAGCTATTAAAAAATGGCCCGATATACAAAGCTTTTTGAGACAGGAGATGTATGATACCAGTTCTTTCTTAGAGAGCAAAGAAAGACTCATCGGTATCTAATGGGGGAGAAGAGGAATGAAGAGATTTAACTTTCGCTTAGACAAGGTTCATAATGTTGCTCATTCCAAGGCTGAACAGGCTTCTCTAGAGTATGCTCTGGCTCAAGCTGAAGTCTCTCGCACTAAAGCTGAGTTAGAAGAGCTTGATTTTCATAAGAGTCTTGCCCAAGAAGAATATCTGGTTAATTTGCATAGGAGAATCCGAGTCAGTGAAGCACTGCAAAATGGTCAGTATCTTAAGCAACTTGAGTTAACTAAAATTGAGAAGAACAATGAGTATGAAAAGAAGCAGCTTGCTGCTGAAGATAAATTGCTAGAGTTTTTAGATTTGCGAAAAGAGGCTAAAGCTTGGTCATCTCTTCGCAATAAGGCTAGGGAACGTCATTATAAGGCAGAGGGTCGTAAAGAACAGACCATGCTAGATGACCTAGTTATTACAAAGGAGTCATGGAAGGAGGTGAGATAATGATTGAGATGCTCTTAGCTAGCGAGATAAAGCTAGAAGGGCAGACAGAGACAAGAACCAAGACCAAGAAAAACGAAGAAGAACTGTTTTCAAACCTCATTATTCAGGAATTAGAGGAGCTGTCTAGTAAGACACAGGATCCACTAGCTTTCTTGAGTATGATGGTTAACCAGTTGGAGGATAACACCAAAGACTTTGTTAGCGAGGATACATCTCAGATGGAATCGGAGCTTTTGGAGAACACTCCCAAACCTCAAGGAACTTTGGTGAAACCTCAGGATCAAGAACAAGATGTTCTAAGAACAGAACCTACTCGATTTAATCCAAAGGAGATCTCATTGCTTGAGAAAATTGCTGAGGAAGTCGACTCTAAAGTACTATCAGCTGTTAAGGAACCTGAACGCCTAGATAATCCTATTATTAAGGAACGTTTGGATACTGCTGTAGATAAGGTACCTAAGCGACCAGATAACCCTGTAGATGTGGAGATAAGAGAAGAGTTCTTGAATCTCAAAAGAAAGATAAGTCCTGAGCTTAAGCAAACAACCATTGAGGAAAGAGTTATTCCACAGGATGCTAGACTTAAGCAAGTTAGAGAACCAGAAGTCTACTTAAGGGATATGGAATCAAGAAAACCTCAGAGTGAAGTGAGGAAGATCTCGGTAGATGAGATCGGAGAAGAAGAGCTTAAGCTGGCTAGTAAGTCAGAAAAAGCTGAATTCCCCAAGGAAATGGCGAAAAATGACTCTAAGGTAGGGGATGTTCCTCTTCTGAGAGATGATTACTCTTCTAAAGCAGTGAGTGTTGAGAGATCTACTACCTCAGTGAAGGAACCATTAGCAGAACTGCACTTTGATAAGCAAACATGGGTAGAAGATCTTAAGCAGACCTATACCGAGATGATTAAGAAGGCAGAGCTTAAGAACACTGATGGTCAGTATCAGATGAAACTGCAGCTAAAGCCTGAATATCTAGGCAAGATGGATGTAATTGTGGAGCTCAAAAATGGGGTTGTTGAAACTAAGTTCATTGTGGAGAGTGAACAGGTTAAGCAATTGCTGACAGGCCAGCTTCAGGAGATAAGGGTAGATAACCCGATGCAGATGCAGATTCAGGTGCGAGAACCTATCTCGTTTAATAACTTTGGAGAACTTTTTGAAAGAAGAGATAGGGATGGTTATCAAAGACAAAGGGGAGAAAGAAAGACACCAACTAAAACAGAGATTAAGCAGGAGGAGGTAATTGTCTCTGGTTTAGACATTTTCGCATAGGGAGGTGAAGTTAATGGATGTTAGTGCTGTAAATAATACTGCAGATTATTCCTATAAGAGAACTGATTCAAAGGGAGAACTAACCCAGCAGGATTTTCTTAATCTGATGATTACTCAGCTTAAGTATCAGGATCCTTTAGAGCCAATGGATACGGCAACCATGTCTGAACAATTGGTTCAATACAGTACTCTCTCTGAAGCGCAAAAGACCAATGAAAAGTTAGACATGTTATTAGATGCAGGTTATGGTCTTCAGGATTCTCTGTTTTATGGCTTTCAGTTGCTAGTAGAGTCTTTACATGCTTCTCAATGGCAAAATGATAGGCAGACAGCTGTCAGTTTGATGGGTAAAGAGATTAGTTATGAAACTAATGGGATAACTAGAGTCAATGTTGTTGAGAGTGTTCTCTTTGGTGAAGAGACTAGATTGCGTTTGGAAAATGGTGAAATTATTTATCCTGAGCAGGTAATTGAAGTAAGGGAGCCTGTGCTAGAGGGGGGAGAAGAAGATGGCAATTGAGAGACTCCCTAGAAGTATTCAGCCAGCAGGTATTGGTAATGAACAGATAAAACAGCCACAAAAGAAGGCAGATGCTGACTTTAAGGGTGTTCTGACTCAAGAAATCAAGGAACTTCAGTTCTCTAAACATGCTGTGGAGAGAATTGGTGGTAAGCCAGATGAGGTATTGGGAAAGAGATTAGGTGATCTTGAGCAGGCAATAGCTCAGGCAAGGAACAAGGGTGGTAAAGAGACTCTTGTACTGATGGATAATATGGCTTTTGTGGTTAGTGTTACAAACAACACCGTAATTACTGCAGTTGATGGTGAAAGGATGCAGGATAATGTTTTTACCAATATCGATAGTGCTGTAGTAGTTAAAGAAGAAAAAGGGCCGGACCTCTGGATGAGGAAGCCCAGAATCGTGGACTGATAGAAGCGATTCACTAAATACCATTAGGAGGTCGAACGACTATGATGCGTTCTATGTTTGCTGGAGTATCTGGTTTACGTAACCATCAGCTAAGAATGGATTCTATCGGTAACAACATTGCTAATGTAAATACTGTTGGTTATAAGAGTGGTCGAGTTACCTTTCAAGAGTCTTTTGCTCAGACTTTAAGAGGTGCTTCTGCTCCTACAGGTACAACTGGTGGTACTAACCCTCAACAGATAGGTCTTGGTATGACAGTGGGGAGTATAGATAATCTTCACACTCAGGGTAGTCTTCAGCCTACAGGAAAAGACACAGATATGGCTATTCAAGGTAGTGGGTTCTTTCTTGTAAAGGAAGGCAATCAGACTTATCTAACTAGAGCAGGTATTTTTGATTTGGATTCTAATGGCTATCTTGTTGATCCTAGTGGTCTAAGAGTCCAGGGTTGGCGAGCCACTAATGGAGCTTTTCCAGCTAAGGACCAGAACAATACTGGGGATATTCGTATTCCTTTAGGAGAGAACATTCCTGCTAGAGCTACTGGATATATCGGGTATGCCTATAACCTTGATAGTGAAACACCTGTTGGTACTACAATTACCAAGTCAGTGGATGTCTTTGATAGTTTGGGGAACTTGCATAATGTGAAGGTTGATTTTACAAAGACAGATGCTAATGAGTGGAGCTGGGAGGCCTTTGATCCCACAGGAGTTAGCGTTGGTGATGGCGATATAACCTTTACAAACACCGGTATGGTAGAGTCAGGGGGAACAGGTAATGTCAGTTTTGCTGTTGCCGGTGCTAATAATCTTGATATAACTCTGGATTTTAGCAATTTGACTCAAGCAGCAGCTGAGACAACCATTTCTCCCATTGAAAGGGATGGCTATCCCATGGGTGCTCTAGAGAGTTATACCATTGACTCATCAGGTATCATTACCGGTATCTACTCAAATGGTCTTAGTCAGGACTTAGCTCAAGTGGCTTTAGCTTCTTTTGCTAACCCTGCCGGTTTGATAAAGAGTGGCAACAACCTTTATCAGGCATCTAATAACTCAGGGCTAATGCAGGTTGGTCCTGCTGGAACCGGTGGTCGGGGTAGTATAGCTCCAAGTTCTCTAGAGATGTCTAATGTGGATTTATCTCAAGAATTTACTGATATGATCACTACTCAAAGGGGTTTTCAGGCAAATTCTAGGATAATAACTACTTCTGATGAGATGTTGCAGGAGCTTGTAAATCTGAAACGTTAGAGGCTAAGGGGGAGTATTCCTCCCCCTTTTGATTATACCTGCCGGAGGTGAGTTTCATGATTACTGTGACAAAGATTGATGGCACAAAAACAATGGTCAATGCTGATTTGATTGAGATGGTTGACAGTATACCTGAGACCATGCTTACCTTAACTACGGGCAGGAAGATTTATGTAAAAGAGACTCCGGAGCAAATAGTCTTGTTAGTTGTAGATTTTCGACGCAGATTGCTTTCTTTTGAGGAAAAGGGTGACAGCTAGATGGATAAAGCAACGATTTTAGGGATAATTACCGGTGTCTTTCTTTTAGGCTGGGCTATGGCTGAGGGTGGCGATTGGCAGATTTTCTGGAATCCTGCTTCACTGGCTATTACCCTAGGTGGTACTTTTGCTGCTATTTTAATTAGCTATCCCATGCATCGTCTTCTAAGTATGATGAAGGTTCTTAAAAATGCTTTCTTCAAGAGAAAGAAAGATCCAGCAGAGGTTATTAATATGATGGTTGGGTTTGCTGAAAAGGCTCGTAAAGAGGGTCTTTTGGCTCTTGAAGAAGAGGCTAATGAGGTTGATGATGACTTTACCAAACAGGGTATACAACTAGTTGTGGATGGAACAGATCCAGAACTAGTTAAGGGTATTCTTGATACAGAGCTTACATATTTAGAAGAACGACATAGAGCCGGTGCTGGCATTTTTCAAACTATGGGTAATTTGGCACCTTCGTTTGGTATGATTGGTACTTTGATTGGGTTAATCAAGATGTTGCAGCATCTAGATGATCCTGATGCCATTGGTCCTGGACTTGCCGTTGCTTTGTTAACTACGTTTTATGGGGCTTTAATTGCTAATTTGATTTTCCTGCCGATTGCGGGAAAACTGCGATATTACAGTTCTGAAGAGATTTTAGAGAAAGAGATTATCATGGAAGGTGTTCTTTCTATCCAAGCTGGGGATAACCCACGAGTTGTACAAGAGAAGTTGAAGGCCTTCCTTCCACCTACCGAGCGCCATAATGTGGGAAAAAAGAAAGAGACTGATATGTTTGATGAGGGTGTGGCTGGCTGATGGCAAGAAAAAGAAGAAAAGAAGATGAATCCTTAGATAAGGGTTCTCCAGCATGGATGACAACCTATTCAGATATGGTAACTCTTCTTTTAGCTTTCTTTATTATCCTGTTCTCCTTCTCAACTATTGATGAGTTTAAGTTTGAGCAGGCGATGGCTTCTCTGCAGAAAGCCTTGGGTATCTTAGATGGTGGTAAGACCATCGTTACCAAGGAACCTTTAGTAGACTTTACAGACTTGACCCTTGAAGAAAGGATGGAATTAAGAGACATCCAGCAGATGGAAGAGGTTATTAGACTTCTAGAGGATCATCTCCGTGATGCCGGAGTGTATGAACATGTGACTATTACGATTGAGGAACGTGGGGCTATAGTAAAGTTTGCAGATCAGGTTCTTTTTGATTCAGGTAGGGCTGTACTAAGATTAGAAGCGCTGGATATTCTCCATGAAGTGGCGGTAGTCTTAAATGATATTCCCAATCACATTCGCATTGAGGGTCATACTGACAATAGACCAATTAATACGGTACAGTTTCCCTCCAACTGGGAACTATCAACCACAAGAGCTACTAATGTTCTAAGATATCTGGTTGAAGAGGAAGGGATATCGCCAACACGAATTTCAGCTGCAGGATATGGTGAATATCGACCGATTGAAACTAACAGTACCCCTGAAGGGAGACAGGCTAACAGGAGAGTCGATATAGTTATTCTTTATATGTCAGCAATAATGGATGAGCCTCGAGGGGAGGACAGCAATGAATAAGCTGTGGGTCAAAATATTAATTGGATTAGTTATTTTTCTAATAGTGGCTTTGGCAGGCTATGCTGCTTTTATCTACATATTTACCTCAGAGGAGACTGAGGAGGTCTCTGAAAAGAGAGATCTTGGTCCCATATACAGTATGGATGAGATAACGACAAATCTTGCTGATACAAATCAGAGAAGGCTCATCCAGGTTAAGATTGAGCTTGAGGTCTCTGATAAG
Source organism: Thermaerobacter marianensis (assembly GCA_020724425.1). Classification (GTDB taxonomy): domain Bacteria; phylum Bacillota; class Sulfobacillia; order DVGY01; family DVGY01; genus DVGY01. Next base: position 177,898 of record DYGY01000001.1, read on the forward strand.
AAGACCTTAACTGAACTAGAAGAGTTAAAGACACCAGTAGCTCATGCCGTACTCTTAGTTTTAAGATCAAAGACTTATGATGAGTTAAATGGTTCTGCTGGTATGGAGATGCTTGCAAAAGATATTAAGGAAAAGATAAATGAGATACTAACCCAAGGTGAGGTAGTTAATGTATACTTCCCTAGGTTAATTATACAGTAGTGGTTGGGTGGTGCTGGCATGGAAGATATTCTATCTGCGTTAGAACTTGATGAACTGCTAAAATCTTTGGCAGAACAGGAAGTAAAACAGGAGAGTCAGGTTTTTAGAACCAAGGTCAGAGTCTATGATTTTAAGAGACCTGATAAGTTTTCTAAAGACCATATCCGTACTCTTCAGCTTTTACATGAGAATTTTGCCAGGCTATTAACCACTGCTTTTTCTGCAAGTTTCCGGACCATGGTTCAGGCTACTGTGGTTTCAGTTCAACAGGAAACCTATCAGGAATTTGAAGCATCTTTGTCTTCACCAACTACAATTGGAATTATTTCATTGGCTCCATTGGAAGGCAAAGCTATTCTGGAGTTGAGTCAGGATATTGCCTTTCCAATGGTTGATAGACTTTTTGGAGGACCGGGTAATCAGTTAGAGTATTCTAGAGCGCTAACTGATATTGAGCAAACAGTTATTAAATCAGTATACAAGACGATACTGAGGAATCTTGCTGAAGCTTGGAAAAATGTTGTTTCTTTCCAGCCTAAACTAGATGGAATGGAAACAAACCCGGTATTCGCTCAGATTATTGCTCCTTCAGAGATGGTAGTTCATATTACGGTGAATATTAAGCTAGGTGAACATAATGGGGATCTTAATCTCTGTTTGCCATATATACTGCTTGAACCGGTACTATCTAAGCTTTCAGCCAAGCAGTGGTTTGCTAGAGAACAGAAGAAGCAGTCCAATGAGGAGAAATACTCACTAGAAAAAAGGGTAAAGGATGTGGCTTTACCGGTATCAGTTGAGCTAGGTAAAGCTACACTTACCATTGAAGAGTTTATACAGTTAGAGCAAGACGATGTACTGCAGCTAGAAAAGAAGATAACTGATTTGCTGGATATTTATGTGGGTGGCTTATCTAAATTCAGAGGAAGTCCTGGACGTAAGGGTAAGCGTTTAGCTTTAAGAATTGTCGAGGTTACAGAAATCGAAGACAGGGAGGTGCAAGATAATGAGTGATGATATCCTATCCCAGGAAGAGATAGATGCTCTGTTAAGGCGAGTTGAAGATGAATCATTTGGTAGTTCAGAGTTCTCAGAACAGGAGAAGAAGGCATTAGTTGAGGTTGCAGACTTTCTCTTGCAGCCATTACTTGCTAGTGTGTCCCCTGATCCTGATGCAGTGAGGATGGAGTTTGTTGATTTTGAGCAGTTATCAAGTGACAGACTGGCATTAGAGTTAGCTGAACCAGGGATTCTTGTAAGTGTGGACTTTGTGAGCAGTCTTGGAGAAAGCTCCTTTTGGTTTGTAGTTGATACAACTGGAGCACATATGTTGAGTAATATCCTTGATGCATCTCTTGATGTGGATTTTAGTAGCTTGATACCTTCTAAAGAGGAAGTTGCTATCTTTAGCAAGATTGTTGAAGAGAGAGCTAGTGATTTCCTAAGAGATGAAATCACTGCACTCTTAGAGGAATCAGTTGAGTTAAGTGGTTTTAGGGTGTCCATCTTGCCTGCTGACTTGGCCGATTTAGGACAAGCAGACATGATTAAGCTTAGATATGTCTTAAATGGAGGAAGGCAACAGGGTAATTTCGGTTTCTTTATCTTTGAGGATTGGGCAGGTCTGTTGCTAGACTATATTAGCAGAGAGAATCAGGTTAGGGAGGTTCCCAAGACCGAACCACCTAAGCCAAAAAGCAAGCCAGAAAGAAAGAGACCCTCTGTTAATCCTGTTGAGTTTGCCGAGGTGGAGAGTTCAGGAACAGAGCGATATGATGAAAAACTTGATTTAATTATGGATGTACCTCTAGAGATTACTGTTGAACTAGGAAGAACTAGAAAACAGATTAAAGAGATACTCAGTCTGGGTCCTGGAGCAATCCTTGAGCTAGACAGGTTGGCTGGAGAGACAGTTGACTTATTGGTCAATGGTAAACTGATTGCCAAGGGTGAAGTAGTGGTTATTGATGAGAATTTTGGAATTCGTATTACTGATATCTTAAGTCCCGCAGAAAGGATCAATTATCTAAGATGATTCTTGTGGTAGATTATTTTGATCATACAAGAAGACTTATCTCAAAGACATTACAAGAAAATGGCTTTCAGGTTATTGAAGCAGCTACAGCTAGTGATGCTTTAGAGAAAGGCAAGAGATTTAAGCCAGAACTAGTTATCACCGAGCTATCCTTACCTGATCAGGATGGTTTCTGGTTGCTTAAGGAAATAAGGCAGAGCTTTGGAAAAAAAAGCAGAATCATTGTCTGTTCTGCTCTAGCAGATCAACAGTCAGTTATAAAGGCGGGGCAATTTGGGATAGATGACTTTGTTGTTAAACCTTTTGATGAAGAAAGACTTATTGCAAGTATTAAGAGGGTGGGGGGATGAGCAATGGATTCAGGAAATCTGGGGTTAGAGCTTTTTGGAGCTTTAGTAGCGATAATATTTGTTATTTTCCTTGCTTATCTGACCACAAGGTTCTTTAGTGGGACTTATAAGTTAAAGCAACAGGGAAAAGCAGTAAAGGTTTTGGAAGCCACCTCATTAGGACCAAAAAAGCAATTGGTCTTAAGTAAGGTTGGGGATAGATATTTGCTGTTAGGGGTAACTGATCAGCAGATTACTAGGCTTGCTGAGTTTACCGAGGAGGAACTGCAGTATCAGGAGGTTCCCGTAAATCAAGAAGGTTTCTTGCAGACATTGCAAAAGGTATGGCATCAGAAAGAAAAGGAGTCAAAAAGGTGATGAATAGAAGTGGAGTATTACTATTAGTCCTGCTAGTAGTCCTGATGATATCACCAAGTGCATATGCAGAACCCTATCTACCTCAGATTACCATTGGCTTAGAAGAGGTGGAGGGACCAGAACAAGTATCTACTGGTATACAGCTACTGTTGCTATTAACTGTTTTATCTTTGGCACCATCTATTTTAGTGCTCATGACTTCTTTTACAAGGATTATTGTAGTGCTTTCTTTTGTACGTAGCGCTTTAGCTACACATCAAATGCCTCCTAATCAGGTTTTAGTAGGGTTAGCTTTGTTTTTAACCGTTTTTATAATGGCTCCTGTGTGGCAAGCGGTGTATGCTGATGCTTGGATACCTTATAGTGAAGGTCAAATATCACAGGAAGAGGCTTTTGAAAGAGCAGGAGAGCCTGTTAGAGAGTTTCTTCTTAAACATACAAGAGAGAAGGATTTAGCGCTTTTCTTAGACTATACAGGTCATGAACAGGTTGATAATCCTGAGGATATTCCTCTTTATGTTCTGGTACCTGCATTTGCTATCAGTGAGTTAAAGACAGCTTTCCAGATAGGTTTTGCTATCTATCTACCTTTTATCATTATTGATATGGTAGTTGCTAGTACTTTGATGTCTATGGGTATGTTGATGTTACCACCAATGATGATATCTCTACCTTTTAAGGTCTTATTATTTGTTTTAGTTGATGGTTGGCATTTGGTGGTTAAGTCCCTACTATTGAGTTTTAATTAGGAGGAGTTGTTCATGGAACAGGAAGCGGTCATGGCTTTAGGCCAACAGGCAATCCTAACAGTATTACTGGTTTCGGCACCTGCACTTGGATTTGCTCTGTTAACTGGTCTAATAGTTAGTATCTTTCAGGCTACAACCCAGATAAATGAACAGACTCTTTCTTTTGTGCCAAAGATTGTTGCTGTTATGGTCTCATTAGTGATTTTCGGTCCCTGGATGTTAAATGTTCTACTAGACTTTACTATCAATCTGTTTGAGGATCTACATCTATTGATAAGGTAATTGGGGGATAAGTGAGTGGTCTTGATGGAACAGCTAACCAGTCAGTTTATGTTGCTCTGGTTAGTGGTGGGGAGAGTAGCGGGGATATTGTTTGTGGCACCGTTTTTTGGTTCCAGATATTTTCCTGCGCAAGTCAAGATTGGTTTAGCTGTTGCTATTAGCTTGATTCTACTGCCCATAGTTAATCATAATCTTTCCTTTAACCCTGAGGAGATATATTTTACCACTTATATATCCTTTGTTGTAAAAGAGGTTGTAATTGGGTTGGCTATCGGCTTTTTGGCAGGAATGCTTTTTTCAGCTATCTATATGGCCGGTCAACTTATTGATGTGGAGATGGGTTTTGGTTTGGTGAATGTTTTTGACCCTCAATATGGTCAATCGGTACCTTTGATAGGTAATTTCCTATACATGCTTTCTTTGGTTTTGCTGGTTGCTCTTAATGGTCATCATCTGCTCTTAAGAGCTTTGATGGAGAGTTATCTGAGGTTGCCTGTTGGTATGGCAGCCTGGGATGGTGGGGTTGCTTCGATAGCTTTAGAGGCTTTTGCCTGGATGTTTGTTACTGCTGTTAAGCTTAGTATCCCGATTGTTGCAGCATTGTTCCTGACAACAATATCTCTAGGTATTCTAGGAAGGACTATGCCACAGTTAAATGTGTTTGTTGTGGGTATTCCTTTAAAGATTATGATTGGCTTTATCTTGCTTTTGTTCTTTATACCACTGTTTGGGAGTTATCTGACCAAATTGGTTGAAGATATCCTGGTATGGATTGTCTCTCTAATTGAGGTGATGAAACCTTGATTAAGGAGTATCGATCCATAGATTTGCAGCTATTTTCACAGGAAAAGACTGAGCCTGCTACTCAGAAAAAGAAGAAGGAAGCTAGGGATAAAGGGCAGGTCTTTAAGAGCCGTGATTTAAACGCCGTTGTTATTCTTGTTGCAGTATTTTTGACCCTTCGTTTTGTTGGTGGGTATATGTATCAGGAGGCCTGGGGCTTTACCTATACAGTTATGACTCAGTTCTATCTGATTGAGGAATGGGATGTTGCCTTGGCATACCAGGCCATGCAGGTGACTTTTAGGACTGCTGCTAAGATTCTAGCACCTGTTTTAGCCGCTAGTTTTCTAGCAGGGATTTTGGTCAATATGGCTCAGGTTGGTTTCCTCTTTACTCTAGAACCCCTAAGTCCCAAGCTAAACAAGTTGAATCCCATTGAGGGTGCTAAGAAGCTTTTTTCTAAGAGATCATTAGTAGAGTTGTTGAAGTCTTTATTTAAGCTGGTTATTATCTCTGCTTTGCTTTTTACGGTACTAAAAAATGAGATATATCTTTTTCCTTTCCTAGTTGATATGAGTTTAGAGATGTCGCTTAGTTATATAGCTGGAGTATTATTTAATCTAATTCTTCAGGCTGCACTACTATTATTTATCCTTGGTGTTGCCGACTATTACTACCAGCGCTGGGAACATGAGCAGAGCATCAAGATGAGTAAACAGGAAGTTAAAGAGGAGTATAAGCAGGTTGAAGGTGATCCTCAGGTTAAAGGCTTTATCAAGAGAAGACAAAGAGAAATGGCAAATCGGAGAATGATGGATGCAATTCCTCAGGCGGATGTGGTAATAACAAACCCGACCCACTACGCTATCGCTTTAAGGTATGACTTAGCTAGTATGGATGCACCGATAGTGACTGCTAAAGGACAGGGTCATTTGGCCTTAAGAATTAAAGCCTTAGCTACTGAACATGGGGTAATGATTATGGAAGATAGAGAGCTTGCGCAAATTCTTTACAAGACGGTGGAACTTAATCGTGAGATACCCGAGAATCTATATAAGGCAGTTGCCGAGGTGTTAGCCTTTGTCTGGAAGGCTCAGGGGAAGCAGGTAGGTTAGATGGGGAGGCCTAGTGTTGAACAATTTTAATCTTATGGCATTAATTCAAAGATATAGTGACATCCTGGTTGCTTTAGCAGTAATCATGATAGTCATCATGATGGTTATTCCCATGCCTACAGGTTTGCTTGATGTCTTTTTGGCTTTGAATTTGACTCTTGCTCTAGTTATTCTGCTTGTAACCATGTATACAAAGGAACCCTTAGATTTTTCTGTTTTCCCTTCAGTTTTGCTGTTGATGACCATGTTTCGTCTGGCTTTAAATGTATCAACAACGAGGCTAATTCTGCTTGATGGCTATGCAGGTAAGATGATTCAGCAGTTTGGAGCTTTTGTTGTCGGTGGTAATCCCTTAGTTGGTTTCATTGTCTTTCTGATTCTTGTTATTATTCAGTTTGTCGTTATTACTAGAGGTGCAGAGAGAGTAGCTGAAGTGGCTGCTAGATTTACTCTTGATGCCATGCCTGGTAAGCAGATGGCTATTGATGCAGACTTAAATGCCGGTCTTTTAACTGAGGAACAGGCTAGGCACAGAAGAAGAGAGATCCAAAGAGAAGCTGACTTTTATGGAGCCATGGATGGTGCTAGTAAGTTTGTTAAAGGTGACGCCATTGCTGGTATTATCATTGTTCTTGTAAATGTTATGGGTGGTTTTGCTGTGGGTATGGCTCAGAAGGGTATGACCTTTTCTGAAGCTTTAAGTAAGTATACTCTGCTAACTGTTGGTGATGGTCTTGTTAGTCAGATACCGGCCCTGTTACTGTCAACAGCCACCGGCCTTACTGTAACTAGGGCAGCATCTGAAGAAAATCTTGGTGAGGACTTAGTGAAGCAGATTTTTAGTCAGCCCAAGGTGTTAGCTATTGCGGCAGCAGTGTTGGCTCTTTTCGCCATAATACCCGGTCTACCCACCGGACCGTTTCTGCTTCTAGCCAGTCTCTTTGCCTATCTTGCCTATATCAGCTTTAAGCAGGGAGAAGTCACTGAAGAGGTTGAAGAGAGTTTTGTGGAAGAGGAAGAAAAAGAGGAAGAAGGACCTGATAGTGTTCTTAATCTGCTTCAGGTTGATCCTTTAGAGATTGAACTTGGCTATGGTCTTTTGCCTCTAGCTGATAAGTCAAGTGGTGGTGACCTCTTAAACAGGATAGCTGCCATTAGAAAGCAACTGGCTTTGGAACTAGGAATAGTTTTGCCTTTAATTCGGGTGAGGGATAATATGCAGCTACCTCCCAATGAATATAAAATAAGGTTGAAGGGTTCAGAGATAGGAAAAGGAGAAATCCTCCTAGATCACTATCTGGCTATGGATCCTGGTATGGTTGAAAGAGAGGTTTCCGGGATTAATACAGTTGAACCAGCCTTTGGACTTCCTGCCAAATGGATTTCTGAGAAGTATAGGGATGATGCAGAGGTAGCAGGCTATACTGTGGTTGACCCTACCTCAGTATTAGCCACTCATTTAACAGAGCTCCTTAAAAGACATAGTTATGAGCTTTTGGGTAGACAAGAAACTAGAACTCTCCTAGATCATGTTAAGACTGCCTATCCCACCATAGTTGATGAGTTAGTCCCAGAAACTCTAACGGTTGGTGAGGTGCAGAAGGTTCTCCAATACCTTCTTAAAGAGGGTATTCCCATACGTGATTTACCAACAATTCTTGAAACACTAGCTGATTATGCTAGATTAACAAGGGATACAGAAGTCCTTACCGAATATGTTCGACAGGCACTATATAGACAGATTAGCAGGTCATTACCAAAACACCAAGGGGTTGTTAAAGCGATTGTCTTTAATCCCGGGACTGAAGAAACAATACGTAAGAGTATTAAGGAGACACAACATGGGAGTTTTCTGACACTGCCACCCCAATTGGCTAAAGAAATTATCCGCAGTTGTGAGGAGCAGGTGAATAAGGCTTACGGTAGGGGGATTGACCCAGTCTTCCTTACCAGTGCTGAAATTAGACGTCATGTCAGACGCCTAACTGAACGGACTTTACCAGGAATTCCGGTGGTGTCTTTTAATGAGCTTGAGGATGATTTAGAGATTGAGGCTACAGGAACTGTAGAAGCGTGAGAAAGGAGGAAGGCCTTCCTCTTAAGGGAT
>DYGY01000012.1 GCA_020724425.1 Thermaerobacter marianensis
AAATCAAAAAGCCTGCCAACTCCATACCTTTCAGGTACTTTGTCGACAGGCTGAGCTCTCTCGGTTGAGAGAGCTTCTTCATGTTTTTGGGCAGGAATTTCCTTGTGTTAGGTGAATTAGAGAATAGCTGTTTGGTTGAAAAAAGGAGAGAAGCTGGCGAATTACCCACGACTAAAATCGAGGGCTGTGTTGAAATCTAGACACAAGTTCTGATTGACTAGCCTAAGTCTTAAATGACTACGTTACCAACAAATATATAGGCACCTTGGGGTACTCCTCTAGCTCCAAGCACTGCGGTTGATGGTTAAACAGTTCTGAGGGGTAGGAACAGTGCTGTCAACAAAAAACTGTTGGATAACATTGGCGAAGAGGAAATTACTAGTTTTTGCTAGTTTTCTAGAATAGTTTACCGATAAGATTTTAACTATTACAAAAAAACTAGCAATCATACTAAAAAAGGAGGATGGCGTTCCTCCCATGACTGAAGTCACGGGTATCTACGCCACAAGTATTATGAATTCCCTAGAGACATTAAAAGGTAGGGTCAAATATATACGTTTTCGTAATGAAGAGAATTTCTATACAGTTATGTCTTTTCAGGATGCAATTAAGGGTGAAGTCACTGTGGTAGGTGAGTTCCTTAAGATAAATGTGGGTGATGAGTTAAGTATTAGGGGACAGTGGATTTCCCACCCAAAGTATGGGAAACAGTTTAAGGTTGAGGCTTATGATGAGAAAAAGCCGGATACAGAAGAGGGAATCCTCGCGTATCTCTCAAGTGGTTTGATTCGGGGGATTGGTCCTAAGTTAGCGGAGAAGATTGTTGAAAGTTTTGGTGAGAGGGCTTTAGAAATCATTGAAAAAGAGCCTAACAAGTTAATGACTATTGATGGAATTGGCGCTACTAAGAGGGATCAGATATACCAGTCATTTATTGAGCACAGGCATTTACAGAATATTGTGTCTACCTTGAAGAAATATGGTTTGACCTTAAATATGTGTTTAAAGATATATAAGGCTTATGGATCTGATGCTGTTAGGAAGGTGGAGAAGAATCCCTATAGTCTAAGCGAAGAGCTTTTTGGCGTTGGTTTTAGAAGGGCTGATGAGATTGCTTTGAAGGTGGGGATTGAGCCTCATTCTCCTTTAAGGGTGCAGGCCGCTATTAAGTATGTTTTGAGTGCTAATGCTCAAGGAGAAGGTCATCTATATTTACCCAAAGATGTTCTGGTTAAGGAGGTTAGCAAAGAGATTAATCAGAACAGATTGTGGAAGAAAGATGGGAATCAGGAGTTGCCTGTTAGTGATGAGGAAATCCGAGGTGCTATCTTTATTTTAGAATCCGGGGGGAGTCTTGTCTTAGAGGAAGACAGGGTCTTTTTAACAGGGAATTATGAGGTGGAGGCTTCTTTAGCAAGCAGTGTGAAGAGGTTGTTACGTTGGGCAGAAAAATATACCCTTTCTGAAGAGAGGATCAGTGAGGCTTTAGACCGGGTAGAAGAGGAGACTGGTATACGGTATGCTCCTTTACAGAAAGAGGCAGTGGTAACGTCTTTGAGAAATGGCTTGACCCTTATTACCGGTGGTCCGGGTACCGGTAAGACAACTGTGGTGAAAGCAGTTATTGGTGTGAGTAAGGAGATACATGGTTCTGTTAGGGTATTACTCACTGCTCCCACAGGTAGAGCTGCAAAGAGGTTATCAGAGGTTACCGGTCAGGAAGCTAAAACCATTCATCGATTGTTAGAGTATACCGTGGAAGATGGTGCCGGCTATTTTAACAGGGATGAGCAGAATCCTTTGACAGGGGATCTTTTGATAGTTGATGAGACATCGATGTTAGATGCTTATCTAGCGAATAGTCTCTTTATGGCTATCCCTCAGGGGATGAGGGTGGTGTTGGTTGGTGATGCTGATCAGCTACCTTCAGTTGGACCAGGTAGTGTTTTAAGAGATGTTATTGATAGTGGTGTTGTGCCAACTATTCAGTTGAATCAGGTTTTTAGACAGGAAGAGGCCTCAAGTATTGTCTTGAATGCTCACAGGATTAATAATGGTCAGAGGCCCCAAGAATTTGATGAGGACACAACCATTATCTATGAGGACGAACCTTTGGTGATTCAGAAGAAGGTTCTAGATGTAGTTAAGGATTTAAAAACAGGTCTTAAGAATATTGATGATCTTCAAGTGATTGCTCCTATGTATCGAGGGGAAACTGGTGTAGCTGAACTAAATAAGAGGCTACAGGAGATTCTTAATCCTGCCGGGGTAAAGCAGGTTATTAGGGGTGATGGGATATTCCGCATTGGTGATAAGGTTATGTGTATTCGCAATAACTATCAGAAGGGTGATATAGGGGTCTTTAACGGTAATATTGGTATTATTAAGAATATTAAGCTATCAGAGACGAATGAGGCTGAAGAAGATACTTTGGATATAGATTTTGATAGTGAGATTATCTCTTATGGCAGAAGTGAATGGGATGAGCTTGTTCTTGCTTATGCAGTAACTGTTCATAAGTCTCAGGGGAGTGAGTTTGGTACCGTTATTGTCGTTCTCTCAACTCAGCATTATGTGATGTTGCAGAGAAATCTCTTCTATACCGGGGTAACAAGAGCCAAGAGGCGATTGTTTATCATTGGTTCCCCTAAGGCTATAAATATTGCGGTAAGGAATAACAAGGTGGCTAAGAGATATACGACTCTAGCAGAAAAACTAAAGCTTAGCAGGAAATGGAAATAAATGGATAGAAGTTAAACGCCTACCGTATTTCGGGGGGCGTTTTTTGTGTCTAGACCATTGTTTTTTGGATTCATCAGTTTCGCTAGTGGTATATATGTTGCATTTCATTCGACTTGGTGGTTGGTTATTATCCTGTTGTTAGTGAGTGTTAGGTACAGGAAGAGCTACTGGATTTTGTTTGTATTGCTTTTCCTAGTTGGTTTTTTTCGAGCTTTACCTGTATATTCCCCATCTGTGTTAGATGAGTATCTGCATGAGGGTGTGACTATAAGGGGGGAGGTTCGTTCCTTTCCTAAAGAGACTGAGTATGGTGTGTCCTTTGTCTTTAAGGTAGAGGAGATTGAGGGAAGGAAGGTATCTGAGTATGTCTCTGTTTCTGTTCCTAGGGGGAAGGCTAGGGATTTCCTTGTTAAAGATTTGGAACTAGAGGGGTATCTTTCTTTGCCAGGGACTGCAAGAAACCCTGGTGAGTTTGACTACAGGGAATATCTAAGAAAGAATGGTATTCACTATACCTATACTGCTCAGTCCTTTGTTTCTTATGATGAGAGAAGGCTATGGCAGAAGAAATATGAGATTCTACAGGTTTTTGATAAACAGTTTTCTGGTGAGACAGCTTCTTTTCTCAAGGCTATTCTTCTGGGTTTTAAAGGAGATTTACCTTCTGAGTTAAGGGATTCTTTTTCTAAGAGTGGTACTAGTCACCTTATTGCCATATCAGGTCTGCATGTTGGGATAATGAGAAGGCTTATAAGTAACGGGTTGGCTTATTTGATGAGAGCTAGCTTTGCTAGAGTATTCTCTGTTCTGATATTGGTTCCTTATGGTCTTCTGGTTGGGCCTGAACCTTCTGTTTGGCGAGCGATTGTTATGGTTGCTTTAGCTGAAGTTGCACTATATTTGCGGAAAGAGTATGACAGTATTAATGTTTTGGGTTTGGCAGGTATTGTTCTGTTAATGGTTAAGCCTGAATTTGTATTTTCAGTAGGTTTTCAGTTATCTTTTATGGCTACTTTAGCTATTCTGTTACTTATGCCTGAGTTTTCCGGGATTGTATTTGGTTATAGCAGAAGGGGCTTCTGGCAGGAGTCTATTGCCGTTTCTCTGGCAGCTCAGTTAGGTGTGTTACCTATTCTTGCATACTATTTTAACCAGATTTCCTTGTTAACTTTGCTGGCTAATCTGGTTCTGATACCATTGACTGGCCTAGTCATTATCTCTGGGGTTATCATCTTCTCCTGGATGTTATTTCTACCGGGTTATCTGGGTATATCTTTTCTGGAGTGGTTAGTTTCTCTGTTTCTTGGGTTAGTGGAGTTTTTCAGTGGTTTACCCTGGGCTTATGTCTATGTGAAATCTCCTGATGTGTATCAACTAGGGTTATATTACCTGATCTTGTTTCTTGGTTTTGGCCACTGGAGGCCTCGGCAGAAGGTATCTATTCGCAGGTATGGGGTAGTCTTGTTGTTGCTTTTTGTTCTTTTTATACAGGGTTTTGAGAGTTCTGATGAGCTTACTATTACTGTTCTTTCTGTAGGGAATGCTGAGAGCATCTTTATCTCTTTACCTAATGGAGAACGGATGGTTATAGATGGAGGGTTTACAGGTAGAGAATTAACTGGTTATCTAAGAACTAGTGGTGTGAATAGATTAGATTATGTCTTTTTGAGTCATGGGCACTGGGATCACCTAGGGGGACTAGTGCCTCTTACAGAGGACTATCACTGGCAAAAGGCGAGTTTCTATGAGGGTGAGCCTGGTAGTTGTTCCTTCTCTTTAGGTGAATACGCCAAGGTTAGTCAGGTGGATACAGGTGATGTGCTTAGGTTTCCTGGGTATGATCTCTCTTTAGAGATTATTTCTGCGCCGTATTATGGAGCTAGTTGCAACGATAGTTCTCTGGTTATGAAGCTTACTTATAATCAGGTGAGCATTCTTTTCACAGGGGATCTTGAAGAAGAGGGTGAAAAGAGACTGTTAGGGGACCCAAGGTTAAATAGTACCATTCTTAAGGTTGGTCATCATGGCAGTCAAACTAGTACCAGCTCAAGTTTTCTTAAGAGTGTTTCTCCTAAAGCAGCTATTGTTTCTGTAGGGAGCCGGGGAATTAATGAGGGGGTATTGTTTAATCTTGAGTCTCATGGTGTCAGGGTTTATAGTACAGAAGAGCTGGGTGCCATAACTATTAGGACCGATGGAGTATCTTACAGGATTCAAGGATTCTTGCAGGATAGATAGGTCTGGCTTTAGAACATATATTAAAACTGAATTTGGAGAGAAGCTAATGGCTCATTCGTACTTAGAAGTGATGGAACATATTGGGAGGGGAGAGTTTTCTTCCTGTTATCTTCTTTTTGGTCAGGAAAGGTATCTTGTTAGGGAGTTAAAAAAGAGGTTAGTTGATAAGTTGTTGCCTGAGGAGGGAAGGGACTTAAATCTTTATCGATTTTCTGGTGAAAGTGTAAATTTTGTGGAGGTTGCCGGAATATTAAATACTCCTTCTTTTTTTGGGTCTAACAGAGTGGTAGTGGTTGAATTGGATAAATGGACTGAACTAGATGAGGCTGGTTTACTAGAGCTTTGTGATGGTATTCATGGTGGTACCCTGATAATTACAAGCCCTTCTGTAGATAAAAGGGTTAAAGCATATAAGTTGCTTGATAAGGTAGGTATGGTTGTAGAATGCGAACCATTGAAGGGCAAAGAATTAGAGAATTGGGTAAAGGAGAGCATTAAGAAAGAAGGTAAGCGGATTTCTGCTGCTGAGCTGGGTATCTTGACATCCTTGTTGCCAAGTAATTTGCATTTAATGCAATCAGAACTGCTCAAGCTTTTTACCTATATTGGCGACAGAGAAGAAATTACTGCTAATGATATTAGTGAGGTAGTTAGTGGTGGGCAGCAGGCTAAGGTTTTTGATTTTGTTGATGCAGTTGCAGAAAGGAAAAAGCAGGCTGCTTATAATCTATTAGAAGGTATGTTAATACAGGGAGAGTCACCTTATGTGTTAATTAGTCTTTTAATAAGGCAGTTTAGGTTAATTTGGCAGGCCAAGGTTTATGCAAGTATGGGGATGAGTGCTTTAGAGATTCAAAAGCAATTGAAGGTACCAGGTTTTGTGGTGAACAAAGCCTTGAAGCAGAGTCAGGCCTTTTCTTTAGATGACCTACCCGTAATTCTTGATACTCTAATGGAGACAGATGTGGGCATTAAGAGTGGGCAATGGGATGCTCGCTTGGCTGTAGAGAGACTGCTTCTCAAGTTGATTGGCTAGCAAAAAGCTCCGGACCGTTAGGTTGGTTCGGAGCTTAATTTTACATAGCTTTGTTAAAACGTTTTGTTAAGCGAGACTTTTTACGAGCTGCTGCGTTTTTATGAATGATACCTTTTGCTGCGACGGTATCAATGACTTTATAGGCATTGCGCAATGAGGCTGCAGCTTGCTCTTTGTCACCTTTTAATAGGTCGGTGTGAAAACGCTTAATAGCTGTTCTAAGGCGACTCTTGTGTGTTTTGTTGCGTAATGTGCGTTTCACTGCGATCCTGGCGCGCTTTTCAGCTGACTTTATGTTGGCCACTTCTTTCACCTCCGCTATAGTATTGTATCAAGAGAAATTCTGGTTGGCAAGTCAGTGTATAAAAAATAATCTGTTGGTGATGCTAGAAAAGTAATATTTACTTATACAGGGGGTGAAAATCGTGCTGGGAATGGTTGTTAGATTCATTGTTTCTGCGTTGGTCTTGATGTTTTCCAGCTTTATCCTTCCAGGTTTTGAGATATTCGGTGGATTTGTTAATGCATTGATTGCAGCGGTTGTTATTGCTGTTCTAGGGTTCCTAGTTGAGAGTCTCTTAGGCAAAAATATATCTCCTCAAAGCAGGGGTTTTGTAGGTTTCTTGACTGCCGCGGTAGTTATTTATGCAGCCCAGTTCATCATTCCGGGAAGAATGAGTGTTACTATAATTGGTGCTATCCTAGCAGCTTTAGTTATTGGTCTAATTGATGCATTTGTACCGACAGAATTGAGATAGCCCGGCTTTTAGCCGGGTTTTTTTGTGCTCATAACTCTTCATTTAATGGAATATATTCCATTGGAGAGGGGGGATGAGCAATGAATCTAAGTGGGAAGAGCAAGATAGGAGAAGGGAAGGCTCGTTGGACATTTACCGGGAAAGAAGAAACTCCAATTTCTAGAGAGCCCCTACCTAGATCTATCAAGAAAGTTAAAGGGAAGTCATTGAATCAGGTTGCCTTTCTTTATCTTAGCGTGGTATTGCTTATTTTAGCTATTGTCTCTTATGGTCCTTTAGAGAAAGAAGAAGCCATACCGGTTTTTGCAAAGGAAGAACCTTTAGAGGTTCTTCAGGAAGAAGGCTTTAGTTTTGAGGTTCTAAAGTTCTTCTTACAAAGGACTTTACCGGGATTAAGAAGTTCTGGAGATTCTCTTAAGGTAGAGAAGAGTGTTTTTCAGTTTATCGAGGATATGATATATGCTGTTATCCAGGTTAGGCCAAGTGTACCAGTTACATATTTGTCTTCCCAGATATCTTTGTTGGCTTTAATGGATTTGGGTGTTTATGCCAGTGTGGCTAGTTATTCAGGTCTCTTACCTGAGTATGTGGAAGGTCCTATACCATCTAAGGATTCACCTCTGGCAAGACCGGATACTGATATACCCCCATACTTAACTTCTGATGAGCCCCTAGTGTTAATTTATCATACACATACCTCAGAGGCTTATGACTATCGAGGGGATAATCCTCATGTAGAGGCCTTTACCCAGGAGGTTGCAGCTAATGTCTTAGGTGCAGGGAAGTTTTTGGCTAATGTTCTTCAAGATGAGTATGGTATTGGTGTTATCCATGTTACCGACTACTTTGATATTGTTGATGGTGAGGTTAATCGTCTTGGAGCATATTATCGAAGTTTGCAAAAGATTGATGGGAAAGAATCCTTGTTGGAACAGTATCCTTCAGTTAGGATAGTGGTTGACCTTCATCGGGATGGCTTGCCTAAAGAGTTGACTACAGCCGTTATTAATGGACAGAGTGCTGCTAAGATTTCCATTGTTATTGGTACTGGTGATTCTCAGTTACCTCAGCCTAATTGGGAAACCAACTATTGTTTTGCTTCCCAGTTGACCCAGGAGTTGGAGAGAAAGTACCCAGGTGTGGTTAGGAGTATTATGACTAAACCTAGCAGGTATAATCAGCATGTTCTTCCTGGGGCTATCCTAGTGGAGGTTGGGGGTTATGAGAATAGTATGAATGAAGTTCTCTTGAGTACTCGAATGCTAGCAGATGCTTTAGCGAGTTTGCTATATAATGATAGGGTACCATTAGAAGGACAGACATATCGGTACTGTCCATAGGATTATCCATATGGCTTCCCGCACATACTAGTATTATCAGTGTGTGGGAGGCTTTTCTATGTCCAGAAGAAAAAGGTATAAGAGGAGTAGGTATGGTTTGTCAGTTTTCTATCTTGTGTTGTTAGTGGGTATAAGTGGTTTGATACTAGGGATTGGTCTCCCTAGGGCAGAACAGGGGATTGCCAGAGTTACTCAAGGGAAGGAACCGGTTGGACAGGTCCTTCGGTATGAAGAGGGGAGAGTATACTGGCTAGGGAAGGAATATGTTCATCTAGTCGAGTTTATAACGGATCTATGGCCAGAGGAAAAACAGTTAATACCCCGGGCTAGATAAATCGGTCTTGTTGACAGCGAAAAGTATCTGTATAATTAGATGTCAAGTATTGCAGCATTGGGGGAGAGGCCATGATTCCACAAAAAAATATTAGAAACTTCTCAATTATTGCTCACATAGATCATGGGAAATCTACTCTGGCGGATCGTTTGCTTCAGCATACAGGTACTGTTGCTGACAGAGAGATGCAGGAGCAGTTGCTTGATCAGATGGATTTAGAGAGGGAACGAGGTATCACTATTAAGGCTCAGGCTGTTAGGCTTGATTACAGAGCTCAGGATGGCCAAGGTTATGAGCTTAACCTTATTGATACTCCCGGGCACGTGGATTTTTCTTATGAGGTTTCAAGGAGTTTAGCCGCCTGTGAAGGTGCTCTTCTAGTTATTGATGCTGCTCAGGGTGTTGAGGCACAGACGTTAGCTAATTTGTATTTGGCTTTAGAACATGATCTAGAGATTATACCAGTTATCAACAAAATTGATCTTCCCAATGCAAGACCTGATGAGGTAAAGGAAGAGCTGGTTGAAATAGGTCTTGACCCTGATGATGCTATCTTGGTGTCTGCTAAGGAAGGCTGGGGTATTGATGATGTTCTTGAAGCTATCGTTAAGAGGGTTCCAGCTCCAAAAGGCGATTTGGAAGCTCCTTTAAGGGCTTTAATTTTTGATTCCCACTTTGATTCATATAAAGGGGTTATTGCTTATATAAGGTTAGTTGATGGTGTGGTTAGACCAGGTATGGAAATTCGCATGATGGCCGGGAAGAAGACTTTTGAGGTTACGGATGTGGGATATTTTAGGCCTAAAGGAGTGGCTGTACCTGAATTGAGAACTGGTGAGGTTGGTTTTTTAGCCGCTACTGTTAAGGATGTAAGGGACTGTAGGGTGGGTGACACCATTACAGAGGCAAAAAGACCGGCTAGTCAGCCTTTGCCAGGGTATCGTAAGGCTTTACCTATGGTTTTTGCTGGTATCTATCCTGTGGATACTGCGGATTATGAGGATTTAAGGGAAGCTTTGGAGAAGTTGCAGCTCAATGATGCTTCTTTAGCTTTTGAACCTGAGACTTCAGAGGCTCTTGGGTTTGGTTTTCGTTGTGGTTTCTTAGGTCTTTTGCATATGGAGATTATTAGGGAAAGACTTGAAAGAGAGTATCAATTGGAGATTTTGACTACTGCCCCTAGTGTTGAGTATCATGTGACTCTTGAGAGTGGTAATGAGTTAATTGTTGATAATCCGGCTGATTTACCTCAACCACACGAGATTGCTATGATTGCTGAGCCTGTGGTTCTTGCTAGCATTATGACTCCTGCGGAGTATGTGGGCGCGGTTATGGAGCTTTGTCAGGAGCGTAGGGGTACTTATGTAACTATGGAGTATCCCACTCCCAATAGGGTGCATGTCCAGTACAAACTGCCTCTAGCAGAGATTATGTATGATTTCTTTGACTTACTTAAGTCTAGGACAAGGGGTTATGCTACCTTAGACTATTCTTTAGCTGGGTATCAACCGGGAGATATGGTTAGGTTAGATATTCTCGTTGGTGGACAAAAGGTTGATGCTTTATCCGTTATTGTTCACAGAGAAAAGAGCCAGATCAGAGGTAGGCAGTTAGTAGAGAAGTTAAGAAGTATTATACCTAGACAAATGTTTGAAGTTCCTATTCAAGCTAGTATCGGTCAGAAGGTTATTGCTAGGGAAACTGTTAAGGCTATACGTAAAGATGTTTTAGCCAAGTGTTATGGTGGAGATATCAGCCGTAAGAGGAAGCTTCTAGAGAAACAGAAGGAAGGCAAGAAGCGGATGAAGCAGGTTGGTAATGTGGAGATCCCTCAGGAAGCCTTTATGGCTGTATTGAAGGTAGATGAAGATTAATGTTTGGGATGTATATCCATATTCCCTACTGTACTCGCAAATGCTACTATTGTGACTTTAATTCTTATGCTCTTAAAGGTTCACTAAAAGAGTATCTTGAGGCTTTAAAAAGAGAAATATATCTATATGGACAATTTGGTTTTAGGGAGCTTTCTAGCATATATTTTGGTGGAGGGACTCCCTCTTTATGTTCTCCAGAAGAGATTAGGGAGGTATTAGAGAAGGTTAGAGAGCTTTTTTTTGTACCCGATGATGTTGAAATTACTCTAGAAGCTAATCCGGAGGGTCTGTCTTTGGAGAGGTTGTCGGGATATAGGGATGTTGGAATTAATCGCCTAAGTATTGGTTTGCAGGCTACAGATGAGGAGATTCTTAAATCTCTAGGAAGACCACACAGTTTAGAGGATTTCTCTTTAGCCTATCAATGGGCTAATCAAGCTGGATTTGAAAATATTAATGTGGATTTGATTTTTGCTTTGCCTAATCAAAGCTTTATACAATGGCAGGAATCCCTAAAGTATGTGGCTGAATTAGCTCCAACTCATGTGTCACTATATAATTTGGAGATTCATCCCGATACTCTTTTTCATAAGTGGTTTAATCAGGGAAAGTTAAGGGCAAAAGAGGATGAAGAAGAGTTAGAACAATACGTATGGGCTATTGAGTATCTTCAAGGGAAAGGTTATCAGCATTATGAAGTATCTAATTTTGCTCTTCTAGGAAGGCAAGCAAAGCATAATCTTGTATACTGGCACAATCAGCATTACTTTGGTCTAGGTGCCGGTGCTAGTGGTTTTATATCCGGAGAGAGAACACTGAATGTGAGAAATCCTGAGGAGTATATAACTCTATTACAGCAAAACATATTACCTTATGCTGAACGTTTTGAGGTAACTAAAGAGATTGAGATGTCTGAGACGATGTTTATGGGTCTTAGATTGCTTGAAGGGGTTTCTTTAGAGATGTTTCAGAAACGCTTTGGTATAAGTCCCTATAGTATCTGGGGTCAGGAAATTGAAGATTTGGTTGCTAAAGGTTATCTAGAGACATCTAATACTCATCTAAGGTTAAGCAGGAAGGGGCTACCCCTAGCCAATCAGGTTTTTATGGCTTTTGTCTGAGCTGCTTGACAAAGAGAAGCAGTGGTGGTATTTTTTTAGTTAAGAGTTAGCACTCACGAAGATAGAGTGCTAACGGAGGTGGTATGTATGGAGCTTGATCAAAGAAAACAGAGGGTGTTAAGGGCTATAATCATTGATTATATCTCTACAGCTGAACCTGTGGGGTCAAGGACTCTAGCTAAGAAGTATGATATTGGTGTTAGTTCAGCTACTATCCGTAATGAGATGTCTGATCTAGAGGAAATGGGATATCTTGAACAACCTCATACTTCAGCTGGGAGGGTTCCTTCTGATCGGGGGTATCGTTTTTATGTGGATTCTCTGATGGAAGGTATTCAGCTAGAAGAACAGGAAGTTGGCGTGATCAAGAGTCTATATAAATCGAAGGTGAAGGAATTTGAGTCAGTTGTGAAACAGACTGCGAGGGTGTTGTCTCAGACTTCTGACTATTTGGCATTGGTTCAGGGACCAAGACTAAAAGAATCTGTTTTTCGTTATCTGCAGTTGTTGCCTTTATCTGAGAGCAAGGCCTTACTGGTTCTTGTTACTGAGGATGGTTTTGTTCAGAACAAGGTGATTGATGTGCATGGCTATGCTGATGTGCAGGAATTACAAAGTGTTTCGATGATTCTTAATAACTATTTACAGGGACATACTTTAGGAACTATTGGGCGAGGAGCTCTTAGGGATCTTTTAACAGAGTTATCTAGTTACCAGCGGTTCTTAAAAGAGCTGATGGAGGGTCTTGAGGTTACTTCATCTGGATCAGATGGAGAGAAGATATATCTAGGGGGTACTGCCAATATTATTAAGCAGCCGGAGTTTCAGGATGTTGTGAGGCTGCAGAATATCTTAAGTACTCTTGAGCAAGAGGCTTTGATTTACGATTTGCTTTCCCATAATGATTTTGGTAGGGGTGTTTCTATCCAGATTGGTGGCGAGAATTCTCTACCAGAGTTGCAGGAGTGTAGTATTGTGAGTGCTACCTATACTCTTGAGGGAAAGACTGTGGGCAAGCTGGCTGTCATTGGTCCTAAGAGGATGAACTACCCGAGGGTAATTGCTCTAGTTGATGTGGTGACTAGGAGCTTGAGTGAGTTTCTTGCTGATTCTTTGAGGTAGGGGCTTTTGAGACAATTTAAGCCACAGCCAGACAGTTTAGCAGGCTGTGGCATACTTATGCTTAAGGTGGGGTGAGTATTAGCAGTGGTGGATGAAAAGCAGACAGAAGAGAATTTAGAGGTCTTAGAGCAAAGGGATGACATTGCTTTGCTTGAAGAGAAGAATCAGGTTATATTAGCAGATCTGCAGAGACTACAGGCAGATTTTGCTAACTATCGCAAAAGAGTTAATGCTGAACAGAGTCGCTTAAAGGATCAAATATTAGCGGAGTTTGCTAAGGAATTCTTGCCTGTTGTGGATAATCTTGAGCGTGCTGTGTCAGCAAAAGATGCTAGTTCTGAGTCATTAGAACAAGGTGTACGCATGACTATGAAGGGCATTGAAGAGTTATTCCAAAGGCTAGGTATAACTCCGATTGAGGCCTTGGGTCAGCAGTTTGATCCAAGATTCCATGAAGCAATGCTTCAGGTGGAATCAGAAGAACATGCTAATAATGAGATAGTGGAGGAGCTACAAAAGGGATACATATATCAGGATAGGTTGCTCCGTCCTAGTTTAGTTAAGGTTGCTTTGAATGTTAAGGAGGTTAAGAACAATGAGTAAAGTGATTGGAATTGATTTAGGTACTACTAATTCTGCTGTTGCTTATATGGAGGGTGGCGAAGCAGTAATTATCCCTAATGCTGAGGGTAACAGGACAACTCCTTCTGTTGTTGCTTTTGCTAAGGATGGGGAGGTTCTTGTTGGTCAGGTAGCTAAGCGTCAGGCTGTTACCAATGCTGATCGGACGGTTAGCTCTATTAAGCGTTATATGGGCACTACCCATAAGGAAGTTATTGAAGGCAAGGAGTACACTCCGCAGGAGATTTCTGCCATGATTCTTCAGAAATTAAAAAGGGATGCTGAGGAGTATATTGGTGAGCCCGTTACTCAAGCTGTAATTACTGTTCCCGCATATTTTACTGATAGTCAGAGACAGGCAACTAAGGATGCTGGTAAGATTGCGGGTCTAGAAGTTCTAAGAATCATTAATGAGCCAACTGCTGCTTCTCTAGCATATGGTCTTGATAAGGGTGAAGATCACACCATTCTTGTTTATGACTTGGGAGGAGGAACTTTTGATGTCTCTGTCCTTGAGCTTGGTGAGGGTGTTTTTGAGGTAAAGGCTACAAGTGGTAATAATCGTTTAGGTGGCGATGATTTTGACCAAAGAGTCATTGACTATTTGGCTGATGAATTTAAGAAAGAGAATGGCATTGATTTAAGAAAGGATCGCATGGCTATGCAGCGCCTTAAAGAGGCTGCAGAAAAAGCCAAGATTGAGCTTTCTAGTGTGCAGAGCACCAGTATAAATCTGCCTTTTATCACTTCTAATGATACTGGTCCTAAGCATCTGGATATGACTTTGACTAGAGCCAAGTTCAATGAGTTGACCAGTGATCTGGTTGAAAAAACCATGAGTCCTGTTAAACAGGCTTTGAAGGATGCAGGGACTGAGCCTAAAGATATCGACAAGGTGATTCTAGTAGGTGGTTCAACTCGTATTCCTGCTGTACAGGAGGCTGTTAAGAAGGTTCTTGGTAAAGAACCTTATAAGGGAATTAATCCTGATGAGGTAGTTGCCATGGGTGCAGCTATTCAGGCTGGTGTACTGACTGGTGAGGTAAAGGATGTTCTCTTGTTAGATGTTACTCCTCTGTCACTGGGTATTGAGACTCTAGGTGGAGTTTTTACAAAGCTTATTGAGAGGAATACAACTATTCCAACATCTAAGAGTCAGGTCTTTAGCACTGCAGCTGATAACCAGACTCAGGTTGACATTCATGTCTTACAGGGTGAGAGAGCTTTAGCGAGGGATAACAAGACTTTAGGTCGCTTTATTCTTGATGGTATTCCACCGGCACCAAGAGGTATTCCTCAGATTGAGGTTTCTTTTGATATTGATGTTAATGGTATTGTTAATGTTTCTGCCAAGGACCTTGGTACTGGTAAGGAACAGAAGATCACCATTACTGCTTCTAGTGGCTTAAGTGATGAGGATATTGAAAAGATGGTTCAGGACGCTGAGTCAAGAGCTGAAGAAGACAAGAAGCGACTAGAGGAGATTGAAACAAGAAACACTGCTGACTCTACTGTGTATAATGCTAAGAAGACAGCTAATGACCTTAAGGAAAAGGTTAGTGAGGAAAAGCTTGAGGCTCTAAATCAGGCAACAAGTGAGCTAGAGGAAGCCCTTAAGGGTGATGATGTTGAAAAGATGAGGGAGTTAACTGAGGCTTTAACCCAGAAGCTTTATGAGGTTGCTTCAGAAGCATATGCTCAAAGTGAAGGTCAGGAAACACCTGATATGGAAGATGAGACTGTCGTTGATGCAGAGTATGAGGAGAAGGATAAATAAGGTGGTGTAGTTTGTGGCCAAGAAGGACTATTATGAGGTCCTAGGCGTATCTAAAGGGGCGTCTGCTGACGAGATAAAGAAGGCATATCGTAAATTAGCCAGGCAATATCATCCCGATGCGAATCGTGATGACCCTGATGCGGCAGATAAGTTTAAGGAAGTCAAGGAAGCTTATGAGGTACTGCATGATGAGCAGAAGCGTGAACGTTATGATCGTTATGGTCATGCGGGTGTTGAACAGGAATTTGCTGGTGGTGCAGGCTATGGTGGCTTTGAGGATATCTTTGATAGCTTCTTTGGCGGCTTTGGTGGTGGTCGCAGAGGTGCTTCTGTTAATAGAGGGGCAGATCTTCGTTATGATCTAAGTGTAACTTTTGAGGAAGCTGCCTTTGGTGTGGAAAAGGAACTGGCCATACCTAAGTTAACTGTATGTTCAACCTGTGATGGCTCTGGGGCTAAGCCTGGTACCCATCCTGATACCTGTCCTGTCTGTCATGGTGCTGGTCAAGTAAAGGCCGCTTCGGATACTCCTTTTGGACGATTTATGAGTGTACAGACATGTAGTCATTGTCGTGGTACCGGTCAGGTTATTGAAGAGAAGTGTCCGGAATGTTTGGGTAGAGGCAGGGTTAAGAAGACTAAGAAGATTAGTATCAAGGTTGAACCTGGAATCAGTGATGGTATGCGGCTTAGAGTGCCAGGTGAGGGAGAAGCTGGTGAAAGAGGTGGCCCTCCAGGAGATCTCTACATCTTTGTACATGTGCGTCCTCATAGGGTCTTTAAGCGTCAGGATGATGATGTAATCTCAGAAATCAAGATAGATATGGTTCAGGCAGCTCTTGGAGATTCTCTTGAGGTTGAGACTCTTGATGGTCTGGTTAATGTTAATATTCCTGCAGGGACACAACATGGAACCTATTTAAGGTTAAAGGGTAAGGGTATGCCAAGGTTTCGTTCTGTGGGACGTGGTGATCATCGTCTCTTAATCAAGGTTGATATCCCTAAGAATCTATCTGATGAAGAAAAGGAACTATTGATGAAACTTGGTGAATTAAGAGGACTAAAGATTGATGCACAGGACAAAGGTTTCTTTGATAGAATGAAGGATGTTTTTAATAAGTAGGTGGAAAATATGCAATGGATAGAGATTACTGTTAATACAGATCCTCTGTTTACTGAAGCAGTGACAGCGGTTGTGTTAGATTTAGGTTCTAATGGGGTAATTGATGATAATCCCGGTCAGATTCGCGCGTATTTTCCTGCTGATGAATATGATGAAGCTTTAGTAAATGAACGGATTATACGGGCTCTGCAGGATTTTCTTTCAGGATTTCCTGGGGGCCCGTTCCCCATTTTTACTGTTAGTCAGCAGGAGGTAGAAGAAGAAGACTGGGCTACAGCATGGAAACAATATTATCATGCTACTCGCATAGGTGAAAGGCTTGTGATAGTGCCTTCCTGGGAGGAATATCTACCTTTGGAAAAAGACCTTGTTATTAAGCTTGATCCTGGTATGGCTTTTGGCACAGGTACTCACTCTAGCACATCTCTAGCTTTAATGCTACTAGAGAAGTACTTGCAGCCTGGGTCTCTCGTGCTTGATTTAGGGACTGGTTCTGGTATATTAAGTATTGCAGCTAGAAAGCTTGGCGCCAAGAGAGCCATAGGTCTTGATATTGATCCTGTAGCTATCAGGGTGGCAAAGGAGAATGTCGCCGAGAATTCCTTGAATGAGATTGAGCTATATGTGTCTGATATAAGGGATTTTCAGAGTGTTAGTGAGTTTGATTTGGTTATTGCTAATCTGACTGCTGGAATCATTTTGGCAAATGGTTCTGAGATTGCAAAGTTTGCAAAAAACCTCATTCTCTCAGGGATTATTGTTGAGAAGTGGCCAATGGTAGAGGAATTCTTTCTTTCACTAGGCTATAGAGTAAGGGAAGTTCATACTGAGAATGACTGGTTGGCTGCCTGTCTAACCAGAGAGTTTTAGAAGAGGAGGCGGCGCTGATGCACCGCTTTTTTGTTAATGAAAAGGGAAAAGAAGAATTCTCTTTTAGGGAAGAACAGTTTCACTATCTTGTTAATGTCTTAAGGATGAAGGTAGGGGAGAGACTGGTTATAGTTACAGTTGATCAACTACAATATCTAGGTGAAATAGTTGAGATTACCGATGAGGTTAGGGTCAGAGTTGTAGAAGCTTTACAGAAATCTTCAGAGTCTCCTTTATCAATTAACCTAGTTCAGGGTATAGCTAAAGGTGACAAGATGGATTACATTATTCAAAAAGCTACTGAACTGGGAGTACATAGAATTATACCTCTTTTGAGCCAATATACGGTAGTACAGCTTAAAGGTGAAAAGAAAGAGAAGAAGCAAGAGAGATGGCAAAAGATTGCTTTGGCTGCTGCTCAACAGGCTCAACGGGTGAAAGTGCCAGAGGTTAGGATTGTTTCTTCTTTGCAGGAAGTATTAGAGGGCATGTCTTTTGAGGATATGGGCATCATTTTTTATGAAAAGGAATCTAAAGGATTAAAAGAGGTTCTCAATCTGTCTCCTTCAGGTGAAGTGTATGTATTTATTGGACCTGAGGGAGGTTGGCATGAAAAAGAAGTAGAAATGTTAAAACGGGCTGGTGCCATTAGTGCTGGTTTAGGAAATAGAATCTTAAGGACAGAGACTGCTGCTCTAACTGCTTTGGCCATATTGCAGTATCAATGGGGAGATTTAGGATAGGGGTGTATTGTGTGAAAAGGGTTGCTGTTCATACCTTGGGCTGTAAGGTGAATCAGTATGATTCAGAAGGTATGTTAAATAAGTTTAGAGAGAACGGGTATCAGGTTGTAGATTTTGATGAAGAAGCTGAAGTTTACCTAGTTAATACCTGTACGGTTACACATCAGGGAGACAGAAAATCAAGGCAGTTTATCCGAAAAGCTAAGAGACAGAATCCTGATGCTGTTGTGGTTGTTGCCGGATGCTATCCTCAAGTTTCACCAGAAGAGGTTAAGGAAATTGAAGGTGTAGATCTTCTAATTGGTAATGCAGAAAGAGCCAACATTGTGGAGTTAGTAGAGGAGAGAAGGCAGCATAAAGATGAGGCGCCACTGGTGAGTGTTAAGGACATCTTCCATATTGATGACTTTGAGGAGCTCCCTATTGGTGAGTTCATTGGTAGGACAAGAGCTGCCTTGAAGGTGCAGGAAGGTTGTAAGGAGTTCTGCAGCTACTGCATTATCCCTTATGCTAGGGGTAATGTGCGAAGCAGAAAGCTAGAGGATGCTGTAGTTGAAGCACAAAGATTGGCTGATAACGGATTTAAGGAATTGGTTGTGACAGGTATTCATCTTGGAGCATATGGCCGGGATTTACCAGAACCAATTAGTTTAGCTGATCTTCTAGAGAACTTGATTGAGGTTAAGGGTCTTGAACGTATTCGTATTAGTTCTATAGAACCCATGGATGTTGATGAGAGAACTTTGGAGGTCATGAGTAGTTCTTCTAAGATCTGTCCTCATTTGCATTTGCCTTTACAGAGTGGTTCTGATAGTATTTTAGAGGCTATGCGCAGAAGATATACTACAGCAGAGTTCAGATATATTGTTGACAAAGCGAGAGCCTTGATGCCTAATATTGCTATTACTACAGATATTATGGTTGGTTTCCCTGGAGAGACAGAGGAAAACTTCATGGAGACATATAAATTTGCTGAAGAAATAGCCTTTACTAAGATACATGTTTTTCCCTATTCAAAGAGACAGGGAACCCTAGCGGCACGGATGCCTGATCAGATAGATGCAAGAATTAAGAATGAACGGGTTGAGAAGCTATCTAATTTATCTAATCTTCTGGTTCACAGGTATCAGGAACAGTTTGTTGGTGAAGTTGTTGAGGTCTTAGTTGAACATGACAGTGCTTTTCCCGGACAGTTTGAAGGTTTAACTGACACCTATCTCAGAGTGGTGTTTGCCGGGAGTTCTGAACTAAGAAATGAGATAGTTTCTGTAAGGATTATTGGTTTAGGTGAGGAGTATGTGAAGGGAGAATTACTGTAAAGGAGTGTGGCTTGATTGAAGATTCGTGTCGGTGTTATATTTGGTGGCCGTTCTGGTGAACATGAGGTATCATTGCAATCTGCTACATCTGTTATCAACTATCTAGACAAAGAGAAGTTTGATATAGTTCCTTTAGGTATTAGCAAGGAGGGCAAATGGCTTTTGCCTCATGAGGCAAAAGATGCTCTTTCTTCTGGTTTGGATGTCCCTTCAACAGAGGTTATTCTTAGAGGTGGGACTGGTGATTTGATACCCTTAGAGAATGGTGTAGGTGTATCAGCAACCAAAGTTGATGTGGTTTTTCCTGTGCTTCATGGTACTTATGGTGAGGATGGCACTATTCAGGGTCTGCTGGAACTAGCTCAAATTCCTTATGTGGGTTCAGGTGTCCTTGCTTCCGCTGTTGGTATGGATAAAGCCTTTATGAAAGATGTTTTTGCTGTTAAAGGTCTGCCGATTGTACCCTATAGGGTCTATACCTTTAAGGAATGGCAGAGTGACATGGAAGGAATTCTTAATGAGCTAGAGGAGAGCCTAGAGTATCCATTGTTTGTTAAGCCTGCTAATCTTGGATCTAGTGTTGGTGTTTCTAAAGCAAAGGATATTGAGGGTCTAAAGAAGGGAATCCATGAGGCTTTTCGTTATGATCGTAAGATTGTTGTTGAACAGGGCCTTAGCAATATACGGGAGATTGAGTGTAGTGTACTTGGTAATGATGAACCAATAGCTTCAATCCCTGGAGAAATTATTCCAAATCGTGATTTCTATGATTACAAAGCCAAGTATATTGATAATGCTTCTGAGCTAATCATACCTGCTAAATTGAAGCCTGAAACCAAAAAAAGGGTACAGGATTTGGCAGTTAAGGCTTTTAAGGCTTTGGATAGTGCCGGGATGGCTAGGGTTGATTTCTTTGTGACCCAAGATGAAGAAGTGATCCTAAATGAAATAAATTCAATACCTGGTTTCACAAAGATTAGCATGTACCCGAAATTGTGGGAGGCTTCAGGTATTGGCTATACCGAGCTGCTAACAAGATTAATTGAGTTAGCTTTAGAGAGACATCAAGAGAAGCAGAGAATTGAGACTAGTTTCGCCATACCTCTAGATGAGTAAATTGTTAGAGGATTTTAGGAAGCTTTGTTGAAGTTAGGGTGTTATGAGGGGGTGAAAGAAGGAATGGCAGATTGCGTCTTTTGTCTCATCAGAGATGGAGAAATACCGAGTGAGAGGGTCTATGAAGATGATGACGTATTGGCTTTCAAAGATGTAAACCCCCAAGCACCTGTACATGTGCTTGTGATTCCTAAGAAACATATAGCCAGCCTTAATGAGATACAAGTTGATGATGGGGAACTGCATACCCAGTTACTACTAGCTACAAAGGCTATAGCTGCACAGCTAAACATGGCTGAGGATGGTTATCGTGTTGTTGTAAACACTGGGGACTATGGAGGACAAACTGTAGACCATCTCCATTTTCACCTGCTAGGAGGAAGAAGTTTGACTTGGCCTCCCGGTTAAGGATTGACAGCAATTCACATAAGAAATTATAATTGTGAAGTGAATGATTAGCTGAATGAGGTTATCCCATATAGGGTTTGATGGAAGGAGGGAATTCCATAATGGCCGAGGTAAAGCGAGGCGAAAATGAAACTTTAGATAGTGCCCTCCGTAGATTTAAGCGTCAGATTCAACGCCAAGGCGTATTATCTGAGGTAAGGAAAAGGGAACACTATGAGAAACCAAGCGTCAGACGTAAGAAGAAGTCTGAAGCTGCGAGGAAGCGTAAGTTCAATAAATATTGAGAAATGAAGGCCGGTTCGGATGGAGTCCGTGCCGGCCTTTTTGACTAAGGAGGCAGTGTATGAGTCTGCTAGATCGTCTTAATGAAGATATGAAGACTGCCATGAAGGCTAAAGATAAAGAGAGGCTATCTGTTATTAGAATGGTTAAGGCTGCAATCAAAAATCTAGAGATTGAAAAAAGAACCTCTCTAACAGAAGAAGAAGTCATTTCAGTAGTTGTTAAGGAATTAAAGCAGAAGGAAGAATCGATAGCTGAATTCAAGAAAGCTGGTAGAGATGAGGTTGTGACTAAGCTTGAGGCTGAAGCACTTATCCTTAAAGAGTACCTTCCCGAACCTTTATCCGAAGAGGAAATACTGGCTATCATTGATAAAGCTATCGAAGAAGTAGATGCTAAAGGACCTTCTGATATGGGGAAAGTCATGGGCAAAGTGATTCCAGAAACTAAAGGTAAGGCAGATGGAAAGCTTGTTAATGAGTTAGTTAGAAAGAGATTAATCTAATACAGAAGGACCCTGTCGTTTCAGGGCCCTTTTTTCATTGTGGTGTAATCGGCATTTTCCATACGAAGTAAAGGATTAGAGCTAAAGCAATGAGGGCATAGATAATAATGTTTTTCATGTTTGTATTGCTCTACCTCCTTTCGTGTAATTCTTTTTCTAGTTGCTCAAGATTTAACTCATGAGCTTTTATCATACTGAGAGGAAAGGGATACCGGTTGAAATATTCTTTAGGCAGAGTATTTCTAGCCATGTATAGGATGTATTCTAACGAGTCATCTCTGCGTTTTTGAATCTCCTTATAACTATCTGCATAATCTCCATGACCTGGAATCAGATATTTGATGGTATGGATATTGAGGATATCATCTATTTTCCTCAATGTTCCTTCATAGCTTTTGCTGTTATGGTATATGAAGGGAAATTCTATGTTAGAGAGATAGTCTCCAACTAGCAATATTCCTTGTGGCTCTATAACGGCAAAGATGCTGTCATCAGTATGGCCGGGTGCTAGATAGAAGGTCATAGTGGTATCACCGATCATTAGTTGTTGACCATCTGTTGCTATTTTAATATCTATTTCAGGGTACTTTACCGGATACCTTCTTTCTATATAGTACTGGTCATCAAACTCCTGGATTTCTTGAAGAACTCGAGTTATTTTTTCAGGTGTGGTTAGGTTTTTGTGAGCTATGGTGGTGGCATTAGGGAATGCGCCATAGCCAATTAAGTGATCAAAGTCTGAATGAGTGAAGATTATATAGAGTGGTTTTTTAGGTTGTATGTAGCTTTTAATTTCCTCTACTTCTTGAGGAAGCCAGTTGGGGTCAACTATTATGGTACAGTCTTTGGTATTAACTAGTGTGCTTGTGGTCTGGTAGAGAGCGCTTTGGAAGATGGTTAGGTTTTCTTCTTGGTATTTTAGCATAGCTAGTTCACCTCATTTGTTATAATTTGCTAGATTGGAGAAAATTCCTCTCTACTACCCCCTAAAACTATCTTGCCTTATCGATAACTATAGTGCAAGTAACTTTTAGGGGGAGTTTGATATGTTAAGGAAAGTCATTACTATCGGTTTAATTGTCACTGTGTTTGGTATTAGTGCTATGGTAGCTGCTAGTACACCGGATTCACCGGTATATGAGTTTGAAAGATTAGTAGAGGAAGCACAGGTAGAGTTGACTGAATCTGATGGGGAGAAGGCTTTGCTTGAGAGTGAGTATGCTCAAAGAAGAATTGCTGAGTTAGAGGTGTTGGCGGAGCAGAATACTTTCAGGTATGCAGAAAGAATAATGGGTGATTTGGAAAGACATGAACTAAATATCGAAATGTGGGTGTCAAAGGCTAGAGCTTCTGGTGAGGCAGAAGGTGTACTTAAACAGGTTGAAGAGATGAGTATGGAGAGACATAAGCGTTTAGTTGGATTGTTAGGTGATGAAAGACTTCCTGAAGAAGCTAAAGCGGGTATTGAGAAAGTTTTACTAAACCAGGAGAAGGCTATGGAAAAAATGGGGATGGAAAAAGCCGAAGCTACTAAAGGTATGGCAGAACAGGGTTCCATGAGAGTCAATGAGGATAATGGTCAGCAGAGAATGGGTATGCCAGAGACAGAAGGTATGAGAGGCAATGCAGAACAGGGCGGTTCAAGAGCCAATGAAGCTTTAGACAATCAGAGGAGTGATCAATCTAAGCAACGAGGTGGCAATTAATGAAGAAGGTTAGTTTGCTTGTCATCCTGGTACTAGGTCTTCTCTTTCTGTTTGGTTGTACAGATGAGGAGAGTTCTGCGGTAGAAAGCACTGTCATCTATCCTGATGGTTGGGAAGTTAGCCAACAAGAGACTAATGAGGGTACCTATGTTAAGCTTAACTCTCCAGGTGGGTCTAGTGTAATAATCATATCCATGTTGTCTGGATATGACGGGGATGTCAAACAAGCACTATTAGACAGTGTGGAACCAGCGGAACTGGTTGTTGAAAAACAACGAGTGGTTAATAGCAAGGAGACAATATATTTTGAAATAGTTACTCTCAGGAATGAACCCTTAAGGCTAGGCACTTATACCTGGGTCGATGAGAACTATACGTATGTGTTGACATATATGGCTCAGGAAGATAAGTATCCTGTTGATTTGGATGATTTCAAGGTGGTTCTTAACAGTATGACAAGATAGGCTCTTTAGTGAGCCTATCTCTTGTATACACCGTATTTCATCATCTCAAGATATTCTTCCATTTCCTTCATCACTCTTGGTAGGTCAGCAAGGCCTTTGTCCTCATGGTTTTTGTAGGTCTTCATGTACCTATTGCTTAAGGCTTCTAAAGTTAGAAATACTACCTCCAAGGCTTTATTCTGATCCAGATCTTCTCTTAGAGGAGATGTATCGATGTTTGTGAAGAAAAGATGTGTGCTTTCAGCAAGGATTGTTTCATAGCGCTTATTTATTTCTGCTTTCAGTTCTTTTGGTGGATCGCTGAGAGCATCCATCATTAACAGGTACATTTCTGGGTCTTCATAAAAGAGTTTAAGCTTAAGCTGACCAATCTCTATGGCTCTTTCGAATATGTCAGGATTTAGCTCTTGCATGTGTTCCTTAAAGTGTTTTGAGTATTGTTCTAGACAGTATTCCACTGTTTCTAGGTAGAGTGTCTTTTTGTTCTGGAAATAGTGGAAAAGCAGTCCTTTTGATGTCTTGGCTTCTTTGATGATGTTATTAGTTGAGGACTGTTCATAGCCATTCTTAGCAAATTCTTGGACCGAAGCTTTTAGAATTCTTTGTTTCTTATCCTCTATTATCAAATTTCCCACCAACCTACGCTGATATATCCTTACGATTATATACCACATATGTGAGCGATATTGCAAGGATGTTGACAATCAAGAGTATCAAGAGGTTTGTAGTGTCAAAGGTTCCGTTAATTACAATATCTACAGCTTCTAGATATCTAAAGGGTGATAGATATTCAAGGAATGAGAATGTATCACTAAGGGCAGCGATAATTCCGACTACATATAAACCTATGACTAGCCCCAGTGAGGCTGAATAGATGCTTTTCCTTCTTGTAACAAAAGCTGAGAGGAGAAACCCTAGATTGGCGAAGGTTATGTGAGCTAGATAGGGACCAAGCATTAAGAGCAAAAAGATCTCTTTTGAGTATTCTCCTACCACTATTTCAAAGGTTGTAAAGGTGGCTAAGGAGACTATTAGGTTAAACATGGTCACCATAACCAGATAACTAATCAGTTTTGAGGTTAATATTTGGTTTCTCGTTATTGGTTTTGATAGAAGGAATTCTATGGTTCTGTCGTTTTCTTCTTTGGCTAATAGGTTTGAGGCTATTAGAGCTGCAAACATGCTGCCAAAGAGAATATACATTGAGTATGCTTCTGTTGCATAGAAACCAAAGGGGTCAGTCATACTGAGTTTATCAAGATGGAAGATCTTAATCATGCTTTCAGGAAAGAGAGAGAGCAGTTCTTCCATGGCAGCTTCTTCTTTTGCCATTGAGGGATATATTGACATAATTAAGATGTTATAAAGGGACAGGGCTATGGTCCAGACAAGAAAGGTTTTGCGACTGCTCTTTATTTCATGTTTAATTATGTTCATGTTGATCCTCCTCCTTTTCGTAGTAGTGTATGAAGACTTCTTCTAGAGTGGGTTCTTCAATCCAGAGGTTATCTATTTGGGTCTTGGAAAGTTTTTGGATTAGTTGATTGATATCTCCATTGAAGAGGAATTCCTGGGTTCCGTTATCCTTTGTTTCCACATGAAGAATTCCTTTTAGGTCTAGATCATGAATTTCTCCACTAATCCTGATTTTCTTGAATAGTCTACTACGTAGTGCTTCCATTTCTTCTACTTGGAGGATTGTGCCGTTTTTGATAATACCAACTCGATGACAGAGTTTCTGCACCTCACTAAGGTTATGTGAGGAAAAGAATATGGTTGTACCTTGTTTGTTTTCTGCTTTAAGTATTTCAAAGAAGGTTTTCTGCATAAGAGGGTCAAGACCACTAGTTGGTTCATCAAGAATTAGGAGTTTTGGTTTATGGAGTAGGGCTTGGACTATCCCTACTTTCTTTTTGTTACCTAAGGATAGGTCTTCGATTTTTCTTGAGAGGTCTAGGTCAAAGCGTTCTGAGAGTTCGGATATACGATGTTCTTTTGAGTCATAGAATCTGGCTGAGTATTCTAGCAATTCCCTTACTGTCATATCGTCGTAGTACCCTACTTCAGCGGGTAAATAGCCGATATATTGTTTGATTTTTCTGCTATCCTGTATGATGTCTAAGCCTAGGACTGTAGCTTTCCCGCTGGTGGGGAAAATTAGGTTTAGCAGGGTTCTAATCGTTGTTGATTTTCCTGCTCCATTAGGACCAATGAAACCAAAGATTTCTCCTTCTTTGATGGTTAGATTCACATTTTCAATGCCACGGGTGTTCCCATAGTATTTGGTAAGGTTTTCTGTTTCTATAGTATACATTTCTCTACACCTCCATTGACCAGTAGGTCAATACTGGTTTTACAATACTATATCTTTAGCTTATGGTCAATATTGAGCAGATTATCTCAAAGGTTTGTTTAGGTACCCTAGACCTGCATTATGCAGAGTGACGAATATTAATCGAGACTACGTGTAAATATAACCGATGACTACAGCTCATGCTTGCATAAATATGCAGGCGAGCGTATAATAGATGAATATACGGGGTTAAGGGGATATGGCTGGTGAAAGAGGGATATCTGGTATTAGAAACAGGAGAGGTATTTGTTGGTGAGCTTCTTGGTGAAAGTACTAGTGGAGCTAGAGAAGTTGTGTTTGATACGAGAATGATTGGCTTTGACGAACTCATTGGCGATGCATGTTATGCAGGACAAATTGTGGTTTTTTCTTATCCTCTGGTGAGGCTTGGGAAGGTTAATAAGACTTGTCTAGAGGCTATAGTTGTTGATGAGTTGATTGGTAGTGAAGAGCTGGATGTACCGGTATTAATAGGGGTTGATACTAGAGATATTATGAGGAAGGTCAGGAAATATGGAAGTGTTAAAGGCTTTGTTACTGATAGTTTGGATAGGAAAAGAGACTTGCTTAGAGAGGTTTCTTGTAAAACCAACGTTAGCGTTCTCATGGGTTAATAGCTCTGAAATCGGATTTTAGGGATTTGTCATCTGAGGGGGAGAGAATATTGGCAAAGGTTGTTTTAGCTTATTCAGGGGGGCTTGATACTTCGGTATCTATTAAGTGGATTCAGGAGAAGTATGGTTATGATGTTATTGCTTTAGGTGTCGATGTGGGGGAAGGTAAGGATTTGGAAGAGGTCAGGGATAAGGCAT
Source organism: Thermaerobacter marianensis (assembly GCA_020724425.1). Lineage (GTDB taxonomy): Bacteria > Bacillota > Sulfobacillia > DVGY01 > DVGY01 > DVGY01. The sequence continues at coordinate 26,665 of DYGY01000012.1, forward strand.
TAAAGATTGGAGCTATTAAGTCCCTAGTTGTTGATGCTAAGGAAATGCTGGCCTATGAATATTTGCTGCCAGCGCTAAAGGCTAATGCATTATATGAGGGAAAGTATCCTCTTTCCTCTGCTTTGTCTAGACCTTTAATATCGAGGTTGCTAGTTGATGTTGCTAAGCAAGAAGAAGCTATTGCTGTTGCCCATGGTTCGACTGGTAAAGGTAATGATCAGGTGCGGTTTGAGGTATCTATTCAGGCTTTAGCACCTGATTTGCAGGTCTTGGCTCCGGTCAGGCAGTGGGGGATGACTAGAGATGAAGAAATAGCCTATGCAAAGGAAAAGGGGATTCCAATTCCCGTGGATCTTGATAATCCATTCTCTATTGACGCTAATATTTGGGGGAGAGCCTGTGAGGCTGGTGTTTTGGAGGATCCTTGGGTGGAGGCTCCGGAAGAGGCTTTTGCTTGGACTAATCCGCTTGAGAAAACTCCTGATGAACCTCTGTATGTTGAGATAGGGTTTGTTAAAGGAGTACCGGTGAGCATAGATGGAAAGAGTATGGAGCTTGTGGAACTAATTGAAAGACTTAATGAGTTTGGTGGTCAACATGGGGTTGGCAGGATTGATCATATTGAAAACCGTTTGGTTGGGATTAAGTCTAGGGAGGTTTATGAGAATCCGGGTGCACTGATCTTAATTAATGCTCATAAGGAATTGGAGTTTTTAACCCTACCTAGAGAAGTCACTAGGTTTAAGTCTGTTGTTGATCAAGAGATGGCTAGGCTTATCTATGAGGGTTTATGGTATTCTCCGTTAAGGGATGCTTTATCAGCTTTTGTTGATGAAACGCAAAAGGTTGTTTCCGGGACTATCAGGGTTAAGTTGCATAAGGGGCAGCATCAGGTGGTTGGTAGAAAGTCGGTGTATAGTTTGTATAATGAGGAACTAGCCACATATTCTGAGGGTGATGTTTTTGATCATCGGGCAGCTGAAGGTTTTATTAAGTTATGGGGTCTTTCAACTCGAGTTTTTGCAGAGGTTCAGAAGGGGGACTCTTTATGAGCAAGGCCTGGAGTGGACGCTTCACAAAGGAGATGGATAGGCTGGTAGAGGAATATACTTCATCCATTTCCTTTGACTACAGGTTGTATCGGGAAGATATTATGGGTAGTTTGGCTCATGTGCAGATGTTAGGGGAAAAGGGAATTCTCTCTTTAGCTGAAACAGAAGCGATTAAAGAGGGACTTTTAGTTGTAAAAGAGAGCATTGAAAAGGGCGAGGTGGAGTTTTCATTGGCCCATGAAGATATTCATATAAATATCGAAAAGCTCCTTTATGATGAGATTGGTCCTGTTGCTGGAAAGCTTCATACTGCTAGAAGCAGAAATGATCAGGTGGCAACTGATCTACATCTGTATGTAAGGGATAAGGGTGAGGGGATAGTTAAGCTGCTAGGGGAAGTGCAGGTGGTTATCTTAAACCTGGCAAAGCAGCATATAGAGACTGTTCTTCCTGGGTATACCCACTTGCAGAGGGCTCAACCAGTCTCTTTTGCTCATCATCTATTGGCATATTTCTGGATGTTAGAGAGAGACAAGGAACGTTTTCGGGATAGTTTACAGAGAAATAATCAATCTCCTTTAGGTGCGGGCGCTTTAGCTGGTACGACTTTCCCTATCGATGGGGAAAGAGTAGCTGAAATCCTGGGTTTTAAGAGGGTATATGCTAACAGTATGGATGCGGTTAGTGATCGGGATTTTGTGGTGGAGTTTCTGGCTAATGCTTCTATCTTGATGATGCATCTTTCAAGGTTGGCTGAAGAGTTGATTCTTTGGTCATCGGCTGAGTTCTCCTTTATTGAGCTTGATGATGCCTACTGTACTGGTTCTAGTATTATGCCACAGAAGAAAAATCCTGATGTTCCTGAGCTTCTGCGAGGAAAGACTGGGAGAGTATATGGTAACTTAATGGGTCTTCTTACCGTATTAAAAGGTCTACCCATGACCTATAACAAGGATTTGCAGGAAGATAAGGAATTTCTTTTTGATACGGTTGATACGCTAGAGGCATCTCTTGCACTAATAGGTCCTTTGCTACAGACATTGAAGGTAAATGTTGAGGTTATGTATAAGGCTTGTATTCAGGACTACTCTAATGCTACTGAGTTAGCAGATTATCTTGCCAAAAGGGGTCTACCTTTTAGAGAGGCTCATGAGGTGACTGGCAGGATAGTTTTATATGCGATTGAGAAGGAGAAGTTTCTTTTAGATTTATCTTTGGAAGAGTATCTTGGGTTTAGTGAATTGTTTGCGAGTGATGTGTATGCTCTACTTTCACCAGTAGAGGTAGTTAAGAGAAGAGCTAACCAGGGAGGAACTGGTTTCAGTGAAGTACAGAGGCAAATAAAGAGGGCAGCTGAGGTGATTGAGGGTTGATGCCTCAATCACCTGGTATGACCATACGTGCAATGTATTTGTGTAGTAGCCATTCTCCCATAGCTATTACAAGTGCGGTAATGAAGGCTGTACCAATAGGGATGGTGGCCTTGGTGAAGAGGCTATAGATTAGCATGAGAATGAAGGCTGATGCTGTATCCACTATTGTAGTCACCTGGTTGCTTGTTTTAGGAAGTATGAGGAGGTCTCCAATTAAGTAGGTAGCTATGGTGATAAAAAGGCTCAAATAGATAAGGTTTAGGAAGCTTAAAGGGGTTAGGAGACCGAGGATAACTGTCAGGGCAACAGAAATCATTATGAACTTAAGTGTTAGTGGCATTAGGTGTTTCATTCTAATCCCCCAATAGTTTGATGGCGGCCCGGGCGTTTTCGATGTCCTGGGCTATTTGTTTTTCCATGTCATAAGGGTGGTAGTAGTCTTTGGTTAACATGTATTTGGTTAGTTTTTCATGATAGGAAATAGCATCATTTTGATAGCGTGTCAGGGTGTTGCGTATTGTGGGATCGGTTGTTCCGGTGATTGCTAGAGAATAGCTAGCCATTGCTGTTTTGGTTGCCATTAATAGATCTGAGACAATCATCTGGTCGGTGATGTTGGCACTGCCTGTAAGTTTATCTAGGATATTTCTCATGGTTTTGCTCCTTGCTCAAGAAAGTCTTGGAGTTCTGTTAGCTGAGTTTTTGTTGTCAGGATATCCTGTTGTAACAGGTTCTTTAGTTCTGGGTCTGTAGTGAAGGGTTTCATGGTTACTAGTTTTGCTGCCCAGAGTGTTTTGGCCATCAGAATTTCATGAAGGCTTACTGTCTCGTGGGTGGTCAGTTTCATCATTAATCACCTCAAAGGATAGCTTTGGTTATATTATTAAAAAGAATGTCTGGAAAGATTTGTCCTTTTCGTATTGTTTTTTGCATAGAAATAGAGGAAGACCTTATGGAAAGGAGAGTTAGAAGATGCCTACAAAGCCACCTTTGAAGGATCGTCTGGCTTTTGCTCTGGATTTACCCAAGGACATTGTGTTAGATCTACCAAGACTAACTGTTCTTGGTGATTTGCAGATTCGGATAGAGAATCATCGGGGGCTTGTGGAGTTTGAGAGTACTAGGGCTGTTTTCAGTATGGTTAAGGGCAAAGTTGTCATTGAAGGGGAAGAGTTAACAATTGGAACTATTAGTGCTGAGGAGATTATCATTACTGGTCAATTAAAACAGATTACCTTCGTTTACTAGGGGGTATGGTTAGATGGTATGGTATCTGTGGCATTTCTTGCTTGGTTATCTTGTTGTGGATATTAGGGGTCAATACTTAGAGAGGTTTATTAATCTTGCAGTGGTTAATAATATATCATTATGGGATATACAGGAAAAACAGGGAGGCATCCGTGCTGCGATTAGTATTAGGGATTTTTTTAGAATCAGGCCTGTGGCCAAAAAGAGTGCTAGTCGGGTAAGAATTGTAAGCAAGAAGGGTCTGCCTTTCTATCTAAATCGTCTGAAAAGAAGATTTATCCTGCCAATCGGTGCGTTAGTGTTCTTGATCATCATCTACATGCTATCGTCCTTTATCTGGTTTGTAGAGGTTAGAGGCTTAGAAGAAATGGATGAGGTAGTTTTGCTTGAACAGCTAGGGCATTTAGGGTTAAAACCTGGAGTATGGAAGGGTAGTTTGGATAAGGATGATGTGGCTCATAGACTGACGGTGAGGTTACCAGAGATCGCTTGGACTGGTATTACGATTTATGGTACTAAGGCTGTTGTTGATGTGGTAGAGAATACACTTCCACCTGAGGATATGGAGACTGCTCCGGGAAATATTGTAGCAACTAGAGCAGGTATTGTTGAAGATGTTCTTGTGCTTTCAGGGGTTGCCATGGTAACAGAGGGGCAGACTGTTAAGGAAGGAGATCTTCTTATCTCTGGCACTATTAGCAGTGAATCAGATGAGTTGCTTCGGTCAAAGGGACGGATAATGGCTAGAACCTGGTATGAAGCCTATTATGAGGTAGCTATTTACCAGAGTATTGTCTATCGAACAGGGCAGGTTGTAGAATTGAAGTATGTTCAGGTTTTTGACCGGTTAATCAGCTTAACTCCTTATCGTAAGATACCCTTCTCAAAGTATCAAAGGGAGGAGATAAGGAGTGAAATTCCCTTTTGGAGGAATCTAAATTTCCCTGTAGAAGTTATTACTCTACGTTATTATGAGACAGGGATTATTGTGAATAAGATTTCGACTACAGCAGCCAGGGATAAAGCGGAGAATGAAGCTAAGGCTGCTATTCTTAATGAGATACCTTTGCATGCAAAGATTGTTGATGTTAATGCAACTATTATACAGAATACAAACCAGGTAGTGGGTATTAGGGTTGTTGTTGAAGTTATTCAAGATATTGGTGAGTTTCAAGCGTTTGAAGTAGAATAATGAATGGGGGAGTATACTCTCTTGGTTACAGGAAAACAGGTTGTAAAGAGGATTGATATTTTTAGTAATGAGGAAGCTATGGGGTTGTTTGGTGAGCAAGATCGGTATCTAAAGATGGTTGAGAGTGCTTTTCCTGTCAGGGTAGTTACTAGGGGGGAAGATCTTGTAGTCTCTGGTAATGAGAGTGATGTGGCTAGGGTTAGTGTCTTGTTTGATCGTCTTTTAGCTGTTATGCGAGGGGGAACTTCTTTAACCGAACAACATGTTGCTTATGCTATAGCAATGACAGATAAAGGGGAGATTGGTTCCTTGACGGAAGTGTTTTCTGATATTATCATAGTGACGGCGCGGGGGAAACAGATTAAGCCTAAAACTATCGGGCAAAAGACTTATGTTGAGGCCATGAGAAGAAATGGCATTGCTTTTGGTATTGGTCCTGCTGGTACGGGAAAGACCTATCTGGCTATGGCTATGGCTGTAGCTGCTCTAAAGAACAGAGAGGTTAACAGAATTGTCTTGACTAGGCCTGCGGTTGAAGCAGGCGAAAAGCTGGGTTTCTTGCCCGGTGATTTGCAGGAGAAGGTAGATCCATATTTGCGTCCCTTGTATGATGCGTTGTTTGATATTTTAGGTGTAGAGAATTTTGATAAGCATATGTCAAGGGGTGTTATTGAGATTGCTCCTCTAGCTTATATGAGGGGTAGGACTTTAGATGATTCTTTTGTAATTCTTGATGAGGCTCAAAATACTACGCCTGAGCAGATGAAGATGTTCCTTACTAGGTTGGGCTATGGGTCTAAGGCGGTTATAACTGGTGATGTAACTCAGGTGGACTTGCCTAAAGATCAGGTATCTGGTTTACAGCTTGTTAGGGATATTTTGCGGGATATTGATGGAATTGCTTTTTGCTATCTATCTGAGCATGATGTGGTGAGACATCCGTTGGTGCAGAAAATAATTGCTGCTTATGATAGGTATGATAAGGAGAAGAACGGGGGTTCTTAAGTGAACAAGTGGGCTAGGTTATGGCGAATGAAGTTCAAAACTAAAGGTAAGAAGAAAGTTGGGAAGGCTTTTCATAGACAGATTAAGTGGCGGCGCATGCTCTTAGCCGCTTTATTCTGGGTAGCTCTAACTGTCTTTTTTGCCATTAGTTTAATGCCTGAAACTGTTAATGTGGTTGTTGGCAAGCCTGCACCCGGTCCTATTAAGGCTCCTAAGGAGTTTATTGACTGGCCTACTACAACTGAGTTGAAGAAACAGGCAGCTAATCAGGTAGCTGATAAGTATAGTCTTGATGCTAGAGTCAGTGAAGAGATATTAACTGAGATTGATAATATATTTGTTGATATTGGGCGTGTACGTGAAGAGTATGTAGATATTTTGGATGAGGAAGTTGCCCAGGAAGTGTTAGCAGAGGAGAAACTATTAGCAATCTCTTCAGTTATTCCTTTTACTTTAGAAGATGAGACTCTTTTGGGGTTATATGAGGTAGAGGATAGTGAGATTTCGCGGGTTAGAAGGGATCTTGCTTTGTTTTTACGTGTTAACCTTGAAGAAGGGATTAAGGAGTCTGCGCTTGAGGGTTACAAAAAGAGGATAGCTGATGAGATACGAGCTTTAGACTATTCAGAGGAAATAGAGGTCTTGGCCATAGGGTTGATTGACAATTATCTGCGAGCTAATCTTTTCTATGATTCGCAAGCAACCTTACAGGCTAAGCAGGTTGCTATGAATGCTGTTGAACCCGTAAAGTTTGTTAAGGACCAGACGATAATTTCCGATGGAAGTATTGTTACAGAAGATGATATTATCCGTTTGAAAGATGCGGGGTTGTTAAGAGATACAAAGGATATGACTACTACTGCAGCAGCAGCTTTAATTGCTTTGCTTATTGTAGTTTTGATTGGTGCTTATCTTTATTATTTCCATCGTAAGGATTTTGAGAATGAAAACAGGCTTTTGCTGGTGGGTTTGATTATTGTTGGTGTATTATTTATTGCTAAAGCTTTGTTACCTATTTCCGGTTATTTGTTGCCTGTTGCTGCAGGTACAATGCTACTGGCTATTTTACTTGATGCTAGAATTGCTGTGTTTGTTGGTGGTGTTTTGGGTGTATCTATCGGTTTATTTACTGGTATGGAGTTTAGATATGCGTTTGTTGCTTTAGTTGGTGGTACGGTTGGTGCTTTTTCAGTTGTTCAGGTGGGGCAGAGATCTGATCTGATGAGGGCTGGATTGCATGTGGCTGGGGCCAACATTGCTGCTATCCTGATTGTTAACTTAGCTTCTGGAGCTGGTACTCTGTATCAGTTTGATGCTTGGAGAGACATACTGATTGGTATTTCTAATGGTCTTTTGTCTGCTGTTTTGGCCATTGGGATTTTGCCTTTTCTTGAGAGTGCGTTTGGTATCATAACTTCTGTTAAGCTTTTGGAGTTATCTAATCCTAATCATCCTTTGTTAAAGAGGTTGATGTTGGAAGCACCTGGTACGTATCATCATAGTATTATGGTTGCTAATCTGGCTGAGTCTGGTGCTGAAGCAAGTAAGGCGAATTCATTATTGGCTAGGGTTGGCTCATATTATCATGATGTGGGCAAGATAAAAAGACCATATTTCTTTGTGGAGAATCAGTTATCTGGGGATAATCCTCATGATAAATTGTCACCTAATCTGAGTGCTTTAATTGTTACTAGTCATGTTAAGGATGGGCTTGAGTTGGCCAAGGAATATGGTTTACCTAAGGAGATTCAAGCATTTATTCCTGAGCATCATGGTACAACTAAGACAGGGTATTTCTATCAAAAGGCCACTGAGGAGAATGGCAAGGAGAGTGTTCTTGAAGAGAATTTCTGTTATGATGGGCCTGTACCATTAAGCAAGGAGACAGCTATCGTAATGTTAGCTGATGGTGCAGAGGCTGCGGTAAGGTCTCTTTCACGACCTACTCCTGGTAGGATTGAGGGAACTGTTCGTAAGTTAATCCAGGACAGGTTGGAGGCAGGTCAGCTTGACCGTTCTGATTTGACATTGAAAGATCTTGATAGTATTGCTAAGGCTTTTACTAGAGTATTGACAGGTATTGTTCATTCTCGTGTTGAGTATCCACAGCAGTTGGTGGAAGAGATGGAAAGGAGACAGGGTACTCATGAGCAGCGTATTCAGTCTGAACCAGAACAAGGTTCTTTGGACTCAGGAGATGGAAAGTCTGGTGGAGAAAATAGTTCAGGAGCTCCTGAGGGAGGAAGGGCTTGATGTTTCCTGGGAAGTGAGCATAGTGATTGTTGATGATGAGGAGATACAGAAGTTAAATCGAGATTATCGGGGAAAGGATACCCCTACAGATGTTTTGTCTTTCCCATTGCAGGAAGGTGATTTTGTGGTTTCAGAGGGGGATAATCTGTTAGGAGACATTGTGATTTCCCTGGAGACAGCTTTACGGCAGGCAGAGGATTATGGGCATTCACTGGAAAGAGAAGTGGGTTTTTTGACTGCTCATGGTATGTTGCATTTGCTTGGGTATTCTCATGAAACAATAGAGGCTGAGAAAGTCATGAATGAAAAAGCAGAAGCTGTCTTAAATATCTTGGGACTGAGTAGGGACTGATATGCAATTTATTAGGAATAAGACCATCATCCAATCTTTTAAGAATGCCTGGTTAGGTTTGACTAGTACTTGGCTTGGTGAGAGAAATATGAGGGTACATTGGGTAGTTGGTTATGCTATGCTATCTGTTGCCTATATCTTGCAAATACCTGCGATTGAGATGGCTGTTTTAGTTATCATTATCGCTCTAGTTATTGCTGTAGAGGGTATCAATACGGCTATGGAGCATGTGGTTAATATGGTGACTGATCACCGACATCCTCTGGCTAGGGCTGCTAAGGATGCTACAGCAGGTAGTGTGCTGGTTATGACTTTAGCAGCTGTTTTCATTGGGTTGATTATGGTTTTTCCTAGGTTCTTAGATATTTGGAATAATGGAGTTTTAGAGTGGATCCTAGTTGAATTTGGTTGGTCAAAGCTAATCGGTATTGTGACTGGTGGTTTAGTGCTACTATTTGTTTCTTTTGTAACACCATACCGGAGAAGCTAGGAGGAAAGGGGCAAATGTTTAGTATGTGGGTGAAGTTTCGGAACATTTTCTTGACTGGTCTTATGATTCTCTTGCCACTTGCTGGCTCGTTATGGGTATTAAAGACCATGTTACTTTTTTTTGATGGTTTGCTTGGTGATTATATTTCACCTTTTGTTGGACAGCTATTAGGTTTGGGCAGGATACAAATCCCGGGTTTGGGTATTCTTCTAACTGTTACCGCAACCTTTATGATTGGTTTGATAGCTACTAATGTGTTTGGGAAAAGGTTGATTGGTCTTACAGAGAAAATCTTTATGAAGACGCCGATTGTAAAGAGTATTTATATGACTCTAAAACAGTTTCTTGATGCTTTTGTGCAAAAAGATCAACGGTCTTTTAACAAGGTGGTCTTGATTGAGTATCCTCGTAAAGGTATCTATGTTTTGGCTTTAGCTGCAGCTGAAACCAAAGGTGAGGTGGCTAGAAGAGTAGGTAAACCAGCTGTTAATGTATTTTTACCTACTACACCTAACCCTACCTCAGGGTTTATGCTGGTTGTACCTTTAGAAGATGTAACTTATCTGGATATGTCGGTTGAAGAAGCAATGAGGTTGATTATCTCTGGTGGGGTTATCTCTAATGGTGAGGAGAAAAAGGAGGATGTTGCTGGTGGGGTTCCTACGACTATGGCCTAGGAAGACTCTCTGGCTGGTGACTTTGTTGCTGGCTCTTGGTATTGTTTTTTTGGCTGGATGTCAAAAGGCAGAGGAAGAGGTCCTTGTACCTGTAGATGAAGAAACACCTGTGGAAGAAACGCCTCTGGAAGAACCAGTAGAGGAAATGCCTTTAAGTGATGAGGTTATTAATCCCTTAACTGGCAAGATGGTTGATAAGGATAAGATTGAAAGAAGACCTTTTGGGGTGCTAATTGACAATAATCCTGAGGGTGGTATGCAGTATGGCCTCTTGGAGGCAGACCTTGTTTATGAAGTGCTTGTTGAGGGTGGGATAACTCGTTTCCTAGCTTTGTATTTGGAAGGAGAACCGGATATAATTGGCCCGGTAAGGAGTGTTCGCCACTATTATCTTGATTGGGTTATGGAATGGGATGCTGTTGTAGCTCATGTTGGTGGAAGTCCTAGAGCTCAAAATGAGATTAGGCAATTGGGATTAAATGATCTTGATGATTTGTCTGGTGTTGATGCTTTCTGGTTGGATAAGAGCAAAAAGAGGCCTTACAGCACTTTTACCAGTCATGATTTGGTGAGAAGTATTATGGAGAAGAAGGACTGGGAAAGGGATTCCCTGGTAGAGAGTCGTTGGGAGTTTTCTGAGGCTAGCCCTAGAGGCACTCAAAGAGCTAGAGATGTAACTATTCAGTATACTGGCTGGTTAGGGCATACAGTGACATATAAATATAGTCAGGCTATGAATACCTATTTTCGTTATGAGAATGGTGATGCACATAAAGATCCCTTGACAGGGATACATCTGCGAGCTGATAATATAGTAATACAGTTTGTAGAGACCTGGCCGATACCCAATGACTCTGAAGGCAGGTTGGATATGAAGTTGGTTGGTGAGGGAAAGGCTATATATATTAGTCAGGGTATGTTAGAGGAAGGCACCTGGTCTAAAGCTAGTCGGGATGAGCCAACAGTCTATTTAGGTGCTGATGGCAAGACAGTTAAGCTTTTACCTGGGCAGACCTGGATTAATGTAGTTCCAAAAGGAACTGTAGTGGATATTAGGTAAGGAGAGAGTGAATTATGGATAGTAGTCCGGAAGCTGACAGTTTGTTCCGTTCTGGTTTTGTTTCTTTAGTGGGGAGACCTAATGTAGGTAAGTCTACGCTAACCAATAGGTTAGTGGGTGAAAAGATAGCTATAACTTCTGATAAGCCACAGACTACCCGTAATAGGATTATGGGTGTTGTAAATTTATCAGGGGCTCAAATTGTTCTTATGGATACCCCTGGGTTCCATCGGCCTAGGCATAAGCTTGGTGAGATGATGGTGAGGGTTGCCCAGTCTGCCATGCGTGATGTGGAAGTTATCTATTTCTTGGTTGAAGCTACTTCACCTAAGCCTGGACCTGGAGATAAGTATATTGCTGAGTTTTTGCAGAACACTGATATTCCCATATTTATGGTTATGAACAAGATAGATGAGGTCTATCCAGATAGACTTCCTGAGGTTATTGCTAATTATCAGGAGTTGTTGCCTGTTACTGAGATTATTCCTGTTTCGGCAATTGAGGGTACAAATTTAGATACATTATTAGCGAAAACTATTACTCTTCTACCAGAGGGTCCGCAATATTTCCCGGAAAATGTCGTAACTGATCAGGCTGAGCATTTCTTGATTACGGAACTTGTCAGGGAACAGGTTTTGAACCTTACTAGGGATGAGGTTCCCCATTCTGTTGCTGTGGTTGTAGATGAGTTTGAGGAAAGAGATAATGGAATGCTTTATGTACGTGCTATTATCTATGTGGAAAGAGAATCACAAAAGGGGATAATTGTTGGAGACAAAGGGTTTATGATTAAGGAAATAGGTTTGCAGGCAAGGAGTGAAATCGAGAGGATTATGGGAATCCCCGTTTATCTTGATCTCTGGGTAAAGGTGAAGAGGGAGTGGAGGAACAAGGAGATGTTGCTCCAAAACTTTGGCTATACCTTGCCTGATGATAAGTAGGTTGCGAGGGGGTTACACCCCTCGTTTTGGTTTTAAAGGGAGGCTAGAGTTATGGAAAGAGAAGAATATATAGGCAGGGTTAAGACTCTATTAGAAGCTGGAGAATATTCTAAGGTTGTCTCTATGCTAGAGGAGCTTCATCCAGCAGACATTGCTGAGGTTCTAGAGGAGTTTGGCTATGATGTCAGACAAGAGTTGTTACAGCATTTAACTGATGATGTGGCTGCTGAGGTTTTGCAGGAGATGGATGCCGAAGATCAATCTGAACTGTTACAGTTGTTGCCTGAAGAAAGGGCTTCTGGAATCTTAGAAGAAATGGCTAGCGATGATTTGGTTGACCTCTTGAGTGAGGTATCTCAGGAGGATGCTGTGGAGATTCTAAGTCTTTTGCAGGGTCAGGAGGCAGAGGATGTAAAGGAGTTAATGGTATATTCTGAGGATTCTGCCGGTGGAATTATGACCACTGATTATGTGGCTTTAGGGGTTAATATGACTACCCAAAAGGCTATTGAAACTCTTAGGGTTCTCTCTCCTGATGCTGAGATGATCTACTATGTATATGTGATTAATGAGACTAACCAGCTTGTTGGTGTTCTCTCTTTACGCGAGTTGATTGTTAGTCAACCTCATACTGTTATCAAGGATATTATGCGCACTAACATTATCTCTGTTCTTGTTGATACAGATCAAGAAGAGGTTGCTAAGGTTGTTGCCAAGTATGATTTGCTGGCTGTACCCGTAGTAGATGAGGAAAGTACTATTCTGGGTATTATTACTGTTGATGATATCATTGATGTTATGGAAGAAGAGGCTAGTGAGGATTATTACAGGATGGCTGGTGCTCCTAAAGAGGAGATAGGACTTGTAGATGAGCCTTTAAGTAGGGCGAAGGCTCGTTTTCCTTGGTTGCTGGTTCTACTTATCGGTGAGTTGTTTGCTGCCAAGGTTATTGAAGGGTATACTGGCACTTTGGAGACCTTTGTTGCGTTAGCATATTTCATTCCTGTTTTGATTGGTATGGGTGGTAATGTGGGTACTCAGTCTCTAGCAGTGACTGTCAGAGGTCTAGCTACCGAGGAGTATCAATCTAGAGATATCTGGAGAGTGGTCTGGACTGAGTCTAGGGTAGGGATTCTCCTGGGTTTAGCATCTGGTATAACCATTTTTATCATTTCCTATTTCTGGTTTGGTGATTATCTGGTTGGTACTGTTGTGGCTTTATCAATGGTAGTCGCTCTTATTTTTGCTGCGATACTTGGTACAGTGGTGCCGTTCACATTGGATAAGTTAAAGATTGACCCTGCTATTGCTTCTGGGCCATTTGTGACAACAACTCTTGATATTGTTGGTATTTTGATTTATTTCAGTATTGCGACTCTAGTCATTTTTCGGTTTTTCTAGAGAAATTAATGTTATGAATCCAACTATTACATAACCCATTTATTTGCTTTTTGAGTCTGATTCTGTTAAGCTACAAAGTAGATGAGGGATGATTACTTAACCCAAAATCCCTGGGAGAAAGGGGATTTGTCTGGTGCAGTTAAGAGATTTAATGTGGCAGATTTTTAAAGCAACTGGTGGGATTGATGCCTATCTCGCTTACCGACAGAGTCTTCTTATGAAAGAAGAAGAGGATGAAGATTTGCTGGAGGAAAGAGGGCTTTTGTGGTGGGACTATACCGAACTAGAGCAGTAGTTTTGCGGGTTAAGGACTTTGGTGAAGCTGATAGGTTGGTGACTTTGCTAACTGCAGAATCAGGGAAGGTTCAGGCTCTAGCTAAAGGTGTTAGAAGGCCTAAGAGCAAGTTGGCGGGTGGCATTTCGATTTTTTCTCTGGGTGATTTTCAGCTCTGGCAGGGAAAGAGTCTTGATGGCATTAAACAGGTAGAGATTATCGAGAGTTACCGCTTGTTACGTGAAAACATAGAGAAGATGGCCTATGCTAGTTATGTTTGTGAGTTAACAGATCAATTGCAGGGTGAAAGAGACGCTGATTCTGGCGTCTTCTCTTTAGTTATACATACTTTAGCTGCCCTGCAGGATTATGAGGATCTTGATCTTGTCTTAGGAATATTTCTGTTAAGGGTTCTTTCTATTGGCGGTTATCTACCAGAAATTAATGTTTGTGTAAGTTGTGGCAGTGTGGTGCCGATTGGTTCATCCCTTGTGCTTTCTGCTTCCGGTGGGGGCATACTATGTGCTGATTGTATAAGAGGGGAGAAAAGTGCTAGTGCTGAGGCTTTGAGTCTCTTGAGATTTCTTGTCAATGCAGACTATCGGTTGGCGGGTAGAATTAAGGCGGGTAGTGTTAATTATCAGGTAGTTTCCTTGTTGATGAATTATGTTACATATTATCTTGAAAAAAGACTCAAGTCTTCCGATTTCCTGGACATAATAAGGGAGGAGAAAGGAGGATTTAAAAGTGTCAATGGATCTAAGTAAGATTGATGTTATTCGTGAGCGAACTGGAGTTAGTTATGCTGAAGCTAGGCGAATGCTAGCTGAATCCAATGGGGATGTTGTTGAAGCTTTAGTTCACTGGGAACGGGCAGATAATGCCTGGCAGGAGAAGCTACATGTACACGGTTCAGAGTTAGTTGACAAGGTTAAGGAGATTCTGCATGAAGGTAATGTAAACAGGGTGGTTATTAAACAGGATGAGCGTACCATCTTTGAAATTCCGGTTACCTGGGGTGCTGTAGGAGCAGTATTGCTGCCGACTATGGCTGCTCTAGGTGTAGTTGCTGCCATGGTGAGTAAGTCGACGATTCTGGTTGAACGAAGAGAACCAAGGCCTGATGATAGGATGAGGGAGCCTGTTCCCGATTATGGGTTTGTAGAATAGGTTTGACTTCCTTTATCTGATTTGGTATTTTATTTGTAACTGAATATGCTTATGAGAGAGAGGAGTAGCTGTAGTAGGTTAAGAAGAGCGAACCGGGATATGGTGAAAAGCCGGGCTTAACTCTACAGTGAAGGCACTCTTGAGGCTCTTGATGAGGTGGACCTTTTAGGTCAATTAGGGTGGAACCGCGGAATTCCCCGTCCCTAGCGTTATGCTAGAGACGGGGTTTTAGTTTTAACCAAAAGGGAGTGTTTGGGATGTTGGATTTTCAAGAGATAATTATGAGGCTAGAGGCGTTCTGGGCAAAGCAGGGGTGTTTGATTCAACAACCCTATGATGTGGAAAAAGGGGCAGGGACCATGAACCCCGCAACTTTCTTTAGAGCTCTTGGGCCTGAACCCTGGAATGCAGCTTATGTTGAACCATCAAGAAGACCTGCTGATGGTCGTTATGGAGAGAATCCCAATCGATTGTATCAACACTGGCAGTATCAGGTCGTTATGAAGCCATCTCCTGAGAACATTCAGGAGTTGTATCTAGAGAGCTTAGCTGCTTTGGGTATTAATCCAGCTGAGCACGATATTCGCTTTGTGGAGGATAACTGGGAAGCACCAACTCTTTCTGCCTGGGGTCTAGGTTGGGAAGTCTGGTTAGATGGTATGGAGATAACGCAGTTCACCTATTTTCAACAGATGGGTGGTTATGATGTAAAACCTGTAATGGTGGAAATAACTTATGGTTTGGAACGCTTAGCCAGTTATATTCAGGAAAAAGAGAATGTTTTTGATATTATCTGGACTAATAATATAAAGTATGGCGATGTTTTTAAGAAGGCTGAGTATGAACATTCTAAGTACAGTTTTGAGGAAGCTGATGTTACGCTTTTGTTTAATCTTTTTGATTTATATGAGAAAGAAGCAAAGAGGTTACTAGAGAAAGGTCTTGCTTTACCAGCCTATGATTATGCGTTGAAATGTTCTCATACATTTAATGTATTAGAGGCGCGCAATGCTATTAGTGTTACACAAAGGACCACCTTTATAGCCAGGGTTAGGAATCTGGCAAGAGAGAGTGCTGCTCTGTATCTTAATCAGAGAGAAGAGCTTGGGTATCCATTACTCAAGAAGGAGGATAACTGAGATGGATTTTCTGTTAGAGATAGGTACTGAAGAAATTCCTGCTAAGTTTATACCGGGAATAGTGAAACAGTTAGAAGATAAGACTGCTTGTTTCTTAAAGGAACAGCGTTTAGCTTATGATTTCCTTACCATCTACTCTACTCCAAGACGTCTTTCTATTTATGTGGCTTCATTGGCAGAAAAACAGGAGGATCAACTTGAGGTATTCAGGGGGCCTGCTAGGAATATTGCTTTTGATGATACAGGTAACCCTACTAAAGCAGCAGAGGGGTTTGCCAAGAGCAAGGGTTTAAGTGTTGCCGAGTTACAGGTAACAGAGGTTAATGGTATTGAGTATCTTTTTGCTGAGGTAGCTAGCAAAGGGAAAAAAGCTCAAGAGATTCTAGAGGAAGGTCTGGCAGGGCTGTTGTCTTCTCTTGATTTTCCAAAGTCGATGAGATGGTCAGATCATAGTTTGAGGTTTGTAAGACCTGTTCGTTGGTTGTTAGCGTTATTGGATAATGAGGTCTTGCCTGTTCAGTTTGCTGGGATTAAGAGTGATCGGTTCACCTATGGGCATAGAACACTGGCTTTTGGTCCTCATAGTATCAAGGAACCAAGTGACTATTTAGAAGTACTTAGGAAAGCTTATGTGCTTGCTGACTATGAGGTTCGAGTGGAGATGGTTAAGGCAGAGGTTGAAAGGGTAGCTGCTGAGATTGGTGGACAGGCTTTGCTTGATGAAGAATTGCTAGAAGAGGTAGTTAATCTTGTGGAATATCCTACTGCTTTTGCTGGTAGTTTCTCAAAAGACTATCTTAAGATTCCAAAGGAGATTCTAGTAACTTCTATGCAGGTACATCAAAGGTATTTCCCTGTGGAAAGGGATGGTATGCTCTTACCATACTTCATTGGTGTTCGTAATGGAACTGACGAGAGTATCGATCTTGTCAGAAAGGGCAATGAGAAGGTCTTAAGGGCCAGATTAGCTGATGCTGATTTCTTCTTTACTGAAGACAGAAAAAAGAAACTTGAAGAGTATGTTGAAGGACAAAAGGAGGTAGTTTATCAGGCTAGACTGGGAAGCCTATATGATAAAACGATGAGGGTTTCTGATTTGGCTATACGTCTAGCCGGTTTAATTAATCTTGGAGAGGCAGATGTTAGACTATTGCAAAGGGCTGCTTATTTAGCAAAGGCCGATCTTTTGACCTCAGTAGTCTATGAGTTTACAGAGCTGCAGGGTGTAATGGGTCGTGAGTATGCTTTGCTTTCTTTAGAAGATGAGGTTGTGGCCGATGCTATTCATGATCATTACTTACCCCGTTTTGCCGGGGATAGGTTGCCGGAAGGGAATATTGCTCAGCTGTTAGCTTTAGCAGATAAGATTGACAATATTGTTGGTAGTTTCGCTTTGGGTATGGAACCTACTGGGTCCCAAGATCCTTATGGGCTTAGAAGGCAGGCTCTTGGCATTCTTCATATCCTGAAAGAACAGCCTTTATCAGTGCATATACTTATTGATGAAGCCACAAAGGGCTTAGCCGAGATTATTGGGGATAAAGAGGGACTAATCAGCAAGGTGATGGAGTTTTTTAAGGTTAGATTGAAGACCATACTTGCTGATGATGGTTTTCGCTATGATGTGATTGAAGCGGTTTTGAGTTCCCCGGATTCTTTACAGGGTATAATTGGTGACATTTATAAGAGAGCTACTGTCTTGCAGGAGGTAGCTACTGGTAACCTAAAGGAAGAAGTCCTCATTGTCTATAGGAGAACAGAGAATTTGAGCAGGAAGCTTGAAGGAATACAATTGCTTTCCGAGGATTATGGCAGTGAACAGGATAGGGTTTTCTATAGGGCAATGAATGAGTTTAGGAAGAATGCTCTGCGGTTATTGGAGATTAGAGACTATCGGGGCTTTTATGGAGAAGTAGTTGCTCTTAGAGTTCATGTTGATAGATATCTAGATGATGTGATGATTATGGTTGATGATGAAGCTCTAAGAACGCATCGTTTGAGTATGTTAAAGACGGTAGCAGAGGTATTGTCTTTGCCAGCTGATTTAGGAAAATTAGAGGGCTAGTCTCTTAATTTTGGCAGGAGTTCTCCTCACCCATGATGTATATACATCATGGGTGGTTGGCAGAGATGAGAGGAAGAAATTCATATTGGAGGTGAAAAGTTGATTAGGTCTGGGGAAGAGCCCGTCGTGTATGTAGTTTCTGACTCGGTCGGTGAGACTGCTGAAGTTGTAGTACGTGCAGCTGCCAGTCAGTATAATTCCGGAAGTGTCAAGATCGAGCGTATCCCTTATGTGGATGACTCTGATGCTATTGATGAAGTTATGGAGAGGGCCAAACGGACCAGTAGTTGTATAATTGTATATACCATTATTGTTCCTCAGTTGAGGCAATATTTAGATGAGAGAGCCAGGGAGTTGGGCATTATAACTGTTGACATTATGGGCCCGACTATGCAGGCTCTATCTTCTGTTTTTGATCAGGCACCAAAGCTTGAACCAGGTTTGGTTCATAAGCTTGATGAAGACTATTTCCGGAAGATAGAAGCGATTGAGTTTGCTGTTAAGTATGACGATGGTCGTGATTCCCGGGGATTGCTTCGTGCTGATGTTGTCTTAATTGGTGTTTCTAGGGTTTCTAAAACCCCGGTTAGTATGTATTTGGCTCATCGGCGTTTCAAGGTGGCTAATGTTCCTCTTATTCCTGAAGTTCCACTACCTGAAGAACTTTTTAGATTAGATCCTTCTCGTCTTGTAGGCTTAACTGTAAGGGCAGATAAGCTTCATGAGATTCGAACAGAAAGACTAAAGGCTATGGGGTTGAGTGCTGGTTCCAATTACGCAGAATTAGAGCGGATCAGGGAAGAACTTTCTTATGCGCAAAGAATATTTCGCGAGTTGGGATGTCCTGTGTTGGATGTGAGTAACTCGGCAGTTGAAGAGACTGCTAGCAGAGTTATGGACATTCTCAAGAGAGGGGAGCATGATGGTAACAGAAGGTAAGAAGTATGTCTATGCATTTGCTGAGGGAAACGGGAAGATGAAGTCTATTTTAGGTGGTAAGGGTGCCGGGTTGGCCGAAATGACTCAAATTGGTTTGCCTGTACCTCCTGGTTTCACTATCTCTACAGAAGCATGTAATGACTACATTAGCCTTGATGGTCAGTTGCCACAAGGTCTTGAGTCTCAGGTAGAAGAGTATTTAAAGCGTTTAGAGGATGAGATTGGCAAGGAGTTTGGTGACCCTAATAACCCTTTACTGGTATCTGTACGTTCCGGAGCAGCGGTATCTATGCCGGGTATGATGGATACCATTTTGAATTTAGGCTTAAATGATGAGACAGTTGAAGGTATGGTAACTTTAACTGGTGATAAAAGATTTGTATATGATTCATATCGTCGTTTTATTCAGATGTTTTCTGATGTTGTTTTGGGGGTTGTACATTATAGATTTGAGGAGATTTTAGATAAGTATAAGAGGAGGCAGGGTGTTGAGTATGACAACCTGATCTCTTCTGAGAATTTAGTTAAGGTTGTCAAGGAGTATAAGGATCTTGTGTTAGCAGCAACTGGTTCTGCTTTTCCAATGGATCCTAAGGAACAGTTGTTGTTAGCCATCAGGGCTGTATTTAATTCTTGGCAAAATGATCGGGCCATTGTCTATCGCCGGATTAACAAGATACCGGATGATTTGGGTACTGCCGTTAATGTGCAGTCCATGGTTTTTGGGAATATGGGCAATGATAGTGGTACTGGTGTTGTCTTTACAAGGAATCCTTCAACTGGAGAGAAAAAACTCTACGGTGAGTATCTTTTGAATGCTCAGGGTGAGGATGTTGTCGCGGGTATCCGTACTCCTAATGATATCTTGGAGATGGGAAGGGAGCTGCCTATAGCCTATGAGCAGTTGGTTGGTCTGTGTAATAGGCTTGAAGACCACTATGGTGATATGCAGGATATAGAGTTCACCGTTGAGAGGAATCGCTTGTATATTCTTCAAACTAGAAATGGGAAGCGGACAGCAAGAGCGAGTATCAAGATTGCTTATGATCTGGTGACTGAAGGTAAGCTTTCTAAAGGAGAGGCTTTGTTACGGATAGATCCAAATCAGACCGGGCATCTATTGCATCGGAATATTGATCCAAATGCTTCGTTAGAGGTAGTTACAAAGGGTCTTCCTGCTTCACCTGGAGCTGCATCCGGTATTGTGGTTTTTTGTGCAGATAAGGCGGAAGAAATGGGTAATGATGGCCAGAAAGTTATACTTGTTCGTGCCGAAACAACCCCAGATGATATTCATGGTATGGTTGCAGCTGAGGGTATCCTGACGAGTCGTGGTGGCATGACAAGTCATGCTGCGGTGGTTGCTAGAGGTCTTGGCAAGCCATGTGTTGCCGGTGCTGACGGTGTAAAGGTAGATGAAGTTAAGGGTCTATGTGTCGTTGGTAATCACACTGTTAATGAGGGTGAAGTTATCTCTATTGATGGTGCTACCGGAAGTGTCTATCTTGGACCGGTTCCTCTAATTGATCCTGAGTTGAGTCATGAGTTTCAAGAGATTCTATGTTGGGCAGATCTGGAAAGGAACCTTGGAGTTTTAGCGAATGCTGATACTCCTGAGGATGCACAGAAGGCCAGAGATTTCGGTGCTGAAGGTATTGGTCTTTGTAGAACTGAGCATATGTTTTTCGCTCAGGATAGGCTTCCTGTTGTTCAGAGTATGATTCTTTCTGAAACAAAGTCTGAGCGGATGGAAGCTCTACAGCAGCTCTTGCCGATTCAACAGGGTGATTTTTATGAGATATTAAAGGTCATGGCTGGTTATCCAGTGACTATTCGTCTCTTAGATCCACCCTTACATGAGTTCTTACCTAACCCAACTGAACTCTCCTTGGAGATTCAAAAGATTAAGCTGACTGGAAGAAACAAGGAAGAGCTTCATGACCTAGAAGAGTTACTAAGAAAGGTTAAGAACCTTGAGGAAGCTAACCCAATGTTAGGTCATCGAGGTTGCCGTTTGGGTATTACTTTCCCAGAGGTCTATGAGATGCAGGCAAGAGCCATCTGTCAGGCAGCAGCTAAGCTTGGGCAAGAAGGTGTGGATGTATATCCTGAGATTATGATACCTCTTGTTGGTCATTATAGAGAGTTAGAGATCATGAGAGAGTTAGTAGTTCAGATTGCAGAAAAAGTAGAGAAGGAAACCGGTGTTAAGTTGAAATACAAGGTGGGTACTATGATTGAGGTACCTAGAGCAGCTTTAACTGCTGATGAAGTGGCTGTTCATGCTGATTTCTTCTCCTTTGGCACTAATGATCTAACCCAGACCACTTTTGGTTTTTCACGGGATGATGCTGAGGCCAAGTTTATTCATGAATACGTTCATCGTAAGATTCTACCTGAGAATCCTTTTGTTGAGCTTGATCAAGAAGGTGTTGGTCAGCTCTTAGAAATAGCGGTTAGGAAGGGTAGAACTGTTAAGCCTGAGTTAAAGGTTGGCATTTGTGGTGAACATGGCGGTGATCCTTCTTCTATTGACTTTTGTCATAGAACAAATCTAAATTATGTTAGTTGTTCACCTTTTAGGGTGCCGGTTGCCCGTCTAGCAGCTGCACAGGCAAAGCTAAGGAACGGGTAGGTATTATATTTTATACCCCCGGGGCACTTGCTTGGTGACCGGGGGTTTTCTATTTTGCAGGAGAATATGTTACGTTGGGCGAAATTCTTCCAAGAAGCATAAATTCTAGTTAGTATGGAAGGGAGAGAAGGTCGCACACTAAGAGTCTTTAGCGACCTGGTCCTTATGAGGTTTAATGAAGGGGTTCTTGATGATATTCGTAGCAGGTTAGATATTGCGGATGTTATTTCTGACTATGTGCAACTAAAGAGCAGTGGCAAGAACCTTGTGGGTCTCTGTCCTTTTCATCAGGAAAAGACACCATCTTTTTCTGTATCCCAGGAGAAACAAATGTACTATTGTTTTGGTTGTGGTACGGGTGGGGATATGTTTCACTTTCTAATGGGTATAGAGAAGATTGAGTTCCCGGAAGCAGTTAACATTCTGGCTGAAAAAGCTGGTGTTGAGCTTAAGACTGAGAATGATAGGCAAAGCAGTATTAGAGATGGCCTGCTGGAGACTCTAGATTTAGCAGCAAGGTATTATGTTTATTCTCTTAAGAAGATGCCAAGAGAAAGCAGGATATGGCGATATATTGCCGAAAGGAGAATATCTCCACAAATAGTAGAAAAGTTTGGTCTTGGTTTTGCTCCTGAACGCTGGGATGGTTTATATTTAGCTCTAAAGAAAAAGGGTACTTCTGAGGAGTTAATGGAGAAGGCTGGTTTAATAATTGCGAAGAACAAGGGATCAGGATACTATGATCGTTTTCGCAATCGTTTGATATTCCCGATTAGGGATGGTCAGGGTAGGGTAGTTGGTTTTGGAGGAAGAACAATTAATCCTGAGGACCAGCCAAAGTATTTGAATTCTCCAGAGACCGCTGTTTTTAATAAAGGAGATATCCTTTATGGTTTTAATACTGCTAAACAGACAATTAGAGAGTCCAAACAGGCTATTATCATGGAAGGATATATGGATGTAGTTACTGCACATCAGTATGGTTTCACAAATGCAGTTGCTTCTTTGGGAACAGCATTGAGTGAAAGGCAGGCTCAAAGACTTTCAAGGCTAGCTGACCGTATAGTGATTGCTTATGATAGTGATACAGCGGGAACTAACGCTACTTTACGGGGGTTAGAGATTTTTCTTAATCTTAACCAAGAGGTGTATGTAGCTGATTTTCAGGGAGATAAGGACCCTGATGAATTTTTGAGAGAACAGGGAGAAAAAGCTTTTCAGGAAGTTTTGGATGGTGCCTTACCATTAGTTGATTATCGCTTTGCTTTAGCTAGGCGTTCACATAGAGAGGATACTACAGAAGGGAAGATAGCCATTGTAAGGGAAGTTATACCATTTATACAAAAGATCAGGGACCCAGTTAGGCAGGCAATCTATACAAAGCAAATTGCTGAAGAACTAAATATTGCTGAAGAGGCTATCCAAAGAGCAATAAATAGTGTAAGTGTGGAAAAGAAAGGACAAGGGTATAAAAACAGGCAAAAAACAAATAATACTAGAGGCAATAAAGAACAAACATTCCCTGAAGGAAAATCGGGAAGAATAGCGAAACTAACTCCTGCACACTTACGTGCAGAAAAGGATATGGTTGCTGCTCTGTTGCTTAGTCCTGATTTAATAGAGGATGTTAAAGAGTATATATGGCCAGAGGACCTTGAAACTCCGGTATATCAACGCATTCTTAGTCTTATCTATGAAAGTGCTGCAAATAATATAAGTATAAGTGCAATACTTCATACCACTGGAGAAGAGGAAAGAAGCCATATAAGTAGAATGTTGATGGAACAGAAGAATTACCTAGATGACCATAAATACTTGCAGGGGTTAGTTAACACCCTGTTGAAACATAGATTACAAAACAGAGTAAATGAGATTATGGAGTCAATTAAAGCTTTTGAGAAGAACGGCACACCAGTTGCTGAAAATATATTATCTGAATATCAACACCTGAACCGCTTACTCAAACTTGCGGATCCCGAAGAACTCCGTAAATGGCATCAAAATCAGAGAACAGATGTTAGTTAGAGTAGCTGGAGTCGCGGGGTAAGGGGGGGAAAGACATGAATCCTATTGAGCAAGTACAGACAAAAGAATTTATGAATCTAGTTGAGATGGGTAAGAAGAGAGGCATGCTTACCTACAATGAGATTATGGATGCATTGCAGGAGATAGAGTTAGATGCAGAGCAGATAGACGATATCTACCAGGCACTCAATGATATGGGGATTACTGTTATTGGCGCTAATGCTCAGGAAGCTTCTGATTTGATTGAGGAAGATGATGTGGATAAAGATGTGGTTATCGATGATGAAGAAGCTGAAGAGATAATTAAGGAAGATCTTTCATTACCTGAAGGGATAGCCATTGACGATCCTGTTCGTATGTATCTAAAGGAAATTGGTAGAGTTCAGCTTCTGACTGCTGAGGAAGAGATTGAGCTTGCTAAGCGTATTGAAGCTGGAGATGAAGAAGCAAAGAGAAGGTTAGCCGAAGCTAATCTGAGATTAGTTGTTAGTATTGCTAAGAGATATGTGGGTAGAGGCATGTTGTTCCTAGATTTAATCCAGGAAGGTAATTTGGGCTTAATTAAAGCGGTAGAGAAATTTGACTATCGTAAGGGATTCAAGTTCAGCACTTATGCTACCTGGTGGATTCGTCAAGCCATTACTAGAGCAATTGCTGATCAAGCTAGGACGATTCGTATTCCGGTGCATATGGTTGAGACAATTAATAAGCTGATCAAGGTATCCCGTCAGCTTCTTCAAGAGTTAGGTAGAGAACCTACTCCAGAGGAAATTGCTAATGAGATGGGTATAGAGGAAGAAAAGGTTCGCGAGATCATGAAGATAGCGCAGGAGCCGGTTTCTTTGGAAACACCTATTGGCGAAGAAGAAGATAGCCATCTAGGTGATTTCATTGAAGACCAGGATGTATTGGCACCATCGGATGCCGCTTCATATATGCTCTTAAAGGAACAGTTGGAAGATGTGCTTGAGACTTTGACTGAAAGAGAACGTAAGGTATTAAGACTACGCTTCGGTCTTGATGATGGCAGGGCCCGAACACTAGAAGAAGTTGGTCAGGTGTTTGGTGTAACCCGAGAGAGAATCAGACAGATTGAAGCTAAGGCTCTACGGAAATTACGTCATCCAAGTAGGTCAAAGAAGTTAAAGGACTACCTTGAGTAGAGCTAGAGACCAGGTCAGATAAATGGCCTGGTTTCTTTACTTAAATGGACTTTTGAAGTTTATGGGGGTGAACAAATGAGAATTATTAAGATAATGGCCTTTCTGGTTTCGTTAGTAGTTCTTCTAAATTTATCCTACCTGGTTTTATCTTTGGGTGTGCTCTTTGGTACTGATTCATCAGTTGTGAGGTTGGTTTCTTGGAGGCATGTCTATTTAGTTGACGGACAAGACATAAATGGTTATGAAGCTTTTGAGGGTTATATGGAGAAGCAGGGCTGGTATCAAAAAGAACGATTAGGAGGTATTTGGATTTTTGAAAAGGATAGTGATAAGATTAGTCTGATCAGTGGCACCAAGGGTCGGTACATCCTCTTTTACCCTTAACACCTCTCTGACAGGTTGTTTGCATAATGAGGATAGCTCGTTGATGTTTTGCTCAAAGGTTTTTGACATTTCTCTTCTATACTAATAGACAAGAGATGCGGATGAGCATCCATTATAGAAAGAAGGGAGATACAGCATGAAGAAACTAGCGAGAATTACCTTGATAGGTGCATTAGCAATTATGGTTATGGCCGGAGCAGCATTTGCTGCACCCCAGAATGAACAAATGGCAGAGCAGAAAAATCTTGGTACCAAATTAGGTGAAACATTAGGTAAAGGTTATGAAACCATTAGAGGAGCTATTGCCCAGCTTCTAGGCATTGAAGAGGAAGCTTTAGTAGCTGAAAGAGAAAGTGGTAGGTCATTAGTTGATATAGCAGGAGATTATGATGTAACTGAAGATCAGCTTGTCGCCGAAGCTTTAGGTGCGAGAACTGAAAGTCTTGAAGGCTTAGTCGCTGAAGGCAAGATTACTGAAGAACAAGCAGCCACAGCACTAGATCGTATGAGTGATCGCATTGCTGAAAAGATGAACAGAACAGATGTCCCAACACCAGGAGAAGGTCATGGTGAAAAGATGCAAAAATCTGAAGCCAAGAGCTTCCGCAACGGTGGTAATAAATAGAGCGTTGCCCCCAAAGAGAGCCGGGTCATACCCGGTTTTCTTAATTTTAAAATGTTTCTTGACAGATATGTTGACTCTTGTTATTATACCTTTCAAAGCGTTATCACGGTTGAGAGTAGGTTGGGGAGTTGCTAAAGAGAAGATCTATCATTGGCTGAGAGTAGGTCTGCATATGAACCAGCTGAAGTGCGCAAGCGGATGCTGTCATCTTGTAGAGATGAACGGTTAACCCCGTTATCGGTTGTAGAGTTGGTTAAGTAGAGTGGGACCGTGTCTTATGGAGATGCCTCTAATGGAGGTGTCTTTTTTTTGTCTGCAACATATACTATGGAAGGGTTAGTGGGAAAATGAGGAGGAAACGTAGGTGCCTTTGCGTGATGATATTCAAGCGTATTTAGATAAAGATCCTGCTGCACGCTTTGCCTGGCAGGTAGTTTTGTTGTATCCAGGATTTCAGGCTCTATTGGTGCATCGTTTAGCTCATTGGTTGCATTTGAAAGGACTTTTCTTTCTACCTCACTTCTTGGCCTATCTAGTAAGGATTATAACTAGCATAGAGATTCATCCTGCAGCAAAAATTGGTAGGAGGTTAGTTATAGATCATGGTGTGGGTGTAGTTATCGGTGAGACTGCAACAGTTGGTAATGATGTTATCATGTATCAGGGAGTTGTTCTGGGGGGGACAGGTAAAGATAGGGGGAAAAGACATCCTGATATAGAGGATGGAGTCTTTTTATCAGCCGGGTGTAAGATTTTAGGACCAGTTAGGGTGGGAAAAAATGCAAAGGTTGGAGCTGGGGCAGTTGTGCTAAAGGATGTGCCTCCGGGTTGTACAGCTATTGGAGTACCGGCTCGAATACTAGACAGGGGAGAAAAATGATGATATATAGCAATGCCGTAGAGTTAATTGGTAGGACACCGATAGTGCAGATAAACCGGGTAGTTAAGGGCATGGAGGTCTATGCTAAACTAGAGGGTTCAAATCCGGGTTCTAGTGTAAAGGATCGCATTGCCAAGGCGATGGTTGAAACTGCAGAGAGGGAAGGAATAATTAGGCCTGGTGATACTTTGATAGAAGCTACTAGCGGTAACACAGGTATAGGTCTTGCTATGGTAGCTGCAGTTAAAGGGTATAACCTGATTTTGGTTATGCCTGAAAGCATGTCTGTGGAGAGAAGGAATGTTTTCCGTTGGTTTGGAGCTGAACTAATATTGACTCCAGCTACTGGAGGGATGAGAGCAGCTCTAGCGAAAGCTACAGAACTCGCAAATGAACATGGATATTTTTTGACAAGACAGTTTGAAAATTTGGCTAACCCAGAGATTCATAGACTAACTACAGCGGAAGAGATCTTAGAGGATTTAGGGACAGATATAGATTATCTGGTTGCCGGTGTTGGAACTGGTGGCACAATTACTGGTGTTGGTGAAATCTTAAAGCAAGAAATTCCAAACCTAAAGGTCGTGGCTGTTGAGCCTGAGGATTCAGCCGTGCTTTCAGGAAAGCAGCCTGGCAGTCATCGAATCCAGGGAATTGGAGCTGGTTTCATTCCCCCAGTACTAAACATGAATATTATTGATCAGGTTATAACGGTTTCTAATGAGGATGCTTTCGCTATGTCAAAGAGGTTAACGGTTGAGGAAGGATTGTTTGTTGGTATCTCCTCTGGTGCTGCCATGGTGGGTGTGCAAAAATTAGCTAAGACTCTTGAAGATTCTAAAAAAATTCTAACTATTTTACCTGATACTGGCGAAAGATATTTAAGCATATTTTCACAATTACTTGAATAAGTATAATATTTTAAGAAAAAAATGCCGGATACCCATAATATTTCAAGAATATTGACTCGAATATGGAGATTTGATATACTCTTGATCAGATGTTCCACGCTAGCTCAATGGTAGAGCATCCGGCTGTTAACCGGAGGGTTGCAGGTTCGAGTCCTGCGCGTGGAGCCATTTAATTTTTGACTTGAAAAATAGTCGTTTCTATCATATAATGTATCTTGCGCTTAGCGTTTGTTGGGCCCATAGCTCAGCGGTTAGAGCAGGGGTCTCATAAACCCAAGGTCGCTGGTTCAAATCCAGCTGGGCCCACAAAAAAAGTATTGCATTAGGGCCGTAAATCTTGTATAATCATCAAGGCAACGGTTGAGACACAACAATTCCAGGCCCCATAGTCAAGTGGTTAAGACACCGGCCTTTCACGTCGGCGACGCGGGTTCGAATCCCGCTGGGGTCACAATTTATGCGGCTCTTTTATGGGCCGCATTGTAGTATAATGATATATTGGGCGCGTGGCTCAGTGGCTAGAGCGCTTGACTCACATTCAAGAGATCACAGGTTCGATCCCTGTCGTGCCCACCAGTGAAAGAATAAGGCCCGGTGTTTGCCGCCTTATTCTTTTTGTGTATAACAAAAAGGACTACAATTGTTGTTTGTTGATTGTAAAGAGGTATAATTAAGAGGGGGTTCATCTTGAAATATGAATTGCCATATTATGCAGTTATCTTTTCTTCTTTGAGAAATAAGGAAGATGGATATCAAGAGATGGCTTTGGAGATGTTGAAACTTGCGGAACAGCAACCAGGCTTTCTTGGGGTAGAGAGTGTTAGAGGACAAGATGGTTTTGGTATAACTGTTTCGTACTGGTCATCACTAGAGGCTATAGACAGATGGAAGGCACATCCTTCCCATGTGATAGCTCAGGAATTGGGAAAAGAGAAGTGGTATGAAGAGTATGGAATAAGGGTTTGCAGGGTTGAAAGACAAAGCTTTTTTGGATAGGAGTGGTTTTATGGCTAAGGATGCTTCTTTTGATATTGTTTCAAAGGTTAATATGCAGGAAGTAGATAATGCGATTAATCAGACTACTAAGGAAATCTCTCAGAGGTATGACTTTAAGGGGAGCAAGGTTGAGGTTACCTTAGAAGGGGAAGAAATGAAGCTTGTGGCTGATTCAGACTTTCAGTTAAGGAGTGTTATTGATATCCTGCAATCTAAACTGGTACGAAGAAAGGTCCCTATCGAGAATTTTGAGTATGGGAAAATAGAGGCTGCTAGCGGTGGTACTGTAAGACAGGTGGTTAAAATTAAACAAGGTATAGATGCAGATGTAGCTAAGGAAATTGTTAAGGATATTAAGGGACTGAAGATTAAGGTACAAGCTCAAATTATGGGTGACCAGGTTCGGGTTTCTGGAAAGAATAGAGATGATCTTCAAACGGTAATAGGGTTCTTAAAGGAACAAGATTATGGTTTGGAGTTGCAATTTGTTAACTATAGGTAGGTTGATAGAATCCCCACGGCTAAGGCTGTGGGGATTTTGGGTTCTGTAAACCCCCAAGAGTTTAGCCACCGCATGATGGACGCTAGTCATAAAAACCCATTGCCATAGGCAGTGGTTTTTTTACGTGCATAGGTTGACAAAAGGAATTCAGAGTGATATATTTACTGTACTATATAAAATAGTACACATAGTACAGTTGGAGGTGGGAATGTGTTTACTGTAGATCCCACAAGTAGTGTACCAATCTATCAACAACTGGTTGAACAGGTGAAAGAGGGTGTCTTGAAGGGTACTCTTACTCCTGGTGATAGGCTTCCATCTGTTAGGGAGTTGGCGACCATGATTACTATTAATCCCAACACCATTCAAAAGGCTTATCAGGAACTAGAGAGGCAAAATGTCATTGAGACTATTAGGGGTAGAGGAAACTATGTTGCAAGGACTTATCAGGCAAGGCCTGATGAGGAAAGACTGGCATTAGTCGAAGAGATGTTTAGGCGTTCAGTTGTAGAGGCTAGGTATGCCGGTTTGAGCTCTGAAGAGATTATTACTCTTGTGAAATCTATTTTGGCAAGCTACGGCGGGAGGGAGAGTGTGAAAGATGTTAAGGATTAAGGATCTTAACAAGAAATTTGGCAGTTATCAGGTTTTAAGTGATATCAATCTGGAAGTCAGTGAAGGCTCTATTACAGGCCTGGTAGGTCCCAATGGAGCGGGAAAAACAACCCTGTTGCAGGCTATCATGGGCATCACAAAACCAGATGAAGGGTCAATCACATTCATGGGTCAGGATATCCAAAGTGCTTGGGAAGTTAAAAATCGCATTGGTTATGTTCCGGATCAGTCGGTTTTCTATCCCGGCTTTACTGTGGCAGATATGGTTCGGTTTTATGGGTACGCTTATGCAACTTGGGATGAGGAGCGTTATGCTGAGTTGAGTAAGGTTCTAGTGCTTCCTTTAAATAAGAAGATTAAGAGCCTATCCAAAGGGATGAAGGCTCAGTTAGCTATTCTTCTGGCTCTTTCCTTTAGACCTAAAATGTTGATACTTGATGAACCTACTGCAGGGTTAGACCCTATTAATCGTAGACTGCTCTATAACTTGATGCTAGATGAGGTTGCAGAGAACGGCACAAATGTCTTGATTTCTAGTCATGGGTTAGCTGAACTTGAACGTATATGTGATCATATAGTCTTTATTGATAAAGGCCGCATTTTGCTAGATAGTGATTTAGATTCACTTAAGCAACAGATTAGGAAGGTTCAGGTTGTCTTTCAAGGAGAGTTCCCCTCAGAATTAAAAGGACATCCTGATCTAATTGGTTTAGAACAGTTTGGCAGAGTATATCGCTTAATCTTTCAGTCTGACGATATTTTACGTGTGATTCAACAATACCAGCCTGTATTACTAGAAGATATTGATATTAGTCTTGAAGAAATATTTATCTACAATGTGAGGGGAGTGGCAGATGATGTTAAGTTTCTTTCCCGTAAATAGGGGGTTGTTGTGGAAGGAGTGGGTAAATTATGGAGGCCTAATTACTGTCTTCTTCTTGTTGGTAGTTTATCATTATCCTTTGTCTTTATTACTGGCAGTTAATAGGGCTGGTAGGGAAGAGAATACTGGGCCTTTTTATGCTTATGTGTCTGCAGCGATTAACAAGATGACTATGAATTATAGCGGAGAACTGATTATTTTTGCTAGTATTCTCTTTGCAGTATTTCTGGCGAGCATGTTATTAGGGGAAGAACGTAGGAATGGTACTATGGGTCTGCTATTCTCTATGCCTTACAGCAGACGAGAGATTCTTATCAATAAGTATATATTTGGTGTGTTATCTCTCTTTGGTATCTATCTGGTTAATGGTTTGATGTATCTAGGGATACTGGCTAGCAGCAGTGAACTACAAGCTCTTGTATCTGTTAGTGATATTCTTAGTTGGATGGTTATTCAGTTTGTGATCATGGTTAGTATTTTCTCGTTTGCTTTAATCTTTGGTTCTTTAGCAGGCTCTACTCTTTCGGGTGCTGTGCTATCTGGCATTTTCTTAATATTTCCAATAGGTTTTGCGATACTAATTGATGAGAACCTTGCTTTGTTAATGGGGTATAGGGATTTTGGGGTTAGAAATGTTCTGGTGGGAACCGGCTACTGGTTGACTCTCCCGGGCTATTTTGCAGAACCTAGGGTGGTTTGGTCATACTGGTATCTATTTATCATTGTTAGTGTTCTCATGTTCTATATTGCTCTTAGAATTTTTGAGCATAATCCTGTTGAAAGAAATGGGGAACTCTTAATGTTTCCTCGTCTAGAACTAATCCTTAAGGTTGGTGTGGCTTTTTGCACTATGCTTCTTGTTGGCGGGATAGTGTTTGCTAGAGGGGGATTAGGAATATTCGGTTATCTGGTTGGTGCTGGTTTAGGGTGGTTAGTAAGTTATTATGCTATTAAGCTGCAAAGACGTGTATAGAGTAGAAGAACCCCATTTCTTGGGGTTCTTCTACTGTGTGCGCCCGGCATGGGCGGTAACTTGGCGGTGAAAGTCCGCTATGGGCTTGGC
>DYGY01000042.1 GCA_020724425.1 Thermaerobacter marianensis
TCATTATGCATTCATTGGACTTAAGAATTTTACACCACTTGACAAGACGTGACCCAAATACTAGATATTTCTCATAAATATGATTACGAAATAATTGCTATGGAAACGGATAAAGACAGTTATGATACCACCGATATTATATGCGAGATTGTGGAAAGAATAAAACAGGAAGCAACATATAGACTGTGGCAAAACATTCTTTAATGTTATCTAAGCACTATTGGATAAGAAAAACATTTTGGTCAGATAGTTATTTTGCCTGTAGTATCGGTGAAGTATCATCTGCAACAATTCAAAGCTATATTGAAACTCAAGGACAGAAAGGAGTATGGCACTCCTCCCACCACCGAAAGGTAATGGGTTTCTGTGCCACAAAAATTTATGAACAGGATATTGACCTTTGGTTGCCGAATGCAGCATTACCCGGTCAATTCAACGACTTGACTCCAGAAAGTAAGAGGTGGGAGTCTTATCGCGAAGACCTGATTAAACGATACTTAACTAAATGACATTGTTCAAAAGGCAAGCTTTTTTTGCAGGTATCTGATGGGCTCAACCGGAATATAACTCTGCAAAACCTTGATGAGGGAGAGGAACAGATGAAAAAGATACTGATGTATTTTCTTCTCTTTATGGTTTTGCTTATTGGTTTTTTGGCATTGATGGCAGAACCAATTGAGACGCCGGATGTCTTGAAAGACATTACCTTTGCTA
This sequence comes from Thermaerobacter marianensis, assembly GCA_020724425.1. Classification (GTDB taxonomy): domain Bacteria; phylum Bacillota; class Sulfobacillia; order DVGY01; family DVGY01; genus DVGY01. The sequence continues at coordinate 715 of DYGY01000042.1, forward strand.
ATATTGCTCATCGCGGAGGAGAAGCTTTAGCACCAGAAAATACTCTTGTAGCTTTGGAAAGAGGCCTTATAGAGGGTGCTGATATTTTAGAGATTGATGTCCATCTCACTAAAGATGGTGAGGTAGTTCTTTTTCATGATGAATATGTGGACAGGGTTACAGATGGTAAGGGTAGGATTGAGGATCTCACTTTAGCAGAAGTTAAGGAGCTTGATGCAGGGTACTTCTTTACTAGAGATGGTGGTCAAACATATCCATATAGAGGTCAGGGTGTTGAAATTGCTTTATTAACTGAGGTATTTGCAGCATTTCCGGAAGCAAAGTTTAGCATTGAGATGAAAACTTACAGTCAAGAGATGGTTGAGGCTCTTGTAGATATTATCAAGGAGTATCAGATGGAGGATAGGGTGCTTGTTGCTTCTTTTGATGACAAGACTATTAAGAGTTTTCGGAAGTTAATGCCAGAAGTCCCTACTTCTATGGCAGAGAGAGAAGTTCTCATATTCTATATTGTTCAGCTTTTGCATCTAGAGTTCTTGTATACTCCTCCGGCAGAGGCGGCACAGGTGCCTGAGTATTCTGGTAGTATTCATGTGGTAACTCCAAGATTTCTTGAAGCAGCTCATAACCGGGGTATGAAGGTTTCTGTTTGGACAGTTAATGAAGAAGAGGATATGCACAGATTGAAGGATCTTGGGGTTGATGGTCTAATTACCGATTATCCTAATCGCTTAAATGAGTTGCTCGGGAGGTAGGTTCTGGTCTAGGTGAATGGGCTATGGTGATGCTGCTAAGGATGATTTCTGTTTCCTCGATATCATTTTTGTGATCGTAGCGATGGCGAACTTCAGCCCGAGGAACAATGATGGTAACTTCATGAGGAATATCAATGAGGTTTTTTCTTTGAAGGGATATGGTAAGGCCGTAAAGATTAACAAAAATATCATCACTAGGCTCCTTGGAGGAGCCTAGTCTTTTTGCTGTTCTCCTAGTATGATCAAAAATGGCTTTCATGTATACGGTCACCCGATATTATAATATGAATGATAGCTTGGTTAAAGTGACCGTTTAGCTCCAGGCTTCTTCATCTAGAAGGACATCACCGGTAGCTAGTTTCTCCATCTCGATTTTATTAACCAGGACAAATTGGGTTCTGCTAACTTGAATAACATTACGATCAGAAAGTCTATAAAGCAAACGACAAACCATTTCTCTTGTGGTTCCAATGCGATTAGCCATTTCATCTAGTGTCAGGGTTCTTGATACAGCACTGTTAGCTTCAAAATCATACTCATCAAGGAGTAGTCGGGCTAGGCGATTAAGTAATGGATGAAAAGCTAATTCCTCAATAGTTTGACTGGCGTCTCTTAGTTGTTTGATTAAAACATTACAGAGGTCCCAGAGTGCTTCTGGATTAGCAGAAATTTTAGGTAGGATGTCTTCCCCATGCCACTGGAAGATAGTGCTGTTTTCTCCGACATTTAGTGTTCCAGGTGTTGACTTGCCATCGAATAGGGCATGGCTCCAAAATACATCACCAGTTTCAAGGGTTCTAACTGTTAGACTGCGACCCTCTGGTGATTCCTTGTTGATGTTAATCTTTCCTTTATACAGGAGAATCACATAGGGCCAGATATCACCATAAAAAGATATTACATCTCCTTTCTTAAGATTTCGCCGTAAGGCACGATGTTGAAGGTCAGTTTTGTGATTTTCATCGAGTCTTCTGAACACGGGAGTCTTCATGAATACTTCTGACAAATCTGTCATTGAATCTACCGCCCCCTCATGAAAAGAACTCTATCTAACTTGTTCACTATTTAACTTAAGTATAATTGGATTGGCGTAAAATTGTCAAATCAATAGTTCCTTTTATTGCTAATGTGCAATTGGAACCTTATGTAATAGAACTAAGTTTGTGTACAGAATTGCAGCAACTGAGAAACAAAGACATTGATGGCTTTGGTATTGATTGCTGTGATCCGTTCATGGTTAGAAGGTATTCAGATCAACATGTATGCCCGTATTGCCAAATTTACGGCGGAAAGGGAGACCTTGAAAGCAGCGCTGATCTCTCGTGTAACTACCATGGTGGGTTGGACATATCCCACGTGCCCTGTGTATGATAGCAGGTATAACGGTGTTCATAATAGCGCGGCTTTTCTTAGGTGGTGAGAGATGGGCAAGAGCTTTAACAATGTTTTGTCTATCTGTTCCGGCTGTAGGTGGAGCTTATATGTTTGTCCCCTGGATGAATTTTGTTGGTTCAACAAAAGAAGGAATAGGGATGTTTTCATCGCTAGCGGTGATCATTTGTCTTATTGGTTTGGTACGGTATTTCGCTGTTCTACTTACCGGGCTTGGTGATGTTAGGAAGAAAACCATATACTTTCTTGTATATGGTGCTATGGGAGTGTTAGCTCATATACTTTTGGCAATGGAACGGCGGTCTATAGAATCCTAGTTGGCCATCCGAAGATGCCTTTATGTGCCGATGGTATATTTGTTCTGAATCTGGTTAGAATGGGTGGCTGGTTAGCTGTGTTTGGTCTAATGGTGACCATATACTTCTTATATATGAAGTATACCAAAGGTATATACTTGGCAAAAATCGCAGCTACCAGTGCAATGGTGGCATATTTTGCCACATACTACTGGCGCCATGATACTGTAGATTATGGCTTACAAGGAGTTATAGGGCTTTTCCTTGTTGTCATGTTGTTTCTACCTGTAATCGAAATGGTATTAATGGGGGAAGATTCTAGCTCATTATCTCTTTAGCAAAAGTACACTTTATAGGTTTAATTAGCTAGATTTGAAGTTCATCCTTATTATGCAATTCTATCTAGAGAAAATATCCCTTGGATTTTTGCAAATGTCTTTGGGATATTTTCTTTTTCAACAGCTACGTATCATGACACAAGTATATATGAATAAGGAACAGCGTATATTTCTCTAGGCTAGTTGATTTAAGTTAAAGAGAAGCGATACGAAATATCTCAAAAAAGATTTTTTCTAATTAATTAAAGACAATGGACTATTGGAAGCGCTGGAATATGATTTTATTGGCAGGGTAGGATGTTGTTGTGAAGGGGGTGATTGATAAGTTTGCTAGTCACTAGTTGCTGAGGCTTAGAATTCCTTTAACTACTATTTAAGGAGGTTTCTAAATGTCACAATCAGTTTCGCCTCAAACAAGAAAAGTTGTGGTTGCTCTAGTGATCTTAGCTGCGTTATTTATGTTAGTTGTTGAACCATTCATTGTGGACTATATGTTAGATAAGATTCATCCTAATCAGGTAGCTCGCTATGAGACAATGAAGGCAGAAGGTGATCCTAAGGCACCTTTACTAGCACCTGCACCATGGTTGGTGAGTGTTTTCTTCCCGTTCTGGATGTCTATTGCCATGTTTGCTGGAATTGTGCTATTGCTTATTGCTAAGGCACTCTATAATGGTGCTGTATGGGCCAAACAGGTATCTTTAGTTTGCTTGGCTCTTGGTGCTTTTGGTGGAGCATATATGCTCTTACCATGGTTAAACTTTGTTGCCATTGGGTTTTCACCCGCAATGATTATTATGTTTGTGCCTCTGGTTCCGTATTTTGCTATAGTTGTGGTAGATGCTAAGGGTAAGACTCAGAAGTGGATTGATTTTTATGTATTCCTAATTCTTGGTGTTACTGCAGCTGAGACTTTCGGTAATGGTCATGCTGCTACTCGTGTTTTGATGGGCCATCCGAAGATGCCTTTGTATGCTGAAGGGATCTTTATTCTGCAGCCTTCGCGTAATATAGGTTGGCTGGTTACGGTTGTCTTGTTAATAGCTATCTACTTGCTGGCTAAGCGGAAAGAGTCTGGCTGGTATGCGGCTATGGCAGGAGGCTGGGGAGCAGCCATTATGGGTTTTGCTACTCATTATGTGCGTGGAGCTACTGTTGACTACTTGGTCCAGGGACTTATGGGTCTAGCTATCGTAATTCCTTTAATGATTCCTTTCATTAAGGAAAGGTTGATTGAGGAAAAGCTTGAAGCTAGTGAGGACAGTTCAATCTCTATGTAGGATAGGGCGGGTTTCCCGCCCTATTTAACTTTACGCAAATTAGGTCGAGATAATTTGACAAAATGTTTTATATGGTTAGTTTGCTTTTGCGCAACGGTATGGTGAAAAAATAGTGGTATTATTTTTATAGACATAATCAGACCGTAAGGTCTGTTAGATTTAACAGCAAAGGGCAGAGCCGGGGAGTCAATCTTTGACTCCCCGGTTCTGTATCTAATTTTAGGACATATGATATGGTGATATTGGTTAGAGGAGAGGTCTTTAATGATCTATCTTGGTTTGGCAGTGGGTTTTCTACTTCTAGTTAAAGGGGCAGATTATTTTGTTGATGGAGCTGCAGGTCTTGCAAGTCGCCTTGGGGTTCCTACTTTAGTTATTGGTTTAACTGTAGTGGCTTTTGGAACCAGTGCTCCTGAAGCTGTAGTGAGTATTCGGGCTGCAGCTACTGAAAGCAGTGGTATTTCTGTGGGAAATGTGGTGGGAAGCAATATTTTCAATATTGCTTTCATTATTGGGCTTTCCGCTATTTTACATCCTCTGAGTGTTCAAAGGAGGACTGTTTTAAAAGAGATTCCCTATGCCTTTATTGCCTCATTGTTAGCTTTAGTTTTGGCTCTTGATGGTATGGCTACTTATCATGAGTTATCAAGGTTTGATGGGCTGATACTGCTAGTGTTCTTCACCTATTTCATCTGGAGGTTTTTTGCTCATGAAGGTGAGGAGGTTGCTGTAAGTGGTTTATCTATGCCATTAGGTACAGCTTTAGGGTTTACGTTTCTTGGGCTTGTCTCTGTAATTGTAGGTGGGAATATGGTAGTTGATAATGCGATAAAGCTAGCTTTAAATTTCGGTATTAGTGAGACAATTATTGGCTTATCGCTTGTAGCGATAGGTACCTCTTTGCCGGAGCTAGTTACATCTGTAACGGCTGCATTAAAAGAAGAGATGGATATAGCGATAGGGAATATTGTTGGGAGCAATATTTTTAATGTACTATTTGTATTGGGGATATCCTCAACTATAACGCCTATGGAGGTTCAGCCTGAAGTATTCCTGGATTTTCTGGTGATGCTTGCTTACACTACCATGTTGTTTCGGTTCTCAAAAACAGGGTACACTGTCACTAGAAGAGAAGGTATATTCCTGTTGGTCTCGTACTTGGGTTACATGGGCTTCAGATTCTTTTTGTGAAAGGTTGATACTGAATGGTTACAGAAAAAGATCTGGCCAGGATTTTCCGCCAGACTGCCGATGTTCTTGAGATTAAAGGGGAGCCAAGTAGAAGATCTTTGACCTATAGAAGAGCAGCCCAGTCTATAGAGAGTTATGGAGTATCATTGAGTAATCTAATAGATGAGGGTAAGTTGAAGGATATACCCGGTATTGGTGAATTTCTGTCTGCTCAAGTTATGGATATCTATACTACAGGAGAGAGTCAATACTTGAAGAGTCTTGTGCAGGAGTTACCTGAGGGTCTTCTTGAACTCTTGGATATTCCTGGTGTTGGTCCTAAGACGGTCAGGAAGCTTAAGGAGGCAGGTATAACCGATATAGTTCAGCTGGAGAAGGCTGCTAATCTTGGACTGCTAAGCGAGATAGATGGTTTTGGAGTGAAAAAGGAACAGAGTATTCTTGAAGGGATTAACATGGTTAGAGAATTAAAGAATGTTGTTCTGCTAGCTGAGGCCAAGCAGTGGGCTGACATTATACTTATGTGGTTAAGAAATAGGCCTGAAGTTGATAAGGGTTCCTATGCCGGTAGTTTGCGTAGAGGTAAGGAGATTGTTAAGGATGTTGATTTAGTTGTTAGTAGCAGAGATATGGACTTAACTGTTGATGAACTGCTTAAAGCACCTTTTGTGGACAGGCTCATTAGCAGTGGCAGTACATTTGTCAGCTTCTATTTAAGAGGTGGCCCTAAAGCAGATATTAGAATCTGTAAACCTGAAGAGTATGTTTCTTTCCTGCATCATTTCACAGGTTCTAAGGAACATCATGTGGCACTGCGTAGACTGGCTAAAGAGAAAGGCTATCGGCTTAATGAGTATGGGTTTTCGGGAAAAAGAGATTTACATCCTGAATCTGAAAGAGAGCTTTATGGTGTTCTTGATCTTGCATATATTCCACCTGAACTTAGAGAGGGTCAAGGGGAGATTAATGTAGAAATACCAGTACTCATTAATATAAAGGATATCCAGGGTGATTTGCATGTTCATTCTAGATACAGTGACGGTATTGAGGAGATCGAAAATCTAGTTAAGGCAACTAAAGCTAGAGGCTATTCATATTTTGCCATCACTGATCATTCTCGGTCTTTAGTGGTAGCCAATGGGCTTGATGAAGAACGCCTTAGAGAGCAGATTGGTAGGATTAAAGAAATTTATGAGACTGCAGAGATAGAGATTTTAACGGGTATAGAAGTGGAGATTTTAAAGGATGGTAGTCTTGATTTCAGTGATAGTTTCCTTGGTGAGCTTGATTTGGTAGTGGCTTCTATTCACAGTGGGTTAAGGCAGGATAGAGCTCAGATTACTGAAAGGCTTTTAAGGGCTATAGCTAATCCGCATGTGGATATCATTGGCCACCCTACTGGTAGGGTATTAGCTTATCGGAGGGGATATGAAGCTGATTGGGATACGGTTTTTAGAGCTGCTAGAGAATATGGAACCATTCTTGAGATTAATGCTTCTCCTAATCGTTTAGATTTGGGTAGAGAGATGATATTAAAGGCTAAGGAGTATGGGGTTCTCTTTGCTGTAAGTTCTGATGCTCATAGTATTGCTGAACTTGAATATATGCTCTATGGAGTGTTAACGGCTAGAAGAGGTTGGTTAACTAAGGAACAGGTTGTAAATACCTGGACTAAGGAGAGACTCAAGCAGTATCTCAAAGACAAGAGGAGAGAACAATGACACATCAGGTAGATAACAGGAGAGCTCTGGGTTGGGCTCTATTAATTACTTCTGTTTTTTTTGTCATTGAGCTTACTGGTGGTATATTGGCAAATAGTCTGGCTTTGCTATCTGATGCTGGCCATTTATTAAGTGACATGGGCGCGCTAGGCTTAAGTTATTTTGCTATCTGGTTTGCTAGAAGACCTGCTACTAGGGAGAAGACCTATGGTTATTATCGGGTTGAGATTCTTGCTGCTTTGATTAATGGAGTTGTCTTAGCTTTAGTGGCAATCTTCATCTTCATTGAGGCCTATAAAAGGCTTTTGTCTCCACAGGAGGTTAATACTGGTTTGATGATGGGGGTAGCGGTTGCTGGTTTGTTTGCTAATATCCTAGTAGCATATATTTTGCATCAGGGTGATTACAAGGAGAATCTTAATGTTCGTTCTGCTTTTTTGCATGTCTTGGGGGATATTTTGGGTTCTCTTGGCGCGATTGCTGCTGGTATTCTAATCTGGCTTACCGGGATCTATCTCTTTGATACTATTATAAGTATCGTTATCGCTATCATTATTCTCTTTAGTGTCTACCGTCTGTTAAATGATACGCTGCATGTGCTTTTGGAGGGTACTCCCAAGCATCTTGATTATGTAGAGATTTCTCAGACCATTGGGGATATTTCAGGGGTACAGAGTATTCATGATTTGCATATCTGGACCGTTACCTCAGGTTTTGTCTGTCTTAGCTGCCATGTTGTAAAGGATAAGAGGGAGGATCCTCAGGAAATATTGCTAAGGATCAATAGAGTTCTTAAAGAGGGGTTTGGTATTGAACATACGACGGTTCAGGTCGAAACTGAGGATTTAAGTGCTGAGGAGTTGAATACTCATTAAGGCAATTATTTTTGATCTAGATGATACTCTGATAGCCTGGACGAAACCATACAGAAAGGTTATTAGAGTTCTGGTTGCTGAGCTTTTATAGAGATATTTTTTTTGAGAACGGAACAAGTACTGTTAGTATTGGAACAGGCAGCTAAGGAGTATGGGTTGATGGTGGTTATGAGGGAGGATAAAAGGGAATCTCTTGGTCCACTGATTGTTAGAAGCCTGAATGTACTCGGTATCTCTTCAGAAGATGGTTTGTCTTTTCATGGTACCAATGATTGTGAATAATTTTTCATGAATTTTTGTGGCACAGAAACCCATTACCTTTAGGTGGTGGGAGGAGTGCCATGCACCTTTCTATTCTTGAGTTTCAATATATCTTTGAATTGTTGCAGATGATACTTCACCGATACGTATGAGTCAATAATAGACGGGGGCTAAGCAGGAAAATGAGTCCTTGCTCCGTA
>DYGY01000013.1 GCA_020724425.1 Thermaerobacter marianensis
CATCGTTTGATGAGGTTTCCTGACCTAGTAAAGTTTCACGAATCTTTGCTTCAACTTCTGTAGCTATTTCTGGATGGTCTTTTAGATACTGTTTGGCATTTTCTCTACCTTGTCCTAACCTTTCATCCCCATAAGAGAACCAGGCTCCGGCCTTAGTAATTATATCGAGGGCTGTTCCTAAGTCAACTAGTTCACCCTCTTTAGAGATACCCAAACCATACATCAAATCAAACTCTGCTTGTCTAAAAGGTGGAGCAACCTTATTCTTTACCACTTTAACTCTAACCCTGATTCCTACAGGATCAGCTCCTTGTTTTAAGGTTTCAATTCTACGGATATCCATACGGACTGAAGAATAGAATTTGAGAGCCCTACCACCGGGAGTTGTTTCAGAATTACCAAACATCACTCCAACCTTTTCTCTTAACTGGTTAATAAATATTACGGTTGTTTTTGATTTGCTAATTGCTCCTGTTAGTTTACGTAAAGCTTGAGACATTAATCTTGCTTGTAAACCAACATGAGAATCACCCATCTCCCCTTCAATTTCGGCTCTTGGTACTAAAGCTGCAACAGAGTCAATAACTACCACATCAACCGCATTGCTGCGTACAAGAGCTTCAGCTATCTCTAGACCTTGTTCTCCGTTATCTGGCTGGGAGATTAGTAGGTTATCTATATCAACACCGAGTTTCTTTGCATAGGCAGGATCTAAAGCATGCTCAGCATCAATAAAGGCTCCTGTGCCTCCCTTTTTCTGAGCTTCAGCAACAGTATGTAGAGCAAGTGTTGTCTTACCTGAAGACTCAGGACCATAGATTTCGATAATTCTACCCCTAGGAATACCACCAACACCTAAACCAATATCAAGAGAAAGAGAACCTGTGGAAATAGCGTCCACACTAACATTACTGTACTCACCTAACTTCATAATTGACCCACGACCAAACTGCTTTTCAATTTGTTGAATAGTTGTTTCTAGATTTTTTGATTTATCGACCATTGAGATCACCCCTAACTATTTTACCAGATATTTCCTAGAAAATGCAAATTTTTGTATTCCCGCATATATTGGCCCAGTTGGTCTAAGCTCACTCTTGTATAAAACCACCTCAGGTACACTAATAGTGTTTGCATCAAAAGTGGTAGCTCTAAGATCATGACTTACAGATAGTGGCTCTTTGAAACGGGCTAAAGTGATATGGGAATTAAATCTATCTTCCCTTTCTAAGAACCCTTTTTCTTCTAAAGGTTTTCTTAACTGCTTAGCTAGATTAGCTACTTCTTTGTGTCCCTTATCAAGTCCTACCCATAAAACTCGGGCCCTATTAAGAGATGGAAAAGCACCTAAACCCCCTAAAGAGATTTCAAAGGCCATATTTGCCTCAGTTACCAGAGAAATTTCTTTAATGAGATCATCTATTCTGTTTACAGGTACATCTCCAAAGAATGCTAAAGTGATATGGAGATTATTGCTTTGCACCCATTTACCTTTGAGATCTTTCTTGAGATGGTTAGTATTGCTAATTAGATGTTCTTTGCTATCTTGAGGTAGTGGAATAGCTAAGAACAAACGCAAGTTAGACACAAAAAAATACCTCCCTCTGTTTAGATGATTCGCTAGAAGGAGGAAAAGTCCTGCCCCAAACAGGAGTTCGATTAATCAAAAACTTTTCTTTTCAAGATTAATTCTGAATCAAGGCTGTATACTTGAATTAAATCAGTAGCTGTGGTTTGCCAGCCTTCAGGTGTATCCTTCAGATAGACTAGCATCAGGCTATAGGGTATCTCATTTTCTGATTGTAGACCACGAATACCAGCAGCACCGGTAGAACCAGGATTTAGATGCAGATGACCCTTATCTGTCTCTGTGATTCGCCATTGATGACTGTGTCCACTAATGACCAATGGAACCTGGTCAATTAGGCCATCAGCAATAGCTGGATGGTGGCTGACAAAGATATCAGGTTTTGTTGTTTCGATTAGAGCTGTAGCTTCCTTAATCTGTGCTTGTATTTGCTCTAAGGAAGCACTAGCAGGACTCTCGGTTAAAGAGCCGGGATCTGCACAACCCATGACAGTTAATCCATGGATATCTAGTGTGGAGCAATCAGAGAAAATGAACATGGAATCAATTTCACTTAAGCTCTCTACAACCTGGGGAGAATCATGATTTCCAGGTACAAAGAGATAGGGTTTCGCCCAAGTTTCAATACGAAGAAACTGTTGCGACTCATATGGTGTACCCCAGTCAGTGATATCGCCGGCATCAATAATTAGATCAGGATTAAAAGTCTCAACAATGTTTTCAACAAAATCCAGTGCTCCAGGATTATTATGAATATCTGAAACAACTAGCAGTGTTAAGTCAGCATCAGGAAGTCCAAGTGGTTCTAGGTAATCTAATCTATTTACCAGCCTTTGAAGATTCTCTGCTAACAGAGCCATTTGTTCACCAAAGCGTTTAATCTTATCAGGTGCTTCCTGAACAATACCTGTCATCCAGGGAGCAGCACTGATAACACCGGTATAGCTGGGTTCTTGAAATGCATCTTTGTCATAGGTAGCGACACTGGCACTAACAATACTAACCCAGATTAATAAAGGCAAAAAGCCTGCTAGAAGAATCACTTTCCAAGATCTCTTTGAAGAGAGAACCAGCATTATGAGAATACCACCTAGAAAGGCTAGTAAGGAGGTTTTTAAAAGGAATGACCAGAAAACTCCTTCAAGTCTTTCCTGTAAGGCAGAAAGAATCTGCTGATTAGAGGTCTCTTCTGATAGCCATGGTTCTAGTTTTTCTAACTCAATATTTTCAAGAGAAAGAGTTAGGTTTACAGGAGGCTTATGAGTATCTGCCTGAACCTCGCCAATTGGTGGTATGGCAATGGTTGTACTGCCACTAGGAGAAAAATTCACTGCAACACCAATGGTGAAAGCATCAAGATCATAACTAGATGACCCCAGTAATTCAATTGCGTAAAGACCACCGGTTACAGCTAACACTATAGTCAGGATACTTATCAGTATTATCTTTGGCTTTCTTGTAACCGTAATGGTTTTCATTGGTGCTACCCCCTTAACCACCTCCGCAGCTCATCTAAAGCTGCCTGTGTGCTACGAAACTTAATGGTCTCTCTGTTCCCAGAAAAACTTTTGGAATATACCTCGGTTCTATCTTTGTTTGCTATGGCAATATGGACAGTCCCTACTGGTTTTTCTTCTGTACCTCCAGTTGGACCAGCAATTCCAGTTATGGCTAGAGCCATATCAATGTCATAATTGGCAAGCAGTCCTTCTGCCATGGCAATTGCAGTCTCTTTACTAACCGCACCATACTGCTTGATTGTTTCTAACGGAACATTTAGGAGTTCCTGTTTAGCTTCATTGGCATAGGTAATTAGACCAGCAATGAAATAGTCTGAGCTTCCGGGTACATTGGTTAACCGATGGCTTAACAGTCCCCCAGTACAGGATTCAGCTATGGCAAGTCTAACCCTGTTCTCCCTTAGCAGTCTAGCAACTATTTCTTCCAAAGTGTCCTCATCAGAACCATAGATATATTCACCTAGATACTTCTTAACGTGGTTCTCTACCGGTTCTATCATGTCTTTTGCTTCACTGATAGAAGCAGCTTTGGCAGTTATTCTTAGATGAACCTCACCAAACTTGGCATAGGGAGCTATGGTTGGGTTATTTTGTTCCTTAAAATATTCGCCTAACAGCTCTTCCACATTGGCTTCAGGTATACCAACAAGTCTCAATGTCTTTGAGTGGATAACCTCAGTTAGGCCTAGTTCCCTTAAATATGGTTTGACTGACTCTAAAAACATTGGTTCTAGTTCTCGAGGTGGTCCGGGTAAAGCTATCACAATACTCTCTTTTTTTAGGATAAACCCTAAGGCTGTACCGTTGTTGTTCTCTAGAATATATGAACCAAATGGTACTGAAGCCTGTTGCAGAAAATATTGGGTAGGTTCCCCTTTGCCCTGATACAAAGAAAAAAGATAGTCGGTATCCTCTTCCCTAGCCACTAATGGAGACTCAAAAACCTCAGCGATTGTTTGTCTGGTCAAATCATCATATGTGGGACCTAGGCCTCCGGTAACAATGATTAGATCTGCTCTTTCTTTTGATACTCTAAGCTGTTCTGTTAATCTGTTCTGGTTATCACCCACAGTTGTGTGATAGTATACATCGATACCTAGAGAGGCTAGTTCTCTAGAGAGAAACCTGGTATTAGAGTTTAGAATGTCACCTAGGAGTATTTCGGTTCCGACAGCAATTATCTCAGCTTTCAAATATCTCCCTCCCAAATTAGACTAACTTGTCTTTTCGTTAGTCACAGGGAAAGCTCCTTCAGCAAGGATAGCCCTCAACTCATCTCCACTGAGTTTTTCTCTGTCAGTAAGGATGTCTGCAAGATTGTTGAGTGTTAAAATACTGCTATTTAGAACACTTCTAGTTGACTCTTCACATTGCCTTAGGATCTCAGATACTGTATTGTGTAGTTTCTCTTTTGGCAGTGAAGACTCACTGACAATACCTAGAGTTGATAAACCTGAATAGACAATTAATTGTGCTAATTCCAATGATTTTTCAAAGTCATTCCTTGCTCCTGTACTTCTGTTGCCATAGATAAGTTCTTCAGCTATGGCACCGGCTAAAAGAATATTGATCTGTCCTTTTAGGTAATCAGTAGTGTGGAGCAATGTTTCTTCTGCTGGTGTCTGTCTAACAAATCCCAAAGCCTTACCTCTAGGGGAGATGGTTACTGATCCCACAGAATCAGGTCTAACATATTCATTCATTAATGCATGGCCTGCTTCATGAATAGCCACACGTCTCTTTTCATCAGTACTTACCTTGTGTTGTGCCTTTTCACCTAACATTACCTTATCAATTGCTTCTACCAGGTGCTTCTGTTCTATTTGGGTCTTCTGTTCTCGCATTGCTAGAATAGCTGCTTCGTTGGTGACATTCTCTAGATGGGCTCCTGAGAAACCAAAGGTCTCCTTTGCTATCACTTCTAAATCAACATCATCTGTAAGTGGCTTGTTTCTTGCATGCAGTTTAAGGATCTCTAAACGTCCCTCTTTATCCGGTAAGTCAACCTGTACATGACGGTCAAATCTGCCAGGGCGTAACAAAGCATCATCAAGAAGATCTGCTCTATTGGTAGCTCCAATCAGAAGAATCTGGATTTGATCATCAGTGCCTAAGCCATCCATTTCCACAAGGAGTTGATTTAGGGTTTGATCATATTCCAGATGACTTGTATGGCGACCCCGTTTGCCACCAAGCACCTCAAGTTCATCAATGAAGATGATAGCACTGTTTTTTCCAGCTTCTTTAGCTGCTTCTCTAGCTCTTTTGAAGAGATCACGTACTCTAGAGGCACCAACTCCTGCATACATTTCAATGAACTCTGAACCTGAAGTGGAAAGAAAGGCTGAACCAGTATAGTTGGCTGCACCCTTAGCTAAAAGAGTTTTTCCGGTACCAGGAGGTCCCACAAGGAGAATACCCCGTAAAGGTCTGATGCCAAGGCTTTTGATTAAACCTCTTTTTTCAGCAAAATCTAAGGCTTCAATCACTTCTCTTTTGGCAACTTCCTGTCCACCGATATCTTTAAATGAGATATTTCCGCTTGTTTTTTCGGTTAAAGGTTTGAACTTCTTGTTGTTAGGATTTTTTAGACCCACACTATGGGAGAAATATATCAGCACACCAATAAGGAGCAGGATTGGTAAGAGGCTTTGTGCCCAGCCTAAGAAAAAGAGATAGACCAGGAAACCTGTGCCAATACCTATACCTAATTCCATTGCTTTCATTGCTGATTCACCCCCGTTTGTGGGTTTCTTTCTCTAATCTTGTAAAGATAGTGATCTTCATCATAAGCTGCTAGATACACATAATCAGGTGTAACTGAAAAAGATACTTCTATGCCATGTTCAGAAGCTATATCTTCAATTGCTACTGCAGCAGCAGGATAATCACCATCACTAACTGCTTTTTCAATATGGAAATTTATTTTTGACCATGCCCTATCAAGTTTTTCTGAACTGTTATCAACTATACTTAAAGAGAAATTGCTATGACCTAGAATGGCTCTAGTGCTCTGAACTATATCCAAGTGGGTCTTATCTAGATTAGTGACTCGCTTGAGTTCTATTTCTATATGGACCAATTCTTTTTCATTCTTAATTGTGTAGCTTAAGATATCAGGGTGTTCAGTATAGCTGTTTTCTAAAGGGCGATTAAATTGCTGTAGATTATATAGATAGTTGCCCCCAAGCAAGAGACCAAGGGTTAGAAAAAATGACACCAAGACTAGTGGCCAGCGCATGTTTTTTGCATTCATTGTAATCACCCTTTCTGAAAAGTTGACATAAAAAAATAGATTCAAGGAAATTCAACCTTGAATCCATTATATCAGCAAATATTCAGCTGATAGGCTAACAATATTATGTAAACCTACCTTACACTTCCCCAGAGATCAAATACTTCAACAGTCTCAATTTCTATTGTGACAAAATCACCAGTGCGAAGTTCTTTATCAGAATTAATGAATACAGCGCCATCGATGTCCTCTGGAGCTTGACCCTGATGTCTACCTTTATACAGATTATCTTCTAGTTTCTCATCGATAACCACCATAAGTGTTTGACCAATTCTCTCAATATTGCGTTTCTCTGTTATGGCTTCCTGAACTTCGATAGCCTGGCGTAAACGCTCTTTCTTGGTCTCTTCTGGAATTTGATCTAGATAATCTCCAGCTATTGTACCTTCTTCTTGAGAATAGATAAAGAAGGAAGCATGATCTAACTCAAGTGTTCCTAATAGGTCTAGAAGGCTATTAAAGTCTTCTTCTGTCTCTCCAGGGAAACCAACAATGAAGCTGCTTCTAAGAAAGACATTAGGCACTTCATCTCTTAATTTCTTTACAAGCTCGATGACTTTTTCTCTTCTTTCAGGTCGTCTCATTCTCTCTAAGATCCTGTTGCTACCATGCTGTAAAGGCATATCAATATACTTTACCAGGCTATTAAGTTCTTTTAAAGCAAAGACTAAATCATCAGAGATTTCACTAGGATAGGTATATAAAAGCCTAATCCAGGTAAAGGGTAGGTTATCAAGTTCTTGCAACAAGGGTACTAGCTTACTTCTACCACCCTTTTCTCTACCGTAATAGGTGGTATCTTGAGCGATAATGACTAGTTCTTTAACGTCTTTTTCGGCTAATTCTTTGGCTTCTTTTAGGACAGATTCAAAGGATCTACTCTGATATGGTCCCCTAAGTTTAGGGATAATGCAAAAGGCACAGGTATGGTTGCACCCTTCAGCTATTTTTAGATAGGCAAAATGTTTAGCTGTACTTAAAGTACGCTCATAGGCAGGCTCATAGTCTAGTCCGGGTAATCCCACATTTAGGACTCTTTCTGAACCTAATACATGTCTAGCAGCCTCACTGATGTTTGTGAGGGTACCGGTTCCTAGGAATCCATCAACTTCAGGAAGTTCCTGTTCTAGTTCCTCAGAATATCTCTGGGCTAGACAGCCTGATACAATTAGTTTACGGCCCTCTTTTTCCTTTTTCCACTCACCAAAGGCAAGTATCTCTTGTATGGATTCTTCCTTTGCTGCTTCAATGAAGCCACAGGTATTTATGACGATAAGGTCTGCTTCATCTGTACTGGTAGTTATCTTGAAACCATCTCTATTTAGCTTTGCACTCATAATTTCTGAATCAACAAGATTCTTGGAACAACCAAGAGAAACAAAAGATATCTTTTTCAATGCCAACGCCTCCTAATCTACATGATTGTATCATATCGTGTAGAAGAATGGCTATCTTCACGTTTATGCCCGTCTTGAAAATCAGGCGACATATGTTACTATACAATTACGGAGTTTGGAACTACTTTAACTAGCTAAGGAGAATCTTAATGAATGATCTGATACTGCTGTTAGTTGCTTATCTACTAGGTTCCATCCCTACAGCTTATCTGCTTCGCTATTTAATTCAGAAGGAAGATATTCGTTATCAGGGTAGTGGCAATGTGGGTGGTATGAATGCCTATCGTACCGGAGGATTAGCTGTTGGTCTTTCTACAGCTCTTCTAGATATCGCTAAAGGTATGGCAGCTGCCTATCTAGCTATCACTTATGGTGATAACTCTCTGCTACCTTATTTAGCAGCTTTCTTTGTTGTTTTGGGACACAATTGGATGTTCTGGCTGGGGTTTAAAGGTGGTAAAGGATTGGCTGCAGGAGCAGGTGCATTTGTTTTAATTGACTCTTTGGTGTTATCAGGAGTGATTCTTATACTCTTAGTACTCTGGGCTATCCTAAAAGATGCAAATGTAGCAGCAGGAGTTGCAGTATTGACTCTACCACTCTTTCTGCTGCTACGTAGTGAGAATATTTATGTTATCCTTATAGCTCTTTTTACGGCACTGGTTATAGCTATCAAGCATCGCCAGGATTTCCAAAACTATTCCTTTAGATAGACTATTTGAGGATAGACTGTTTGGGGTAGATCCTGTAGTTCTTTAATAAGGTCTCCACCATAGTTATGAATAAAGGGGACAATACCAAGGGTTTCATCTTGGGGTTGTCCATCAGGATACAGGGAATTGCTCAGATACTTAAACTTCTGGGCAATTTCTTTGTTGTTGCGTTTGTGGTGTTGCCAAGCTTTTTTCTCTAAGGCAGCCAAGTTCTTTTTCATTTTCTCTAGGGTTTTTGTTGTAATATCTAAGAGTTCAGGTTGTAATTCTGTAAGGATATTCCCTAGAGCTAGTAAAGACTCTTCTAGCTTTACCTGTTCTTGCTGAAAATGACTTGAAAGATCTAGAGTATCTTTAGTTTTTAAGGTATTATTCAGCTCTTCATTGAGATCAGAAAAGACATCTAAAGGCCTTAAATTAAACTCATTCATTATGGAGAAAGCAGTTTCATCTATTATCGTTAGATTACCTCTAGGAACAACTACAGGCATTTGCAGACCAAAAAGATTGTATACCTCTTTTATCTGGGCCATGATGTTTATCTCCGTGGGCCCTGCCACATAGGCGAGGACTGGGAGCATCTGACTCTGCATTACCGGTCTTAAGACAGCATCTGTTGAAAAATCCTGGGGACTTGCTGCTATCTTTTTTACCAGTTCGGTAACAGAGGAACGGTTGCCTTTACGGTCTGCATATTCCCCGTTCTGCCACAGTATGGCACTCCTGGTATTGCTAGTTCTATAGAATAGATGAGTGTGCTCATTTGCTACTTTCAGGCTTGGTATGAAGCCTTTCTTGTTCATAATGCTTTCTTGAGTGCGCAGTTCTCTGTTTATAGCTTCTCTACGGGTCAGGGATTGCTGATAGAAATTGCTTAATGATCTATACAGAGAAGGATCAAGGGCATCCATCATCACTAAGCCTTTTGAACTAAAGAGTCTACTTAAGAGTCTGTTAAACCACTCTCCTACTGTTTTTGATTCCATAAAGGTTTCTCTAAAGGGTTTACGCAATTCATCTAAACCATCATCAGCTAGTTCCTCAGCAAGTTTCTTAAAGCGTTCCCTTAGATTTGTATCAATCTTTATATTACCTACAGGGATAGCCCCTACTTGTATATCTTCAGGGACAAGGTTTCTTAGTTGTCCATCAGAATCCACATACATTACCTTAGCTACTTCAGTGGTATTAAAGTCATCACTCATGGTGTAGAAAACGGGAATGACCTTAGTACCTAGAGTCTTTTCCAATTGCTCGGCAAGCTTGATTGTGGTAATAGCTTTGTTAAGAACACTGAGAGGACCTCCGGCAAAAGCAGGCCTATCTGTTGTTAACACTACTAGGGTATCTCTATCTTTAAGAGCCATGGCATTTGTGATAGCCCTTTCATCGGCATTAAGCTGATGGTTAAAGCTAGTTAATGATCTTGATAGTTCCTCTTTGGTCTTGTAGTTAAGTTTGCCTAATCGCTCTTGGAGGTTTACATATGAGGATGAATCACTAGGGTTATAGCTAAAAAACCTCTCTACTGTACTAAATTCTTCTATGTATGCTGTATAAAGGGAAGAAAAGATGCTTAATCGTCCTTCGATGGTTTCTACTTTTAAGGCCACGCAATTTCCCTTCTTTCTCTGTTGGCTTGTATATATAGTTACGACACATTCTGGCAAAATCCTTTGAGGGAGCAGGGATTTTCCAAGAAAAAGAGAACTAATGTTCTATGATGGTGCAAAGGAGAAAAATATTATGAACTTGGAACAGGTTCTTGATCAGTTAAAGGCGGATTCGGAGTTTAATCAACAGGTCACTTCATGGGTCATCATTCCAGAGAGTGATGGTAGGTATATGCCTTTCCCGGAGGATATGGACAGACGCATTGTCAGTTATCTGAAGCACAAGAACATTGCTGAGCTGTATAGCCATCAGGCAGAGGCGTACAGACTTATCAAAGAAGAGAAGAACATTGTGGTGGTCACCCCTACTGCTTCAGGTAAGACCTATACATATAACCTGCCTGTTGTTGATTCTCTTTTGAAAGATCCCACTATGAAGGCTTTATATCTTTTCCCTACTAAGGCTTTAGCTAATGACCAGAGACATGAGCTAGAGGTTATGGCTAGCAAAATTGGTTCAAAGAGATTGCTTGTCTATACCTATGATGGTGATACGCCTGTCAGTATCCGTAAGAGCATTAGAGATACAGGTAACATTGTTTTGACTAATCCCGATATGCTACATAGCTCTATCTTGCCTAACCATACCAAATGGGCTAGGCTTTTTGAGAATTTAAAGTATGTGGTTATAGATGAGTTGCATACCTATCGAGGTATTTTTGGTAGTCAGCTTGCCAATGTCTTAAGGAGACTTAAGCGTATTGCCAATTTCTATGGTGCTAAGCCATTGTTTGTTATGACTTCTGCCACTATTGCTAATCCAAAGCAGTTGGCAGAGAGACTGATAGAGGCAGATGTTGAGTTAATTAGTGATAACGGAGCTCCTCAGGGAGAAAAGAATATAGTTTTTTATAATCCTCCTTTGGTTAATGCCAGTCTTGGTGTTAGGAAGAGTTCAATTATAGAGGCTAGCAGGCTTGGCCAACGCTTTATCAAGAATAGCTTACAAACTATTGTCTTTACTAGAAGTCGTGTATCTGCGGAGGTTCTTCTCACCTATTTGCGGAGTGGTTTAAAGGATCCATCTCTGGTGAGGAGTTATCGAGGAGGCTATCTCCCTAATGAACGGAGAGAGACTGAAGCTAAGCTACGCAATGGGGAAATCCTTGGGGTTGTTAGTACTAATGCTCTAGAACTTGGTATAGATATAGGTTCTCTACAGGTAGCTATCCTGACAGGCTATCCTGGTAGTATCTCTAGTACCTATCAGCAGTTAGGTAGAGCTGGCCGTCGCATGGAAACCTCGTTGGGTATTGTAGTTACCTCTGCTGCACCTTTAGATCAATATATGGCCAGACATCCTGAGTATTTCTTTTCTCAGGCACCTGAACAGGCTTTGATTAATCCCAACAATCTATATGTTCTTCTAGACCATCTTAAGTGTGCTTCCTTTGAGTTGCCCTTTACTAGGAATGAACGCTTTGGCACTATACTAGTTGATGAGTTGTTGAATTATCTAGCTGAACAGGGTATCTTGCACCTAACAGATGATAAGTATTTCTGGAGTACTGAGGGATTTCCCGCAGCTGATATAAGCTTAAGGTCCCTATCCCAGGATAACTTTGTCATTATTGATACCACAAGTCAAAGACATCGAGTTATTGGTGAGGTAGACCGTTTTAGTGCGCCCATGTTAATCCATGAGGAAGCAATCTATTTGCATGGTGGTCAGCAGTATCAGGTGGAAAAGCTTGATTATGAAGAAAAGAAGGCTTATGTAACAGCTGTAGATGTCGACTACTATACAGATGCCGATTTGGCGGTTAAGGTTAGGGTTCTTGATGTGGATCAAAAAAAGGATAACTGCTGTTTAGGTGAAGTAGCTGTGATGGCTAAGGTGCCCCTGTATAAGAAAATTAAGCTCTATACCCATGAGAATGTGGGTTGGGGTAAGGTTTCGCTGCCTGAAGAACAGATGCATACCTCAGCATACTGGTTTGTTTTACCGGAAATGACTGAACTCTCAAAGGTGGAGATGGAGAGTCTTTTGCTGGGATTAGCCAATGTTCTTGCTGGAGTAGCTCCGTTGTATGTTCTTTCTGATGCCAAGGACTTTCATGTTGTACCTGAGGTGCGCTCTGACTTCACTTCTTTGCCAACAATCTACTTTTATGACTCTTTGCCTGGGGGTATTGGTCTGGCAGAAAAACTGTTTCGGCTGCATAATGAGATGCTTGATTTAGCCTATGAGGTTATCAAGGGATGTCCTTGTGAGAGTGGTTGCCCTTCCTGTGTAGGTGTAGGAGATCAAGTCGGTATGATGGCAAAAAGTCTAGTTACAACATATTTGGAGAGAAGGTAAGTTATGAGTTTTGCTAGAGACCTAGGATACTTAAAAGAGTTTTCTAAAGAGACTAGGGTTGTAACTAAAAGGACAAGTGAAGATATGGTTCTTAGAACCAAGAGATTCCCCCTCACCCATACTCATGGAGAGAGACTTATTAGTTCTGCTAAGAGCTTTTGGCTAGAACCTCTTTTCTTTGATTTACTAAAGGGTGGTAGAACAGATTCTTCCTTTGATTTTAAGGATGTTCTCTATCTGGATACAGAAACGACAGGACTTTCGAGGAGTTCAGGGACCTATGTTTTTCTGGTTGGCCTAGGATACTGGGAGGAGTCTCAATATGTCTTAGAGCAATATTTCTTAGCAGATCTGGCAAGGGAAAAGGAAATGCTTGAAACCCTGTTACCAAGACTTCAAGAAAAAAGGGTATTGGTAACTTATAATGGTAAGAGCTTTGATTGGCCTTTGCTATATAACCGATTGCGTTTGCATGGTCTGCATGAAGAGTATTCTCCGGAATATCATCTAGATCTCTTACAATCTACTAGGCATTTCTTTAAGGACTCTCTTGGTTCCTGTAGTCTTGGGAATGTGGAAAGAAACCTCTTTAGAGTTTGTAGAGAGGATGACATTAGCGGAGAAGAGATACCTAGCAGATATTTTCAGTATTTAAGTGAGGGAGATAGTGACCTGGTAGAACCGATTATCAAGCATAATCAGGATGACATACTCTCTTTAACATTGTTACTTAAGGATCTGCTCCTAAAGCTTAAGGGGAATACAGAACGGGTTGCTTATCTCTATGAAAGAAGAGAGCATCTGGATTTGGCTGAAAGGGTCTATGAGAAAATACAGGAGCCTAATTATGAGATTCTTTGGCGCTTAGCTTTGCTATATAAGAAAAGGGGAGCCTTTGATAAGGCTGTCCCTCTCTGGCAAAGACTTTTGCAATCGGAGTATGATCTTAAGGCTCTTGTTGAAATGGCTAAACACTATGAACATAGAGAAAAAGACTACAAGAAAGCAATGAAGATGGTTGAGATTGCTCTAGATAGACTGGAAACCCGGTTAACCTGGCAGCAGCTAGAAGATCTACATAAGAGAAACAGAAGAATCCAGAGGAAGCTAGAAAAATAGGTCTCTCTCTCCTGTTTCTAAAAGCAGAAGGCGTTGCTGAGTCATTTTCTTTATGGCCATATTAGGTATTTCTTGTAGGTGTTTTTGTATGGTTTGTTCTCCTATGGTTTTAAGATTAGGATTAGCGTAATCAAGGAGATATTCCTTAAAAGTTAGAATAGCGTTAGGTTGACAAATGTTCTTTATTTCCCCTGTTTTTGCTAGAGCCATGAAGCGATCCCCCGTTCTGTTACTGCGGTAGCAGGCTGTACAGTAGCTGGGCAGATAGCCTGACTGACATAGGCTTGCTAGAATCTCACCAACACTTCTTTTGTCATCCACATGGAACTGCTCCGGGGTTTTTTCCTTGTAGGCCCCTACCCCTGGTTTTGAGCCAGCACTAATTTGAGAAACCCCCACCTTTAGGAGCTCATCACGAAATGAAGGTTTTTCTCTGGTGGAAAGGATTATTCCCGTATAGGGTACAGCTAAGCGGAGTATGTCAACAATCTTTTTGAAGGAGGAGTCGGAAACCAGATGGGGATAGCCGGTAAGGTTAACATTAAGTGCAGGTCTTAGTCTAGGAACTGAGATTGTATGGGGACCAACACCAAAGGTATCTTCTAGGTGTTTTGCATGTAATAGGAGGGCTAATACTTCAAAACGATAGTCAAAGAGACCAAAGAGTATTCCAAGGCCAACATCATCAATGCCAGCTTGCATGGCTCTATCCATGGCTTGTAGATGCCAGTCATAGTTAGCTTTAGGTCCAGAATGCACTCTTAGATAAGTTTCTTTATGGTATGTTTCTTGAAAGAGGATGTAAGTACCAATACCAGCATCTTTTAGTTTCTTGTAGTTGGCTATTGTGGTGGCAGCTATATTTACATTGAGCCTGCGAATGGCAGTTGCTTCATAAATGGTTTTCATTGCTGTTACCACATAGTCAATATCGCAGTTAACAGGGTCTTCCCCACATTCAATTGCCAGGCGTTTATGTCCCATGTTCTCTAGAATGGTTGCTTCTTCTTTAATTTCTTCAAGGGATAGTTTTTTACGAGTGAAGGCGTTACTTTTCTGATAGCCACAGTATCTGCAGTTATTAATACAGTGGTTGCTTAGATAGAGTGGAGCAAAAAGAACAATCCTCTTGCCATAAATTTCTTCCTTTATCTCGCTAGCTGTTTGATAAAGGTTATCTAGATCTTTAGGGTTTTCTAGTGTTAGCAAAAAGGATACTTCTTCTAGGGTGAGGCCTTTTAACTCTTTAGCTTTAGAAAGTATTTTTTTAATGTCAAAGGTATGTGTGCTATTAAGGACTTTCCAGATTCTTTTTTCATCAAGCATTTGTGGTGACCTCCTTCCAGGGGCTTTTAGGGCTGTGGCCTTTACCCTCCCCTACTGTATAACCTAGGCTTTTGATTAGCTCTTTGGCACTAGCAAGGTTCATAGGCTTGCTACTGGGATAAATCTGGTAGTATTCTTTAAATTGTTTAGGTGTGATACCAATCATCAAAACATTGGCTCCTATGGCTAGGGCTTGTGCCTGAGCAGTACTATCTAAGCTTCTTAGTGCGGTTGTGGCCGGGATATGTGCATATGGGAGCATGATTCTGCCAATAGCTATTGTTTTTAAGGTTAGCTCTAAAGAGCCTTTTCGGGACATATTTAAAGGCGTATTCTTGTGAGGAATCAGTGGTCCAATTGCTAGCATTTCAACATCTAGTTCCTTTAGGAACAAAAGATCTCTAGTGATATCATCAATTGTCTGACCAGGAAGACCGATAATTATGCCTGAACCTACTTGATAGCCTAGCTCTCTTAGGTTATAGAGGCAGGAGATTCTTTTCCTAAGAGAACATTCTGGTCTTAGTTTTGAATATAGATTTTCATTGGTTGTCTCTATTTTAAGAAGGTATCTATCAGCACCGGCTTTTCTCCAGGATTCATATGTATCTTTTGAGTGTTCTCCCAATGAGAGGGTGATTGCCAGGTTAGTCTTGCTCTTTATTTCTTGTATTATCTCAGTCATCTCTTCTGTATAGTCCTCATGTTCTCCAGATTGGAGAACGATGGTCCCATAACCCTCTTGATCTGCCTTTTTGGCTAGGGAAACAATTGCTTCTTTTGAGAGTTGATAGCGTTGAACTAAACGGTTATTCTTCCTTAGGCCACAATATAGGCAGTTATTCTGGCAGCAATTGGAGAACTCTAAGAGAGCTCTAATGTGTACCTCTTTGCCCAGAGTCTTTTCTCTTATGGTTCTGGCAGATTGATAGAGTTCCTCTGGTTCTCTATTAAAGAGGAGCTCTATTTCCCTTAAGAGCATGGAATGACCTCCTTAGATCTGGAATGGTCTTAAGGCGCGATTAAGAATACCGTATCGATAGGCTATCATTGTGCCATAGTTGAGTATATGGATGTTTTGTTGTCTAGCTTGGGTGATTCGAGCTAGCATTTCCTTTTCGTTTAGCATGCACCCTCCACAGTGGATGATTAGCTTAAAAGGGGTAAGGTCTTCAGGAAAGTCTCCTCCTTTGACCCAGGTAAAGTGAAGGGATTTTCCTGTTATCTCTTCTAACCAAAGAGGTATCTTGATAGTACCGATATCCTCTTCCTGTTGATGGTGGCTACAAGCTTCAGCAATGAGAACCTGATTGTTTGTTTTTAGTTTTTTAATAGTGTTGATACCGCTAATTAGTTCCGGGAGCTCACCTTTGTATCTGGCCATTAGGATTGAAAAAGAGGTTAAAGGGATGTCTCTAGGTGTTTCTTTATCTACCAGAGGGAATACTTGAGAGTCGGTAATGACCATCTTTGGTTTGGTTTGAAGAGATGCTAGAGTTGAAGCAAGTTCTGTTTCCCTAAGAACAAGAGCCACTCCATAATGATCAAGAATGTCTCTTAGGGTTAGAACCTGAGGCATAATCAAACGATTTTTTGGAGCTGCTGAGTCAATGGGGGTTACTAGGATAAAGAGATCACCGGGGTTAACAAAATCCCCGATGAGTTTTTTGTTCTGCTGGGGTGCTAGTTCAATGATCTTCTTAATTAGATTAGGTATGCCTTCTTTGGTCTTGCAACTGATAGCCATTGTGTGATCCGGTAAACTTCTTACAAGGTCTAGTTTGTTAAAGACAGTGATTACAGGGATATTCTTTTCCTTAGCAAGAGAAATGAGTTCTTCTTCTAAATAGCTTAAGCCTAGATTGATGTCAACAAGGAGGATGATTAGATCAGCTTTTTGCAGAATCTCCTTTGTTTTTTGGATTCTTAAGTTGCCTAGTTCCCCTGTATCATCTAGTCCGGGAGTATCTATTAAGACTATAGGACCAAGAGGAAGGAGTTCTATGGATTTATATACTGGATCTGTAGTTGTGCCGGCTACTGGTGAAACAATGGCCACATTCTGATTGGTTAAGGTGTTTATTAAGCTTGACTTACCTGAGTTTCTTCTGCCGACAATGGCTATATGGAGTCTAGAACCTCTTGGTGTTCTTTCCATGCTCCTTCCTCCCTCTATTAGAATCTGGCTGTGTATGAGGTGTGTAGCAGATGATGGGACTTTTCTCCTAACGGTTTACCTAGATACTCTTTATATAGCTCTTTTACCACAGGGTTTTCATGGGATTTACGGATTGGCATGTTCCTATCTACTTCATAGATTGCCTTAATTCTTTCTGCTCTGATTTCATTGGTGGTGGGAATTGGTTGACCTCCTCCACCGATGCAACCACCGGGGCAGGCCATGATCTCGATGAAGTGGTAGTCAGCTAGGCCTTGTTTCATAGCATCAAGGAGTTTTCTAGCATTACCTAGGCTGTGCGCTACTGCTAGTTTGATGGTGAGTTCACCAATTTGAACGTCTGCTTCTTTGATTCCCTCTAGTCCTCTGACATCTTTAAACTCTAGCTCTGCAAGTTCTTCAGTGGTTATTAGTTCATAGGCGGTTCTTAGGGCTGCTTCCATGACACCCCCTGTAGCACCAAAAATTGCTCCTGCTCCGGTGCTGATTCCAAGTGGCAGGTCATAGTTCTCTTCTGGTAGTTTCTTGAGATCGATACCACTGGCTCTTAGCATCTGGCCTAGTTCTCTGGTAGTGAGTACGGCATCCACATCCTGGTAACCTGAATCATTCATTTCTGGTCTATCTGCTTCAAACTTTTTGGCTGTACAGGGCATGACTGATACCACATAGATGTCTTTGGGGTCTAGTCCGGTTTTTTCAGCGTAGTATGATTTTGCTAAGGCTCCAAACATTTGCTGTGGTGATTTGCAGGATGAAAGATGTGGCAGAAATTCTGGGTAGTAGTGTTCGATGAATTTGATCCAGCCGGGACTACAGGATGTGATGAGTGGCAGGGTCTTGCTGCCTGTGATTCGTTCGATGAGTTCGCTTCCTTCTTCAACAATTGTTAGATCAGCTGTAAAGTCGGTGTCAAATACCTTAGTGAAACCAAGTCGTCGTAGCCCAGCTACTAGTTGACCGGTGACAATACTGCCTGGGGCAAGATTAAATTCTTCACCGATAGATACTCTAACAGCCGGTGCTGTTTGCACAACAACATGTTTGTCGGGACTGCTAAGTGCCTGCCAGACTCTATCGATATGGCTATTCTCTGTTATTGCTCCTACGGGACAGGCATGGATACATTGCCCACAGAGTGCACAGGCAAGATCACTCAATGGCAGTTCATATGGTGTACCAATTATTGTTTCAGAACCTCTGTTGATAGGTTGTAATAGGCCAACTCCCTGTACTTCATTACAGGTATATACACAACGACGGCAGAGAATGCATTTATCTGGTTCTCTAACAATTGAGGGTGTGGAATAATCTTCTAAGAGATTCTTCTTTAGATGAGGGAAGGAGATTTCTCTGATACCGAAAGTATTTGCTAGTTCTTGGAGTTCACAGTTTAGATTTCGTGCACATTCTAGACAGTCCTTTGGGTGTCTTGCCAGAATTAGTTCTAGATTGGTCTTACGAACCTCTCTTATCAAAGGTGTATTAGTTCTAATATTCATACCCTCAGAGACTTTAAGAGTACAGGAGGTCTGTAGGGTTTTTGCTCCCTCCACCTGTATTACACAGATCCTACAGACCCCTTTTACATCTTGATCAGGATGGTAGCAGAGTGTGGGGATGGAGATACCTGCTTGCTTAGCAGCCTCAAGTACTGTTAGATCTCTAGGAACATTAAGCTCTATACCATCAATGTTGATGGTAACCTGTTCTATAGCTTTGCTGATGGCCATATCATATCCCCCTTTCTGAATAGGAGAGGAATTCTTCTTTAAAGTGCTTAATAGCTGAGGATATTCCTAGAGAGGCTGTTTGCCCTAAGGGGCAGAGTGATGTTTGCACCATGGATACTGATAATCTCTCTAAGAGTTCTAGGTCTTTTTCTGAGGATTTCTTTGAAAGAATCCTGCCTAGAATTTCCTTTTGTTGCAGAGTCCCTTCCCGGCAGGGGGTACACTGACCACACGATTCATGACAGAAGAATTTAGCAAGTGAATATGCTGTTTTGATAATGGAACGGCTTTCATCAAGAACTAGGATAGCTCCTGAACCTAAGGAGAGACCTTTTACCGCTAGTGAATCAAAATCCAGTGATATATCAAGGTAGTCGGGGGAAAGACAGTGCCCAGCGGCACCACCTAGTTGAATCATTTTGAGTTTTTCCTCTGAAGATATGCCTCCAGCAACTTCATAGATTAGTTCTCTTAGGGTAGTCCCTAGGGGTAGCTCGATCGCACCAGGTCTAGCAACATCCCCACTTAAGGTGAAGATCTTTGTTCCCGGTGAGCATTCGGTACCTATTTCTTTAAACCAGTCAGCTCCCCTATTAACTATTAACGGTATATTAACTAGTGTCTCCACGTTATTTATTACCGTAGGTTTACCAAAAAGACCTGACTCAGTGGGATAGGGTGGTTTAATTCTTGGTTCTCCTCTTTTTCCTTCTAGGGATTCAAAGAGAGCAGTTTCTTCTCCACAGACATAGGAGCCAGCTCCGATACTAATTTCTAGGTCAAAGTCAAAGCCTGAACCAAGAATGTTAAGGCCAAGATAACCTGATTGCTGAGCTTTTTCAATGGCGTTTTGCAACCTACGGATGGATAGGCGATATTCATCTCGGATATATATATAGCCCTTGTTGGAACCAATGGCATAGCCTGCAATAGTTAGGGCTTCAATTAGGCTGAAGGGGTCTCCTTCCATGAGAATGCGATCCTTGAAGGTACCAGGTTCTCCTTCATCAGCATTACAGATTACATATTTGGCATCACTTTGGGTGTTAGCAGCAAAGTACCACTTTAAACCGGTGGGGTATCCAGCTCCTCCTCTTCCCCGTAACCCTGAGTCCCTGATAATGCTAACTATTTCTTTAGGTTTCATTGTCAGGGTTTTCTTGAGTGCCTCATATCCATCTGTTTTCAGATACTCTTCAATACTTTCAGGGTCTATCTTATCAATATTCCTAGTTATATTTCTTAAAGCTAAAGGGGAATCAATCATTGTTTGACCTCCTCTCGCAGATGATACCTTGATAGAATCTCACCGATGTCTGAGGGTTTAACGTTGGTATAGGTATCACCATTAACCATCAGTGCAGGTCCTTTGTCACATTGTCCAAGACAGCTAGAAAATTCTAGAGAAAATTTTCTGTCCCTAGTTGTTTCTCTAGGAATGATACCGAGTTCTTCCCAGATGGCTGTTAGAATCTCTTCCTTGTCTTGTAACTCACACGAGGGGCTTTCACAGATACGAATTACATACTGTCCTTTTTCTTTAGTTGTTAAGAGGCTGTAGAAGGTTGCGGTGGCATAGATTTGACTCAAAGGTATACCTGTTTCTTTAGCAAGTTTTTTTAGGACCTGCTTTTGCAGATAGCCAAATTCTGTTTGCAGCTGTTTGAGCATTGGCAGTAGATTACCTCGATGCAGTCTTGCAATCTCCTCAATACGGAGATCTTTATGCATAATTCCACCTCCTCAAGAATATGTGAAAGGTTTCACATAATTGAGCAAAAAAATATTGCCTATTCCATTATAGCCCTACCAGATAAATACAGATAGTGTCCGGATGGGCTAGTTTTTTTATGAGCAAGAGGTAGAATATAGTACTTATACTAAAGGAGGGGTCTAGCCCCTCCTCTCTTTGTAAGCCAAAAGGCGTGATGCGTTGAGGATAACTAAGAGAACACTGATTTCATGGATAAGCATTCCTGAACTTAAGAATACGACACCGGCAAGTACACCTATAAGGAGTGAGAATACAACAGCTACTGCAAAAGATACATTGATACTAATGTTCCTAAGGGTTGCTCGACTAAGACCGATAGCATAGGGTATCTTGTCTAACTTATCTTCCATTAGGGCGATATCTGCTGTCTCGATAGCTACATCACTACCGATACCTCCCATGGCTATACCAATGTCGGCCTGGGCCATTGCTGGAGCATCGTTAATACCATCGCCAACCATGGCAACAGTATGGCCAGCCTTTCTATATTCATCAAGAATTCTTAGTTTGTCTTCAGGGAGCAGATCAGCTTTCACTTCAGTGATACCAACTATACTGGCAATGTGCTGGGCACTACGCTTGTTGTCCCCTGTGAGCATAACTATACGTTTGATACCCTGTTTTCTAAGTCTTGCTATTACTTCTTTAGCTTCATCTCTGACGGTATCTGCTATACCGATAATGCCTTTAATCTGACCTCCTGCAGCTACAAGAACAGCGGTCTCTCCTTTGGTTTCCATAGCTTCTAGGTCTTCTGATACTGAGGTTGTATCAAGTTCATTATCTTCTAGGAGCCTCCTATTGCCAACAAGAATCTCTTGACCATCTAGTGTAGCTATAACACCCTTACCAGGTACGATTAAGAAGCTATCCATAGCTGGTAGAGGGTTTGTATCTCCTGATTCCTTATATGCTTCCTTGATGGCTCTGGCAAGGTGATGTTCAGAACCCTCTTCAGCAGCGTTGGCTATCCTTAGCACCTCTATTTCACTTGTGTTACCTAGACCTTGGATATTAGTAACCTGAGGTAGACCTTTGGTTAAGGTACCTGTCTTATCAAAGAAAACAGCATCTACCTTACCAGCCCGTTCTATGTGTTCTCCACCTTTAATCAGGATGCCATTGCGAGCACCATTACCAATACCTGAGACAATGGAGATTGGGGTGGCAATAACTAGTGCTCCAGGACAGGCAATTACCAGGAGAGTTAAAGCCAACTTAGCATCTCTTGTTATAGCATAAGTGATGATACTTAAAGCAATGACTGCTGGTGTATAGTATTTGGCAAAGCGTTCGATAAAGCGCTGGGTCGGCGCCTTACTATCCTGAGCCTCTTCAACTAGTGAAATTATACGGGCAAAGGTGGTATCCTCCCCAACCCTCTTGGTTTCAACCTCCAGATAACCTGTTTCACAAATTGTACCGCTATATACTTCACTTCCTGGTTCTTTGCTAACAGGCATGCTTTCACCGGTGATACTTGCCTGATTTACATAGCCATCTCCCCTGATGACAATACCATCTACAGGGAGCTTTTCACCCGACCTCACAATTACTGTTTCCAAAACCCTGACCTCTTCTGCAGGAACAATAATTTCCTCACCATCTCTTCGGACTGAAGCGGTCTTGGGTGTAAGATCAATTAGGGACTGCAAAGCGTTTCTAGTTTGAGTAATTGCTCGGGCCTCTAGATAGGCACCAAAGGCAAAGAGAAAGGTTACAACTGCTGCTTCCCAATACTCCCCGATAATAATTGCTCCAATAGCTGCAATACTGACTAAAAGGTCAATACCAATGACCTTGAATTTTAGTGCAAAAAATGCTCTTTTAGCAATCGGGTACCCAGCAATTACTGCGGCTAAAATCATTGCCGCTGCGTTTAGTTCCATTAAGCCTAATTTACCAAACAACCAGCCTAGAGTAATCAGTGAACCTGAAGATAGAATAACTAATAGTTTGTTCATCTTTATACCAACTTTCTAGCGCCTACCAATGACCTTGTAACCAGCTTTTTCTACCAATCTCTCTAGTTCCTCTACGGTTATGACCTCGGGGTCAAACTCAATCTTGACCTTGCTGCTTGTAAAGAGTACTTCAGAGACTAGTACACCCTTGGTTTGTTTTAGGATGCTCCCTATTTTGCTAGCACAGGATGGACAGGATAGTTGTTCTAACTGTAATGTAACTTTCATATTGGCACCTCCTTTTGGTTATATTGTATTCGCCTTTTAATATTTAACATATGATGTATATCAAAATTTGGCACATACTTTAACTCTAAATGAAATATCTAGTATTGAGAGGAGTGAGGCCGGTGATTGTTAATCTTGGTCCTAGTATGCGCAAACGTATCTATATTCTTCTGATTCTCTTCCTGATTGGTTTAACTGCTAGGGTTGGTCTTTTCTTAATTGAGGACACTGACTTAGTGACTGGGAAGCTTTCACCGGTTCGTCAGGGTCCTAATGACAGAGATGTAGTAGCTCTAACCTTTGATATACCCTGGGGTGAACAGCATCCTCTTGATATTCTTGATCTTCTTTTTAGAGAGAGTGTCAGGGCGACGTTTTTTGTTTCTGCCTCTTGGGCAGCAACTCATGCCGATATCGTTAATAGGATGCTAGATGAAGGTCATGAGATAGCTAGCAGAGGTGATCGTCAGGTCAATCTTAGTAGGTATCCTTTAAGCTACATTGAGCAAGACTTGACCCGAGCAAGAGAAACCACAGAATCAGTTACGGGTCAGGCTCTGGTATACTTAAGACCGGCAACAGGAGAATTCTCTGATGACTATCTTTTAACTGCAATCAGTCAGGGCTATCAGGTTGTTCTTTGGACTGTTGATTCAGAAGACTATCTCAATCAGGGAACAGATAAAATTGTTAGCAGAGTTCTTAAAGGAATTAAACCAGGTGCCATTATCCGCTTTTCCGCCACAGACACTACCCTATATACCCTTAGTTCCTTAGAACAGGCCATACCGGCAATTAAGGATAAAGGGTATGGTTTTGTCACTCTTTCAGAACTATTTTCCGGAAACTAAGCATACAATTCCTATGTATTCCCCCCAAGGGAAAGGTCTTTCCAGGGATCACCTGAATCTGACCTTTCCCTCTTTTACCTTAACCAGAAGGTCTTTTTGATGGAACGGTCTGCAATTAGGGCACTCCTGCCTAAAACCTCCCCTTGATAAATGACAGAAATACTTCCTAGGGTCTGGCCGGCTTCAACCGGTGCATTAAGTGTTTCCAAAGCAGAAATGACTACCTTGAGATCATCCCTAGAGTCTTTAGGGTAGCTAATCCAGATAGGTTCCTTGGTTAGCAAACGCAGATATTGTCCTGATACCAGACGAGTAGTGACATGTTGATACTGCTCAATATATAGTTCTGTAGTATACTCATCAAAACCCCAGTTCAAAAGGGTATAGCTTTCATTCCACCGATTAGGACTATCTAATACAATCGCTAGGAGATGCTGATTACCCTGTTTCCCTGAAGAAACAAGACATTGTCCTGCAGCACTGGTGGTACCGGTTTTTAAACCATCAACCCAGTAATATCGTAAAAGCCTATTGGTATTGGTTAGAGGTAGTCTATCAAGGTCTCCATCCTGACCCCTATCAAAGAAGATGGTCTGGTTTTTTGTAGCGGCAAAACGGCGAATGACTGAATCATCAAAGACAGCAAGACTGATTCTGGCTAAATCAGCCACACTCACATAGTGGTCTTTTGCTGTTAATCCATGGGGATTAACAAAATGACTACTGGTATTACCTAAACCTAGAGATCTTGTGTTCATTAACCAGGAGAAATTAGCTACTGAACCGGCCATGTGCTCAGCAATGGCTACAGCTGCATCATTACCAGACTTAATCATTAGTCCAGCTAAAAGATCTTCTAAAGGAAGCCTGTCATCTGTATGCAGGCCCATACTTGAACCGGGTGTATATGCTGCCTTCTTTGATACCGTTACTGTATCAGAAAGATTGCCAAGCTCTGATACCAAAAGAGCTGTAAGCAGTTTGGTTGTGCTTGCTGGATGCATAGCTTCTTCAGTGTTTTTTTCAAAAAGAACTGTCTGACTCTCGATATCAATGAGAATAGCGCTGTCAGCTCGGATATTGGGTGTTGCTTCAATAGGTTGAGCAATGAGTAACATGAGGGTTAGGATTATCCACATAAAAAACACCTGCCTTAAGCTTATAATGCTTAGGACAGGTGCTAGTTATTCTATTCTTGCCAGCGTACATAAATAGTTTTTGGACCAACTGGACTTGGGTAACCCACATGATGTTCATTAACTGTAAGATCAAGTCCTGCAGGATTCCCTGCCCGTACATAAATCTCGTCTACAGCCGTAAAGACATGATTCTCTCCAGGTTCTAATGTGCCACTGAGTACGACTTCTCTATCAGCACGGATCTCAACCCAGCATCTTTGGGTAACAGAAACCACTAATTCTAGTCCTGGGATTTCTCCATCAGTTACACTAACCAGATAGATGATTTCTTGTCCGTTTTCAACCATTTCTACCTCTACCACAGGTTCTGGTGTTGGTTCAGGTTCTACGTCTGGTTCATCCACAATATCAAGAGGCTCTTCTGGCTTAGGTTCTGATATGGGTGGTGGATCTACCGGTGCAAATGTTTCCTTGTTTGTATCCCACCAGTTGATCATCGCTATACTCGCCCCAAGGACTATGACTAAGATCAAGACGACACCAAAGTTCCAGTTGCTCTTTTTTCGACGAGGGGTGCTTTTCTGCCCTACCTGTACCTCTGCTTTCTTTTCAGGTTGGGCACTCTTAGGTTCATGGCTTGGTTTTAGATTCTTATATTCTTGTGCTAAGGCAATGCCATCTAGTCCTAGGTAGTCGGCATAGGAGCGTATAAAACCACGCACATAAACTGTACCGGGAATGACACTGTCATCACCATCTTCTAGGGCTTGCAGGTATTTGGTTCTAATCTTTGTTTCCTGTTGAACCTCTTGCAAGCTAAGCCCCAATTCTTCGCGACGGGCCTTTAATTTTTCGCCAATTTCTTTCACCTAGTCACCCCCTCGTTTCCGTAACTACGGATATATTCTATTTAGCATACGAGCAAAGGGAATGGTTTCCCTTACATGCTCTAGACCACAAATCCAGGCGACTGTACGCTCAACACCTATACCGAAACCTGAGTGTGGAACTGAACCATAGCGGCGCAGGTCAAGATACCACTCCATTGCTTCTAAAGGCAGGTTATGCTCCTTGATTCTCTGTAACAGCAGATTATAGTCTGAGATACGTTGAGAACCTCCGATTATTTCACCATAACCTTCAGGAGCCAGCAAATCAGCAGCGAGTACAACTTCTGGTCTGTTTGGATCAGGCTCCATGTAGAATGCTTTCGCCTCTACAGGATACTTCTCGACAAAGACTGGTTTATCAAAACGAGAAGCTATAGCTGTTTCATGGGGTGCACCAAAGTCTTCACCCCAGGGAATCTCAAGATTTTCTTCCTTAAGAATTTCTAGAGCTTCATCGTAAGTAATACGCGGAAAAGGCGCTTTTACCTGCTCAAGTCTCTTGGTATCTCTCCCCAAAATTTCTAGTTCTTCTTTTCTGTTTTCTAAGACTCTTTGCACTAGATAACTAATTAGTTCCTCTTGTAGTTTCATGTTATCTTCGTGAGTATAGAAGGCCATTTCTGGTTCAAGCATCCAGAACTCAGTTAAATGTCTTCTGGTCTTAGACTTTTCTGCTCTGAAGGTTGGACCAAAGCAATATACCTTACCATAGGCTAAAGCTGCAGCCTCGTTATACAGCTGACCACTCTGACTTAGATATGCTTTGCTTTCAAAATACTCGGTTTCAAAGAGATTGCTTGTCCCCTCAGCGGCTGAGGGGGTTAATATTGGTGAATCGATACGGAGGAACTCTCTCTGCGCGAGAAAGTCCTCCATACCCTTCATTATTTCGCTACGGATAGTCATAATAGCTCTTTGTCTTGTAGAACGAAGCCAGAGATGACGATTATCCATTAGGAACTCTACCCCATGTTCCTTGGGCGTAATTGGATAATCCTCCGCTATTTGTATAATGTCCATATCTGTTAGGGTTAATTCATAGCCACTAGGAGCCCGATGGTCCTCTCTAACGATACCTTCAACCACAAGTGATGATTCCTGAGTCAATGACGCAGTTTTTTTAAAAACCTCTTCAGGTACATCGTTAATGGCCATGACTCCCTGGATAATTCCAGTACCATCACGCAATTGCAGAAATTGAATCTTGCCACTTGAACGTTTGTTATACAGCCAGCAGTTCAGTTTAATCTTCTGACCGTTATATTTTCCTATATCGCGTATTGTGATATCTGATACCATCTTTCCTATCTCCCCTATTCAGATACAGAGTTTTCTAGAGGTTCAGTAAATTCAGCCAGCTCTGCTAAAACGATACCTAGCTGGGTAATTAATCTACCATATTCACTCCAGTTACCGGCCCGTATTGCCCTATCAGCACGATCATAGAGATCCTGTGCTTCTTCTAGCAGTTCCTTAAAGAGCATATCAGTGACCGGTAGACGATCATCTATACCTGGTTCTACAGGTACTGCCGGAACATCATCTCTTGGACCAAAGAGCTTCTCTAATGCTTCATCTAATGTTTCAGCCATAACTACCTTGCCTTCATAGGAAGCAATTACCCTTCTTAACTCAGGGAGAGCATTACCTGTTGCTTGAAGATATAGTGGTTCTACATAAAGCAAGGAATCACCAATTGGGAAGACCATAAGGTTTCCTCTAAAGACTGAGGATCCTCTAGAACTCCACAGAGTTAGCTGTTGTGAGATCTCTGCATCCTGATCAATGAATGCCTCAATCTGCATTGGCCCATAAACAGTCTTGTGTTTAGGCATTTTATATACTACTAATTCACCGTAGTTTTCACCATCAGACCTTGCACCCATCCAGCCAATCATATTCTGTCTCTCTCTAGGAGTATATGGCCGCATGAGGATAAATTCAGGTTCATCCTCTTCAGGTAGCTGCATGATGATGTAATATGACTCCATTGGAACTCTTTCACCAGCATAAATCTCATTGGCCTGAATCCAGATATCCTCTTTTTGATAGAAGACTCTTGGATCCTGCATATGGTAGCTTCCATAGAGATCTGCCTGTAGATCAAAGAGATTTTCAGGATATCTGACATGCTTTCTTAAACTCTCTGGCATCTCATCAGCAGGTTTGAAAAGACCCGGGAACATATTGCTATATGTCTGAACTATGGGATCTTCTTCATCAAATACATAGTATGATACATCTCCATTGTAGGCATCAATAACTACCTTAACAGAGTTACGAATGTAATTTACTGAACGTCCACCAAAGCGTCTTGGCTCTGAGTATGGATAATAGCCAGAAGTTGTATAGGCATCCATTATCCAGTACAGTTTACCATCATCAATAACTATATATGCATTTTGATCATATATGAGCATTGGTGCAATCTTATTTACTCTTTCATAGATGGTTCTATCGAATATAACCCGGCTCTCATTGGTTATATCTGAGTTAAAAAGGAACCTATAGTCGTTAAAGTATAGTGCAAAAGCTCCACGAGTCAAATTATTCCCTATCGGGACACCACCAGTTCCTTCATAGAAGCTATAGACGTTGGCATCACCCATGGGATAGTTGAACTCAGGCTCCTTTGTATTAACAATTGCATAAGAGGCATTCTTACGACCGTAATATATTTCAGGTCTGTCTATCTGTAGTTCTTTTATATCAGTCTGTGGTGGTACATCCTTTAGCTGTAGTTCAGGTAAGCCACCTGGAGTTACATCAGCGGCAGGGCTGGCAACCACACCATAGCCATGGGTATATTGCATATGCATACCAATCCAGGTTTGAGCTTGCGGATCAAGTCTGCTATGATCCATTTCACGGACTGACAGCAGGATTTGTCGTAGTTCTCCATCAATCTCATAACGATCAACATCTATCTTGTCAAAGGAATAGTAGGCTCTGATAGCCTGAATCTGTTGATAGGTATCAAGCAATGGCTGAGAATCCCAGAGCCTGATATTCTTTATGGTGTTGTCATTGGCATCAAGAACATCCCAATTCAGGTTGGCTTCTGCGGGGAATTCTTTTTCCACCACATTGTTTAACCCATAGGCGTCTCTAGTATACTTGATATTGTATTCTATATATGGTGTTTCTCTAGAAAGCTCATTTGGACTAACAACAAACTGTTGGACAAGTCCAGGATAAATGGAGCCAACAAGAATTGAAGCTGCAATCCAGATACCAATACTTGTACCTGCTAGCTTAAGATTTGGTTTAAAGCTGTTGTATAACAGTATTAAACCTACAATTACAGCAATCACAAACATGATTTTTAGTGCCGGTAATTGAGCATGTAAATCGGTATAGCTCGCACCAAAAGCCACTCCCCTGTTGGAATACAAGAGCTTGTAGGTGGAGAGCAGGTAGTTCCAGGCCTTAAGGAAAACAAAACCGGCAAACAGCCTAGAAAGATGTGAGTATGCTTTAGGGTGAATATTAAAATTACCTGTTACTGAACTACCAACACTTCCTGTAAAGAAATATAGAGCCCCAATACCTAGCATTGTTAGGAAGATAATTGTTGCTAGAGTTTGATAGATCAGATTAAAGAAGGGTAAGGAGAATATATAGAAAGCTAAATCCTTACCAAAAATCGGATCTATCTGACCGAAGGGAACCTGTTCTTTAAACTGAAGAATGGTAATCCAGTGAGACGAAAAAGACATACCAATGAGCCAGCCAAGACCAAGGCTGGCAGCTAAGCTAAGCCAGAAAACATACCTTGGCTTAATTAGCTGATCATAAGGATATTCCAGTGCTTCTGGCGGCAAATCATAAAGACTTTCTTTTGCTATCCAAATGTTCCAAAAAACAAAACCTGCGGTTAAGACTGTTGCTAAAACAGCTAAGATAACCTTTGTGGAAAGTACTGTCGTGAAAACGGTGCCATAGCCAAGTTCCTTAAACCAGAGCCAATCAATATACAGGTCAGAGAACTGGGTGGCTATAACAAACAACAAAGCAACGGTTCCCAGGAAACCGTATGTTAGAAACCTTCTTGAATTACGCATTTTTTTCTACTAGACCTCCTGTGACAAATTTGTTTCTCTATTATGTTCCCTATAACCAACATGTTTTCCTCTTAATAGTGAGGAGATTTTTCCCTTCATGAAGCTAAAATATTTTACCCTAAAATCAAGCATGGTTTCAACAAAAGTGGCATGGGACCAGGTTAGAGGTGCTACAGATAATGCCATACCGGTAAAAGGATGAAGTTGTTCTGCCATAATCCCTGTCGAAAAGGTATGTCTTTGTACCCAAAATAGAATATCTTTGGCAGGTTTGAGATCTTGAATATCATCGGCTATGGCTATATACCAGCGGGCTAGCCAGAGTGTGGTAATAAACCAGGGATTCCCCGCCATGTTACCTTGGGTATCGTTTTGGCGCATATAGTAGTCCCCTTCATATCTGGCTATCCCCCCTATCCCTTCACTTATAGAGAGATGCTTCTCAATAGCTCTCATGGTCCTTACAATCCGGGGATCTTTAGCAGGAAGTACATCAAACAGAAAGAGTCCGGCCATACTGCTCTCCACAGTGTCATCTTTATGGAACTCCCCATTTCCATCACAAATATAGCCACGGATAAATCTTCCCAAGTCTTCATCATAGAGATGCTCTAGAATGGCCTGATGGATTTCCTTGGTAGCTTTTTGAAATCTCTCACTATCATCAAATTTGCCAAGCCTGTCGGCAAGATAAGTCAGCTCTTTGAGTGCTTTATAAACTGTGGCGGCAGTCCAAGTAAAGATACCCTGTCTTTCTTCCCAGAGATCATAACTAGGCAAGGGTAGGCCAGTAGATAAATCCCGGAAAGAAACCAGGAAGTCTCCTGCTATTTTTAAGAGCCTATCATAATTGTCCCTTATCAGTTCCCAGTCACCAGTCTGTCGATAATACTTGGCAAAAGCTATGATAATAAGGGCTGTTTCATCTTCTTGGATAGGTACATTGGGTTTGCGTCCCTTTATCCAGGGATGCCAGCTAGAGCCCAGGGTACCATCAGGATTATATTTGTGCCAGAAAAAGCCCTGATCACTTATGGTCTTTTGACAGAAGCTAAAAAAGGACTTAATGGAATGGCCATATCCTGCTCTAATGAGAGACAGAGCGACAAGGCCAGAATCCCTTGGCCAGACATAACTATAATGGTCCCTACCAAAAGCAAGAATATCGCTATCATTTGCAGCTAGAATTCCCCCACTCTTATCAATTTGGGTCATAACTACTAACAGACTGCGTCGATATAGTTGAGCTAGAGTTCTTGGCAGACCTGGAAAGCGATCATTATCCCTTTGTCTTAGCCAGGCACGCCAGTATTGAGTGGATTCATCCATTAGTTTAACAGGACTTATCTCTATAACTTCCTCATTTAGAGAAACAACAGCCGGATAGCTATCAGCGATAGCAATCCAGAAATATACCTCTCTTTCTTCCTTTGCCTCAAGGGCAATAGAAATGGCACCCACACTGTCTACTGCTCCCTGGACAATAGGGTTACCCTCTA
Organism: Thermaerobacter marianensis; assembly: GCA_020724425.1. Taxonomy (GTDB): domain Bacteria; phylum Bacillota; class Sulfobacillia; order DVGY01; family DVGY01; genus DVGY01. The sequence continues at coordinate 31,255 of DYGY01000013.1, forward strand.
ACCAGCCATCTTCAGCATCTCTCCAGGTACCCTCGGCACCGTATTTTTTCTGTCCAGTGGCAAATTGATAGAATCCCGTAGTTGAGTCCACCTGAGCATTAGAGAGAATGTAGGTATCCCGTTTGTAGTGACATAACCCTCTTGTTTCTGGATCAAAAAGCACTGTATCGCCGATATCAGATCCTGAAATACTATAGTCATTAGCAAAAAAGAGTCTAACCTCTCGGCTTTCAGATTCCAAGTTTGTAACCTTAATTTTTCTTAGATAGATACTTTTTGTTGGATGTACAGTATCATCAATAGCTAAACGTAAACCTAGCCGTTTGTTTAAGAGCAATGAGCCTGTTGTCAGGCTATTGGCGTAGTAGTATAGTCTTCTTTGCCAGTCCTTATGGTCAATCCAGCAAAAGTGGTTTTCAACAAAAACACCGAGGCGATTGTGTCTCCCCTCTATTTGATTAAGAAGCCCAACTCTTGGATAATACAGATCCCGTAGGACAAGATAATTATCGAAGTTTAATAACATGCTACCATTACCAATAACTAGTGGACGGGGCACTATTAATCCCTCCTTTTTCACATCAACCCTATTATTGCCCAAAGCAGGTAGAAATACTGATTGGGTTTTACGGGTAAACTAGAAAGGACAACTAACCCAGAAAGGATGTATCCCTATGTCCTGGATTTATCTCCTGTTAGCAGTTTTGCTGGCAGCTGTTATCTTTTATCTTGCCAAACGTTCCAAAGTTAATGAGACTACTCCTCGGGGAGAAGATCTCTTCGAAATGGCTGAAGAGCTAACCGGAAGTCTCCCTCAAGATGATCTTGTACTTCTGGTGAAGAATCCATATTGGTTACACCTATATTGGTCTTTAACTGCAGAACAATTAGCATCTTTAGCTGAGGGTGATGGGTACCCCTCATTAAGGGTTCTAAACCTTGAAACCCGACAGCAGCAGTTAATTCCCGTATCGGCTGAATCAAGATCATGGAATATCAATGTTTCTCCAAATGAAAGTTATCAAGTTTTCTTAGGAAAAACTACGTATGAGGGTGATTTTCACCTCTGGCAGAAATCCAACATAGTTACATTGCCTGCTGCAGGTCCAATGGGTGAAGATCCTGCCTGGCAACCACTACCATTAAGCGAAGAAGGGATTGCCGGGAGCAGCCCTATAGACTGGTAAGGAGTGAGGCCGTTGGGGTACTGGCTACTATTGCTGCATGCCCATCTCCCCTACATAAAACATAGAAAGAAGAACACCCTAGCTGAGAGATGGTTTCATGAAGCAATGACAGAATCATATCTTCCCCTGCTCCTAGTTTTAAAGGATCTAAGCAGCAGGGGTATCCCTATTCCCATTAGTATATCTTTTTCACCAACTCTTTTAAGTATGTTTGCTGATACAGAAATGCAAGAGAGGTATACTACCAAGTTAAAGAGTCTTGTTAGACTGGCAGAACAGGAAGTACAACGGACAACTGGTAGGGAGATCCTGGTAGCAGAAATGTATTTAGATAAGCTTATGAACATACTTAAACTCTGGGAGAGTCTTGATGGGAATCTAATTAAAGGTTATGTCTATCTCCAGCAAAATCATGAGCTTGAGCTTTTGACAACCTCAGCGACTCATGCCTTTTTGCCTTTACATGAAATCTGTCCGGAGACAATTAGGACCCAGATAAGTCTGGGTCTTGAGAGTTTTTCTGCTCATACCGGGATTAAGCCTGAAGGTTTCTGGTTGCCAGAATGTGCCTACATACCTAATGTCGGTGGGATACTGGCAGAAAAGGGAGTTAGATATACTTTTCTTGAAAGTCATGCAGTTCTTTATGGTAGCCCAAGGCCTCGCTATGGTGTCTATTCACCGGTAGAGATTCCTGGAGGTCTGTTAGGGTTCCCTAGGGATCCAAGAACATCAAAACAGGTATGGAGTTCAAAGGAAGGCTATCCTGGTGATTATGACTACCGGGAATTCTATCGGGACATCGGCTATTACCTACCGGTTGAATATGTTAGACCCTACATTGGCGATAATGATCAGCGTCTAGATACAGGCTTCAAGTATCATCGGATAACTGGTCAGACTGAAGACAAGGATATCTATGTACCCAAATGGGCACAAGACAAAGTCTGGTTACATGCTGAAGACTTTGTAAACAAACTAACCTGGCAAATTAAAGACCTAGAAAAGCAGATGGATAGACCACCTGTCATTGTTTCCCCCTATGATGCTGAACTATTTGGTCATTGGTGGTTTGAAGGACCAGACTGGATTAATGCAGTCCTAACAAAACTTGCCGGTAATGACAGAGTGATTGCCACTACCGGCAGTAATCTTCTTGATAAGTTTGGGCCTCAACCCCTAACACCTTCAAGTTCAAGCTGGGGAAATGAAGGATACTTCGACTATTGGCTCAATGACCATACTGAATGGATCTACCCCCGTCTGCACCGATTAGCAAAGAAATACCTGTTGCTCCTAAGGCAAGGAAAGAATGGTGAACTAATGAGAAAAGCAGGATTGCATCTTCTCTTAGCACAGGCCAGTGATTGGCCTTTTATCCTTACGGCAGGAACGGTAACTGATTATGCCAAAGATAGATTGATATATCATCTGGAAGCAGCTGAAAAATTAATGAATGGTGAAAAGATAGAGGATGAAATCCCATTAGATCTCTTTGCTGAGTTTACTCCTCAAGACTATCTAAGGAGTCCTGTAACCATGAAGTAACTTCTTGTAGAAGGCTCGCTGCAGTGTTTCCATAGCTAATGATTCTAAAAGCAGATGAATCAGTTTCCGGCAGGAGAACTACATTACCATCTTGATAACGGAAACCTTCTATCTGAGCTCTAAAATTTGCACCTAGTCCTTCTCCTCTGCTAATTAAGCTCATGAGAGCTGCCTTTTTCTCTACAGGACAGGGAAAAATTCTTTCAAGGGTATTTTCCTTGGGTATTTCGTTTAGAAGATAGGGCACATTTAGATTAACTCTTTGAGCTTGAAGTAGAAGTTCAAGTAGAGAAAAAAAAGATGGAACTTTAGTTGCCCTGTGGAAGGTACCCTGATGGCTTTCTGCTAACTGAACTCTAAGAGGTATGGCTGCCTGTTCCTTTACATAACGAATCAGGCTTTCTGGCGCCTCTATTGTCAACTGACAAACTGAATTCTTCTTACTAAGATGGCTTGATAAAACACTATGAAAGGCTAAAACTTCGTTTGTAGTTAGTGTTTTTTCACCAAAACTCAAGAGTGGTTTGTTCCAGTATGGTCCAGAAGCAAGTATTATCTCTCTGCCACTACCCCAGGTTGTCTTTTCCTTAAGTTTTACATTGTTGTGTAGCCTCGTTAAATCCAGCTTGAGGCTTAAAGACCAGGTTGATCTTCTTTTAGAAGAGGGTTCATCTAGTATTCTCTCTAACCAGGTTTCCTCCCAGGGAACTAATTCTCTGTTACCAGAATCCGCTTGTTTAAGCCAGGCAGCCTCTCGGAAAAGCCGTTCTATTTGTCTCTCTTCTTTGCGTGCTAAGGGTAGTTGATCCAGATCATGAAGGATAATTCTCTGGGTTTCGCCCTCATCTAGAAGATATATCTGTAGTTGACTCTTAAGTTTTTCAGCCTGGTAGCGAGAGTGTGGGAAACAACCACTATCATCCAAGAAGACCTTGATTCCTCCTGTTTGCAAAGAGGCAGCTAGAATTTGCGCTAGTATCTCTCCTTTGTCCCTGATACTATAGGCGATTAAGGCCTGTTTTTCTCTTGTATCTTGTAGGTATCTAGCCAGTGTTAAGCCATAGAGAGCTAGCAAATCAGGTCTCAATTGATTATCAAGAGTTCCCTTAATACCATTAGCACTAAAGAGCTGTCCTGCTTCCGTTGTCAAAGCTGCCACATCCCGATAGATGCTTGCTCCTGCAGCAATACTAGATTCAGAACCGACTCGTACACCCGGACCTATTTTTGCTCCAGATTGAATTACTGTTTTAGTACCGATAACACTCCCCCTCCTTATCTGTACCCGATCACCGGTCTTCATCCCATTAGCGAGAATGGCTCCATCAATCTGGTTATCTTCACCAATAGTTACATTGTCCCAGACTACAGAATTCTTGATGCTGCTGCCTCTACCAATCTTCACATCTGCACCAAGAATAAGATTGGGGCCTAAAAGAGTATCCTGAGCTCTCTCCAAACCCTTCCCTAGTATGACTGGTGGTATCGATAAAGGTATCCCCAAATCATGTTTCTCTAGCAGTCTCATATTCAGCTTAAGATACTCTCTGGTATCTCCTATATCACACCAGTGCCCCTTAATTGGAAAACCATACATGGGTCTATCCTGAGCAAGGAACCTAGGAAAGAGGTCCTTGCTAAAATCAAAGGCCATACTTTTAGGAATATGCTCCAGAACATCATGGTTGAGTATATAGATACCAGCATTTATCTGGTTTGAGAAAACCTGGCCCCAGGCTGGTTTTTCAAGAAAACGGACTATTCTCATGTCTTCATCAGTTAGTACCACACCATATTCAGTGGGGTTAATTGCCGAATATAGGGACATGGTTACAAAAGAACCTTTAGCTTGATGAAAGTTAATTAGTTGTTCAATAGAGAAGTCTGCATAGGCATCACCACTGTATACCATAAAGACTTCTCCGAGCTGCTTTTCTAGTTGTTTAACACTGCCAGCAGTACCTAAAGGACTGTCTTCTAGAACATACTTGAGCTCTACCCCATACCTACTACCATCACCAAAGTATTCCTCTATTTGCTCTGGAAGATAGTTTAAAGTGAGGTAGATCTCAGTGATACCTGCTTTTGCTAAATAGGTGATAATGTGTTCAAGGATTGGTTGATTAAGGACTGGTACGAGGGGTTTGGGACAATGGGATGTCAATGGCCGGAGTCTCATCCCTTTACCTCCGGCCATAATCACTGCTTGCATTTCCTCCCTCCTAACTATAGCCTATGAGTCTGGTCCCGTTCTTCTGTAAAGGCCATTCGGTCTCAATCCATTGTTGATCTTTTGCTTCGTTGATGATGGAGGTATATAATCGGCCTGTTTTTTTGGCAATATTAGACCAGCGATACTCTTGTTCAACCATTCTTCTACCTTCAGTTCTTAATCTTTCTCTTAAATGACTATCATCTATAAGTTGCATCAATTTGTGGTTTAAGTCATGACTATCACCTGGGTTAAAAAGCAGTCCTGTTCTACCATGTTCAATAGTTTCTGTATAGCCTCCGGTTCTTGAAGCAATAACCGGGGAGTTGGCTGCCATGGCTTCTAAGGCCACAATCCCGAATGGCTCATAAAGACTAGGAAAGACACTTATCTCTGCCCCTTTTAATAGACCTAGTTTTAGTTCTTCTTCAACCCGGCCGGTGAAGATAACCTGATGGGCCAGACCAAGGTTGTAGGTAATTCTTTTGAGATTGTGCTCTTCAGGACCCCTACCAGCTATAACAAGGTTTAGGGTATCCCTTAATCTCTGTGGCAACCTGGAGAAAGCTGTTAAAAGGGTATCAACACCCTTTTCTCTTGTTAGGCGACCAAGGTAAAGAAGATATCTTCTTCTTTGTTCAGCTAAATGTCTTAAAGCATCTCCCTGTTGTTCGGTTTCTTGTAGTATCTTTTCTGAGTCAATCTCATAGATGGTTTTATGCCATAGTGGAGTCATGCTAACACCATTGGCAATAACCCAGATCTTGTCTTGAGGTAAAGAGAAATTACGTTGGACCTCTTCTAACATATAGTTGCTACAGACAATGACGGCCCAAGCTTCATAACCAAGCATCCATTCTATATCATTTATATATTGCTGCAGAGTGTTGTGTATGCCATTATGTCTTCCCTTTTCGGTAGCATGGATGGTACCTACAAGAGGCACCTTATAGAGATGTTTCAAGGAACGACCGGCCAGTGCCCCCAGCCAATCATGGACATGAATTAGATCAGGTACTCCAGTGTGTTCTGTTAGCTTGATAGCTGACTGGAGAACCTGAAGATTCCATTGCAGTACATCTGTAATGAAGTCGGGTGTATTTAGCTGTAGGGATGGTATCCTGTGAATTATTAGCCCACCATGGGCCTCATGTTCAAGAACTGCCCCAGTTGCAGGAGTTAAGACGTGGATTTGCTTATCAGATGCGGGTAGTTCTTTGCTCAAATGATAGACATGTTCACCCAGGCCACCTATCATTCTGGGAGGATATTCCCAGGTAATCATAAATATTTTTTCTGTCATTAATCTCACCTCAAAGCTTTAGTTTGAGGCATTTAGGACAAAAAAATACGGTCCTTCCCATTTCTGAGAAGGACCTATTTTTAGCTACGGACAACTAGGGATTTGAAAAATACCCGGATACTATCCCAAAGGACCTTAAAGAATCCTCCTTTTTCAATATCTGTCTTAGCAACTAAGGGGACAGTTGTCAGATATTCATCACCCTCATAGATTCTTGCTTCACCTATTTCCTGTCCCTTCTCTATAGGTGCTACAAGGAAATCAGGGACAATATATTCAGTTGTAATTTCCTGTTTGCTGTTTTTGGTTATGGTTATCCAGGCTTCCTCTTTTGCAACTAACTGTATTTCCTTGTCTTTCCCTTTATAGACTTGGATGTTTGGTAAGTCAGTTAGTTTCACCGGTTGAGTCTCATAGTTTCTAAAACCGTAGTTTAGTAGGGCTAGAGATTCATTCTCTCTAGTTGCTGCACTGTCTGTGCTTAACACCACAGAAATCAGGTGAGTTTCTCCTTCTAAAGCAGAAGCAACCAAGTGATAGCCAGCAATACTTGTATGACCCGTTTTGATTCCTGTGATTCTATCATCCTTGTATACTAGACCATTGTAGTTTGGTTGTCTAATATTGTTATAGGTGAATTCTTTAGCTGTCATGTATGGTATAGAGTCAGGGTGTTCCAAAAGGAGATGTTGACCAAGAGTCGCCATATCTCTAGCAGTGGTATACTGATTTTCAGCAGTGAGACCATGGCTGTTTTGGAAAACAGTATTATCCATTCCCAGTTTGACAGCCTGTTCATTCATTCTTCTAACAAATGCCTCTTCTGATCCTGCCAAATGCTCAGCAATAACTAGAGAAGCATCATTACCGGAGGATACAGCTATACCATATAACAGATCTTCTAGTGATACCCTCGTATTTACTTCAAGGAACATTCTTGAGAGATTTCTATCCAGTGCAAAACGCCAGGCTTCTTCACTAACAAGGACCTGATCATCAAGACTAACCTTACCTGTCTTTAAATCTTCAAAGAGAAGCTCCATGGTCATTATTTTAGCTAGACTAGCTGGTTGAACCCGCCAGTCGGCATCCTTCTCATAGAGAACTCTCCCACTGCGAATATCCATTAAGAAGGCAGATGGGGCTGTTAGACCCAGAGAATCTTGTTCTTCTGCATGGACAACACCCATACTACCAAAAAGAAAGAATACTGATAGGAGTAGCGTGGCTACCCTTTTATACCTGGCTAAATGCATTATTAAACCTCCTGTGTTCTATTCAGACCATTTTGGCGGTCTCTTCTCTAAGAAAGCTTCTATACCCTCTTTTGCATCAGGAGTGCTTGCTGTAATAGCTATCATCTCTCTAAGATAGCGCATGGCCTGCTCATATTGCATACCCTCTACTGTATAGAATGCCTCTTTTCCCAGTTTTAAAACAGTCGGGCTTTTAGAAACTAATTTCTGAGCCAATGCATCTATCTCAGCGTCTAGATCCTTAACTACCCTGGTTATCAGCCCCATTTGTTCTGCTTGTTCAGCGGAAATTCTATCTCCGGTAAAGAGAAGTTCCATTGCTTTTTTTCTTCCAGCAGCTCTAGTAATGGGGGCCATAACGACCATGGGGAAAAGACCAACAAAGATTTCGGGAAGACCAAAAATAGCATCCTCACTAGCCAGAGTGAAGTCTGCTCCTACAGCCAATCCCAACCCCCCTGCTAGCACATACCCGTGTACACCAGCAATCACTGGTTGTGGCAGGGAACTCATGGTCTTTAATACTCTTGCTACCCCATTAAAGTATTCTCTTTGAGCCATCACATTATCAAGACTCTGAATCTCTTTTAAGTCTGCTCCGGCACAGAAAGCTGAACCCTTACCTCTAAGAACTATAACCCGGGTAGATTTTTCCTCTCCCCATTCTCTTAAGAGGGTATCAAGATCAGCTAACATGGTACTTTGTAGAGCATTTCTTGAGTCAGGTCTATTAAGCCAGATAGTCACTATACCCTTATCGCTACTCACCAATAGCTGATCATTCATAAGCCCACCCCATTAAACCGGCGGAACGCCATGTTTTCTTTCACTGAAAGGTAGTTTTTTGTTGATATAGTAGCTATAGCGACGGATTAGCTCATTTCTTAGATCCTCTGGTTGGATGACTGCATCCACTACCATTTCGGAAGCCAAGCGATAGATGTTTACATCTTCTTGATATTCCTTACGCTTTTGCATAATGAAAGCTTGTCTTTCTTCAGCGGGTAGCTCAGCAATCTTGTTTGAATATACAGCATTTACAGCAGCCTCTGGTCCCATAACAGCTATTTGCGCAGTTGGTAAAGCAATCGTCACATCAGGTTCAAAAGCAGGACCTGCCATAGCATAAAGACCAGCCCCATAGGCTTTACGGACAACAACAGAGATTTTTGGTACAGTAGCTTCTGAGACCGCTGTTATTAGTTTGGCACCATGCCTGATAATTCCTTCTCGTTCCACCTTAGTTCCAATCATAAATCCAGGAACATCTGCTAAAAAGAGCAATGGAATATTGAAAGCATCTGCAAGCCAGATAAATCTAGCCGCCTTATCAGCTGAATTTACAAAGAGAACGCCACCCTTAACCTTTGGTTGGTTGGCAATGATAGCTACCACCTTACCATCTAAACGGGCAAATCCGGTAATGAGTTCTTTAGCGAAGTCTCTTTTAATTTCAAAGAAACTATCACCATCCACCAAACCATCGATGAAGTCATACATATCAAAAGGCGCATTCTGATTTGCAGGTATTAAATCACCTAATAGTTGATTGCCTTTTGGTTCTAAAGATTCAGTATTAGGAGAGAAGTTTCTGAAGTTATCTGGGAAGTACTCTAGATACTGTCTACCAAGCCTAATAGCTTTTTCTTCGGTATCTACAACAATATCGGCAGAACCACTAACAGTGGCATGCATTTCTGCTCCACCCATCTCTTCAAAATCCACTTTCTCACCAATAACCATTTCCGCCATTCGTGGAGATCCTAGATACATACTGGCATTACCCTTAACCATCACCACGATATCGGTAAAAGCAGGTATGTAGGCACCACCGGCAGCAGAGTGTCCAAAGAGCAGGCAGACCTGAGGGACTCTGCCTGAGAGTTTGACCTGGTTATAGAAGATTCTACCCGCTCCCCTTCTTCCAGGGAACATCTCCACTTGATCGGTTATTCTAGCACCGGCTGAATCTACCAGGTAGTATATTGGTGCTTCAAGTTTTTCAGCCATCTCTTGGATTCTTAAGATCTTCTCAACTGTTCTTTGGCCCCAGGAGCCAGCTTTAACGGTAGAATCATTGGCCATAAAACAGACAGTTCTGCCATGAATCTTCCCTATACCTGTTATGATACCATCAGCAGGAAGGTCTTTGGCTTCACAATTAGCTAAAAGACCATCCTCTACAATCTCATCATAGTTATCAAATAAGAGTTCAAGACGTTTACGAACAAAAAGCTTCCCAACCTCTTTAGCTTTTTCATGATATTTTGGTGATCCACCCGCTAAGGCAACATCTGTCATCTTCAGTAGCTTTTCATCTGGCATATTAACCCTCCATTAAGCTAGAACTATTAATGTGTCACCTTCATTTACAAATTCACCAGCTTCAGCAACGACTTCTTCAACAGTACCTTCTAGGGGGCTTGGTACTTCAATTTCCATTTTCATTGATTCAATCTTGGCAATATTCTGACCGACCGTGACTGCATCTCCTGGCTTTACCAGAATCTCAATTAACATCCCTGCCATTTCTGAATTAATCTTTCTCATTAGTATCTCCTCCTTAGCAACCTATTGATCTAGCAATAACTATTCTTTGAACCTCAGAGGTACCCTCACCAATTTCTAAGAGTTTAGCGTCTCTGAGGAATCTTTCAACATGATACTCTTTCATATAGCCATAACCACCGTGGATCTGAATGGCTTCATTAGCTGCTCTAACAGCTAATTCTGAAGCAAAAAGCTTAGCCATTGCAGCTTCTTTAGTATATTTCTGATGGTTGTCCTTTAACCAGGCAGCCCGATAGAGACCCATCCTAGCCATCTCAATTTGAGTAGCAAGATCAGCAAGCTTAAACTGGATAGCTTGAAACTTGCTAATTGGTTGACCAAACTGTACTCTCTGTTTGGCATACTTAAGAGCAGCTTCTAAAGATGCCTCAGCTAATCCTAAGGAAAGCGCAGCAATACCGATTCTTCCCCCATCAAGAACCTTAAGAAAGCCCTTAAAACCCTCTCCTTCAGTGCCAAGGAGATTCTCCTTTGGTATCCTTGCATCAGAGAAGATTAACTCTCTAGTATCTGAAGACCGCATCCCTAACTTCTCATATTTTTGACCAATACTGTATCCCGGGGTGTCTTTGGGTACTATGAAGGAAGAGATACCTTCCTTTGCCGTTCTTGCAGTTGCTACCACATACCCTGCATAAGTGGGGTTGGTGATAAACATCTTGGTACCATTTAATCGCCAGTGGTCTCCTTCAAGAATCGCTGTTGTCTCAGTACCACCAGCATCAGAACCTGCATTTGGTTCTGTAAGGCCAAAAGCAGCAAGATATTCACCCTGCAAAGCAGGTGTGAGGTACCTTTTCTTTTGTTCTTCACTACCCAAATAGTATAAGGGTGCACAACCTAAAGAAATATGAGCTGATACAGTTAAAGCAAGAGAAGCATCAACCTTAGCTATTTCTTCAACAGCTAAAGCAAAACTAACAGTGTCAGCCCCGACCCCTCCATACTCTTCTGGAAAGGGCAAGCCTAAAATCCCCATCTCACCAAGATCTTTGACAATGTCTTCTGGAAATTCGGTGGTCTCATCACGTCTTTCTGCCCCAGGTGCAATGACCTCTTGAGCAAATTCTCTGACAGTCTTCTGAATCATCCGTTGTTCTTCAGTTAACTCGAAATTCACCCCTAAACCCCCTTATTTTTTTAGGATTCGGTATTCTTGGCAACAATATTAGTTAATTCCTTATCGACTAACGAATTCCTTCATTAGGGAAGATTAAGATAACTGATTCCTACAAAGGACATAAGGAAACCTCCCCAGACTTTCTAGAGAGGTTTTATTATTCAGGTTTTGGCGAGAAGACTCCCAACTCTTAGGTGGCGAGGTGAATCACCGGTACCGAAATACTTTCTTGCGCTAAAAATGTGACAACACCCTTTACAAAAGAGTTTACTCTGTTGTGACTTTGACTATCAACAAGATAGTTTATTCCCATACGGTACAGATTCATTGCTCCAATACGGTCATCAATTGATTGATAACCACAGTTGTTGTTTTTCTTGTTACGATTAGCCTTTTCAGTATGTCCACATTTACCATGTTCCTTTGGAACACTTTTAAACTCCTCTAAAGATGTCTTCTTGGCCTTTTCTAAAACAGATAGATATTCTCTTAACAGGAGAATTTGGCTTTCCAATTTGCTAGAATTCACCTTCTTCACTCTCCTTATAGCAGGGTTTTTCTATGTGCCTCCAAAAAGGGCTTAAAATCAAGGTATTTCATAATAGTAATCGTTTCAAAAGATATTCGTTCAGTTTCATTTTTCACATGTATCACTCTACCACTAGTTATTATCTCATACTGCATCTCAATGGTTGCAGTATTCAGACAAAGTAGATCTATAGCTTGGCTGTTGAGGGTATTGATTAATTCATCAAGCAAGAACATCTCTGTTTTAAATTGATCTTGTTTGCTGAAACGACTATCTAGTAGAATTGCAAAGTCAATATCACTGCCAGCCTTTTCCCTATTTATAGCGAATGAACCAAAAAGATAGACAACCAAAACCTTAGAGTTCTTTTGAAATATTTCTAAGACTTCATTTTCCTTTTCTCGGTATGGAATTGTCTTGTTTGAGAATTTCTCTTCATACATCCAAAATCACAACCTAAATATTAAGATTCCCTTATCTATTTCTCTGTTCCCAGTTGGATACGTCTTTTTATCTTATTCCCATAGTATTTTGTTTCTATTTTATCTTCATAGGGTGCCTGCACCATTCTTAGGTAAATTGGCATGCCCCCCATTTTGTCAAAAACCTCTTTACGAAGACTTTATTGCTCCCTAAATTGCCTAGGTGACTTGTATCCTAAACTAGAGTGCATCCGCTCATTGAATTTAGGATATTCTCTCAAAACACCATTAATTAGATTCATCAAATCACGTTGATCACTAGAGGTTTCTTGCTTTCTATTCTGCTGCAGCACTTGATACACCTAGTGTTTGGCACACTAATGACATAAAATACCGGCCTTCACTTTCCGTGACTATCTCTTTTGCTCCTTTGGCCCTTGCATGTTCTTGTTTTTTCAATATCTCAATCTGTAATGTGGCTTGTCCCCATGCCCTTTGCGCTTGTTTCGGTTCTTCCTCGATTCATGAAAGCATCTTTCCACTCATAGAACATGGATTAACTGATGCCATGTCTCCTACAGATCTCACCCACTGTCATACTAAGCCCATCTTTACCTCAGTAGTCCAACGTTTACGTTTCATGTTCTCACTCATCTCCTAGTTTCAGAATGAGTGGATGCTTTTCCTCGGTTACTTAAGTGTCAACCTTGGGGTCAGTATAAAATTGATGCTATATCTAACTAAGGAGATACCTTATAGATTTCCCCACCAAGCTAGCACTTAGGGGTAAGAGAGGAGCTGCTAACCCTTATGGCTAGCAGCTCTTTCAATCTGAGCTATTTGCGGATAATCAGTGAAGATGCCACTTAGATTCCAGTCTAATAGTTCTCTAATCCTCTCTTGGTGATTAACTGTGTATGGTCTGAGGTGATAGCCCTTTTTGTTTAAGGCTAAGGCTTCTTCTTTAGGGATACAGTAATCACAGAAGTGGTAGCCTTTTGTACCGATAAGAGAGAGGTATCTCTCCACATCAGGGATGTATTCGCTAGTAATTATTGCTGTTGGCACTCCCTGAATTCTTGAGATTAGTTCATGATCAAATGAAGAGATAATGACCCTATCTGTAAGTTGATAAGTCTTGATTAGCTCTAAGACCAGTTCAACTAGGAGAAAAGAAGAGTCCTTAAGTTCAAGGTTCAAAATCAGCTGATTGCCAAGAGCCCATCGTAATACCTCTTCAAGAGAGGGTATCTTCTCTTCAGTGTGTGCTAAAGAAAAATGTGCCCCGGCACTATACTCTCTAAGCTCGGCAAAGGTATGCTGTTTAATTACTCCAGTTCCGGTGGTGGTACGGTCTAGTATCGCATCATGAATCACTATAGGAACTAGATCACCTGTTAGCTGTACATCAAGCTCGATTCCATCAATATCTAGACTGGCAGCTGCCTTGAAAGCGGCCATTGTGTTCTCTGGATATAGGCTTGATAGACCACGGTGAGCGAAAATTTGCATTTATAGGGAGCCTCCCCACCTTATTTTGTGCGGTGATATATATCTAGAGCTCTGTTAGTTAGTTCAGCAGCTTCATTTAACGCTGCTTTTGGATCCATACCCTGATACATATTTTCAAATGCTGTAACCACATACTGCCGGGCTTCTGGGAATACGGTCATTAAGGCACCTTGAGTAGCGGTTGATTTCTTGGTTGCCTGCAACTGGTCAATTGGCACCCTCAACTGGGGATATTTTTCATGTTCTTGTTGTACTAGTGGATCATCATAAGCTTGGGGATTGATGGCAAAGTATCCGGTGTTGACATGCCATTTTGCTTGGACTGATGGAGTTTGGAGATACTTCATAAAATCCCAGGCGGCAGCTTGTTCGGCTTCAGAGATACCATTTGCCATCCATAGGGATGCTCCACCAATGATTACGCCGTGTCTTTCAGTGTCATCCGCATAGGGGATGAAGGTAACACCGACATCAAACGGTGCATTTTCAACTAGAGCTTTGGTAGCAGCTGAAGAATCCATGTACATGGCGACCTGTCCAGCTTGGAAGGCAGCACGGGCATCATCCCAGCTCCTGCCAAAATATCCATATGTGCCTGCCAAGTGCATATCATTAATCCATTCAAAGATCTTTAAGCCTTCTGGACCATTAAAGAGTACCTCTGTGGCATCACCGGTTCTCCCGTTATTCTCATTAACATAGTTAGCACCCTGAGTTGCTAACAACTGTTCAAAGAACCAACCATGCCCTATGGTGGAAAAGCCGTAACGGTCACTTGTAGTTAAGAGAGCTGCTATCGTGGTAATTTCATTAAAGGTTTGCGGTGGATTGTCAGGATCAAGACCAACCTCTCTAAAGGCATCTTTGTTATAGAATAGGGCCGGTGTGGATGAATTGAAAGGCATGGAATATAGCTTGCCATCAACAGTATAGTAGCTGAGGATGTTTTCCTCCAATTGAGAAAGATCATAGTTATCCCTATCAACCCAGTCCTGGACTGGTGTAATATGACCGCTTTCAATCATATATTTTGTACCTACCTCAAAAACCTGAACAACTGCTGGAGCGTTCTTAGTTCCACCTACAGTTCTAAATTTGGTTAATAGTTCTTCATAGGAACCCTGATAGTGGGCAGTTACCTTAACCTTATCCTGAGATTTGTTGTAGTCATCCACTAGGATATTAAGCTCTTCACCAAGACTTCCACCCATGGCATGCCAGAACTCAATTTCCACTACCTCGTTCACTGGAGCTGGTTTGGGCTCAGTCTGAGCAGGACTCTCCTGAGTCTCTTTTGAACAAGCCGCTACTGTCATAACAACTAATACCAACAACAACGCTAAAGCTACTTTTTTCCAGTTCATTTTCATCTCTCCTCACTATTTTAGTGCACCCTGTGTTAGACCTTTCTGAAGCTGTTTCTGACTGATAAAAATTAATATCAGTGTGGGAAGAATTGCTACCACAACACCAGCCATTACCACCCCCCATTCGGTTGCTACCTCTACAGTCTGTAATTGTTTAAGTCCAATCTGGATAGTCCTCACTGAGTCATTTGTGGTAACCAACAAGGGCCATAAGTACATGTTCCAAGTGGTTAGAAAACTATAGATACCCAGTGTGACAAGACTCATTCTTGAATAGGGTAAGACCACACGATAGAAGATCTGAAACCTAGTTAACCCTTCAATCTGAGCTGCTTCATAGAGCTCATAGGGTATGGATTTGAAATGTTGCCTTAAGAGAAATATTCCAAAGGCTGAGGCAAAAAAAGGAATCGTTAAGGCTCTATAGGAGTTGACCCAGCCTAGGTGCTGAACTGTCAAAAAATTAGATATCATGGTGGCTTCCCAAGGAATCATCAATGTTGCCAAAACGACTATAAAGAGAAAGTCTCTGCCCTTAAAAGGGATAAAGGCGAAAACATAAGCTGCCAGAGAGGCCACAGTCAATTGCCCTATAGTTACCAGAGATGAAACCACAAAACTATTCTTCAAATAGTGGAGCAAAGGAACAGAACTAAATACCTTTTTGTAGTTATCAAAACTGAAACTTGAGGGCAACAAAGCTCGGTTGAAAACATCTTTGCCATCCATAAAACTTACTGAAACAGCATAGAGAATCGGAAAAAACAGAATTAGTGCAGATATAAATAGCAGTGCATAGATAAGGGTTGTTCTACCAGTATTCATTGATAGTGCACCTTCTTTTCCAGAAACTTAAACTGTAGCAGTGTTAGTCCTAATACCATAAAGAAGAGGATGACGGCTCGGGCACTGGCAGTTCCAAACTGATAGTTTATGAATGCATCTTGATAGATGGCATATACAATAAGGTTGGTCGCTTCTGCTGGCCCTCCCTTGGTCAGGATATCTACTTGGCCAAAGGACTGAAAAGAGTTGATAAAGGTGATAATCAGAATGAAGAAAAGGGTTGGCGATAGCAGAGGAATAGTAATTCTGAACAACTGATAGAAATATCCGGCTCCATCAATCCTAGCACTCTCATAAAGATCCTGACTTATATTCTGCAAACCACCAAGAATAATCAGAAAAGAAAAACCGATATTCATCCAGATAGTAGTGATGGCGATGGAAACTAGAGCCCATTTGGAGTCCAAAAGCCAGGGGATAGGCCTAATACCGAGGTACCCAAGCAGAGTATTTAACACACCAACTGTTGGATGAAAAAGAAACAACCATATTACTGCTGAAGCTGCCACACTCATACCCATGGTGGAAGTGAAGATGGTACGGAAAAAACCGATTCCTCTTAGTTTTTCATTGGCTAGTAAAGCAAGAAAGAAAGATATAAGGACAATTGAAGGCACGGTATACAGAGCAAAAAGCCAGGTAGCTTTCATGCTCTTTTTAAAGCTTGTCGAATCAAAGAGATACAAATAGTTTTCTAGTCCCACAAACAGAGCCGCATTGCCCCTGGCATCAGTCAAAAAGAAGCTTAGGTATACAGTCTTAAACATGGGATAGAAAACAAAGACTGAGAATAGCACTATTGCTGGTGAAAGATAGAGAATACTTGTTCGCAAGTTAGCAGTCTTCTGCCAGAGGTTTTCTTTTTTTGGAACCTGATAACGCTCAATCTTCTCCATAACCTCATTCACAGAGTCTGCACCCCTTCCAAGACCGTATCCTTATTAAAGGGGCTAGAAACTACTTCTTCAGAGATCTCATCGAAAATGAAGATTTGTTCCCTATCGATACTCAGCTCAATCGGAGAACCAGCTGTCAATTGCCATTGTCCAGGCCATTTAGCCTTCCAGATAGTATTGTTCACATTAAAGGCTAATAGAGTTTCATTACCTAGTATCTCGACATTTAAGAGGGTGGTTCTAACTCTTCCTTGTCCGTTAGCCTGATGAATATGTTCAGGTCTGATACCAAGAGTAATGGAGCGATTCCCTATCTTTGCTAGGTCGCTTTGTGATAGCTTAATGGAAAGCTCGTTACCGGCAACTAAGCGACCGTCAATGATACTGGCTCTTGCCATATTCATTGGTGGAGAGCCGATGAATTCTGCAACAAACTTGTTGACCGGTTGGTTATAGATTTCTAAAGGTGTTCCAATCTGTTGTACCTTGCCGTCTCTTAAGACCATGATTCTATCACCCATGGTCATGGCTTCAACCTGATCATGAGTTACATAAATCATAGTCATGCCCAGTTGTTGTTGGAGTTGTCTGATTTCCACTCGCATTTGCCCTCTTAACTGTGCATCAAGGTTAGATAGAGGTTCATCCATCAGACAGATAGGTGCCTGACTCACCACTGTTCTTGCTAGGGCAACTCTCTGCCGTTGGCCTCCTGATAACTCTCTTGGTTTGCGTTTAAGATAATCAGAAAGACCTAGCATTGTAGCTGCTTCTTGAACTCGTCTCTTTCTTTCTTGTTTGGATATCTTTCTTACCTTAAGACCAAACATGATATTTTCTTCCACGGATAGATGGGGATATAAGGCGTAGTTTTGAAAGACCATCGAGATTTCTCGCTTGTTTGGGGGAAGATGATTGGCCAGTTTGCCCCCTAAGGACAGGGAGCCAGCAGAAATTTCTTCTAACCCGGCTAGCATACGTAACAACGTGCTTTTGCCACAACCTGATGGACCAACAAGAACAAAGAACTCACCGGGCCTGATACTTACCTCCACATCCTCAACTGCAAAGGACTGTTTATCATAAGTTTTAGATACTTTATCGAGCACAATCTCTCTCATGTTTTCCCTCCTTGACCAATCAGTTGCTTTGAGTATAGCAGGGCTCTGTTAACTGCAAGCAAAGGAAGGGTTAATATTTGGTAAGAAGACGTTAAGAAAGCGTTAAAAAAGCCGCTAACCCTTAAGGTTAGCAGCCCGATACTCTAAAATATCTCCCGGTTGACACTCAAGTTCTCTACAGATACTCTCAAGAGTTGAGAATCTGATTGCCTTAACTTTACCTGTTTTTAGATTGGAGAGATTAGCTGGGGTAATCCCCACCCTTGTAGCTAGCTCGTTCAATGACATTTTACGATCTGCCATTACTCTATCTAATCTAACTATAATAGCCATACTTTCACTCCTAGACCGTGGAATCATGTTCTTCCTGTAGATAACTACCATACTTAAAGATACTTGCCAACAAGAGTACCAGAAAACCGGTTATTACAGTGGAAGTATCAACAAGAGAGTAGTTGACTGTAAGGTTGGGGATATCAATTAGACCTACAGTGACTGCCAGAACATAATAGCTAGTGGCTTCTTTAGCAAAAGCAGCAAGGACTAATATCATGCCGATGATGTTAAGCCGATTGGCATTCTCTAGAGCAAAAGGATGTTCTTCTTCAACTGTTTTTAATATTTTGGTTAGCTGATAAAATACTGGTATTGCTAATATGGCTACTACTAGTGCTGATAGGGCTATAGCAATTAGCACTGGAGTTGCATCAATCCCTATAAGTAATTCTGGTGCAATCTCATAACCTAAGGGACCATAAGAGATGGAGAGACTACCGGTATCTCCTGTTAGAGTGACTGTATCCGTGAAATATAACCCTATTAGGCCTAAGAGTAATATGGTAGCGGCAAGAATGCTGACCCAGAAAAGAAAGTTAAAGAATACTCTTAAGACATAAGCGAATCTCTTAAATCTATCTAAATCCATTAAGATTCAGCTCCTTTCAGTTTAAGTTTATGGTCCAGATTTACTATTGTCAATATATATTTATCGATTATCGATAAATACTAAAGCAAAAAAAGACCGCTGAGATTCAACAGTCTTTTTTTGCTTTAGTATTTTAATAATGAGTATACGTTATAGTCACCTAGGCGTTTACGGCCTTCAAGAAAACCTAACTCAATCACATAGGCAAATGACACGACCTCGCCACCTAGTTCCTCTACTAACTCTCTGGCCGCTGTAGAGGTACCTCCAGTAGCTAAAAGATCATCAATGATAAGTACCCTATCACCTGGTTGAATCGAGTCTCTATGGAGCTCTAGAGCCGCTTTCCCATATTCCAGAGAGTAGTCTCTACGAATCTTATCTGCAGGTAGTTTACCTGGTTTTCTAACCGGTACAAAGCCAGCATTTAAGGATAGTGCTAGAGGAGCACCGAAAATAAAACCACGAGACTCCACTCCCACAATCTTTGTAATACCCTTATCAGCAAATTGGGACTTAATTTCTTGGATTACCCAATCAAAGGCTTCAACATTACCCAACAGAGGAGTGATATCTTTAAATACGACACCTTCCACAGGAAAGTCAGGAATATCTCTGATATAGGTTTTTACATCTTCTAATGTCATTATCACTAGAGTTCACCTTCCTAACAAGAAAAGACATTGGTGAAATTGCCACCAGACATATTGTAAAACAAGGTAGCGGGAAATACAAATATAAATATCGTTTTAGGGAAAGAAAATGGGTTTGAGGATAACCCCAAACCCATTAATCTGTTAGATAACTAAAAGGTCTTTGCCGACCTTCTCAAAAGCAGCGATTGCTTCATCAAGATCAGCTTTGCTATGCGTAGCTGTAACTATGGTACGAACTCTTGCCTTATCCTTTGCTACGGTTGGATAGGCGATACCTTGGGCAAAGACTCCGGCATTGAAGAGTTCATCACTAAACTTCATTGCTTTTGAACCTTCACCGATGATTACCGGCGTAATTGGTGTATCACTCTTTCCTGTATCAAAGCCAAGAGCCTCTAGTTTCCCTTTAAAGTATCTGGTATTATCCCAGAGGGTATCTATCAATTCCGGTTCAGTTAGGAGTATATCTAAAGCAGCTATAAGGGCTGCAGTGACTCCCGGAGGATGGGATGTACTAAAAAGAAATGGTCTACCTCTATGAACTAACCAGTCAATCAAATCCTTGCTACTAGCCACATAACCACCTAAAACCCCAAGGGCCTTAGAAAGAGTACCTATCTGAATATCAACTTGGCCATGTAAACCAAAGTGATCGACACTACCCCTGCCATTAGCACCTAAAACACCACTAGAATGAGCATCATCAACATAGCTGATGGCACCATATTTCTGAGAGAGTTCAACTATGTCTGGCAGTGGAGCAATATCCCCATCCATGCTGAATACCCCATCTGTGATTACTAGAATCTTTCCGGAACCCTGATCTTTGGCTTCCTTTAGCCTTTGTTCTAAGTGATTCATATCTGCATGGTCATATGCTTTAATCTCTGCTCTGCTTAAACGACACCCATCAATAATGCTGGCATGATTCAATGAGTCACTAATAATGACATCACCTTTGCCAACAATGGCGGGAATGGTAGCGGTATTAGCTGTAAAGCCTGACTGGAACACTAATACTGCTTCAGTATGTTTAAACTCTGCTAGTCTTTGCTCAAGTTCCTGATGCAGACTCATAGTACCAATGATGGTACGAACGGCACCGGAACCAGCACCATACTGTTCTGTTGCTTTAATCGTTGCTTCAATGAGTTTGGGATGAGTAGCTAGACCTAAATAGTTATTGCTAGAAAGATTGATTACCTCTTTGCCATCAATAACTGAACGGGGTGTCTGACCGCTTTCTAGAACTTTTAACTCTCGATACAGACCCTGTTCCTTTAGCTCGGCTAACTCATCTTTTAGGAATCCTAATGGATTCAAATCATTCACTCCTCTCTTTTAAATATCAAGAATGATTTTGCCACAGGTACCTCTGGCCATCAATTCCATCCCTTGTTCAAAATCACTTAATGGAAATCTGTGAGTGATGATTGGTTCAATGTTTAAGTTGCCACTAGCCAAAAGTCCCTTGACTTGATACCAGGTATCATACATAAGTCTGCCGGTGATTCCCTGAAGCGTTAGTCCCTTAAAAATCATCTGTTCGGTAAGATCTAGTTCCACAGGTTTAGCAGGTAGGCCTAAAAGACTAACCCTACCACCATTACGGGTAATTGCTAAACCCTGTCGAATGGCTGTTTCATGTCCCGACATTTCCAGAGTCACATCGACCCCACCTCGATCAGCAGTGAGTCTTTTAATCTCAGCAACCACATCAACTTCTTTTGGGTTTAAAACCACATCTGCCCCCATTTTCTTTGCTAAGTCCAGTCTGTATGGGTTTAAGTCTGTAGCGATAACTCCTTTTGCTCCAACTGCTTTAGCTACAGCAATCGACATCAGGCCAATTGGACCACAACCAAGTATCGCTACTTCAGCACCGGCAATAGGGCCTGCTAGGACTGTATGCACTGCATTACCTAGCGGTTCTTGAATGGAGCCTAATGCGGGTGGTAGATCCGGGTCATTCAACCAAGCATTCTCTTCTGGTATAACCACATACTCAGCAAAGGCACCGTCCCTGTCTACCCCAATAATCTCCACATCTCTACAGACATGCGCTTCCCCTGTACGGCACTGATAGCACTTGTTACAGACGATATGTGTCTCTGCTGATATCCTATCCCCTACTCTAACTCTACTAACATCTTTTCCAATAGCCACAACTTCTCCAGCGAATTCATGCCCAACAATAAGGGGCGGTTTGATTCTGTTGGCAGACCAATCATCCCAGGTATAGATGTGATAATCAGTGCCACAGATACTAGCCGCCTCTACCTTAACTAATACTTCATTAGGCCCAAAGGTAGGAACTGGTCTTTCTGCTAGAACTAGACCCTTTCCCGCTTGAGGCTTGACAATAGTTTGCATTGTCTCAGGCATTAAGGAACCCCCTTCTCCAAGTTAACACTTTTCCACTAAATGAAATTCTGGAAGCAGGGGGAATTCCCTGCTCCATGCAAAACGATTAGCTAAGGAAGCTCTTACCCTTGTTTGGACCCTCTATCTTAAATATATTAGCAATAGTTGCTCCAATATCAGAAAAAGTCTCTCTGGTACCCAAATTCTTTGCTTCCATACCCTTTTGATAGACCAGGAGTGGTACATATTCCCGACTATGATCTGTGCTTTCAGTTGTGGGGTCACAACCATGATCAGCAGTAATAATGAGGAGTTCCTCTTCAGATACTTCAGGAATTATGGTCCCCAACCACTGATCAAATTCTTCTAAAGCTTTGGCATAGCCTTCTGGGTTATTGCGATGGCCATAGAGCATATCAAAGTCAACTAGGTTAACAAAGGCTAGACCCTGCCATCCCTTATCTTGGATTAGGTTCCCCATTACCTCCATGCCTTCAGCATTACTACCACTAGAGAAAGACTTACTTATACCTTCACCTGCGAAGATATCATAGATTTTGCCGATACCAAAGGTATTTATGCCCTTTTCCTTTAATCTATCTAGTACTGTGCTCTCTATAGGTTTTAAGGAATAGTCATGTCTTTTGGTGGTTCTTTTAAAAGCCCCTGGCTCTCCTTCAAAAGGTCTAGCGATAACTCGGCCAACAGCATGATCCCCAACCAATATATCTCTAGCAATCTCACACATCTCATAAAGCCTCTCAATGGGGATTATTTCTTCATGAGCAGCAATTTGAAAAACACTATCAGCAGAGGTATATACTATTGGGTATCCGGTTTTCATATGCTCTTCCCCTAGTTCATCAATGATAACTGTACCAGAGGCAGCTTTATTACCTAGGGTTTTTGTTCCGATTGCTTTTTCAAAGGCTTCTAGAATTTCGGTAGGGAAACCATCTGGGTATGTTGGGAATGCCTTTTCAAGAATTATCCCCATCATCTCCCAGTGACCGGTGGTGGTATCTTTGCCTGCTGAAGCTTCAGCCATTCTGCCATATTGACCAATGACCTCGGGATTAGACCCACCCTTATAAGCCAACACCCTATTTAGACCTAAACGGTCCATGTTGGGAAGATTCATACCCCCTACTGCTTTAGCTGTGTTACCAAGGGTATTTGAACCTTCATCACCATATTTATGCGCATCAGGCAGGGCGCCGATGCCCACACTATCCAAAACTATTAAGAAAACTCTGTTCATATTACATTCCTCCCTTGACTATCCTATCAAATTCTAAACAAAAGAAAAAGGGGCACCCTTAAAGAGGTACCCCTAATATACCAGTGATATTAATCCTTATTGCCGTGAATCTCATTGTACCTAGCCACAATTTTTGCAAACTCAGCTACAGCTTTTTCTGCTGAAGCTTTAGCGTTGCTATGGGCACCTACCTCTAATAAAAGGACTTTAGGACCTATATCCTGATTGTAGTTACCCTTGCCAAAGAAGATACCTTTAATTAATCCGGGAGCTTCCTTATCAGCTATAGCTTTTAGCTCTTTGGCAAACTGAAGGTTTGCAGAACGGTTTGGATTCTGTCTACCAACCACCAGTTTAATGCCCACCATCTCTTCACCATCAACCTCTGTGGAATAGACCTCGGGGGGAACAGCATCTCGATGGACATCAAAGATTATCTCTGGCTGATCCTTAGCGAGGTTTAAAGCTGTACGACGTGAACGTCTGTAAGCACCACGATCATGTGGAAGATGCATATTATCGGAGTATATTGCTTCAAAGCCTTCTTTTTCTAAAGCCTCGGAGAAAGCTCTACCCACATCATGGATACCACCACGACCATTGACTGATTCGGTACCTTCATCAAGTACGTAAGACTCAGCATTATGGGTGTGATAGATGGCAATCTTGCCTTGATCTTGAGTAAAAAGACCAAAGAATGCCTCCTGTACTGTTTCATCCATTGCCAGCCAGTCAACTACCGGGCTATCCCCTAAATCAGCAAAATCTAATAGTCCGAGGAATTTGGCGATGGCCTTGTTGCCATCAACTTCAACCACTCGATACCAGCGATTATCACCATCAATGTATTCATCATCGACAAACATTCGTCGACTAGATTCGGTAATCAGATTACCTTGTTGATCAAACATGCTAAAATAGCTACCATCAATCAATTCATCACCTAAGCCACCAATTCTTGGGCCATAAATGGCCGAACCAGCGATAAGGCCAAAGGAGAGGAAGATGACTAGAAGTGTACTCATTGTGGATACACCTGACCCGGCTCCAGTATTGGGTTCCTTGGAATCATCATTTCGGACTCCTGAACCACTCATATCATGTTTCTCTGGTCTGGTAAGAGCTTCTTCAAGTTCTTGCGGATGTTCACCTGGTCCACCCTGAAGAAACTCTCTAGACTCACCAAAAATCTCTGCTAAAACAACAGCAAGGACACCACCAATGATTACACCATCAAATATGCCAGCACTACCGATGCCGATAAAGGCTCCCGGGACACCCCTAATGGCATTAGTTAGAGCAGCAAATAGATCAACTAAGACAAGACCCGTAGAACCAGCAATAAAGGCAGCTCTTCTAGACCTACCAGCTGCATAACCGACAATACCGGCAACAATAGCGGGTAGCCAGATGGGATCAATATCAATCGGTAAGACTCCGGGATCAGTTGGTAGGACCTGCTCTAAAGTAAAGATAACCGCAGCTGTAACTAGTGCAGCCAAGACACCCCTGGTCCTTTCTTTAGCAGTTCCTGCTGTAGCTAAAAGATAAACAGCAATTCCCAGAGGAATAATGGCACCACCAATGTCAACCGATACAGATCTACCAAGAGGTATTTCTGGTAGGAAAGCACCTAGGAAAATGATACCCAGAAGAATAAGGGCTTGAGTATCCGTTAAGTGCATCCTGTCAAGAATGGACTGAGCAGCACCAAAGAAGATTAAGACCACAATAACGGTAACAATAATTAACCCAAGTGAGATAGTCATGGGAATTCATCCTTTCACTAACCTTTGTTGGTTAGTGTCCCACTTAAGACTAGATATTATCCTTTGTGTTTGCACAGACTATGAGTAAAAGGGAGTGATTCAATGCTAAGCAAAAGAGGTAGATTCAACAAGGGTTCTAGTTTCTCTAAAAGAAACCAGTCAGCGAACTTTCGGTCTGATGGCAGGTCTAAGAAACTAGGTTCTTTAGGGAAAAAATGAAAGGGCGGAACTCCGCCCTTTTACCATAACTTCTTTACAGTTACATTCTTAAAATAGT
>DYGY01000043.1 GCA_020724425.1 Thermaerobacter marianensis
AATTCAACTGGTAATGTTTCAAATTAACTTGATAACACTATTATACGAGGAGGGTGTTTGTGGACAAGAAAATATTTAGTTATGAACTGGCAGGTCGTCCCATCAGTTTTGAAACAGGAGAACTTGCCAAACAAGCCAATGCTTCTATACTTGTACGCTATGGAGATACTGTGGTACTAGTCACCGCTACAGCAAGCAAGGAACCTAGAGAAGGAGTAGATTTCTTCCCTCTAAGGGTTGATGTGGAGGAGAGACTCTATGCTGCTGGGAGAATTCCAGGAGGATTTTTCCGCAGAGAAGGTCGCCCGACAGATGAAGCTACTCTTGCTGCCCGTTTAATTGATAGGGCTATCAGACCATTATTCCCGGATGGATTCCGTAATGATGTGCAAAGTGTAGCTACTATCCTCTCATTTGATGCTGATAATCCTTCAGACATTGCCGCAATGTTAGGAGCATCCCTGTCCCTTGGCATCTCAGATATTCCTTTTGATGGTCCAGTTGGTGCTGTGATTATGGGAATGATTGATGGGGAATTGGTTGTTAATCCTACAACTGAACAGACCAAGAAGAGTGATATGCACCTAACTGTTGCCGGTACCAAGGAAGCCATTCTTATGGTTGAAGCTGGTTCAAATGAGATCCCTGAAGACCAGATGCTAGAGGCTATCCTTAAGGCTCATGAGGTGATTAAGGAACAGGTAGCCTGGCAGGAAGAAATCATTGCTGCTATCGGACAGGAGAAGATGGAAGTCATCCTTTATGAGGTTGATAAGGATCTGGAAGCTAAAGTCCGGGAGCTAGCAACAGAGAACATGGTAGCTGCCATCAATACTCTTGAGAAGCTTGAAAGAGAAGAAAAAGTTAGTGCAGTTAAAAAGCAGGTACTAGAAGAGCTTGCTCAAGAATATCCAGAAAACGCAAAGGATATCAAGAATATTCTTGATAAGATTGAGAAAGAAGAAGTCCGCAGGGGTATAATCGAGAAACAACTGCGTCCTGATGGTCGTAAAATCAATGAAATCAGACCAATCACTACTAGCGTTGGTATCTTACCTCGGGTCCATGGGTCTGGACTCTTCACTAGAGGTCAAACCCAAGCACTAACAATTACAGCTCTAGGAGCTCTTGGTGATAGGCAGATACTTGATAGTTTAACCCACTATGAAGATCTCAAGAGATATATGCACCACTATAACTTCCCACCATACTCAACTGGTGAAGTTAGACCAATGCGTTCTCCTGGTCGTAGGGAAATCGGTCATGGTGCTCTAGCTGAAAGAGCGCTGTTGCCAGTTATTCCAGATGAATCAGAGTTCCCCTATACTATCAGGCTTGTCTCCGAGATTTTAGAATCTAATGGTTCTAGCTCCATGGCTTCAGTCTGTGGTAGTACCCTTTCCTTAATGGATGCTGGTGTACCTATTAAGGCACCTGTTGCCGGTATTGCCATGGGTCTTGTTAAGGAAGGTAATGAGGTAGTTGTCTTAACAGATATTCAGGGGCTAGAGGATCATCTAGGTGATATGGACTTTAAGGTGGCTGGTACAAGTAAGGGTATCACTGCTTTGCAGATGGATATTAAAATTGATGGTGTTAACCGTGAAATCCTTACTCAGGCTCTTGCTCAGGCCAGAGAAGCCCGCCTATTTATCCTTGAGAAGATGGCTGAGACCATTAGTGTACCAAGAACAGAACTATCAACCTATGCACCAAAGATAGTTACAATGCAGATTAATCCAGACAAGATTCGTGATGTCATTGGCCCTGGTGGTAAAGTAATTACAAAAATCATTGCTGAAACAGGTGTCAAGATTGACATTGAGGATGATGGTACTGTCTATATCGCTTCAAAGGATCAGGATAATATCAACAGAGCAATTAACTGGATTACAGACCTAACTGCAGAGGTTGAGGTCGGGAAGACATACCTTGGTAAGGTTAGCCGTGTCACCAATTTCGGAGCCTTTGTTGAGATTCTTCCTGGCAAGGATGGCCTCTGTCATATCTCTCAGCTTGACCTTGAAAGAGTTAATAAGGTTGAGGATATTGTCAAGCTAGGTGATAAGATTCTCGTTAAGGTTACAGAGATTGATAACATGGGAAGAGTCAATCTATCCCGTAAAGAGGTATTAAAAGCCGAACCAGATCGTGTAGTCGAAGAAGTACGTCAATAACAAGAAGGCTTCCTCCATAGGGAAGCTTTTCTCATACATAGAGGTGTGCCATATGGATAAATTAGAACACATATTTGAATTGCAAACCAAATTCGATAATGATCTCGCTAAGAAACGAGACCTAGACTATGATCTTTCCACCTGGATTCAAAAAGAGACTCTAGCGATAATTTCAGAATTGGCAGAACTAATTGATGAGGTTAACTTTAAGTGGTGGAAGAATCCTAAAGAACTAAACAACGAAGCAATTAAAGAAGAATTGGTTGATATCCTTCATTTCTTCACCAGCATGTGTATTAAAGCAGATATTTCAGCAGATGACCTCTATCAGGCATATATTGAGAAAAATAAAGAGAATTTTGCCAGACAGGAAGGTCAATCAATGAAGAAGGGTTATGAAGCGAAGTAGGTATCCTTTAAACTCTATGGGGCAAACTAGCCTAGAAAGGAGGTTAGTTCTATGCCACATAAGAGTGTAGTAGGGCTCTTTCAGTCAAAAGAACAAGCAGAAAAAGCAGCCAATGACCTGCGGAACAAAGGCTTTACCGAAAATGAAATTTCGGTAGTAGCTAAGGATGATAATCAGCAGGGTAGAGAAGAAGGTAATCGCTATACCAACCAACGTGTCGGCGATGGTACAGCTATGGGTGCCGGTATTGGTGGTGCAGCTGGTCTCCTAGCAAGTGCAGGTGCACTCGCTATTCCAGGTATCGGTCCAATCCTAGCAATTGGTCCTTTGGCAGCAACCCTAACTGGTGCAGTTGGTGGTGGTATTGCCGGTGGTCTTGTTGACTTTGGTATCCCTGAGGAACGTGGTCGTCATTATGAGGAACAGGTTAAACAGGGCAGAATCCTAGCTGCTATCAAGACATCTGATAACAAGGTTGAAGAGGCAGCAAGGATACTCAGACAAAATGGAGCACAGGATGTGGAAACTCATTAAGACAGGCGGCTACGGCCGCCTTACTCATTTCCCTGAAATGTTGTACAATATGAGCATGGAGGCGATATGATATGATAAGAGTAGTGGTAGCTGGAGCTACCGGAAAAACAGGGAAGGAAGTAACTAAAGGACTTCTTGGTGTTGATGACATTGAAATAGTTGGAGCAGTTGGGAGACAGAGAGTTGGTATTGATTTAGGTGACTATCTAGGTGTCGGTACTCTCGGGGTACGGATTAATAGTTCTCTAGTAGAGGTTATTCAAACAGCAAAACCCGATGTGCTTTTAGATTTCACCTTACCTAGTGTAGCAGGTAATAATGCTCTAATAGCTCTAACCTATGGGGTGCATCCTGTGGTGGGAACTACCGGTATTCCCGAAGGTGAAAGAAAACAGATTGAGGAATACTGTCAAGAACATAATACCTCAGCAGCTATAATTCCAAACTTCTCTTTAGGTGCCATGCTTATGTTCCGTTTTGCTAAAGAGGCAGCTAAAGTGTTTGATAAGGTTGAGATAGTTGAAAAACACCATGAAACTAAACTTGATGCACCTTCTGGCACAGCTAAGAGGTTAGGTGATTTTCTCACTCAAGAGATTCAAGAAGAGATCCCCATACATAGTGTAAGATTACCAGGCTTTGTAGCTCACCATGAAGTGATTTTTGGTTCTCTAGGAGAATCCCTCATTATTAAGCATGATACCATTAATCGGGAGAGCTTTATCAAAGGTGTGGCTTTAGTAGTTAAGGGTATCTCTAAAAAGAAGGGTGTTAGCTACGATTTAGAGGATTTTGTTTAAGGACAATTTTATAGTCTGTGACATATAATGAACCGGGCCGGGGGTCCGGTTCATTATATTTGAAGGCCGGTGAGGGCAGTGGGAGTCCATATTGTTTTCCTCAATGGAGATAAGAGGGAAGATGCTGCAGCTACCTATCTAAGAGAACAGGGCTATACTGTATCCATGGCTAGAGAGTCCTATAAAGAGCTTATTGAACTTGCCAATCAAGCAGATATAGTTGTTTTCCCAGTCCAGGGTCTGGAAAGAAGCATCTATAAGGATATTGACTATTCTAGGTTTCTCTCCCTCCTCACCGCTAGACAGTTAGTTTTGCTGGGGTTGGGCAGCCCAGCAATATCCGGGGGATTAAGAGAAAGAGGGATCAAACACATCTGCTATCTAAATCGTAACGATTTTGCTCTCCTAAATGCTTTACCAACGGCAGAAGGTGCCATTGCCATGGCTCTTTTTGCCTGTGATGAGATTTTAACAGGCAAGAAAACTCTGGTTTTGGGGTTTGGTCGGGTTGGGCAGGTTCTGGCTCTTAAGTTAAAAGCCTTTGGTGCGCTCACTTATGTTTCAAGCAGGGTCGGGGATGAACTTGCACTGGCTTTAGCTCACGGTTTGCAGACTATTCCTCTTTCTCAACTGCCCGGTTTTCTAAAAGAGTTTAAGATAATCTTCAACACTATTCCCGCCTTAATTCTAGGACCAAAAGAGCTAGCTCAAATTCAAAGAGGTGCATATATTCTGGATCTTGCTTCAGCCCCGGGCGGGGTTGACCATGAAGCTGCTAAGCAGTATGGCATTAAGGTTGAGTCAGCCCCGGGCCTGCCCGGGAAGATTGCCCCTGTTTCTGCAGGCATTATCCTTGGTCAAACCATCAAGCAAATTATCCAAGAAGAAGGTCTATAAAGGAGGTGTTCTTATGTCTTTAGAAGGAAAGGTTATCGGTCTAGGTGTCACTGGCTCGCACTGTAATTTTGAGCAGACCATGCCCGCCATTACTGAACTAATATCTAAAGGTGCCAAAGTCTATCCCATTCTCTCTTCAGCAGCATTTGATCATGATACTCGTTTTGGCAAGGCTATATACTGGAAAGAAAGAATCGAAGAGATTACCGGACAAAGGATTCTTACAACCATTCCTGAAGTGGAGCCTATTGGTCCGGCAAAACGCTTTGATGTCTTTGTAATTATTCCCTGTACCGGAAATACTATGGCTAAGTTGGCAAATAGTATTACCGATACCTCTGTTGTTATGGCAGCTAAGGCTCATCTAAGAAATAACAGGCCAGTAGTGTTAGCCATCTCTACTAACGATGCTTTAGGTAATAATGCTAAGAATCTAGGAATGCTCCTAAACCAGAAAAACATCTATTTTGTTCCCTTTGGGCAGGATAATTTCAGGGAAAAGCCGAATTCTCTTTCGGCAAGACTGGAATATCTAATCCCTACCATCGAAGCTGCATTAGAGGGTAAACAATTGCAACCTTTACTGGTACAATGGGAATAGCGAGTTTGGAAGGAGAATGAATTTTGTATAACGTAGGAATTATCGGTGCAACCGGTGCAGTAGGGCAGGAACTCATCAGAATCTTAGAAGAAAGAGATTTTCCTGTTAAGAAACTAATCCCTATGGCTACAGAGCGCAGTATAGGCAAGAAGATTACCTTCCTAGGAGAAGAGCATGAGGTGATACTAACCAATCCTTCTCTTTTTTCTGATATGGATATCCTTTTTGTTGCTGCCGGAACCTCTGTAAGCAAAGAACTTGTTCCTTTAGCCGTCAATGAAGGGGTTATTGTCATTGATAAGAGTAATGCTTTTAGAATGGACCCCAATGTTCCCTTAGTGGTTCCCGGGGTTAATGATGATCATCTTCACAATCATAAGGGTATTCTTGCTAGTCCTAATTGCTCAACGATTCAGCTTGTAGCCGCTCTAAAACCTATTCAAGATAAGTATGGTCTAAATAAAGTTGTTGTCAGTACCTATCAATCCGTATCAGGGACAGGTGCAGCTGCCATGACTGAACTAGAAGAACAGACTAGAAAGTTATCTCTAGGTGAAGAGATTGAACCAGCAATCTACCCTAAACAGATAGCATTCAACCTCATACCCCATATTGATGCCTTTGATGATAACGGCTTTACCGGAGAAGAAATGAAAATGATTAATGAGACCCGTAAGATTCTAGCAGAACCCAATCTAGCTGTCACTGCAACTACAGTCAGGGTACCTGTTATGATCTCCCACTCTGAAGCTGTCTATATTGAAACAGATAAGGACTTCTCCATTGCAGAACTAACAAGTCTTCTAAAGAATACTAAAGGGTTAATAGTTGATGAACTAACCCAATATACCACTCCATTAGATGCTATGGGGACAGATGAGGTATATATCAGTCGGATTCGCAAAGATATTGCTAATGAGAAAGCCCTCTGGCTATGGGTGGTAGCGGATAACCTTCGTAAGGGTGCTGCTACCAACGCAATTATGATTGCAGAAAGTTTAATAAAAGAGAAACTCCTCTAAGGAGAGAGAATATATTATGAAAATAGTTGTTCAAAAATTTGGTGGCACCTCTGTAGCTACTAGAGATGGTAGAGAAGCAGCAGCAAAAAGAGTTAAAGAAATCGCTGCTGAGGGTTATAAGGTTGTAGTAGTTGTTTCAGCTATGGGTAGAAAAGGGGATCCCTATGCTACCGATACACTAATCAACATGGTTAAGGATATCTATCCGGAGACATCTCCTAGAGAGCTAGATTTATTAACTTCCTGTGGAGAAATAATATCTACAGTTGTTATGGTAAACACTCTTAAGAATCTAGGCTTAAATTCCATTGGCCTAACTGGTGGTCAGGCTGGCATTATCACTGATCTTCACTTCACTGATGCCCACATTCTAAAAGTTGAGCCAGAACACGTATTGCGTCATCTAAACCGAGGTGAGGTAGTTGTAGTTGCAGGTTTTCAGGGCCTTGCTGAAACAGGAGACATCACTACTCTAGGTAGAGGTGGCAGTGATACCACTGCAGCAGCTCTAGGTGTTGCCCTAAAAGCTGAAAGAGTTGAAATATTTACTGATGTCAGTGGGGTAAAGACTGCTGATCCTAGGTTAGTTCCAGAAGCAAAAACACTAACCCATATGACCTATGAAGAAATCGTCCAGATGGCCTATGAAGGAGCTAAAGTTGTTCACCCTCGGGCTGTCGAAATAGCGATGAAGGGAAATGTACCACTGCTGGTGAAGAATACTTTTGAAGAGAAATCCAAAGGAACTCTAATAACCCATGTCTCTGAGATAACTAAAGCCTGGCCTGATATGCGTAAGGGTAGACTTATCACTGGAGTAACCCATATAGAGAACATGGCAAAAGTCACGGTCTTTGTTGAAGAAAATACCCCAGAAAAAGATCTCAAGATGTTTGAGCTTTTAGCAAGTCACGGTATAAGTCTTGATATGATAACCGTTACTCCCGAGAGAAAATCCTTTATCGTTAAAGATGAGGTGGCAGAGCAGGCTCGCTTCCTTTTGCAAGAAGCAGATTTAGATGTTGAAATACTTCCTAGTTGTGCCAAGGTAACTGTTGTGGGTACAGGGATGAGGGGTATTCCTGGAGTTATGGCTAATGTGGTGCAGGCTCTAACCCGTCAAAATATCGAGGTGCTGCTTTCCGTAGACTCTCATGCAACTATCTCTTGTTTGATTCATGGTGATAAGTTGGCAGCAGCTGTGAAAGCATTGCATAAGCAGTTCCATCTAGAATAAGAGGAGGAGTTCTATGAAGGATTTTGGCCGTGTAATTCCGGCAATGGTTACACCTTTTGATGAAGACCTTAAAGTCGACTACAAAAGAGCGGTTGATCTGGCTAAACGCTTAGTAGCCGATGGTGCGGATGCTCTCATGCTTTGTGGTTCAACAGGTGAAGCAGCCACTCTTTCAGAACAAGAGAAAATTCGTCTCCTTGAAGAAATCGTAGATGCCGTAGGTGATGAAGTATTTATCTGGAGTGGTACCGGAACCAATAATACATCTTCTAGTATCAGCTTTACCCGTAAAGCCGAGGTTGTGGGAGTAGATGGTGTGATGCTAGTCGGCCCATACTATAACAAACCACCTCAGAGTGGTATCTATGAACATTTTGCCCGTATAGCTGATGCTACCTCACTACCCGTAATGCTCTATAACGTTCCTGGTAGAACAGCAGTAAATATCCTGCCAGAGACAGTAGCAAAACTAGCGGAAATAGAAAATATAGTAGCTATTAAAGAGGCTAGTGGTAACCTTGATCAAGTAACTGAGATCCATACCATGGTACCCGAAGACTTCATCATCTATAGTGGTGATGATAGCTTAACCCTTCCCATCATGGCAGTAGGGGGTAAAGGGGTAGTCAGTGTGACAGGTAACCTTGTGCCAGGTGAGATGATGAAGATGATTAAAGCCTTTGAAGCAGGAAACCTAGCAGAAGCAAGAAGGATTCATGAGTATCTCTATTCACTACACAAATCGATGTTTGTTACCACTAATCCAATCCCTGTTAAAGCAGCCTTAGGCCTAATGGGTTTTGATGTGGGTGGTTTACGCCTACCCCTGCTAGAAGCTACTGAATCAGAAAAACAAAAGCTAAAGGAAACATTAGCAAGTTTTAACATGCTAGCCCAATAAGAATATAGAATCCCTCAGAATAAAGCGCTGAGGGTTTTCTCTTGATTGTATGAGTCAATAATAGACGGGGGCTAAGCAGGAAAATGAGTCCTTGCTCCGTA
>DYGY01000014.1 GCA_020724425.1 Thermaerobacter marianensis
AGGAACAGTGCTGTCAACAAAAAACTGTTGGATAACATTGGTGAAGAGGAGATTATCAGTTTTTGCTAGTTTTCTAGAATAGTTTACCGATCTCTTTTAGCTGACAGAGAAGAAGAAAAGGTGTTTGAGTAGAAAATTAACTCTTGACATCAATCACAAGGTATAAAATAATAGAAGCAGGAATAGGAAAACGATTTCCTAACGAAAAGAGGTGGACTGTTGTCAACCATTAAGGATGTGGCTAGATTAGCTGGAGTATCAGTTTCTACTGTTTCTCGGGTGCTAAATAATAGCAAGCCGGTGAACTCTGATGTAAGAGACAGAGTATTGATAGCGATAGATGAATTGGGCTATAGACCAAACTCTGTAGCTCGTACGCTAGTTAATAAGAAGAGTCAGCTAATCGGTGTTGTCATTCCTGATATAGACAACCCCTTCTTTTCAGCACTTGTTAGAGGCGTTGAAGAAGAGGCCAAGAAAAAGGGGTATTCTATTCTCTTGTGTAATACTGGTGGTGATCTTGAACAAGAGATACAGTATTTAGATATATTGAAAGAGAAATATGCAGCAGGTGTTGTGTTCTTAACGGCTAGGGTTCAGGATGAACATGTTAGCTTTTTTAGAGAGAGCAAAACACCTGTTGTTTTTGCATGCCAACCAGAAAACTTGACTGGGGGGTTTTCCTCTGTAGCAATTGATGACTTTAGAGCAGCATATGAAGGGACAAGTTATTTAATTAAGAGAGAGCATAAAAATATCGGCTTTGTAAGTGGTCCTCTATCAGATTCTAGCTCTGGTGTATTAAGAGTAGAGGGCTTTAAACAAGCCTTAATAGATAATGGTATTGACTTCCGCAGTGAGTGGCTGTATGAGGGTAACTATCGTTATCGTTCAGGATATACTGGAGGACTGAAAATACTACAGCAACTAGAGAGACCTACAGCAATTTTTTGCGCGAATGATGAAATGGCTGTAGGTTTGTTAAGTGCTGCTAGAGAACTTGATTTGTCTGTGCCAGAAAAGCTTTCTGTTCTGGGTTTTGATGATACTGTTATGGCTGAGATAGTAAATCCGAAGCTAACCACTATTAGACAACCTATATGTGCTATTGGTAAGTATTCAGCACATACATTAATTGGAGAAATTGAAGGTGGAGTGGAAAAACAGCATCTTTTGTTGGAATATGAGATAGTAGAAAGGGGGTCCTGTAAGAGCATCTAATTTTTTGCTACTTAGGAAAACGTTTTCCTTTACAAATCTCTAAGGAGGTCTAACACTGTGAAAAAGAAAGTCCTTTTGTTATTGCTTTCAGTGGCGCTATTGTTCACCTTTGGTTGTTCAAAAGACAGTGGTAGTGCAGACGATGTAGTTGAGATTGTTTTCTGGCACGGTATTGAATCAAAAGAGAACAATGAGGTCTTAGAGAGAAAGATAGCTGAGTTTAACGCAAAACATCCTGATATAAATGTTAAGGCTCAGAGTTATGGTGCTCAGGATCAGGCTGTAGGTAAGATTCAGACAGCAGTATCAGGAGGCAATCCCCCGGATGTTGTCTGGTTAGCCCCAGCATATACCGGGCAGTTTGCCCAGGCAGGAGTACTTGTTCCTGCAGAAGACTTTATTGCAAATGATGCTTCTTTTAATGCTAACGATGTCTATGAAGGGTTATGGGATGTTTCTAGTTATAGTGGTAAGAGATACACTACACCATTTAGTGCTAACAATCTGGCCATTTTCTACAATAAAGATCTTTTTGCTAAAGCAGGGATAACAAAGACTCCTGATACCTGGGATGAATTTGTTGATGTTGCCAAGAAACTAACTGTTGATAAGAATGGTAATGGCAAGATAGATCAGTATGGTTTTCAGGTCCCTATCGGTACAAACGAATGGACTGTTTGGACTTGGCAGACATATCTCTGGCAGGCTGGTGGAGAATTCTTAACTGAAGATGGTAGTGCCCCCGCATTTAACAGTATTGCTGGAGTGGAGGCACTACAGTTTTGGGTAGACTTGGTTTATAAGTATGAAGTAGCTAATTTCTCTGAAACAGATGCAGGTTATAAAACTGAGGATTTCGAAGCCGGTAGGATAGCAATGCAAATCATCGGTCCATGGACCCTCCCACAGTTAAATGCGAACCCCGACTTAAATTATGGTGTCTTCTTTATGCCTAAGAATGACCGATATGCTACCAATATCGGTGGAGAAAATCTCTTCATTTTCAAGACTGATGAAGCTAGGGAAAAGGCCGCTTGGGAATTTGCCAAGTATGTTATGAGTGCTGATTTCCAGGTTGACTGGGCTATTGCTACCGGCTACCTGCCTGTAAGTAAGTCTGCTGTTGAGTCAAGCGAGTATCAGCAGTATCTTAACGAGAATCCTGTAGTTGCTACATTTGTTGATCAGATGAATCATGGTTTTGCTCGTCCTTCGATTCCTGAATACAATGCTATCTCTGCTGCATTAGGGCAGGAGATTGAAAAGGCGCTTTATCGTCAGGTAACTCCCAAAGAGGCTCTGGATAATGCAGCAGCTAGAGCTCAACGAGAACTTAGTAGGTAGAACTTAGGAGGCAGGCAAGCAACGCTTGCCTGCCTTATCAAAGGAAGTGCCTGTATGTTTGCCAAGAGTATAAACAAAAGAATCTTAGCAGAGAATCTTACGGCTTATGCCTTTATCTTTCCAGCAGTGTTCCTAATAACACTTTTTATTATTTATCCGATTGGTTTTAATTTCTATCTAAGTTTTCATGAATGGGATGCTTTGAGTGCCAATAAGACTTTCATAGGCTTAAATAACTATAAAGAGATGATTAACGACGAACAGTTGCATCAGGCAATCAAGAATACGATTGTCTTTACTGTTACATCAGTTCCCTTAACACTTGGGTTAGCATTGTTCTTGGCTGTCCTGTTAGATAAAGAGATTAGGGGACGCGCCATTATAAGAACAGCCATATTTACTCCTGTAGTGACTTCTTATGTGGCAGCTGGCCTGGTTTTTGTCTGGATGTTTAACTATAACCATGGTGTTATAAACGAGTTATTAATGCTTATTGGGCTTGAACCAGTGAACTGGCTCCAGTCAACTGGTTTTTGGGCTATGACAGCAGTGGTTCTTCTGACAGTTTGGAAGAATACCGGCTACTTCATGGTTATTTTCCTTGCGGGTTTACAGAGTATTCCTAAGGAGTATTATGAGGCTGCAAGTTTAGAAGGGGCAGGATCTGGTTGGAAGGGTTTCTGGTTTATCACCTGGCCCTTGCTAAAACCGACAACCTTGTTTGTTTCTGTAATCGCCTTGATTTTCACTTTCCGTTCCTTTGAACAGTTTTATGTTATGACTAAAGGTGGCCCGATGGGTACAACCAAGGTTCTTGTATATTACATGTATGAGCAGGCATTTAAGCTCTTCAATATGGGTTATGCTGCGGCTGTAGCCATGGTTCTATTGGTTCTGGTTCTTGTAATCACCCTTCTGCAGTTTAGATTAATAGGTGATCGTCATGTTCAGTATTAAGGGGTGGCTCGGTGTGTTCAGGAAAGTTTCAGTAGATAAACTTCTTCTCTATGGGATAGTAATATTTTTCTCCTTGACATTTATCTTTCCATTTTATTGGATGTTCATTACCGCTGTGCAGACCAATCAGGATATTGCTAGAGGGGGTATAACTCTTTGGCCAGAAACCTGGAATTGGTCAAACTTTGTGGTAGCGTGGAATTCAACCAACTTTACCCAGATGTTTATTAATAGTTTTTTTGTGGCTACGGTAGTGGCGATTGGTCAAATTTTAACTTCAGCTCTAGCGGGGTATGCTTTTGCCCGAATGAAATTTGTTGGCAAAAATCTTATTTTTACAATTCTTCTTGCTACTCTAGTAATACCTTTTCAGATGCTTGTAATTCCAATCTTCATTATGTTTTCTAAAGTGAATTGGATTGACACCTATCAGGCTCTTATTGTGCCGTCTTTGGCAAATGCTTTTGGAATATTCTTGTTTCGTCAGTTCTTTTTATCTATCCCATATGAGATTGAAGAAGCAGCCTTTATTGATGGTGCAAATCGCTGGACAATCTTGTGGAGAATAATGCTTCCTCTAGCCCGTCCAGCAGCTGTGACTCTGTTTCTTTTCACATTTATTGCTGAATGGAATGATCTTTTTAAGCCATTGGTGTTCACCCAATCTGAGTCAATGCGTACCGTTCAAATGGGGCTCTCAGTTTTTCAGGAACAATTCTCAACTAATTATGTTCTTCTAATGGCAGCAGCAGTTTTTGTAACCTTACCAGTATTAATCATTTTCTTAATTGGTCAGAAACAATTCATTAAAGGTATAGCGACTAGTGGCGGTAAGTAATGGAGGAGGATAAATGACATACTTTTTGGATGCAAATAAGGACAATAATATACCTATTGGTAATGGGAAAATATTGGTCTGGTTAAACCAACAGCTAGAAGACTCTTTGAGTCAGATATTCTATAAGGATTATCATGTTAGCTCAAAAACTTTGGGAGACAGAGGTGCAGGATTTCTAATTAGAGACCATAATGAAAAGGTCTGGTATGACCCCTATCACCTTATTGATGAGTCTCCTGGACAATTGGGTGAACCGGTTAGTATCGTTCATACCGAATTTGTTGAGGGTGCTGGTATCTATCGAGTTTTGAGTCGTAAGGGCAATACACTTGCTGAAACAACTACCTGGATACCTCAAGAAAAACAGGTGGTTGTAAGAAGGATTAGAGTTAAGACAGTCAAAAACAATGCCACCAAGGTGTCTATCTATCCCTTGGTATACTTACAGAATACTTATAATAAGAGGGGTCAGGCCTATATATCGCGTCTTGAAGCTGAAAGCTATCTAGCTGTTACTGTTACAGACGCTAGTTGGGCCGATTCTGGTAAGCTTTTAAAGATTCTAAAAGGGCAAAAGGCCGCTGAAGAGGTTCACAGTTCAAGAGAAACTCCTGTAATCTGGCAGGTAGATCAGAAGGTACCTACTAACGATTGGAGTTCTCCGGTCTATATGGTTTTTGCCTATGGTAACTCTGAGCAAGAGTCTCTAGAAGAATTATCTACTATTCTAGAAAGTCAAGATCTCGGTTATCAGGAGACTTTATCTGAATGGAGTAATTGGTTCTCTAAGGGTTATCTCATAGAAGGCAACAGTTACTATGAATACCTCTGGAAGGTTTCACTATCTCTTTTAAGAATGGCTCTTCAACATGACGGCAAACCAATAATGATCGGTTTTAGTCCATACCAGGGTAACGTTTGGGTAAGAGATGGAATCTGGATGGTATTAACTCTAGCCAAAACAGGCCATACGGAAGAAGCCATTCAAGGATTAAGAGGCATAGTTCGGTTGTTGAAAAAACGACCTGATGGCAACTACTACTTTGCTTATGATTGTAAGTCAGGTTATCCTAATGAACACTCTTATGAAAATGATACTCCCGGTCTCATTCTAACAGGTATAGCTGAGATAGTAAGGTTAAGCAAACAAGAAGGACTCCTACGGGAATTCTCTTCAGTGATAGAGGACTCATATCTCTGGATAGCTAATAACATTGATGAAACAGGTCTAATTACACCTTGTGCTGGTATCTGGGAAACTTTTGGCGAACATCTTGATGAAACACCTGAGCATATGGTCTGGACCAGTGGTATAGCTTCATATGGTCTTAAGGAAATGTCAAGTTTGCTCGGTGACAGAGAAATGTCTCTCTTAGCTGAGCAGCTAAAGAGCGTCCTGCTGAAAAAAACAATAAAGGGAGATGTTCTAGTACGCTCTTTAGAGACAGAGAGGTTGGATTCATCAGTTTTGAACTTCTTCTTTAACTATCCTCTCTTTGATGGAAAGATTCTAACCAACACCATACAGGTAATCCAAGAAAGATTATGGGATCCGTTTCTAGGAGGAGTTTGGCGCCATGAAGACTTAACCACAGAGAAAGGTGACATGAGACCATGGATAGGCCCAACCATTTGGTTAGCTCAAGCATATATCCAAGAAGGTGATTGGGACAGGGGAACTAGAACTCTAGCTACAGCACTGTCTTTTGCTTCTAATTGTGGGCTTCTTCCTGAACTAATGTATCACAAAGGAGAACCTAGAGGACTTGGGATGCCAAGCTATTCCCAATCTGGAATCTTAAATATCATGTTACAGATATCTAAACAGGATAATCCCTTGGGATTAAGATTAAAGGAAGGTGCCGATGATGATTATCTCATTAGGCGAATCTTTAATTGATTTTATCCCTCATGAGCAGGGAAGGCTCAGTGAGGTAACTAGCTTTTATCCGGTAGTTGGCGGAGCACCGGCTAATGTGGCAGTAGCTGTTGCTAAACTAGGGGGGCAGTCCCTCTTTGTGGGGAAAGTTGGTCAGGATAGCTTTGGTATAAAGATAATTCATACCCTAAGAGAGTCAGGGGTAGACACCAGAGGGATATCGATGACTCCTTTTGCCAAAACGGCTCTAGCTTTTGTTTCTTTGACAGAAGCAGGGGAGAGGGATTTTGCTTTCTATCATAACCCGAGTGCTGATATTCTGCTTGACCCAGAAGACCTCCAGGAAAGCTGGTTTGCTGGTGCCTCAATCTTTCATTTTGGTAGTATTTCGATGCTTGCTGAACCAAGTCTAAGTGCCACCAGAAGAGCTATTAAGCTTGCTAAAAAGAATCATTGCCTAATTTCTTTTGATCCAAATATTCGCTTGTCACTCTGGTCTGATACCAGCATGTTAAAAGACCGTATTAATGAGGTTTTGCCTGTAGTTGATATCTTAAAGATTAGTGAAGAAGAAACAGAGTTTATTGGAAAGAGAGAAGAACTCTTTGCTCAGGAGCTAAAGGCCTTGATAGTTACTAAAGGTGCTCATGGGGTATCCTGCTACACAGATAAGAAGCAGTTTAATTTACCGGGCTTAAAGGTTCCGGTGGTAGATACAACTGGGGCGGGTGATGCTTTTGTTGGTGCGTTTCTAACTAAGGTTTCAGAAGATATTGCTACCTGGTTAGAGGAGGATACTCCTATAGAAGCCTTGGCCTTTGCTAATACCGCTGCTGCCTTAACTGTTACAAAGAAGGGTGCCATTGCAGCCTTACCCACAAGAAATGAAATCTTAGAAAAAATCTAGGGTCATATCTCAAAATCTCCACATATAATAAAGAAATATCCACAATGGAGTGGAACTTTAGGCAATGGGGCCTCTTGAGTATCTAGGATACTCTTGAGGTCTTTCTTGTTTTCTAGGGAGGTGAATTTAACACCATGGGGACATATACCCCAATATCCAATGGGAGCGGCAGTTAGGTTAACTGGGCTTACAGCTAGACAAATTAGATATTATGAAAAAAAGAAGTTGATTAACCCTTCTAGAACAGCGCAAGGGCACCGTCTGATGGGCAACCATGACATCTATTAAGAACATGATGTTAGCTGGAATGCTTAGCTAAAAGGGAGGATCATAATGGATCAAAAAGATATTAAAAGAGCCATAGAGGAACTGAGGATAAATACAGTGAGTCTGCAATTTACCGATATCTTTGGCATTCTAAAACAGGTAGAAATACCGGTTTCTCAGCTTGATAAAGCATTAGCGGGAGAGATGATGTTTGATGGCTCCTCTATTGAAGGTTTTGTACGAATAGAGGAATCAGATATGTATCTTAGACCAGATCCAGATACTTTCACTATTCTACCTTGGAAGATAAGAGAGGGGAGAAGAACAGCCAGATTAATCTGTGACATTTATACCCCTGAAGGATTACCATTCGCAGGTGATCCAAGACATGCTCTAAAAAGAGTCAGTAAGGAAGCTGAAGAATTGGGGTTTACTCTAAATGTTGGCCCTGAACCGGAATTCTTCCTTTTCTCAGTGAGGGAGGGATTACCCCTAATTCAGGATAACGCTGGCTACTTTGATTTAGCACCAGAAGGAAAGGGTGAAGAAGCAAGAGCAGATATGGTCATGATTCTAGAAGAAATGGGTTTTGACATTGAAGCGTCTCATCATGAGGTGGCACCTTCACAGCATGAGATAGATTTTAAGTATGCGGATGCACTCTCTACAGCCGATAACATCGTTACCTTTCGTAATGTTGTAAAAACAATAGCTTTAAGGCATGGTCTTCAGGCCACATTCATGCCAAAACCCTTATATGGTCAAAACGGTTCAGGAATGCATCTCCATCAATCATTATTCTCTAGTCAAACTAATATATTTTTTGATGAGGGTACAGATGACCAGTTGAGTACTTTAGCAAAATCCTATCTAGCAGGAATAATGCTGCATGCCCCTGCAATTACTGCTCTTGCTAATCCCATCGTGAATTCATACAAACGCCTGGTCCCGGGTTATGAAGCACCAGTATATGTTGCCTGGTCATACAGAAACAGGAGTCCTTTAATCAGGATTCCAGAGAAGAGGGGTTTAAGTACCCGGATAGAATTGCGCTCTCCAGATGCCTCTTGCAATCCCTATTTGGCTATTGCTGCAGCTCTTAAGGCAGGTCTAGATGGTATTAAGAAAGATCTAGTTCCTCCAGAACCAGTTAACGAAAATATCTATCGTATGACTCCATTGGAACGGCAAAGAAGGCAGATTACAAGTCTACCGGGTTCTTTGGCTGAAGCCATTATAGCATTAGAACAAGATGAAGTGATCAAAGGTGCTTTAGGAGAGCATATAGCAGAGCGCTACATTGAAGCCAAAAAGATTGAG
This sequence comes from Thermaerobacter marianensis, assembly GCA_020724425.1. Classification (GTDB taxonomy): domain Bacteria; phylum Bacillota; class Sulfobacillia; order DVGY01; family DVGY01; genus DVGY01. The sequence continues at coordinate 8,734 of DYGY01000014.1, forward strand.
TGGGAGGTCTATAGGTCTCAAGTCTTTAACTGGGAGTTTGAAGAGTATCTAGGTAAGTATTAACGTATTTCTTGGGGGTATGCCTTATAAACCCTGTAAAAGTAGCTCTTGTTGGAATAGAAGATAGGGAACTGCTAGACTTTCTGATTGGGTACTCTTGGCATCCAAGATTACATGTAGGTGATAATCCATCAAAAGAGTGGTTAGAGGAAGAAGCAGATATATTTCTTCTAAACGGGAGTATGAATACCATATATGACCTACTGCTTAGAATTAAGAAACCAGTCATCTTGTATGGTGAACCCCATTATGTTGAAAACTTGCAAGACCTCTCTTCTTGGCCTGCCTGGGTAATCTATCCTTCTAGGGCCCCCCTAGTTCTTTTAGTTGCTTTAGGGCAACAGTTGCTCAGGCAGGAAAGACATCTTGAAGAGCTTAAGTATTCCCTTGAAAAGACAAAGAACAAACTAGAAGAACGCATATTGATTGAACAGGCAAAAGGAGTCCTGATGGAACATTTAGATATTACAGAATCAGAGGCCTATCAACGGATGAGAAACTCAGCAATGAAAGAGAGAAAAAGTGTTAGAGATATAGCCCAAACAATTATGATGTTTTCAGAGATGAGGAGTCCAAACCCTTAGGGGAGGACTCCTATACTATCGTTACCCCATATCTTTCTAACCAGCAATTGAGCTGGATGAAATATGCCAATAGTTGTGGGCCTCGCATTAACTGACCAAACCAGGGTTCAGATAACTCACCATTAAGAATAAATTCTAGAACTTTTTCCTTGTTAATCAGTGAGAGAAGTGGTGATTGAGAATTGTGAATAATCTCTAATAGCCACTTCTGCATGTTCTTAGTGTATTCCGGGTGATGGGTTTTTGGATAGGGACTTTTCGGTCGTTGAATCACATCTAAAGGAAGATAGTCCCTTAATGCTTCTCTTAGTATTCCTTTTGGTTGTTGATTGTGATACTTCATTTCCCAGGGAATATTCCAGGCATATTCAACAAGACGATGATCACAGAATGGTACTCGAATCTCAAGACCTGCCGCCATACTCATACGGTCTTTTCTCTCTAACAGGGTAGGCATCCAGCGAGTGAGATTCAGATAGGTGAATTCTCTCATTTGTTTGGCAAATGGGTCTTCTCCTTTGAGATACGGCACTTCATTTAATGCTTCTTCATATCTATTTTGAACATGTTCTTGAATGGAAAATATCTCTGGGGTAAAAAGCTTCTCTCTCAGCTTTAGGGAGTTGGCCCAGGGAAAGGTTCTTGTCTTTCTTTCTTTGTATAACCAGGGGTATCCTCCAAATATCTCATCGGCACATTCCCCGGAAAGGGCTACAGTTGCCTTCCTCTTAATCTCTTTGGATAGAAGATAGAGAGACCCATCTATATCTGCCATTCCGGGAAGGTCTCTGGCAACAAGAGATGGCAGCAAAGAGTCCATAAGTTCGGTAGTCTTAAGGGAAATACTTGAATGCTCGGTACTAAGGTGGGTTGCCATCCGTTCTGCCCATGGTGTATCTTCATCTGGTTCAAAACTATTCTTCTGAAAATACATACTGTTATCTTGATAACTGACAGAGAAGGTCATCAATGGTTCAGATGTATCTTTAGCTAAAGCTGTTAGGGCACTAGAGTCTAATCCTCCTGATAAAAGGGTGCTAATGGGAACATCTGATACCAGCTGTCTCTTAACAGCATCAGATAGGAGTTCTCTAACAGTCTCTATGGTTTTTGCTAAACTATCTGTGTGAGGTTGACTCTTAAGAGTCCAGTATTGCTGTATCGTTATACCAGAAGGAGAGTAGCTGAGAAAATGACCTGGCCTTAACTCTCTTATGTTTTTGAAGATGCCATGTCCTGGGGTACGTGCCGGCCCTAATGCCAATATTTCACTTAAGCCATCTCTTGTTAAGATAGGTTTAATAAGGGGGTGAGCTAATAGAGCCTTAATTTCTGAAGCAAACAAGAAGGTCTCTTGTTCTTTTGCATAAAAAAGAGGTTTAACACCTAATCGATCCCGGGCAAGAAACAGTGTCTGGTTAGATTGATCCCAAATGGCGAAGGCAAAAATACCGTTAATCTTTTCTAAGCACAGTGGTCCCCATTGGATATATGAGACTAGCAAAACTTCTGTGTCAGAGTTGCTAAAGAAGATATGGCCTTTAGCTTCTAGTTGGTTTCTTAAATCCAAGGTATTATATAGTTCCCCGTTGTATGTGATAACAAAAGTCTTGTGTCCATACTGACGTATCATTGGTTGTTGTCCACCTTGGGGATCAATGATGCTGAGTCGCCGATGGGCAAGTGCAACCCGCCCATCTGAAAAGAGACCTTCCTCATCAGGGCCTCTGTGCGCTAAAATCCTATTCATCTTCTTTAAGATTTCGATTTCCTTATCATCTATTCTCCAGTTAGCTACGCCTGATATACCACACATAGTCTTCATCCTTTCAAAGCAATGAGTTATCATATGGTATATTATCCTAATGCATCATAAAGGGTGCCAGTTTGGGATATATTCGGTAGGTCTGTGTGCGGTAGATTGAAGGGGTAGAAAATAGCAAGAAGCTCTGTTGCCAGAGCTTCTTGCTTACAGCATCTATTCTTCAAATTTCTCTATTTTTTCACCGGATAGTCTTAGGCCATGGCCAAAACTATATTCGGGATGTCCGGGTATGGATACCGGCAGGACTCCTTTTGGTTCTAGTTCGCCAACTATGATTTTGCTAACAGCATCCATTGACGAAAGGTTGCTGCTGTAGGCGGCTAGATAAACAGGTATATCCGAGTTTGCTGCTAAGTCATAGGGTTCTCTTAAACCCACATATATCAGGGTTGTATCCTGGGCTAGGAGCCTATCTACCAAGGTTGAGCGGTCAGAATTCCTTTGCAGGTCATAACCACCCATAATTATATAGTCATACTCAGAGGCTGTTGCCAGGATTTGCTCTTGGTCAGTTTCTGAAAGTGTTCTTGGTAAAGTCATTTCCTCAATATTTAAGTAGCGCATGGTTAGGGAAAGACCTAGTGCTGAACGGGCAGCACCTGGTTGTAATCTTTCTGGTGCTAGGACACTCTCAGAGACTCTAAACTCCTCTGGCCAGATAACCAGTATCTTCTCAGTCTGACTATGCTTTAACGGCAGAATGTTTCCTTCATTCTTTACTAACGTAATTGAGTCATTGGCTATAGCCTGTGCAGCGAAACGGTTTTCTGATGCACCCATGAAATCTCTAACATCTTCAAGGGCAAAGAATGGTGTCTCATATAGTTGATAGTTAGCTTTGGTTGTTAGTATTCTTCGTACCTTGTCATCGATTTGCTTTTCAGTCAAGCGTCCTTCATTAACTGCTTCAATAACTGCATTGTAGATAGATTCCTGACCAGCAGGTCCTGAAGAGTATAGGAGGATGTCTGCTCCTGCTTCAAGGGCCATGATTGCTGCCTCTTCTCTACCATAATTATCAGCTATTGCTTTCATGTCCATATCATCTGTGATAATCAAGCCATCATAACCCCAGTCCTTACGTAACAGATCCGTTAGAATAGGTTCTGAAAGGGTAGCAGGATTGCCAGTTTCATCAAGAGTAGGGAAACTAATATGCCCTGTCATTAATGATGGCATACCATACTCGTTTGCTAATGCAAATGGTTCTAACTCTATTGCTTCTAGCCTATCCCTATCATGGTTAACTGTTGGTAAGGCTGTATGTGAATCAACAGCTGTATCTCCATGTCCTGGGAAATGCTTAACTGTTGGGATGACTCCTGTAGCTGAGTATCCCATCATGGCTGCCACACCCATTTCTGAGACCAAGAGAGGATCTTCGCCATAGGATCTTGTACCAATAACGGGGTTTTCTGGATTGTTGTTAACATCCATAACCGGTGCCATGGTCATGTTAAAACCAAGGGCTCTTAGTTCTGCTCCTTGAATCATTGCTGCTTGATAGGAGTGCCAGATATTCTGAGTTGCACCTAATGCCATGTTTCCAGGGAAGGCTACACCTTCACTGGGGAGACGATGTACTAAGCCACCTTCCTGGTCAGTAGCCAGAAAGATTGGTATCTGGTTATATGCTGCATTTAATCTGTGTAAGTCCTGATTTAGGGTTAGTAGCCCTTCAAGATCCTCATAGTTATGGCCATAGATAATTAGACCACCACCATAACGATCAATTAAGAAGGATTCAAGGTCTTTAGATATGGTTTGTCCAGAAAAACCAACCATAAATAATTGACCAACTTTTTCCTCAAGGGTCATACTTCTTATTTGCTGTTCCACTACCTGTTCAAGGTTAAAATCATCTTGATATTGCTGATTATTACCTTCGAAGACAAAACCAACATAGTAGAGGAGGGTGGTTAGTGCTACTGCTAGAGCAATACCACCGGCAACGATGCGTAGTGCCTTCTTTCTTTTTCTTAAGCTCATTCTGTTTAACCACCTAACCTTATTGAAGTTTTCAGTGAATCCAATTAATCTTCTCGAAAACATTGAAAAATCCTTTTACAACTGGCAATTTAAGTATAGTATGCAGAATGAAGCAATACCAGTAGGAGTTTGTACCATTGTAGAGAAGTCATAGCAGGAAAGTTATTGATTTGTCTGGAAATACTGATGGTTAGAATGCTTCTGTACCCAAGGAGGTAAATTTTACTTTGAATGACTTAATAAACCAAGAAAAAGAAGTTGACCGAACCTCCAAACAATATGAATCACATTTAGGACAAGCTTGGATAGAAGTTGATCTTGATATGCTAGCTACCAATGTGAAAAATGTTAAGGAGTATATTGGCAGTAGGAGAATGATGGCAGTTCTTAAAGGTAACGGTTATGGCTTAGGAGCTATAGAGATAGCTAAAACTGCTCTTGCCAATGGAGCAACAGATATTGGTGTGGCTTCAATAGCTGAGGGAATTGAGCTTCGGAATGCAGGTATTGCTGCACCCATTCTTGTTTTTAATCCGTTACTTAAAGAGCAAATAGGCTTGCTTGTAACCTATGATCTGACAGGTACCGTTTTTGATATGGATACTGCCAGAGAAATCTCTAAAGAGGCTTCTTTGCAGAGTAAAGTGGCAAAGGTTCATATCAAGATCGATACAGGTTTAGGTCGCTTTGGTATTTTTCCTGAAGAGGCAATATCTTTTGTAAAAGAAATAAAAGAACTATCTAACTTAAATGTCGAAGGTATTTATACTCATTTTGCTAGGGCATATCAGAAAAAGCAGAGCTATACTCAGGATCAGTTCAACAAATTTATGAGTGTTCTTGCTGAATTAGCAGCTTTGGGTTATGACTTTAAGATTAAACATGCAGCTAATAGTGCAGCTGTAGTTACTCTATCTGAGACCTATCTGGATATGGTTAGAGTTGGTAACCTTATTTATGGGATTTACCCCGTAGAAACTAAGGAGCCAGTAATTGAGATTAGACAGATCTGGTCCCTAAAGAGTAAGATTCTTCATACCAGGCATGTCAAAAAGGGTACTAGGGTTGGTTATGGTAGCAAATATGTAACACCAACAGACCGCTATTTAGCCAGTATAGGGGTTGGTTGGGGGGATGGATTAAATCTAGAACCTAGTTTTGTTACCATCCGTTGGCGTAATCTAGCTAAGCTGATTTTGTTCAAGTTCTTGACCCATAGTTGGTTTGCCCAGCACCTAGAGAAGAAAGCTTGGTATACAGATATTCTTGCTAGAGTTCATGAATATTCTGCTGAGATTCAAGACATCCGCGTGCCTATTGTTGGAAGACCGAGTATGCAGAATGCAGTAGTTGATGTTACATCACTCTCTAAGAAACCACAGGCAGGAGATGTGGTAAGTTTTGATGCCAGGATAGTTACTATCAGTGCTCGACTTGCTCGTTTATATATTAAAGATAAACAACCATACAAGGTTATTAATTTGCTTGGAGAGTATGACTTACAAGTTAAAGAATTGGGTTAGGGGGAGAGGGAATGGATACTAAAAAGTTAGTGATGATTATTATCCTTGGAATAATTGGGATATCTCTGGTTTTTGGTCTGGCCAATATTGGGGAGTATGAAGGGAATGTAAAGTATTCAGATAACAGCGGAGTTGTGGGTATCATCTATATTGATGGCCCTATCAGTGGTAGTGCTTCATCAGGGTTTGCTTCTTCCGGAACTCACCCAGAGGTCATAATGAACTACCTACGAGATGCTCAGTATGATGATAATGTCAAAGCTGTTGTTCTCCGCATGAACACTCCAGGAGGAACTACAGCTGCTTCTCAAGAAATAGCGATGGAGGTAGCTCGCCTAAGAGAAAAGGGTAAAGTGGTAGTTACCTCTATGGGTGATATGGCTGCATCAGGAGGCTACTGGATTGCTGCAGAGTCAGACTGGATTGTAGCGACTCCTGGTACCATTACAGGTAGTATTGGTGTGATAATGGAGATTGCCAATTTGCAAGAACTATATGGTAAGATAGGAGTAGATTTTGAAGTAATCAAGAGTGGCGAGTATAAGGATATCGGTTCTTCAAATAGAGATATGACAGAAACCGAACAGGCCATGTTACAGGCAATGGTTGATGATCTATACTATCAGTTTGTGGAGGTTGTTAGTTTAGGCAGAAACATGTCAGAGAGTGAGGTTCTTGCCATAGCTGATGGTCGTATCTTTACTGGTAGAGAAGCATTAAATGTTGGTCTAGTGGATGAGCTAGGTAATTTTTATGATGCCATTGATGCCGCTGTCGAGTTAGCAGGACTAGAAGACTACTATATTTATGAGTATGGTGTAGATTTCACTTTTAAACAGTTATTCAGTCAGATCTTTCGTTTTGAGCTTGATATTCAAAAGAGTATTAAAGACATGTTGATATCAGAAAATCCGGTTAACATTCGCTAGAGGGGAGCTAGAAGAATGTCTGAAGAACAAGAGTATACTGTTTTTGATGAGGAACCTAAAGAAGATAACCTAACGTTTTTGTACAATGTACTATTCAAACCTAAAGGTCTTTTTGAAAAGCTTAATGAGGATGCTCGTTTAGGTTTAGCTTTTCTTGTTTTCTTGGGAGTCACTATTCTTACAGCATTAACAGGTATTCTTTTCCCTGTTGAGACAGAGTTGCAGGAACTTATGCAGGTGGCTACCTATTCAACTACTAGCCTAGGACTCATTGCCATTGGGACATCTGTTTTTGGGATGTTCTGGTGGTTTACCATGGCTGCAGTTATGGGATTAACCGCGGAGTTATTAGGTGGGAAGGGGAGTATCAGGGCACTCCTAGCTGGTTTTGGTTTTGCTCAGTTACCTCAGTTATTTATGATACCTGGTACAATTATTGCCTATTTCTTTTTACCATCGGTAGACGTACTTTTTTCTCTGGTTATAGGGTTATGGGTATTATATTTATACTACAGGGCCATTAAGGATATCTATAAACTTTCCACAGGTAAAGCTATCGGTACATTAGTTATTCCCTGGATAGCTTTACTCTTAGTGATTATTATTGTTGCCATAGTGTTTTTTGTGGTTTTTGCAGAATCCTTAATGTTCCTTGAAGATTTCTACTATATGGTGCCTTAAGAGGGGATGAGCCTAGGTGGATAGTAGGTCGGTCTTAATTGTGGAGGATCATAAAAGCATAGGTGAATTGCTGGCTGGATTCTTAGATATGAATGGTTATGCTACTCATCTGACAAGAAATGTTGAAGAAGCTATTTCATATCTTGGTGAGCATACTCCGAATCTTGTTCTTCTGGATTTAACGTTACCAGGAACCTTATCGGCAGACTACCTTGTTAGGGAAATTAAGAGGGAATATGCCCATGAGGTACCTGTTATCCTTATTTCTGGCAGAGATGATGTGGATGAACAGTTGATTAGCTTGACAGAAGCCTTTCTGAATAAGCCTTTTGATCTCAATGACTTACTAGATGTGGTAAATATTTATTCAAAAGTGTAAATGTTTTAATGATTCATACCGATATATAGGAATGAGGCGCGTTTTGTGGAAGGGGGCAAGAGCTGTTGAGCTTACCTAAAGGAAAGAAAAACAAAGAAATCCTTTGGGATCGGTGGCGAGACGATCTTCTGATTAACTCCTTAAATGAAGGGGTAATCGTTATTGATTCTGAACTAACTATTAGAGTATATAACAAGGCTGCAGAGACTCTGACCGGGCAAACTGCTGCACAAAGAATAGGGGAAAAAGCAGAGGTATATAGTTTGGAAGACAGTCCTGCTTTTGAGGTTCTACGAACGGGACAACCCATATATAATATTGAAAACGATCTAAAGGATGGCAGAACCTTTCTAGTTAACTATATCCCCATTAAGCATAATGGCGAAACTATTGGCATTGTTCAATCCTTTAATGATGTAACCGAGAGAAAAAAGCTTGAAACTGCACTGATTCATACCAGAGATGAACTTGATGAAGCCTTTGCTTTAACTCTTCCTAATTCCAAGGTTGAATATAAGTTAAAGAGTACACCTGAATTTAGGGATGTTTATGATCCTAGAACAGGTTTAATTACCATTACCGAGGTTATTCCTGATGGTAATTATCGTCATGTGGTTAATGCTTTAAAGGTTGCAGCCGATTTGAATCATAAGGGCATAATGGGTCTTGTAGGGGTTAAGAAGGATATCTTAGTTGAAACTCTCATTTTCCATGATATTGGTAAGGCTCAACCGGATCTTAAGGTGGGCGATAAGGTGGATCCTCTAGAACTATTTGAACCCGGTATGGAGCACGCTTGGAGAAGTGCTGATATTGCCGAACACTATTATAATCTACCTGAAGATGCGGTAACCCTAATTAGGTATCATCACCATAGTGAAGATGAGCTACCACCATCTTTCCCTTCATATTTATTGCCAATGCATAGATTGATAAGGGTAATAGACGGTCTTTCAGCTAGTTTAACCCGAAGAAAAAGCAAGCTAATGCTAGAAGCGAAAAGTCCAACCGTTTTTATCTGGGAAGAAAATGAACATCCTAGTTATGCAGGGCAATGGGCGATTAATCTTTTTACAGGGCTTCAAAGACACTATACCTTAGAAGATGATACTTTAGATAAATATTTTAAGGGCAAGGAGATTCGGAGAATCTCTAATGGGTATGGCGCCGAGAGGCAATAATCTTCCTCATTGAAGTGGGCAAATGGGGTGAATCTAATGACCGACAAGAAGTTTTCTTCAGAGGAACAAGGCTGGCAGAGTATTGCAGAGGCCTTAAGTAGTCTGGGAACGGGAACACACGTGTTTTCCCGGGAAAGCAGTCGTTTACGCCTGATTACTCAGGCTGTTGAACGTATTGCAGCAGGTAGTGACTTAGAAGATATGTTTAAGTCTTTGAGCCGAGAGGTAAGAGAACTCTTCGGCTATACGCATGTGGGTGTATACCTTAAAGCAGAACTGGGTCAAAGACAGTTCTTCACTCTTGTCGCTCAGAGTTTCGCCTATGAGCAATACGAGATGCTTGAATATGAACAACCTTTGGACAAGGGTGTTTTTGGACGTGCTTTAAGAACCGGTGAGGTTCAGATAGTCAAGGATGTTTCTAAAGACCCTGATTATGTGAATATGTTTTCTGATACAAAGTCTGAGATAGTTATACCCTTAAAGTTTGCAGGAGAGATGATGGGTGTTCTTGATCTTCAAAGCCGAGACAAGGATGCCTTTCATGACGATGATATTCCTGCCCTCGTCATTTTAGCTAATCAGGTAGCTACTGCTGTGCGCATGAAAGAAACCTATGATAACCTCTTGTTTGCTAACAAGGGTGCTAATGCTGTAGCTTCTAGTCTTAACCTGCAAGCAAGCCTTAGTGCTTTAGCAGATGTCATAAAAAAAGAAAACGGAGAAATCTACATGGGCATTCTCTATCCTGTTGAAGGGGATGAAAGTAGGTTTACTCTGGAAGCCATATATCCTGCCAATATTAAGGGGTTACAGCCAGGTAGCACCTGGGAATCAGGTAATTCCACCTTCTATAAACTCCTAAGAGCACCAGAAACAATCGTTGTCGATCTTTTAGAATGGCCTAATAGACCACTAATTATTGAAATGGTTGTTCAAGCTGGTTTTGAAAAGATTCTCACATTACCTCTAGTTGTTGGAAATAAGGCGGAAGGGCTTTGGGCTATTGCTTTTAGGAACACCAGCAACTATTACATTAATCAGTTAAAGAATCGTTTGGAACCGGTAGCTAATAGCCTAGCTTTAACTGTACAGAATTCTAAATCTTTTAAAAAGCTAGAGAGATTTTCTTTAGCTAGTATCCGTACTCTAGTGGCTGCCGTTGATGCCAAGGATAGATATACCCGTCAGCATTCAGAAAATGTAGCCAAACTAGCTAAAGCTATAGCCATCGAAGCCTCCTTGCCAGAACAAGATGTAAAAAACATTGAACTAGCAGGCCTATTACATGATATCGGCAAGATTGGTATTCCTGATCAGATACTTAATAAGCCGGCTGCTTTAGATAGTGCCGAACAGGCTATCATGATGGCTCATGCCGAGATGGGTGCCTTAATTCTTGAAGAGAGTGGCATCTATCCAGAACTAACAAAACTAGTTCGCCACCATCATGAATGGTGGAATGGCAGAGGCTATCCTGATGGACTTAAAGGTAAAGAAATACCATTTGGAGCCGTAATTCTTGCTGTGGCTGAAGCCTATGACAGTATGACTTCTAACCAGGTATATCGTAAAGCCATGTCTCCTAAAGAAGCTATTGAGGTTTTACAAACAAATGCCGGCACCCAGTTCTGTCCTGATTCTGTAAGCACCTTAATAAAGGTACTAAACAAACAAGGTCTTTTAGATAAAGGTCATACCATAACTGAAAAAGATCTTGAAGATACCTCATTGGCCAAGGAAACTGTACCTATTAATTCAAAAGCCCTAGCTGTCCTCTACCGAATTACTGAAGAGATGGATAGCATTCTTGATATGAACTATCTCCTGAATCGTATTACCCATATCCTTAAAGAAGAGTTAGCCTTTGAAGATCTAGGCCTCCTGTTGCTCGATGAAGATACCAATAATCTTCTGGTACAGAATTTTGCTGGTAGAGGTGAAGAGTGGCACCAAATGGTTGTTCCTTCAAACAAGAGTATCAGTGGTCAGGTTGTTAGATCCGGTCAACCAAAAATAGTTAGCAACACAGAAAAAGAACCACTATACTATGAAGGTTTAAAAGGTGTTAAATCTGAGCTCTTTGTGCCATTGAAAATTAAAGGCCGGACCATCGGAGTTATTGTTGCTCAAAGCAGAAGGTATAACGCTTTTACAGAAAACGACTTGAAGCTTCTCTCAACTGCTAGCAGCCATATAGCTTCAATTATTGAAGTGGCCAGGCTCCATGAGGCCGTAAGAGAGGCAGCAAGTACTGATTCTCTTACAGGACTATATAACCGACGCTATTTTATGGAAAGACTCGAAGAAGAAATCTCAAGATCCATGAGAAATTCCAAGCCTTTCTCAGTAGTTATGCTTGATGTTGACTTCCTTAAGTCAGTCAATGATACCTATGGTCATCTTTATGGTGATGCCTATCTCTGCTATATAGGTAAGACCCTAAAAGACTCAATTAGAGGATCTGATGTCATAGCCCGATTTGGTGGCGATGAATACATCATTATGCTTCCAGAGACTGATTATGATGGTGCCTTCTATCTACTGAACAGGACAATTCATAAACTATCCTCTAAACCAGTCCAGCTTGAAGCCTATAGCATGTGCAACTCATCCCAGGCGAACCTACCAGAGAAACAGGATCTGTATGTGGAAGTTACACCATCAGTTTCCTTTGGTATCGCGTCATTCCCAGCCGATGGAACAAGTCGGGATGAATTAATAAAGGTGGCTGATCGTCGCCTTTATACAGGAACAAGTGGTAAAGCCAGACATACCCAGGGCAATAAATGAAAAAAGCTTCAAATCTTAGCAGGAGATTTACCTAGCTTGTCGAAACATGTAGAATGAAAAAGCAATTTCCTCATCTAATCATAAATTAAGTTGATTTTCCTTGTTCGGCGGTTACCCATACCACGACACCCACCATCCGGCCGAACAAGGAATTTTTTTGCCCAAATATCCTCTTTGTTACAGTTTGGTTACACATCGCCAAAAACCTTGAACAATCAAAATGACCTCTGTATAATCAGAATTAGCTTAGATGGCAACTCCTGAGTACCCATATCAAGTTTAACTCTAAAATCGGTAACTACCAAAGTTACCGAATGGGTGTAGGACGAGCCACTAGAAAATAGCCTGGAGGGTCTGGACACCCTTACACCCTTAGGCAAGAGGATCCTTGACAAGTGAATACACTTTTTTAGAGGATTCCTCGCGCCTCAGAAACCTCCGGAAACTATTTTCAAGGCCTGAAGGTCCACTGCCTTGAGAGAGGGTAACACCTACTTGAAGGGAGGGATTGTCCGACACTGAGGAGGAGTACAGACGGACAATGTAGAAATGGGTTTCTCAGTAACTTATTAACAAAATAAAAGGAGGAAACACAATGAGGAAAATGAGGAAACTTCTAGCAGTTACCTTGGTTGCTGCTATGGTCCTCGGCGTATTCAGCGTAGGTTTTGCTGCTTCTTCAGTAAAGAACACAGCCTTTACTGATGTTGCTGCAGATCATGAAGCTGTAGGCCAATTTGGACTCTTAAATGCACTTGGAATTTTCAAGGGTTATGGTGATGGTACAGTAGGTCCTAACGACACATTAACCCGTGAGCAGTTCGCAACTGTAGTAGTACGTATGTTAGACAGAACCAAGACAGCTGATGCTGTTGCTAACTTCCCAACCAACTTTAGCGATGATGACGCTATCAGCAGTTGGGCACGTGGTTCCGTAGTAGTAGCTTCTAACATGGGTATCATCACTGGTTATCCAGATGGAAGCTTCAAGCCACAGGGTAACGTAACATTTGCTGAAGCATATGCAATGTTAGCTAGAGCATTAAAACTTGATGCAGCAGCCGTTGGATCTTGGCCAACTAACTACATCATGTTGGCTAATGAAATCGGTCTAGATGCTGGTGTTGACACCCTAGCTAATATGCCTATTACTCGTAGCGAAATGGCTATCATGACAGTCAACGCTATGAAAGATGACCACACCTGGAATAAAACAACTGAAGTTCTTGTACCAGCAAGTACTACCTCTTTATTAGCAGGTCGTACAGTTACTGGTTATACAGCAGATTTTGCTACAGCAGGTTTAACATTTGCTGATAACGTAACAATTACTGGTGCTAAGAGCGTTTCTGAACTAGCTGGTTTTGGTGGTTGGTATGTTCTCAATGCAGATGGTAAAGTAGTATTTGTTGCTGCTGAATCCTATGGTAAGGCAGTAGCTAACAGCATTACCGCTACAGGTGTTGATGCAACTCTCGGTAGCTACTTCACCTTATCAGATGGAAGTAAAGTATTCTGGAACAGTGGAACTCCACAAACAGGTACCATCAATGGTGTAGGAGCTAATGCTTCCAACTTAGTAGTCGGTGACAAAGTTAACTTCACTTTCAATACAGCTGGTACAATGGTATCCTTCACAGCTGAGAGAGTAAACTTGACTAACGGTGTTGTTACCACAGCTGGTACTGCTACCGGTACAACTCCTGTTATCGCTACATTTGCAATCGGTGCCGATGTCTTTGATATCACTGAAACTACCAAGATTACCGTTAACGGAGAAGCAGCTACTTATGCAGCTCTTACCGCTAATGTAATCATTGATGAGCTAGTTGTTGACTCAACAGTAGCCGCTACCAATGGTGATACTGCTTTGAGTATTAAAGCAACTAAGAAGACTTATACAGGTCAGTTCAAGTCAACCTATCAGTTGACTACATCTGCCGGTACTGTTAGCTATCTTGATTTCACTCAAGATGGTGGTACTACCCTCAACACATTTGTTGATGGAATCAATGCTGGTCCTGGCCTAACTGGAAACAATTACTACACTGTATACTTCAACGCTAGCAATGAAGTGCGTTTGGTTACCGGAGCCATTGCTTCCGAGCAGTTAGCAAGGCTTGATAGCTTCAATGCAACAACAGGTAAGTTATTTACCAATAAAGATGGTGTTGTAAAAGAGTATACCCAGGAAGCTGGTTATGCTGGAACTGCACTAGCTTCTGGTCAAATCGGTTTCTATCTTGATATCGTAGTAGAACCAGATGGAACTTACAGCGATATCAAACCAGCCACAAACAAGTGGGTTAACACTTATGTAGCTGGAACCGGTGGAAACATCGTAACTGTATTCAGCATTGATAGTGCAACTGGCGTAGTTATCTTCAAAGTAGAAACTAGAGACGCTGCTGATGTTGTTACAGGTACAGCTTACCATGCATTAGGTAGCACAGCATTTGTCACATTCGATGCAAGTGGAGCCGCTGGCAGCTTATCAGCAGGCGACAAAGTTAACGTATTCGATCGCGCTGGCGTTGCTGGTGGACAGATCGTTGTCAAGAAATAATAACGCTTAACATGAGAAGAGAGACTTTAACGGTCTCTCTTCTTTTTTTGTGTTTCTACACAAAACCTTAACAATTGCTCCACATGTTTTCCATTTCTTCAGGTTACTATGTATATTAAGCAAGCAGTGAAAGGGGCAAGTAACATGAAGAAGTGGATAATTCCAATGGTAATTGTATTATTGATAGCTGGATATTTTGGATACTCTAGTTTTTTTGGATCGGATGAGGATGAAGTGATCTCATATACCTCTACTAGGGTAGATTATAGAGATCTTTCTGTAATGGTTAGTGGGGCAGGTACAGTCGGAGTTACAGATGAGGTAAGTATCAAAGCAAAGGCTAATGGAGAGGTTAGCGTTGTCAATTTTGAGGAGTTAGATTATGTAGTGGCAGGTTATGAACTTTTGAAATTTAATCCTGATTCACTTGAAAGTCAGATCTTGCAGACACAGCTTGACATAGCAGATGCTGAGAGAAAGCTAAGTTTGATGCTGAGTCCTGATGAGGGTGCTGTACAATCTTCTTCTCTGAAATTAAAGCAAGCTGAGGATAATTTGGCTTTAAGATTAGCTGATCTTGAGAAGTTGAGTGTTGAGGCACCTGTTAGTGGAATTGTTAGTGATATAGGTGTAAAAATCGGAGATGATGTTAGTACCAGTAGTTTGTTGATGAAGATCACCAATCCTGATTCTATGGTGGTGACGGTTCCTGTCTTGGAAGAGGAGATTACTAACGTTAGTATCGGTATGGATGTAAGTGTTCTTGTTCTCACTCTAGCACAGTATGGTCAGGGTACTGTTGTGGATATCTCTGATACTACTCGGTTGGATGGTAGAGCCAGGGTCTATGATGTTACGGTAGCTCTAAGTAGTCTCCCTGAGGGAACTAGAAGTGGAATGAGTATTGAGATAGGTATTCCTAGGGCTGATGATACTAAGTATTATGCCAGAGGTAATGCAATATATAGTGAGCAGATTCTGGTTAAACCCCGCATCTCCGGTACTGTAGATGAGATCCTTGTTAAAGAGGGAGACATCGTTAAAGCAGGGGATCTACTAGTTAGACTCAAGAGTGATACCCTTGACTCTCAGATAGAGAGTGCTAGGTTAGATGTGGAACAGGCACAGCTAAATCTAGATAATCTATTAAGTGTCTCTGCAGAAGACATAGCAATACAGAAACAGAGGATAGAGCTATTAAAGCTTAAATTAGACGGCTTATATAAGGATCTTAACAACCTAACTGTAACAGCTCCTATTGAAGGTACTGTAACATACAAAGGAGTTAATGAAGGTGATTGGGTAAACAATGGTACTTTGTTAGCAACAATCACTAACCAGGAACAAATGCAGGTAGTTGTAGATGTTGATGAGTTGGATATTATCAGGGTTGAAGAAGGTCAGAGGGCTAAGGTATATATTGATGCGGTATCTGATAGGGTTTATGAAGGTACAGTTGTTAGTATAGGGAGTGCTGGTAGGGTTAAGGATGGTATGTCTACCTTTGCTGTCACTATTCTTTTAGATGATAATGAGTTTTTGAGACCGGGTATGACTGCTTATGCTGAGATTATTCTTGAGGGTAGAGAGAATGTCCTAGTTGTACCTAGTTCGGCTGTTTTTGAGAGAAATAATAAGACTATGGTGAGGATTCTTGTTGATGGTGAACCTGTCAGTATAGAGGTTGAAGTAGGGATGAGGACTGATGGCCTTGTTGAGATAGTTAGTGGGTTAAATCCTGGTGATAGGGTGATTACTAGTAGTTATCAGGAGAGTTCTAGTACTAGTAGTCCGAGTATGTTTACGCTTCCGGGTGGTGGTAAGTAATGATTGAAGTAAGGGAAGTAACTAAGATCTATGATACCGGGAAGGTAAAGGTTCCTGCTTTAAGAGGAATAAACCTAAGTATTAATGAGGGTGAGTTTGTCTCGATTATGGGTCCTTCTGGTTCTGGTAAATCTACATTTATGAATCTATTAGGTTGTCTTGATAGACCTACTTCAGGGACATATGTACTTGCAGGGGAAGAAGTGAGCAAAAAGAGTGATTATGAGTTGGCTCGGGTAAGGAACAAGAGTATTGGTTTCATTTTTCAAAGCTATAATCTGTTACCTAGGTTGACTGCTTTAGGTAATGTAGAGTTACCTCTGGTATATAGGGGTATACCCGTAAAGGAAAGAAGAGAGAGAGCTATTAAGGCTATGGAGGCTGTGGGTTTACAGGATAGGATGAATCATAAGCCTTCAGAGTTATCTGGTGGGCAGCAGCAGAGGGTAGCTATCGCGAGAGTACTAGCTAGTTCCCCTGACATTATTCTAGCTGATGAACCTACAGGGAATCTAGATACCAGAACTGGTGAAGAGATTATGGCTATCTTTCAGGAGTTGCATACAGAGGGTAGGACCATCGTTATTGTAACTCATGAAGAGGACATAGCTAATCATACTGAAAGAGTCATTCGTTTTCGCGATGGTCTTCTAGAAAAAGATGAAAAGATAATTGAACCTGTTAGGGCAGTAGATGTACTGGAGATGCTTCCTAAGGAGGTGGCCATATGAACTCCTGGGAAAGCTTTAAGGTAGCTTGGGCAGGTATTGTGGGTAACAAGATGAGATCATTTCTAACTATGTTGGGTGTAATTATTGGTGTGGCCTCAGTCATTATCCTGGTATCTATCGCTCAGGGTACCACTGAATCAATTAAAGCAGATATAGAGAATATGGGTTCAAATGTTATTACCATCATGACTCAGGGTGGTAGTGCTAGATTAACTTTGGATGATGTGGCCAAGTTAGAGGAGTCAATGACTACTGCGGTAGCAGTAGTACCAAGTACAACAGGGACAGTGACTCTTAAGTATGGTACTAATACTTATGAGACTACTCTAGAGGGCACTACTCAGGACTATCCTAGTCTAAGGAATCATGATATAGCCTATGGGTCATTCTTTGATGAAAAAGATGTTGATTCCAGAAGAAGAGTGGTTGTCTTAGGAAAAACAGTTGCTGAAGAATTGTTTGGTAGAGAGAATGCTTTAGGTGAAACAATTAAGGTTAATGGTCAGAACTATACAGTTATTGGTGTTCTTGATGAAAAAGGTGCAGTAATGAATACTGATCGGGATGATATCATCTATATGCCAATCACTAGTGCGCAAAGGCTTCTAGGATCTACTCAGGTTAGGACCGTAAACATCCAAGCAGAGAGCAAAGAGGTAAATGCTTTAGCTGTTAATGAGATCAGAAGTTTCTTTGAACAGAGATTTAACAATCCTGATGCAGCCAGAATATTTAGTCAGGATGACCTATTAGCCTCAGCAGACTCCATGGGTGCTACCCTAACACTGATGCTAGGTGCTATAGCCGGTGTTGCTCTGATTGTTGGTGGTATAGGTATTATGAATATAATGCTTGTGTCTGTAACAGAAAGGACCAGGGAAATAGGTATTCGCAAGGCTATTGGTGCTACCAAAAAAGACATCCTAGGACAGTTCCTGGTTGAATCAATCATCCTAAGTATTTCTGGTGGTATTGTAGGTCTGTTTGCAGGGGTGGGCGGAACATTGCTAATTTCCAAAGTTGCTGATTGGCCTGCTGTTTTCTCACCGGTGTCATTTGTTGTAGCCTTTGGTTTTGCAGCTTTTGTAGGCTTATTCTTTGGGGTATATCCCGCCTACAAGGCAGCTAGTCTAGATCCGATAGAGGCTTTGAGATATGAATAGGAGGAGTATTTTTATGAGAAAGAAAATTTCTCTGTTGGTAATGTTGTTAATGATACTGGTCCTTGCAAGTGGTTGTGGTAGCAGTGATCCTGTTACTGAATTAACATCTACCTCTACAAGTCTTTTAAGATTCCTTAATGAAGATGAAATCGAACTTAACAGGGAACAGCTGGAGAAACTGATTAGGATATATGAAGGCTTAGATATTAAGGTCGAGGTTACTGATAAGGATGCCAGTGCTGCACTAAAAGAAATCAAGGCAGTATTGACTGCAGACCAGTGGAAGATTATTGAGGCTGATGTAAAAGAACGTGAAGCGCTAATCAAGGAACGCAGTAGTGGTAGTCTTGACCTAGCTATTCCCGGCACTACCCCCAGTTCAGGTGGTATGACTGGTGGTACTCCTAGTGGTGGTTCCTCAGGTGGTGGGGGAATGGGTGGTAAAGCTGGTGGTTCCTCTGGCGGCAGTGCTGCTGGTGGAGTAAGGCCTAGTGGTGATATGCCAAGTCAGGGAGGATCAATCTTTAGTAGGGTGTTGGCTGTACTAGATGCAGAATTGGATAGGTTGGACTAATCTTCCGGGAGATGTCTCTCCCCGGAAGTTTGAATAGAGGCTCCCTGTTGTCGGGGAGCCCTTTGTTTTGGTAGACTAATAGAAAATGGAGGGGATTCCATGTTGTTTTCCCAGTTAGGGCATAGAACTAGAAAGAAGAAGTACATAGGGATGGATTAGAAGGACTTCTATTAAGGACTGGCCTTATAGATAGTGGTTGGACAGACTATGCTAACCTTATCTGGGAAAAGGCTAAGGATAGAATAGCTGAACTTGATAGTATCACTGTTCAGGGACAGTATCAGCATCTGGTTTCTAGCCCTGATACGGGTGAAGAATTCTTCGAGTGCAGTTGTAGAGCCTATCCAGAATGGGCCGAAACAAAAAGAGAGATTTTTCAGGAAAGAAGGGGGAAGCTAAAGGAGATATATACCCCTAATGTTAGGACAATCCAGGAATTAGCAGAAGGAAAAATGTTAGGAGTCCTGATACTAGGTGATCGCTTGCTAGATGAACATAAGTTAGAATGGCCAGTAAAGAAAGGGTTAGAGAATCTATAGGGGTTCCGGTAGGCTCTGTTGGACCCATAGGCTTAGAAAATGTTTTTCTAATTGCAGATAAGGAAGTTATGGGTTTAAGTGAGACAGTTATAGGGGCTAATAGAGAGGATTATCACTATACAGGAGTTCAACCCGGGATAGATTTTGAGCCTGACCTTATTGAAGATGTGATAGTGATACAGGAAGGTGATAACTGTATCAGGTGTGGTTTGCCTTTAGTCAAAGGCAAAGGAATCTCTTTAGGGTATATAACAGAAGAAGGGTTTGAGGTTTCTAAAGATGGTGTTCTATAAGCACTAGTAAGTAGGTATCATGATGAGCAAGGATTACTCTTACCAGTAGACCTTAATCCTTATATTGCAGGGATTATTACTATAGGTAATCAAGACAAGGGAAAAGAAATAGCTCAAGTACTAGTTAAGCTCCTAGAAGCAGAAGGCCTTTCAACCCTATGGGATGATAGAGATGTACGCGCTGGAGTGAAATTATAAGATTTTGAGCTCTTAGGTATACCTATCTGGATTACCCTAGGGGCTAGAGGGATCGAAACAGGAATAATTGAGGTAAGCACAAGAAGAACAGAAGAAAAAGAAGAAATTGCTTTGGAAGGGCTTGCAAGAACTGTCGATATTGTGCTACAATTGGCCAGAAATCAACAAAGAAATACGAAATAGATAGAAGGAAATTGTCAAAAGCTGTCGAAATTCAAATATTAGATGTAGTACATATGTAGTAGATATAGTAGATAAGGGCAAACCTAGTGAAAGCTAGGGACGCAAAGCTATGGGTCTAAGGTTCGGACACTATGATCGCCAGGCTGCCGTGATTTTGCCCTTAACTTCTTAAGGGTTTTTATTTTTCCCGGGTTTTCCTTGCCCAAAGTGAACAATTGGTTAACTAACTAGAGAGATTGGACAACTAACAGCCTTGCCCACAAGGTACAGCTCCGCGCTGGCTCAAACTTTCAGTTGTCCAAGAATGACACCCATCTCGCCCGTGGGACATCTCTGCTGGTTATGCGCCCTAAAGGCCAATTGCTCCCTCAGACCTTCAGGAAACCCGGGGAATTTATTTATGAACTATTAAGGGACTCATGGTTAGTGCTTATTTTTTAAAGTGAATTCGGTACATTGGCAGTCTAATAATGACTATCATTCTTTGACTCACCGTTAGACTAGAAGTGTTCTAATGGTAGGTCTTTTTTAATGTATGTAAAAGAACCGAAGAAATCTCTGGTTAGTTGTTGTTTTGGATGAACAGGGTAAGCAAGATGAGAAAGTAGAGGTCTATCTCTCTGAATATAGAGAAGACTATCAAGAAGTTATTCAGGAAAAGAAACTTCTGATGGGTAAACTCTAAGGGGAATTAACTCGATAGTATTTGTAGGTTGATTTTTTGGGGGATAGATGGAAATGGAAACAGAGATCGATCTACGAGAATATCTTAAGATTATCAGGCAGAGGTTCTGGGTAGTGGTCCTAGTTACTGTTATGGCTGTGGCTATTAGTGGTGTACTAAGTACTTTTGTAGTGACCCCTACTTATGAAGCCTCTACCTCTCTAGTGGTTAGACAGGAGTATACAGAGCTAGATGAGTATAATGCCTTAATGCTAAACAGGCAGATGGTTTCCACTTATAGTGAGTTAGTAAAGAGTCGTAGGGTTAGCGAACAGGTTATTGATAGGCTTGAACTAGATATGAATTATGAACAGTTAACTAAAAGTGTTTCTGTGGTTCAGGTGAAGAATACGGAGATGTTTAAGATTATTGTTCAAGATAGGGATAAGGAGAGAGCTGAGGATATAGCCAAAGCCTATACAGAGGTTTTTAGTGAGGTTCTTAAGGGCATGGGAATTGCGGTGGATGTGGTGGTTGTGGATCAAGCAAAGGCTTTAGAGAGTCCGGTTAAGCCTAATCGGGTTTTAAACTTGGCTATAGCTTTAGTGTTTGGCTTGATGATAGGGATATTTCTAGTTTTCTTGCTAGCATACTTTGATACCTCAATGAAGAATGAAAAGGATGTACAGAGGTATCTTGATTTGCCTGTTCTTGCTGATGTACCAAATATGGATGATTAGGGGTTTGGGGTGAGGCCAGTGTTAAAGAGGAACAAGGATGAGAACAGAAATGGTTATAAGGGTAAGCTTTTGCCGGAACTTCATCCTAAGGAGCCTGCAGCTGAGGCATATCGTTTGTTAAGAAGCAACTTACGATATATGAGTGTTGATAATCCTCCTCGTTCGTTTCTTGTTACAAGTGCTATGCCAGGTGAAGGCAAGTCTTTAACTGCAGCAAATCTCGCTATTTCCATGGCTCTTGTAGGGTCTAAGACGTTGTTGCTTGATGGAGATTTGAGAATTCCTAGTGTTCATGAAGTCTTTGGTGTTGATAATCGTTTTGGTTTTACCACTAAAGTACTTGAAGGGGGATCTTGGGCTAATATTGTTACCAAGGTTGAGATTGAAAATCTAGATATTTGCACTAGTGGACCTTTGCCTCCGAATCCAGCGGAATTGCTTGGAGCCAGAAGAACCCATAACGCTTTAAGAGAAGCTAGTGCTGATTATGCACAGGTTATAATTGATGGCCCTCCAGTATTAGGAGTGAGTGAATCTTTGAGCCTAGCCAAAATGGTTGATGGGGTCATACTGGTAGTAAGAGCCAAGAAAACCTCCCATATTGCAGCTGTTGAAGCTAAGGAACGTTTGGAACAGGTAGGTGCAAGGATTTTAGGTGTGGTTTTAGGTGATACAGACATAAAGAATTCAGTTTATTATGGCTATTAGGGAATTTTGAAAATAAAGAAGGAATTAAGGCATCTTCGGGGAAGTACCTGCATAAGTACGGTATGAGGAGGTGTCTTTTATTTTCTTCAGTCACTGAAGTGTTTCCTGCGGGAGTATTTCATACTCGTCACAGCTTTCTAAATATCTATTCCGCATATTCATTCCTGTAATTATCTTTCAACTACATAATCCATACTCCCATCCATCAGAATGCCTAGGGGGTTATCATGATGAAGATAACGGTGAGTGTCATTAAGGCAGACATTGGGGGTTTTGTTGGTCATTCTAGTGTTCATCCCAGATTGCTTGAAACTGCAGATGCTAAGTTGGAGCAAGCCAAATTAGAGGGCATGCTGATTGATTATCATGTTACTCATGTGGGTGATGATCTCAACCTGATAATGACACATAAGTTAGGTGTTGATGCAGAAGAGATTCATCAGCTTGCTTGGGATACCTTTCTAGCTTGTACAGAGGAAGCCAAGAAATTGAAGCTTTATGGTGCTGGACAGGATCTCTTGTCGGATGCCTTTTCTGGAAACATTAAGGGTATGGGTCCTGGTTTTGCTGAAATGGAGTTTGAGGAGCGGACTAGTGAGCCTTTGCTTGTTTTTATGGCAGATAAGACTGAACCTGGTGCCTGGAACTATCCTCTTTATAAGATGTTTGCAGATCCCTTTAATACAGCAGGGTTAGTGATTGATCCTAAGATGCATGAGGGTTTCATTTTTGAAGTTCATGATTTGCAGGAGAATAGCAGGGTACAGTTGGGGGCACCTGAAGAGTTGTATGATCTTTTGGTATTTCTTGGAGCTCCTAGTAGGTATGCTGTTAAGTATGTCTATCATAAGCAATCGGGCGAGATTGCTGCAGCATCTAGTACTCAAAAGCTGAATATGCTGGCAGGGCGTTATGTGGGTAAGGATGATCCTGTCTTGATTGTTAGAGCGCAGAATGGAATGCCTGCTGTAGGGGAGGTGCTAGAGCCTTTTTCTAATCCCCATTTGGTAAGTGGCTGGATGAGAGGATCGCATGTGGGTCCATTAATCCCCGTCAGTGTTAACCAAAGTGCTCCGACTAGATTTGATGGCCCACCAAGGGTAGTTGGTTTAGGTTTTCAGTTGAGCAGTGGAGAATTAGTTGGTCCTCAGGACTTCTTTGCTGATGTTGCTTTTGAGAAAGCCAGACAGAAGGCCTTAGATATTGCTGACTATTTAAGACAGTTAGGACCGTTTGAACCCCACCGCTTGCCTCTAAGTGATATGGAGTACACCACTATGCCTCAGGTAATGAATAAGCTAAAGGGTCGCTTTACTAAAATAGACAAATAAATTTTGGGCATATTGGATATTCTAAGCAGGATTAGGTAAATTAGGGGAGAATTTAAACCAATTACTGTATCTTTTACGGGCGATTGGTAATCTATTTGAGGGGCGATTAGCTTAATGTATGATATGCATTCTCATATTCTACCTGGTATAGATGATGGCGCAGATAGCTGGGATGAAGCTGTCGCTATGGCCAAAATTGCTGAACAGGATGGAACACGGGTCTTAGTGGCGACGAGCCACTTCTACGAAGAGGTTTGGCCAAATTCGCCAGAGAGTATCATTGATTTAACGAGGGAACTAGGAGAGAAGCTAGAGGAGGAAGGAGTTAGCATAAAGGTCATCCCTGCCATGGAGGTCTATATAACCAGGGAATTGGCTGATTTGTATAAAGACCAAAGACTCCTCACTATAAACGATAACAAGAGATATCTGTTGGTTGAGTTACCAACTCAGGAATTCCCAACCTATACAGAACAAGTGCTCTTTCAACTTCAGGTGTTGGGTGTGACCCCTATAATTGCTCACCCAGAAAGAAATCCGGAGGTGTTTACAAGACCGGAACGTCTTGAAGCTATGGTTGAAAGAGGTATTCTAGTACAGATTAATGCTGGTAGTCTTTTAGGGAATAATGGTAGGGAAGTGCAAAAGTTTACAGAGATGCTTATGCAAGATAATTTAGTGCATTTGCTTGGCTCTGATGCTCACGGGAGCGAAAAAAGAAGACCTTTGGTGCATAAAGCAATTAAAAGAATTGAAGCTATTCTTCCACAGGATAAGGCTAATGCTATTGTTGCAGAGAATCCTCGTAAAGTTATTGCCGGGGAAGATGTGGAGGTACTTCGTCCTAAATATACTCAAAGATCTAGAAAGAAAGGTTTCTTGGGCCTCTGGTAGAGGCTAAGATATAGATTTTCCGGCTTGCCAGTTGGCTGCCAGCCAATTTGGCAGTATTAGTTACTCACAGAGAGGAGGTGAAAAGTATGGTACCGCGCAGATATAAAAAACTAATGGGTAACGTTGGGCTGGTGTTGTTTGTCACCTTTATGATGCTCTCCGTTGTCAATACTGGAGCTGTAATGGCTAATACTACTACCCCTATGGATGTAGTAGAGGACGTTAAGCCTGGAGATGTTGAAGTTGTAGACAAGACAGTCACTATCACCTATAAATTAGAACCTGTAACTCACACAAGTTTCGATACGGTTGTTGCCACCCTAATCTGGGACAATGTCCGCTATCAGATGTCAGTGACTGAGGATATCTATAAGGAGACCATTGGTGGTGTGACCTATAGTGTCTATGCTTTATTGCAGCTTGTCTATCAGCTTCCAGGAAGTATAACAATACCTGATGGCTTTACGGTAGTGACAACGGTGTATCAGGTTTACGGGGTCGCAGATGTGGTATACCTGGACCTCGAGATAAAACCACCACAAATAACACCTACCCCTACCCCTCCACCTCCGACACCAACGCCTGCTCCAGGCTTTGTTGTGTCTGATACTGCTGCAACTTTAACTGTTAAGGAGCCTACGGTGGATACCGCTACTGATACATCTATAGTTAGTATCTCTGATGATCAGTTAAAGGATATCCTCAAGGATGAGACAGTCAAGGAAGTAGTTATCAGTATGTCGGAAACGGTTACGAGTGGTTCTCAAGTAGTTTTGAGCAGTGCGGCCGCTAAGGATATTAGGGAATCTGGTAAGACTCTGTTTGTAAAGACAGGGGATGTTACTCTTAAGATTGCTCCTAATACCTTAAAGGACTTGGATTTTGCTGCTTATGATGAGGTTACCTTCAACGTTCAAAAGCATTCTGAAGCTGAGGGTAAAGATCTCCTGAGTTCTTCTGGAGTTATTGCTGTTAAGGGGATGAGTGAGAAGTCACCTGTCTATGAGGTCAATATTGGTCTTAAGAAGGATGATGTAGCCACTAAGTATACTGGAAAGTTTGCTGAACCTTTAGAGGTAGCTTTCAAGTATACACCTGCAGAAGGCGATAACGAGAGGAAGATGGGAGCCTATCGTCTAACCGCTGATGGTTGGGAGTATGTACCTAGTAGGGTGAATACGGCAGATAATCTGGTAATTGCAACCCTATGGAATACCAGTAAGTTTACAGTCCTTCTCTATGAGAAGACATTTGGAGATATTGCTGCTCACTGGGCTAGAGCTGATATTGAGCTAATGGCATCTAAGCATATTGTTAAGGGTATGAACGACTATGAGTTTGTGCCTGATGCCACAACCACAAGAGCTCAGTTTGCAACCATGCTCGTTAGATCTCTGGGTATACCATTGGTAGATACAGAGGACGAGACTTTCTCTGATGTCTCAAAGGACAGCTGGTATCACAGCTATGTGGAGACAGCTGCTAATGCAGGCATAGTCTATGGTTATACTGATGGAACATTCAAGCCTGAAGATACCATTAGCCGTCAGGAAATGGCTGCTATGATCGTTCGTACCATGGGATTAGCAGACTATGATACCAGCATTACTACTGCTGAGACAGATCTCATTCTTGGCACTTATGGAGATGGCCCGAAGGTTGCCTCCTGGGCTAGAGAGACTTCTGCAGTGGCAAGTAAGCTAGGTATTGTTAGAGGTAGGGCTGAAGGCGTCTGGGCACCTGTAGAAGATGCAACCAGAGCTGAAGCTGCTGTTATGATTCGCCGTATGTTAGAAACACTAGATCAGATGTAACATTGTTTTTTGGGAGCATCACTGCTACCTAAAAGCAGTGATGCTCTTTCTACGTTAAAGCAGAGGTGACAGCCAACTTGAAGACTAATCAGGAAATAGAAACTCAGCCGTTGTTGAATATTGACCTGCGCTTGTTTATCCTACCTGCACTATACTTTATGATCTTCTATTTGCCTCTGGGGAGAGGACTCTATTTTGAACCAGAATTACTGCCTTTTCAGATGGCGGTAGCCGTATTATTTGCAGTATTGTGGGTGGATAAGGTAGTGCGAAGGGACATGGAGCTGCTTCCAGGAAGAATCCAATCTCTAGATATCTTTGCTCTGCTATTTGTTTTTGCCTATTTCCAAAGTGTTTTTGTAGCCGTAGATGAACGGGCAGCGGTTGCTGGAGTCCTGAAGGCCTTGATGTATGTCCTTTTTTATCGTGTTGTCGCTGAACTTAGTATGGATAGAAAAGTACGGGACAGGATATTATCTGTTCTCTTCCTTAGTGGTGTTATGGTAGCCTTAATTGGTCTTACATCAGCCATGGGGTTATTTAGATATCCCGGAGCTGTTAGTGGACTGAGAATATCTTCTACTCTACAGTATCCTAATGCTTTAGCAGCTTACCTTCTTATGGTACATATTATTGGCCTGAGTCAATGGGCTAGAAGAATAGATGGGTGGAGTGCTCTTTTTTATGGTCTTGGAAACTTTACTTTTATTCTAGTGATAATAAGTAGTCTGTCTAGGGCTACCTGGATTATATTCCCGTTTGCTGTAGGTCTCCTTATTCTATTAGCACCTAAAGATAAGCGCTGGTCGATTATCTATCTGGAGATTGTTGCTTTATCAGCTGGAGCTGTGGCGGCTAATGGCCTTTTTCAGGCGTTAAGAAGTTCTGGAGAGATGGTTGGCCTAAAGTGGATCCTAGCAGGTCTAGCCATAATCATTGCTGGACAGATTGGCTACTGGCTAGTACAGAGGTCACTTGATAGGTTTAGAGTATCAGACTTGCAGAGACAGTTTCTTAAGGTTGGGGTTGTTCTTTACACAATCATTGTTGTACTTATATACATAAGTTATGTTGGTCAGGTTTTACCACATGCCTTATATCAGGTAGTTCCTGAACCTGTTTTTGGCAGGGCATCAACCATAAATACAACTGATAACAGCTTATTGGCTAGGTTATATTCAAGCAGTGATGGCGTACAGATTATTAAAGACTACTCCTTGCGAGGTACTGGAGCCGGGGGTTGGAATGCCCTTTATCATCAATATCAATCATATTTGTACTGGACTACTGAAGTACATAACCACTATGTACAGGTATGGATAGAAGCTGGCTTGCTAGGTATTCTTTCTTATGCCTTAATCTGGCTTTCTGTAATATATATATTGTACAAGCTATTAAGAAACAAAACAGATGAAGATCAATGGCTCATTAGTGCTGGAGTAGGGGTAGGGGTTTTAGCTCTAGGTACTCACAGTGCAGTTGATTTTGACCTTAGTCTTCCAGGATTAATGTTGGTTGTTTGGGTAGCTTTTGGCTTGCTTCGTGGTCAAATAGCTGAAGAAGAACCTAAGGAACTAGGCAAGAGTTCTTTTGTGGCTGGACTAGGGAAGTTTTTTTTAGTATTCCTTGTGGCATTTCTTCTATATGTTCCTTCATCACGAATGTATAATGCTGGTAAGGTTGGGGCTCTGGCAGCTCAAGCATTGTTAAGAGATGAGTATGCCGTGGCTGAAACTCAGTATCTTGAGGCACATAGACTTGACCCCTTTAAGGGTAGTTATGCCGTTGACCTAGCGCAAATATATACCTTTTATGGCTTGAGTACAGGGGATACTAAGTGGTTTGATGAGGCTTTAACATATCTTGCCTATGGCCTAGAAAAACAACCTAACAACCTAACTTTGAGGAGCAAAGCCATTGAAGTTTTAGTTAGGCAGGGTAGATGGGATCTGGCAATCAGCCAGACAGAGTGGTTGACCACTAATCTGCCTTTAGATATTCGTAGTTATGAGACTATGGCTCAGGTTAGCTTGCTGGCTGCTCAAGATGCTTTAGATAAGGGGAATAAAGCGGCTAGCAGAACATATCTTGATAAGGCTTTAGTTCTTCCCGCTAGAGTCGATAGTACCAGCCAAGCAATTACTGATAGAGGCTTAAAAATCAACCGGAGACCCTTAAGATCTACGCCGACACTAGAATTGTATAGTGGTCAGGCCTGGCTTCTTAAGGGAGACACCGAAGCGGCAAGAAGCTTTTTAGAACCTCTAATCAAGAACAAAGATGTGGGTAAGGAGGCCACTATTTGGTTAGCAGTTATTGAATACTTAGAGGGAAACCTTGAAGGGTCTGCCGTATTGCTGTTGGCTTTGGCTGATGATGAGCAGGCGCTATCAAGGTTTGAAAAGATTCTCTGGTCATATAGAGAACTACAGGAATACTAGATGAGCAAAAGGGTGGTGGTTTAGATGCAAAATGAAGATCAAGGAATGGTCGAGATTGACTTAAGAGAGTATCTTGGTATCTTGAAGAAATGGCGCTGGGTAATCGTTCTCATTACAGTCGTGGCGGTAGGAACGGCAGGTGTTCTCAGTTTCTTTGTCCTGCCTCCAGTGTATCAGGCAGAGGTCACTTTACTGGTGAACAGGACCTCATCAACAAAAACAACCTATCAACAACCAGAAACACTAGAATCTGCAGTTAGTCCTTTTTCCAAGCTACCTGAGATGACACTAAATACCTATGTAGCTCAGGTGACCAATCCAAAGCTATTGGGTAGGGTGAGGGATAATTTGGGTCTTGATCCAGAAGTTTATACAATTAATCGTCTTTCCAACATGGTTAGTGCTAGTGTGGTCAAAGATAGCAATCTCATCAACATTAAAGTAGAACACACAGATCCTATTCTCGCTAGGGAAATTGCTGATTCGGTCAGTGAGGAACTCCTAGTTTTCATTAGTGAAGCCAATGAAGAACAATTAGCAAAGTCTGTGGAGTTACTAGATCGACAGTTAATAGAGGTGAGTGCTGAGCTGCTGACAACTGAGGAGCAGATAAAGAACAATGAAGCACAACCAAGAAGTCTTGACTTTGTTCGTGATGAATTAGATTCTGCAAAGCAAATGCTGAGTAAATATAGGTCACAACGAGTTCAAGTAGACTTAGACATTTATGTTTTGGAAAGCAAGTTAGCGGAACTTAATAGTCAGTTAGCAATGATACCCCCTACAATAGTCACTGAAGAGATTAGCTACGTTGAAGGGGAAAACGGAGAAGAACAGATAATTACCAGGAGTGAACAGGTTAATCCTTCATATACAGAAATCTCTAGAAGAAGAGAAGAGACTGTGAGTGAGCTAAGTGGTAAGCAGGCTGAGGCATCATTTTTGATCAAAGAGATTGAGAGGTTAACTGTAAGGTCTGAGGAACTGCAAGCAGAAGTAACTGAAAAGAGAGTAGAGCAGGAACAGTTAGCTCGAAAGGCTGCTCAATTAGAGCAAACATATAACCTGTTAACTAATACAATTGCTGAGACTCAGATCGTTCAGGCAATAAATATAGGTGAGACTGATGTTATGATTACAGCTCCTGCTGAAACCCCTACTGTTCCTATCAAGCCAAATAAGTCTTTGAATATGGCGGTTGCCGCAGTATTGGCAGCAATGATTGGTATATTCCTAGCATTTGTACTTGAGTATTTTGATAATACAGTGAAGACTGCTGAGGATGTTCAGAAACACGGGGGCATTCCAACACTTGGTAGTATTCCGAGAATAGAACCATTTGAGAAATAGGGTTGTTAGGGAAAGGAGGAGACTAATGGGAAGAAATGGAGTAGTTAAGAAGAAATATAATAACCAGTTGGTGACTCATCTACATCCTAAATCACCGGTTTCGGAAGCATACAGAACCCTTAGAACTAATCTTCAGTATACTCTGCCGGGAGGGGAACTACGAAGTCTTTTAGTTACCAGTGCAGGACCTGATGAAGGTAAGTCACTAACCCTTGCTAATCTTGGTGTAATTATTGCTCAGTCAGGGAAGCGTGTATTAATTATAGATGCTGATTTAAGAAAACCATCTCAACATAAAATTCTTGAACTCAGCAATAGAGCTGGTCTGACAAATGTTTTGGTCAGCACTGAGCAAATAGATGAATTGGTTATACCTACTGAAATAGATAACTTGTACTTGTTGCCAAGTGGACCTATACCTCCTAATCCTGCTGAACTGTTAAATAGTCAGCGGGCCAAGGATATTGTTAATGAGGCTAAAGAGAAGTATGATGTGGTTCTGATTGATTCACCACCTAGTCTAGCTGTCACAGATTCTTCATTACTAGCGAAGCTAACAGATGGTGTTCTGCTTGTTATTCGTTCAGGTGTAACTAGGCAGGAACCACTAGCAGATACCGTAAAGACTCTTGAGAAAACCGGTACGAAGATTCTAGGAGCCGTGTTAAATGAGGTCTTATATAACAGGAAAGAGTACCACTATTACTATTACTATAGTGACTCAGAATAATAGTTAGAGGTGGTTATATGTCAGGCAAAACGCGGATGGTTTTGCTAATTACCCTGGATATAGTGGCTATCTTTATGGCTGGAATTATCGCTCTTTGGCTTAGATTTGAGGGGCAAATGCCTGGACAATACTTGACTGAATATTTACAAACCATATGGCTCTATCTCCTACTTGTTCCGATAGTACATGGATTCTTCGGCTTATATAACAGATTATGGCGTTACGCTAGTATAAGGGAATTAATTAGTATTGTGCTTGCCGTTACTGTTGGAATGCTAAGTTATGCCTTTATCATGCTAGTTACACCAGGAGCCTTCCCAAGAAGTGTCCTTGTACTGATGTGGCTTCTTGGTATTTTCCTTGTTGGTTCAATACGGTTTGTTATTAGAGTCAAACAGGAACTATTAAATGGTAATGGGCATCAGGGAATCAAGAGGACACTGATTGTCGGGGCTGGCGATGCTGGTACAATGATGGCTAAAGAGATTAATAAGCATTCTGAGCTAGAGTATAAAGTTGTAGGGTTTGCAGATGATAATCCCCATAAGAAGGGATACATAGTTGCAGGCGTTCCTGTTTTGGGAACTGCAGCTGATATTCAGGAAATTGTTGAAAGGCAAGAGATTGAAGAGATAATTATTGCTATGCCCAGTGCTCCTGGAAAGGTGATAAGACAGATAATTCATGCCTGTGATGATTTAGATGTCAGGGTTAGAACCGTACCAGGGCTATTTGAGCTAGTAAATGATAGCGTTAGTTTAAGCCAGGTTAGAGAAGTGCAGATTGAGGATTTGCTAGGAAGAGCAGAAATCAAAGTTGATCTAGGAGAGATTGGAGCTTTTCTTTCTGATAAGGTTGTTTTGGTAACAGGTGCTGGAGGTTCGATAGGTTCAGAAATATGTAGACAGGTAGCGCGATTTAAGCCAGAAACTCTTTTGCTCTTTGGCCATGGGGAAAACACCATATATGATATCGATCTGGAATTAAAAGAGAAGTTTCCACACCTTGAAGTAATTCCGTTGGTAGGTGATATCCAGGATCGCTATAGAGTTGAAGAAGTCTTTTCAGTATACCAACCAGAGGTTGTTTTTCACGCAGCAGCACATAAACATGTACCCTTGATGGAAATTAGTCCTGCTGAGGCTGTTAAGAACAATATTTTTGGGACACAGAATATCGCAGAAATGGCTATAGAATATGGGGTTGAACGCTTTGTCCTTATATCTACAGATAAGGCAGTAAATCCTAAAAGCGTAATGGGTGGTAGCAAACGAGCAGCTGAAATACTAATTCAGGAATATAATCGCAAGAGTAATACAAAGTTTGTAGCTGTTCGTTTTGGTAATGTCCTTGGTAGCAGAGGGAGCGTGGTACCTCTGTTCAAGAAGCAGATTATTCAGGGAGGCCCAATCACAGTTACCCATCAAGATATGACTCGCTATTTTATGACCATTCCCGAAGCAGTCTCACTAGTCATTCAGGCAGCAGCAATGGGTAATGGTGGTGAGGTCTTTGTTCTTGATATGGGTGAACCCGTAAAAATTGTTGACCTCGCCAAGGATATGATTCGCTTAAGTGGATTGGAATTAGGTAGAGACATTGAGATAGTCTTTACGGGCATGAGACCTGGAGAAAAACTCCATGAAGAGATCTTTTTTGATGAAGAGAGTATGGTAGCCACTAGACACAATCGCATTTATGTTTCCCGCTGTGAAAGCATGGCACCGGAGATGGGCTTTGAACAGTGGTTAGCAGCCTTAAGAGAAGCAGCAGCATCCGGAACCGATGACAGTATACGTTTGCTACTAATGTTGTCAGTTCACTCCGAAAAGACACAAGCAATATAGCTACTAAGGGAGGCAACAGTTGATAACGACAGCCTCCCTTTTGTATTTTCGTTTTCTATGGTGATTTTCGTTAAATTTATGGGTTGGCTATACGCCTTCAGTGTATTAATATAATAAATAGGGGTGTTATTTGCTCATTTTGTACTTGGATTCACAAAAAGGTATTGTTAGGATGACAAACAGAGGAGGGTTTGTATGCCGAATATGAAAGAGACTTTAGCTCAAAAAGTCGAAGAACATCGAAAACGCACATCACGTTTAATCAATGAACATGGTGATGTGGAAATCGGCAAAGTAACGATTGCACAGACTATCGGTGGGATGAGAGGAATTAAAGCTTTAGTAACGGATATCTCCTATTTAGATCCTTATGAAGGTATCAGGTTCAGGGGTTTTACCATACCAGAGGTAATGGAAACACTTCCTAAACCAGCCGGGGCTGAGATGCCATATGTAGAGGGGTTCTTCTACCTACTCCTAACTGGCGAGATACCCACAGAAGCTGAGGTGCAAGAAGTTATCGAGGAATTTAGGAACAGAAAACAGGTTCCTCAGTATGTATTTGATTTACTCAGAACAATGCCACGTGATACCCATCCAATGACAATGTTTTCTAGTGCCGTTTTGGCTATGCAAAGGGATTCTGTTTTTGCACAGGCCTATGCAGAAGGTCAAGCTAACAAGAACAACTACTGGGAGTACATGTATGAAGATTCACTTAATCTGTTAGCCAAATTGCCAACTATCGCTGCATATATCTACCGAATGAAGTACAAAGATGACACCCCAATCGAGTCCGATCCAAACTTGGATTTTGGTGCTGATTTTGCCCATATGATGGGTGTAGACGCTCCCTATGATGATGTAATGAGAATGTACTTTATTCTTCATTCCGATCATGAGAGTGGTAATGTTTCTGCTCACGCTACACATCTTGTTGCATCCGCACTATCTGATGCATACTACTCACTTTCCGCTGGGTTAAATGGTCTGGCTGGTCCACTACATGGTCTCGCTAACCAGGAAGTCCTCAAATGGCTACAAGAACTACTAGCTAACATGGGTGGTTCTGCTCCTACCGAAGAAGAGCTAAAACAATTCTGCTGGGATACGTTAAATAATGGTCAGGTCATTCCTGGATACGGCCACGCTGTGTTAAGAAAGACTGATCCTAGGTATATGGCACAGAGAGAATTTGCTCTCAAACATTTACCTGATGATGAATTATTTAAGGTTGTCAGTATGCTCTATGACATTGTTCCAGATATTCTGGTAGAACAGGGTAAAGCGAAGAATCCTTGGCCAAATGTCGATGCTCATTCAGGAGTGATTCAGTGGTACTATGGAGTTAAAGAGTATGATTTCTACACAGTCATGTTTGGTGTAGGTAGAGCTCTTGGTGTATTAGCAAACATAACATGGGCTAGAGCATTAGGTTACCCAATCGAAAGACCAAAATCGGTAACTACGGACATGTTAGAGGAAATGGCAGGAATTAAATAGAGACAAAAACGCCCCCGGAAAATCGGGGGCTTTTAGTTTAGTCTAGAAGATAATGAACAATACCGGCCATAACTGAATAGAGATGAGCGTTAGTTAAGTTGCTTGCCTGCTGAATCATAACTAGTGTTAGTTCATCGATTATACCATCTTCATATAGTGATTGATAGTCAACATATTCTCTTTCAAGGATTTCATTAATTAAGTGAAGCAGGTCATCCTTTTCTACATCTTGTGGTAGTTCCTTTACTGGTTCATAGGATATATCTAATATTGAATGGTCATTAACTAAAATAAGATAGCTGCCCAAACGACCCCGGGTTACCTTATCATCAAGTAGATAGTCATTGGCATAACCTCTAGATGCTAATCCTTTGCCCCTGAGATACTGTACATAAGGGTAGGACCAGTGATCTTTTTCAGGATAGTTAACATCAATATTCGGAGATAGATTAACACCTTGAGCAATTAGGCGATCTTTGAGGTAATCAATATGTGTTTGGTCATTGGCGATGCTTCTTAAGGAATTGTCACTTGTGATTGAGTATGCTGCGGCAATGCCAGCTGCTTGACCGGCTGCCATACCCACAGGAACAGTTCGAGCACTTCCATGGGCAATCGGATCATAACTAGATGCCTTACCTACTACAAGCATACCCTCTATGTCTAATGGAACCAACATTCCTAAGGTTAGACCATAGGGGCTAGTTCCGCTAAGTGCATGTCCATAACGGCCTTTTTCAGGTGATTGCAGGTCAATCGGGTAGCTTCCAAAAGCAATAGTTTTTTCATCATAATATCCGGAGAAAACGTGTTCAGCAGTTAGTTTATCTTCACCTTGAATATGACGGGATTCTCTAATGTATAGTTCCTCGGCTGTGGCAATTAAATAGGCATCAGAGAAACCTACAAGGTTATCATTCATGTATTGAATAATGGAGGGTAACTCTTGGAGAGCATCGTTATAAGCATTTACTCTAGATTCCTCAGATGTTGGGTCAACGTTAAATAACTGCAGGCTATTTACAAGAACAGAGTTATCCTTTTGTCTTCCTAAGTTAAGTCCCCGCATCTGTAGGTTCTCTTTTTGAGATGGATAACCATACATTTCGGCATAACCCCAGGCTGCCCAATCATTAGCTCCAGTATGTGCATTGCCATCATTGTTTAGATACTCCTTAATTTCTTTCCAGTTGATACCACCTAGTTGAAAGACAAGAGTAGCTGCAGGATATTCCTTTCCTAAACCGAGTTCCTCACGAGCAACTGTATACGGAGCACCGGCTGCTGCTGCAATATCCCCATCCTGAGTCGCATCGATAAAACGCTGGCCATGTATTGTTAGATTATGATTTTTCTGTTTAACTTGAAGGCCTTTGATAGTTTTTGCATCCATAATTACAGAGTCAACACTAGTGTTCATTAGTAGGTCTACTCCAGCATCAGCTAGCATTCTGTGAAATACTCTTTCAGCATCAGCTACATCAAAGGCGGAATTATTACCAATGCCCTTGTAGAATTCAAGAAATATACCATCATTTAGTATCTCGCTGCTACCACGGGCCACATAGTTTAGGTCTAGCATGTTAAGCATACCTACGGTGTATAAGCCACCAACTCTGGATCTTTCATCTACCAATAAGGTTTTGGCGCCTTCCCTACTGGAAGCAACAGCTGCAGCAATTCCTTCAGGATCACTACCGATAACAACGACATCATATTCAAGTACAGAAAATTCTGAGCCATCAAGGATTGTTGGCATTGTCTCGGAAGAACTGTCTTGGACTGCATAAGTTATGATTAGGATTAATGGTATTAGCAACAGAACACTCAACCTCTTATAAGACAACTAATACACCTCCGAATATGAATATATTGTAAATACCTCTCTGTCATGATAAGACCTACACCTAAAAAAGTAAATAGCCGTTCCTCAAAAAGGCTCAAACTTTACATTTTACCCTCTTTTGCGTATGATGATAGACAAGCATTAAATACTTGTTGGGAGGCAAGAATGTGAATTTGCCGGAATTGAGAATAGGAGACAAAGTAGCGAAATACCCTGTTGTTCAAGGGGGGATGTCTGTTAGAATCTCATTGCACAAATTAGTTTCTGCAGTGGCTAATGCTGGTGGTGTGGGAACCATTGGTGGTATGGCCATTCCTCCGGGAGAATTAAGAGATGAGATTCAGAATGCGAAAAAGCTTAGTAACGGGGTAATGGGCGTTAATCTTATGTATGCAGGCTATCAATTTGATAGATTACTAGATGTATGCATAAAAGAGAAAGTGGATTTTGTTGCTATTGGTGCTGGCTTTGCTAGAGAACCATTTAAGAGACTTAAGGAACATGGTATACCGGGAATGGCTATCATCTCTTCAGCTAAGGCTGCAAGAGTTGCAGCTAAGACTGAAGGTGTTAGTGGAGTAATTGTTGAAAGTGGTCAAGCGGGAGGACACTTAGGTCCCAAAGACCCTAACATAAGCATCTGGGAGCTCTTTCCTGAGGTAAAAGATACTCTAGACAAGGTAGGTTTTAATGGTCCTGTTATAGCTGCTGGTGGTATCCTTGATAGATTAGATATTGATAGAGCACTAGCAATGGGTGCAGATGGTGTACAGATGGGCACAAGATTTGCTGTAAGTGAGGAATCGGCTGCATCTCCTGGTATGAAACAGGCATGGTTAAAGTCTATAGGTAGTCAGGTTGAAGATTGGAGCCCTACTGGTATGCTTTCTAGAGCTATTGTACCTCATCTCTCTGAGCGACTACCTAAGATAGGGATTAATGGCTTGCGCTGTGAGAACTGCTTAAAAGCATGTAGACATCGTGATGATCCATCCCTATATCACTGTATCAGGAAGGCATTGACCAATGCTCAAGAGGGCAATGTGGAAGATGGCCTGATATTTGCAGGAAATCGTGTCGGTGAAATCTCTGAACTCCTTTCTGTTAAGGAAATCTTTAACAGACTTGTAGGTCAACCTCAGGCAATGGAAGCTTAAAGAGTCCTTTGAGACTATAAAAGTGCTTGCCAATAAGACTTAATTAAACTATATTATCAGTATAGTTTCGTATATAGAAATGTTTGCGAGGTCGGAGTCTTATGTGGAAGAGCTGGTTAAACGGTCATCCGTTAACTAACAGAAATATTTTTGTGTTATCGGTGTCCACAGCGGCCCTAGTGGCCGCTCTTTTTTCATGGTACAGAATTCTAGCACTAATTTTTAGAGAGCTTGGTGCTAGTGATTTAGAAACCAGCTTTGCCTTTGCATTATTGGCAGGAGCTATGGCTTTAGGTCAGTACCCCGGTGGAATTCTAGCTGAAAAATACGGACGAAAACCGTTGATAGTTATTCCCACATATATTGCAGCTGTCTTATATGTTGTTGCTGCTATGGCACCAACATGGCAAATTCTCTTACTTGCTTTAATAGGAGTTAACCTTGCCTCGGCTTTACAGTCAGCCTCCTTTGTCATGCTATTGGCAGAGTCTGCATCGCCTCAAAAGAGAGGTTCAGCTTTTGGAACCTTTCAGTTCTTCATTGGTTTTGCCCTAATTGTTGGGCCATTAATGGGAGCATATTTTCAACCACTGGAAAACTATAGATTCTTGATTGGGTTTACCGCGATTACAGCTTTAGTAGTAGGTGCTTTCAGACAAAAGCATTTATATGAGACGCTAGAAGCCTGTGAAGACAATCCTGTAGACACTATGGCTTCAGCGAAGAAATCCTTTACTTTCACGGATATCCTAAAAGGCAAATTAGGTTGGCTTCTGATTATTGCCATAGTGGTAGCATCAATTCCTGCACTAACAATCTATGGACCATTTATTGCTTTGTATGCTGAGGATGTTCAGGGGTTTACACCTGGAGAGATTAACCTCTTTTTTGCTTATGGAGCCATTCTAGCTACAATTGTTAGTCTGTTAGCTGGACCTATGACTGAACGTTGGGGAAATGAAAGGATACTGGTTATTGGTGCTATTGGCCATGTACTGCTCTTGTATGTATGGCTTTCGGGTACAACCTTCTGGTTTGCTGCATTAATGATTGCTCTTGGGTATGGCTTCTTGCAAATGCTTTTTGTTGCTTTTGATACCATGCGAGCCACAATTGCTAGTGAGTATCAGGCAGGTCCGGTTCTAGGTGCAATTGGTATGATGGCAACCCTTGCTTCAGCATTAATTGTACCGATAGCGGGTTATGGTAAGGAAATAAAGGGACCTATGGTACCATTTATTATAGCTTTTATCCTTGGACTCTCTGTTGTGTTCTTGGTCATAAAGATCAAGCAATATGAGATAGTTCTAGAGGAAGAACTAGACGCACAGGTATGACCTGTGCGTCTTAACTAAATTCCTAGATCTTCATGAGATTTTTTTAAGGCTTCAATTAGAAAGGCAATATGTTCGTCAATATCGACTCCTAATTCCTCTACTCCCTTATAGATATCATCACGATTTACTCCACGGGCAAAGGCTTTGTCTTTAAGTTTCTTTTTGACTGATTTCACTGTGACATCATCTATCTTCTTTGATGGTCGGACTAGAGCGACAGCAACGATAAAGCCGGATAATTCATCCACAGCAAAAAGAGTCTTGGCCATTAGAGTTTCTCTTTTTACCCCCATATAGTCAGCATGACCCAATACTGCTTGAGTAATCTCTAGGGGATAGCCACTTTCCTTTAGTATACTTACTCCTCTAGCAGGATGATCAGGTGGTTGTGGCCATTTTTCATAATCGAAATCATGAATTAACCCAGTGATACCCCAGAGTTTCTCATCCTCATTAAACTTTCGAGCATAGGCTTTCATAGAAGTCTCTACAGCTAGAGCATGTTTGATGAGACTATCGGTCTTGGTATATTCAGTCAACAGTTCATATGCTTGTTCTCTGGTAACTTCCATTCTATCACCCAACCTAATTTTTCTTTCTATTGTATCATTTTTCAGGAACTTTACAAATTAGTTCTTAAATAATATAATTAGGGAGTCGAAGTTTATCTTAAGGAGCATTTTGATGAAAAAACTATCTAAGGAAATGTGGATATTACTCATAACTCTGTACTTTGTTCTAGTGGGGTTTGGTATTATCATACCTATTATGCCCTATTTTGCTAAGTCTTTAGGCGGCTCAAGTTTTGAAATGGGTCTCCTTACTTTTGTCTGGGCAATTGGTCAATTTCTCATGGCACCTAAATGGGGTAATCTTGCTGATAAATATGGGAGAAGGAAGATTCTCCTTATCGGGGTGTCTGGTTATGCCTTTGTCTTTATTGCTATGGCTCAGGCTCAATCAATGTTAGCTCTAATTATTATCCGGGCTTTAGGTGGCTTAATCTCTGCCGCTACTCTACCTAGTGCACAGGCCTATGCTGCTGATATAACTACTAAAGAAAAGAGATCCGAAACAATGGCTTTGATGGGTGCTGCCATGAATCTTGGCTTCATTACGGGTCCGGCTCTTGGGGCGGTTCTAGCACCTCTTGGTGTAGCATTCACCTTCTATTTTGCTGCGGCCCTTGTTGGGCTTAATGCTCTGGCAGCATTCTTCTTTTTACCAGAAACCGTTCGTAAAGAAAGCTCTTTGGAAAACAAGAGAGAAATTAAGACTGTTGAGGCGATTGGTCTAGCCTTAAAAGGCCCTGAAGCTCTCTTTTTTATCCTTGCTTTTGTAGGCACTTTTGGTGGAGCAAGTCTATTTAGTATGCTTGGTTTTTATCTAATAGATAAGTTTAACGCTTCAGAGATACAAACAGGTATTGCCTTTACCCTAGAAGGTCTGACTGCTGTAGTTGTTCAGGGTTTAGGAGTAGCTTTTGCTGTTAAGATGTTTGGTGAAGAAAAGACATTAATATCTGCCTTAACTATTGGCATTATGGGCTTTATTGTTCTTGCTATAGCACCATCATATTTAGTTGCTTTGATAGCTGTTATGATTATTGCTGCGGGAATCTCTTTAATGCAACCATTGCTTAATGGTATTGTATCTACACGAACCAACTTGCCTCAGGGTGTTACCATGGGAACTATGAGCTCCTTTCAGTCTTTAGGAAGAGCTATGGGCCCCCTTTGGGCCGGTTTAGTATATTTTGCGCACATTAGCGCTCCCTTTATTAGCTCGGCGATACTCTATGGTATATTTGTAGTGGTTTGCTGGTATGCGTTTAATGGTCTTCTAGCTAGAAAGATTGCTGAGAGAACCACTGTTCAGGAACAACTAGATTAGTCAGCCTGCTTGATTCTCTCTACCAAAGGCGGATGAGAGAAACTAAACCAGGCTATATAGGGATGAGGATCCACATCAGCTAGGTTCTGTATACCTAGCTCTTTTTTTAATGATATCCAGTGTTCGTTAGATCCAGTCAATTCAAGAGCACGCCTATCAGCCTGATGTTCAAACTGTCTTGAAATACTATTTTGAAAAGGTGTAGTTACAAAAATCAAGACAAAGAGCATGAGGAGGATAACTGGTAGAAACTCAGGTTGTGAAACCCGATAGTTTAAAAGATGAGCCGTAAGGTAAATTAGATACATAACCAGTAGAGTTCCGAATCCAGCTAGAGAGATACCCTTAACTATATGATTGTGTTCCCAGTGTCCAATCTCATGGGCAATCACTAGTTCAATCTCTTCCTTAGAGAAGTTGTTTAACAGATTATCATAAAGAACTATCCTTTTTGTCTGACCAAAACCTGTGAAGTATGCGTTGACTTTAGTAGTTTTGCTGCTAGCATTAACGACCAGAACCTCTCCCACATCAATGTTTGCTAAAGCAGCCATTTCAATAATACTTTCTTTTAATTTTTGGTCTTCTAAAGGTGTGAACTCAAAGAAGAGGGGGTCAATTACTATAGGGGAGATCAT
This sequence comes from Thermaerobacter marianensis, assembly GCA_020724425.1. Taxonomy (GTDB): domain Bacteria; phylum Bacillota; class Sulfobacillia; order DVGY01; family DVGY01; genus DVGY01. The sequence goes on from DYGY01000014.1 coordinate 49,645, forward strand.
TGTCATTAGAATTAAGCCAAAAACATAAAAGATAGAGGCTAAAAACCACCATGTCTGTGGTGCAGCGTTAAAAAGGAAAAAGAGACCAGTTATACTTAAAGCAAACATGGGTCCACTAATCAGAGTGCCCTTGAGATAGTCTATCAGCCAGGCAGTTAAGGTCTGGTTGGAAAAGCCGTAGCTCTGTTCATGAATGTATCCTGTATATAAGGACAAAGGAAAAGTGAGAAGCCTAAGGAAAAGCCAGAGAAGCAAAGCAGTAGCAAAGATATTTAGAAGATGATGGGAACCAAGTAGGGATTCTAGCTGGGAATATAGAGTTCTCGCCAAGTCCTTTTTGATAATAAAAATGAGGAAGAGCACAGTAAGGGTGATGTTTGCTAGATAACTTATATAGCGGATATTATGATAGGTTCGACTTTCCTTAATCATATCTAAAGAGAAATACTGAAGTGTCTCTTGACTGATTCCCCTTGGCAGAAGAATGGAGGCCAGGTAGATAAAAAAGAAAAGCAGAGCTATTATACCGATAATTGTCCAGGTGGTCTTTAGGAATTGCTCAAGCATAAATGATACCCCCTTTGAGAGTGATTACGCTATAGTCATCAAAAACTCCTACTGTAGAAGTCTACGCTAACTAATACTTTTTAATATCTTTGTAATACTAAGGATATCGAAAACTATGTGAGGAGGATTTTAATGCGTAGATTGTTTTTCATATTGCTAGGTATTATGCTATTGGTTAGTGGCTGTATGCCTGCAGCTCAACAGCCAGAACAAGTTACACCCTTCTATAAACAATTAGCAGAAGGAGATATGTCTAATGAGGTAAAGGAATGGGCTGAAGAGCATAAAGAAGATCCAGGAACACATGTAAAGAGTTTTGGCAACAAGACCTATCTATTAGTTACCTGGGGCGAAAAGCCAACAGGTGGCTACACTATTGTAACTGAGAACGTTTTTGCTGCTAAATCAGGAGAGACAATAATTGCCGTTTTTCGTTTAAAGGAGCCCAATCAGGAAGCTGTATCACAGGCTATAACCTATCCTAGGGTAGTGGTGGAGATTGAAAGAACTACAAAAGAGATAGAGTTTGTTTTTGTAGGTAAACAGCTACCCGAAAAAGAAGAAGCCAAAGAAGAACAAAGGACAGAAAACATTATTGTTGAAACTCCTGTAGCTGGAGCAGTGATTTCCTCGCCGGTTACTGTGAGTGGAAGGGCAAGAGTGCCAGAGGGTACACTTATCATTGTCATTGAAGATGGCCACAATGAGCTTGCCAGAGAAGTAGTAACAGCTACTACGGGTGGACCTGAATGGGGCGAGTTTAGTGCGGAAATAGAGTTTAGTAATCCTACCAGTCCATCTGGTACAGTAATTGTGTATTATGAGAGCTTGAAGGATGGCTCTATTGCAGAACAGGTGATGGTACCTGTAAAGTTTCAGAATGATTAGATAGAAGGGCGTGGCTAATTACCACGCCTTAACTTTTTAGGTTCGGGATCAATGTGTACAAAGGCTCGTTGGAGATCATCTAGTTCTTCTAGTTTCTCTCTAACCAATACTCCTAAGTCATGTGCCTGTTTCAACGTAAGGTCTTCACTCACGACAACATGAACTTCGGCATGGACTACATCTCCCACATAATGGGCCACAATGTTGTTGATTCCTAATACACCTTCTATCTTCATGGCCTGACCTTCAATCTCCTGTAACATTTTCTCTGAGGGTGCTTGTCCCATTAGGTAACCTAGGTTTTCTAAGCCGATTAGGATACCTGAATAGAGAATCCAGATACCAATAATGAGGCCTGCTAAGCTATCAAAGATTCCACCGATGGTAAAACCTATTAAGGCCACTAGTGAAGCCATGATATCATTTCTTGAATCCACATAAGAAGCCTGCATAGCAGCACTTTTTGTCTTACGCCAGTTAGCATGATAGAGGTACGTCATTATTGTTTTGGCGACAATTGAGAAAACTAGCACCCAAATAGCTAAAGAACTAATTATAGTTTCTTGGGGAGAAAAGAAACCTACAATAGCGTCCTTTATAATGGTAGCACCTAATAGAGTAGCAAAGATGGCTATGATAAAGCCAGCTATTGGTTCTGCTCTTCTATGGCCAAAGGGGTGATTGGTATCTGGATCCTTCTCTTGAATCATAATACTGATATGAATCGCTGAATAGGAGAAGACATCTAAGAAAGAGTTTAAGGCATCAGAGATAATAGCTATACTCTTTGACATTATTCCCGCCCATAGTTTTATAAGAAAGAGAACTATACTGAGTACGATACCTAAGCGACTCAGGTGCTGTTTATTCAAGTTAATCGACTTCCTCTTTAGATATTCTTTAATAGGTTAACCATTTCAATGGCTGTCATTGCAGCATCAAAGCCTTTATTTCCGGATTTGGTACCAGCCCTTTCAATGGCTTGTTCAATGGTATCAGTGGTAAGTACTGCAAAGATGGTTGGTACTCCGGTTTGCATCCCTACCTGAGCAATACCCTTTGATGTTTCCGCTGCAACATAATCAAAGTGAGGAGTGGCTCCCCTAATTACTGTGCCTAAAGCAATAACGGCATCATATTTGCCTGATTCAGCAAGCTTTTTGCTAGCTAAAGGTAATTCAAAAGCTCCGGGGACATAGGCTACAGTAATGTTTTCTTCTTTTACACCATGACGTTTTAGTCCATCCAGAGAACCCTGAAGGAGTTGCTCTGTGATAAAACTGTTGAAACGGCTGATTGCTATAGCATAATGGTGTTCTTGTGCCTGAAGACTACCTTCGATGATTTTCATAGTATCTTTCCTTTCTTATAGAAGATGACCCAGTTTAGTTTTCTTAGTGTCTAGATAACCCCGGTTAAAGCCTGAAGGGGGTGCCTTTACCGGGATTCTCTCAACTATTTCAAGACCATAGCCAGAGAGACCATAATACTTCTTTGGGTTATTAGTCATGAGTCTGATTTTTTCCACACCTAAATCTGCAAGGATTTGTGCTCCAATACCGTAATCTCGCATATCAGCAGGGAATCCTAGGGCTTCATTAGCTTCGACTGTATCTAGTCCCTGGTCTTGTAGGGCATAGGCTTTAATCTTATTGGTTAAGCCAATACCTCGCCCTTCCTGTCGCATATAGAGGAGTACGCCTCTTCCTTCTTCTTCTATTTTTTGAAGTGCCATAGCCAGTTGGATACCACAGTCACAGCGTAAGGAACCAAAGACGTCACCTGTAAGGCACTCTGAGTGAACTCTTAGTAGGACTGGTTCACCATCAGCAATGTTACCTTTGACTAAAGCAAGGTGTTCTTTCCCTGTAGCTATCTCTTGATACACCGTTAAGTTGAAAATACCATGTTCTGTTGGTAATGGGACTCTGGCAACCTTTTCAATCATCTTTTCTTTTTTGCGCCTATACTTAATAAGGTCAGCGATAGTTATAATGGACATATTGTGTTCTGTAGCAAAGGTTAGGAGTTCGGGTACCCTGGCCATTGTACCATCATCATTCATGATTTCACAGATCACTCCTGCAGGGCTAAGTCCTGCTAGTATGGCAAGATCTACTGCAGCTTCAGTATGTCCGGGTCTACGGAGAACACCACCTTCTTTTGCCCTTAAAGGAAAGATATGTCCGGGTCGAACAAGATCCTCAGGGTTGCTGTCAGGATTAACAGCTACTTGAATGGTTTTTGCCCTTTCAAAGGCGGAGATGCCTGTGTGAGTATCCTTTGCATCAATTGAGACGGTAAAAGCAGTAGACATACTATCCTCAGGTCTTGCGACCATTGCCGGAATCCCCAATTGATCTAAACGTTCACCCTGCATAGGCAGGCAAATTAGACCACGCCCATACTTGGCCATAAAGTTAATTGCTTCCGGAGTTACCTTATCTGCAGCCATGATGAAGTCACCCTCATTTTCCCGGTCTTCATCATCGACCACAATAATGATTTTGCCTGCTTGTAAATCAGCTATTGCTTCTTCGATTGTGTTGAACTCTTTAGCCATAATACCCCTCCTCGTATAATAGTGTTATCAAGTTAATTTGAAACATTACCAGTTGA
>DYGY01000015.1 GCA_020724425.1 Thermaerobacter marianensis
GCTAGTCAATCAGAACTTGTGTCTAGGTTTCAACACAAGCCCTCGACTTTAGTCGCGGGTAATTGACTGGTTCCGGTCCAGATCATCATTAAACGAGAGTCTCGTACCATTCTTTCTATAGGATAGACATTTGTATAACCAATACCACCCATAATCTGCATGGCTTCATTAGTGACATCCCAAGCCATCTGGGTAGATACCTTTTTGGCCTCAGACACTAGTCGCCTGACTCTACCAGGGTCATCACCTTTATCAATGACAAGGGCTGCCATGTACACTAAGGCTCTTGCAGAATCAAGCTTAGAAATGCTATCAGCAACCTTGAAACTAACACCTTGAAAGTCTTTAATAGGTTTACTAAAGGCCTTCCTTCTGATGCGGAATTTTGCTGCTAGTTCAAGTGAGGCTCGGGCTAAGCCTAAAGCACCCGCTGTAGTTGTCATCCTCTCTGGTATCGTCATTTGATAAAAGACTGCACCTGCTCCATGTTCAAGACCTGCCAAATTCTTTAGGGGTACCTTTACATCTTTAAAGACAAACCTTCCTGCTCCTCCACCTCTGGTACCCATTAAACCATAAACATACTCAACCTTAACTCCGGGACCCCTATCTACTAAGAATAGGCTTAGGGATTTATGGGTGGAGCCAAAGGATCTGTTTTGACATAGACAAAAGTAGTCTGCACCTTCAGCACCTACAATGAACCGCTTCCGGCCATTAGTGATGTAATGGTCTCCCTGAGGTTCACCTTTGGTAGTAGCGTCAACGAAGTCTGAACCACTTCTGGGTTCAGTCAAAGCTTCAGCTGCACCTAGCTTTCCTGCCAATGTTGGCTTCAAATACTTTTCTTTCTGGTATGCGTTTCCATAAAGGCTAATGAAGCCCCAAGCACCCCTATCTCTTCTAGAGCAGCTACCTCTGTAACCCAATCAGCATCTGCTCCTCCCCATTCTTTAGGGAATCTCAGACCTAATAGCCCCGCCTGACCAGCATCAACAAGGAATTCTTTCGGCTTCCTCTCTGTCCATTGCTTTTAATAGATCTTTGCTCACACCATCCCTAGCAAATTCCCTAGCTCTCCTCTGGATATCTCTTTGAGCAGCATTGAGCAAAAAGTCATACATCGTACAAACCCTCCTAAGAGATTATCTTTGCATATATGTTCTGGAAGGAAAAAGAATCCCCTGGTACTTAGACCAGAGGATTCATCATGAGGGGTAAGTTACCCGGTATGCGCAGTTGAAGTAGTGATTTCAATTTCTTCTTCACTGACAATCAAACTATTCCTAAAGTATGGTAAGAGGAGAATTACAACTAGAATTACCCCCTGTACACCCGCCATGAAGTACGTGGAGGTAAGGGGAGAAGCTGCAAAAGTTCCTTCAGGAACCAATGAAGCTGTCGGTCTATAGTAATGGACTGGGAAACCAGCAACCGCAACTCCAAGACCAGATATCAAGGCTAACCACCAACCTGTTTCCTTCTTTTTAGCTAAGAGGGGAATAGCTGCCATAGTCAGGCCGATAAGAATAAACATAATTGGACCAGAATGGCGCATAATCTGAACAGTTGGATCAGAAATAGCTCCAGCATAATCTCTCATTACTAGACGAATGAAGTGTGGGAAAAGCGTAAAAGCCTGAGAACCAATCATACCCACTAGAGTAGCGGTAATAAAGAGAGTAACCTTTGTTTGCCTATTATTCTCCTGTAGAAGTAGCATAGCCCAGAAACCTATTAATCCAATTATGAAGACAGTCCACGCAGGTGGGTATGCTTTAAGATTTTCCATGAATCCAAGACCAATGAAAAATGCGCCTACAGGAGCAACAGCCAGACAGAATAATGCCAGAGGCCATGCCCACTTCTTTCCGCGGTACAGCTCATAAGCAATCGCAATAAGAGTTAGACCAGCCATTATTAGTGCGCCTCTAAAGAAGGTCCCAATAAATAGTCTGGAAATAGGACCAGGACCAAAAGCCTCACCCTGCTTGGTCTGCTTCCACATGAGTCCATCCTGTGTAACATCAATTTGCCCGGGTGCTAATATGACGAAGTATAGCCCCATGAGTACTGCCAAGATTGCCATAATGAGTCGTACTGTGGATCGATCCATACAACCGCCTCCTTGAATAGAATTATTTACTATTTATTCTATTAATTTTTGGCAGTCCCGTAATTGATTTTGAGCAATTGCTCAAAATCAATTTGGAGAAATGATTTTAAATGGATATTTGCATATAGACAATTAAGAGAGTCTGCTTAAATACCCAGACTCTCTTAATTGTCTATTTTGAACTATATTTATACGCTGCTTCCACAAATCCAGCAAAGAGAGGATGAGGTCTTGTAGGTCTTGATAGTAGTTCTGGATGGAACTGTGTGCCAACAAACCAGGGATGATCAACATATTCTACAATCTCAACAAGATTAGCTTCTTTCCAGATGCCTACAGCCTTTAAACCCTTATCCTCTAGATCCTTTAGATACTTGTTGTTGACTTCAAAACGATGTCTGTGTCTTTCGTTAACTACCTTTTCACCATAGAGTTCATAAACCTTGGAAGAGGTATCTAGAGTACAGGGATAATCCCCTAAACGCATAGTACCACCAAGGTTAACTATATTCTTTTGTTCTGGCATAATATCAATTACGGGATAATCGGTGTTTGAGTTAAACTCTACACTATTAGCATTTGCAAGTCCTATAACATTACGAGAGAACTCAATAACAGCACATTGCATTCCCAAACACAAACCAAAGAAAGGTATCTTATTTTCTCTAGCATAGGTTATAGCATTAATCTTACCTTCAATGCCCCTGTCTCCAAAACCACCGGGAACAAGAACACCATGAACCCCACTGAGAATTTCCTTGGGATCTTGCTTCTCAAGGTCTTCTGAGTTTATCCAACGGATTTTCACCCGGGTATTATGGGCTATCCCGCCATGGGTTAATGCTTCCACAACACTCATGTAAGCATCCTTTAACTCAACATACTTTCCTACCAGAGCTATCTCAACTTCTCTTAATGGATTCTTAATCTTCTCTACTATTCCTTGCCACTCCTGAAGATCAGGAGTACTACAGGGCAATTTAATTATATCAACTACTTTTCTGTCCAAACCTTCAGCTTCCAACTTAAGGGGAACTTCATAAATTGTTTCCACATTAAGGTTTTCTATGACAGCGTCAGGCTCCACATCACAAAACAAGGCCAGCTTCTCTCTAATATCTGAAGAGAGGGGTTTCTCTGAACGGGTAACAATCACGTGTGGATTAATACCAATACTACGAAGCTCCTTAACACTGTGTTGAGTAGGTTTTGTTTTTAACTCTCCAGCACTATTAAGATAAGGCACAAGAGTAACATGGATATACATAACATCATCACGGCCTAGATCAATTCTTAGCTGGCGAATAGCTTCTAAGAAGGGAAGACTTTCAATATCCCCAACAGTCCCCCCAATCTCAACAATCACTACATCAGCACCTGTTTCTTCTCCAACCGCTAAGATTCTCCGCTTAATTTCATTGGTTATATGGGGAATAACCTGAACGGTACCTCCTAGGAAATCTCCCTTACGTTCCCTTTCAATGACTGAAAGGTAGACCTGTCCGGTAGTCATGCTATTAATCTTACTTAAGTTCTCATCAATGAATCTTTCATAATGGCCAAGATCAAGATCGGTTTCTGCACCATCTTTGGTAACAAAGACCTCACCATGTTGTAGAGGGTTCATGGTACCAGGATCCACATTAAGATAGGGATCTATCTTTTGAATTGCAACTGTACAGCCTCTACTTTTTAACAATCTACCTAAAGAAGCGGCGGTGATGCCTTTGCCAAGAGCAGAGACCACACCGCCGGTTACAAAAATGTACTTAGCCATATCAAATCCCCCACCATGTATATTTGGGGCTAACAATAAAAAGATTTTAGTCCATCTAGGACTAAAACTTCCTACTGCCCGAATTTAATTTTATAGCTTTGAGGGATTCATTGTCAAGGCGACCCAAGCACATCTTGTAGACTTTTGGGTATACTTACATCCGTTTGATTAATGTTAAAGTACTCTAGGTTTAGAGATACTGGGATTTCCTTTGTCCCCGGTAGGATGATTGAATAGGTAATCTCGATTTTCTCTAGAGAATAGTCTTTCTTGATATGGATCCTGTAAACTATATCTTCTAGCAAAGGATCCACTGGTGGCATAAAGGGTGTAAAAAGCCTATGAGTATGCTCTTTGGGAGCATATATAATCAAGGTAGAAGCACCTTGGTGTTCAAAGGGAAAATCAAGAAGGCTCTCTAGAAAATACTGAGGCCTGGCAAGGTCAGATAGACTAATTAAGTAGGATTGAGCTAAAAGGACATCAACTGCTTCCTTACCAGATACCCAATTATCTGCATGTAAGATGTAAAGTTCATTCTTGTTTTCATAGAGAGCATAACTCTGATTGGCTATACTGGCAGTGAGATATTGTTCCCTTGAATCATAATGTCTCCAAGCAGTTCTAAAAGAAGCCGACAAAAGAGTGCCCATATCCAGGTTACCCTGAACATAAGCACTCTCTATCTCTAAACTCTTTTTATATGTCTTAAAGAGAAGATCTTCAGAATACTCCACACTGCAACCACTCAGGAACAAGAGAGTTAGCAAGAAGAGTATCTTAAGCAATTCTCTACATCCTTTCTGGAGCAGACACTCCTAAAAGATTCAATACTTTTTCCATTACTATGCGAACACTTTCAATTAAGACCAATCTTGCTTCTGTAGTTTCCTTTTCCTCTCCTAAAACCCGGCACTGAGTATAGAAGACATGGAAGAAATTAGCTAGATCTTGAGCATAATGAGTTAATCTGTGAGGTTCCCTACTCGAAGCTGAAACTATTAGTTCCTCTGGAAGTTCAGCAATCTTTGCTAGCAAAGCCAACTCACTAGGATGCTCAAGAATTGCAAGATTAACATCAGCAATGGCTGGTAGGTCAAGTCCCTCTTCTTTGGCCTGTCTAATAATACCCGCAATTCTGGCATGAGCATACTGAACATAATAGACAGGGTTTTGATTCCCCTGTAACCTGGCTAAATCAAGATCAAAATCTAGGTGTGCATCACTTGAACGCATCAAGAAGAAATACCTAGCGGCATCAGTACCCACTTCCTCTAAGAACTCATCCATAGTTATATATTCACCGGCTCGCTTGGACATTCTAACAAGTTCTCCACCTCTGATGAGTCTAACCATCTGGGTAATGAGAATTTCAAGAGTATCCCGGGAATAGCCTAGAGCCTGGACACCTGCATGCATTCTTTCAATATAGCCGTGATGATCAGCACCCCAAATGTCAATAATCTTGTTATAGCCTCGCTGCAACTTCTGCCGGTGATAGGCTATATCAGACAAGAAGTATGTGAAGGAACCATCACTACGAACTAGAACCCTGTCTTTGTCATCACCAAATTGAGTGGATCTAAACCAGAGAGCACCATCTTGTTCGTAGATAAAGCCCTCTGACTGTAAATAGTAGAGAGTATCCTCTTGCGCTCTCATCTCAGTGAGAGATTGCTCAGAAAACCAGACATCAAACTCAACACCATATCTTCTGAGAGTCTCTTTCTGACCTGAAACTAGCTTTTGAATTGCATAATATGAGAACTCATCTAGCTTGTGTTTTTCATCCCAGGTGAATACATCAAGAACTCTTTCTTTGCCAAAGGTATCAAGATACTCCTGAGCTATAGGGATTAGGTATTCTCCAGGATAAGCTCCTTCAGGAAGCTCAGCATCTTCTCCCAAAAGCTGACGTAGTCTTGTTTCCATGGCCATACCCATCTTATTAACCTGCTTGCCAGCATCATTTATATAGAATTCTTTCTGTACAGAATAGCCAACCGCACTCATCACTCGTGTTAGGCTATCCCCAACAGCTGCGGCTCTTGCATTTACAACTACTAAAGGACCGGTAGGATTGGCACTTACAAACTCAATCTGAACCTTCTGTCCTTTTCCATAAGAACTATTACCATAGTCTTTCTGGTAGCTAGCAATCTCTTTAAGAACCTCATAGTGCCACTCTTTATCCAGATAGAAGTTGATAAACCCCGGACCTGCTATCTCAACCTTTTCTACATGGTGAGGCAGAGCAAAATGAGAAGCAATCTTCTCTGCAATTTGTCTAGGTGACTGTCTAGCTTTCTTGGTCAGGGTTAAAGCTATATTGGTCGCGATATCACCATGTTCAGTATCTCTAGGTTTTTCAAGAAGAATCTCCACCTCACCTAGTTCAGGTAGATCACCACTGGTTATAGCACTCTCTAAAGCTTTCTGTAGGTTTTCCTTGATACTCTTCTTGATAGCAAAAAGAATATAGTTATTTGGCTCCAAGAGTCTATGCTCCCTTCTTTGGACTAAAAGCTAGGAGGGCTTCACGAATAATCTTGGCCCCTAGAATTGTGGTTCGCTCAGAGGCATCCTGATGAGGTAGAATCTCAACAAGATCAAAACCTACCAAGTTAATCTCCTCATCTTTTAGATAGTGTATTGCTTGAAATAGCTCCTTACTGGTAATACCACCTGGTTCGGGAGTACCCGTACCAGGTGCAAAAGCTGGATCAACAACATCAATATCAATAGAGATATATACAGGTTTACCTTTAAACTCATGAGCCACTTGCTTTAAGGGCTCAAAAACCTCACCAAAGAAACAATGGGTATGCTCCTTAGCATACTCCCTTTCTTCCTTTGTCCCTGAACGAATACCAAACTGATAGATGTGTTTTTTCCCATCATGAAACATCTCACTAACCCTGCGCATAACAGTCGCATGAGATAATCTCTCACCAAGGTAGTCATAACGCAAATCAGCATGGGCATCAAAATGAAGAACAATTAGGTCATCATGTCTTTGTCTGACTGCCTTGATTAAAGGCAAACTTACCAAATGTTCTCCACCGATGGCCCAGGATCTCTTCCCTTCATCAACTACCGCCTTGGCAACTTTTTCAATCTGTTGCAGTGAACGAGGAACATTGCCAAAGGGAATAATGATATCTCCTAAATCATGAACCTTTATATCTCTGAGATCTCTATCAAGAGGCATGCTATATTCTTCAATACCATAAGAGACCTCACGCAAACGCTGTGGTCCCATACGACTTCCAGGACGAAAACTAGCAGTGAAATCCATAGGTACACCGAAGAATACCTCAGTAGCTGAATCCCAATCACTATCAAAGGACATAAAGCTACCAGGACCTTCTAGAAATTCAGACCACCACTCAGGCCTCATTTATTCTCTGTCTCCTTTAACAGGCTTTCTACAAAAGCTGGCAGCACAAAGCTAGACTTATGCACAGAGGGTGTATACCACTTGAGATCCCACCCTTTAGCAATAGATAAGCGTTCATCTTTAACCTCTATAGGGTTATGTTTCTTTGAACCCATGGTAAATGTCCAGAAACCACTTGGATAGGTGGGAACCACACCCCAATACACCCAGGCCTGTCCCAATGCCTTACCAATATTGCTATAGCAACTCTGCAGTAGGCTTTGATTATAGAAGGGTGATTCTGTTTGAGCTACTAGAATACCATCCTCAGTAAGGATATCAGCTACTCCTTCATAGAAAGGTAAGCCAAACAACCCTACCCCAGGACCAACAGGATCACTTGAATCAACGATAACCACATCATAATGTTCATCTGTCTCTTCCACATACTTTAGACCATCAACATTCATCACAGTTACCCTTGGATCATCAAGCTTGCTGCTGGTAATCGGAAGGAACTCCCTAGAAGCCTTAACCACTTCTTCATCAATCTCAACTAAATGAACCATCTCTACTCCAGGATGCTTCAGTACCTCTCTAACAGTACCTCCATCACCCCCACCAATAACAAGCACCTTCCTAGGATTAGGATGGGTCATCATCGGTACATGGGCAATCAACTCATGGTAAACAAACTCGTCGGCTTCTGTAGTCTGGATAATATCATCTAAGGCTAACATATTGCCGAATTGACTAGTTTTCACCACTAAGACTTCCTGATATGGACTCTTTGCATGGTAGAGAGTCTCCTCAACTCTAGTGGTAATCTTTAAATTTCTGTTTTGCAATTCTGTAAACCAAAGCTCCATTAAAGTAACCTCCTTCTCTATCGGTTAAATTCTACAATACTGGACATATACAGTCAAACACAGTAACAAAATTCTACTAGACAAAAATAACTATCTTCCCTTATAATTGTATTGAAAATGTTTCTCAATTAGGAGGCTGTTATGCAAGAGTTTAATACAACGCCAAAAATAGCACTAGTAGGGACTCCAAATGTGGGCAAGAGCGTTATCTTTAACGCTTTAACAGGCGCCTATGTTACCGTCTCCAACTATCCGGGAACGACTGTAGAAGTATCCCGTGGTAAAGCCCGCCTTGGGAAAGACCAGGTAGAAGTCATCGACACACCAGGAATGTATTCATTTCTACCAATCACAGCAGAAGAAAACGTTACAAGACAGCTCCTGTTGAGGGAAAAACCTGATTTAGTAGTGCATGTGGTTGATGGTAAGAACCTTGAACGCATGTTACCTCTAACCATACAACTAAGAGAAGCAGGCTTTAATATGATTTTAACCATCAATATGATGGATGAAGCTAGGCACTTTGGTCTAGAGATAGATAGAGAAGCATTAAGCCAGCAACTTGGAATCCCAGTAATTCTAACCACTGCATCTTTAGGAGAAGGCTTAGGAGAATTAAGAACTACGCTAAGAGACTTCATATCTAGTGAGGCTACAGCAGAGGCTCTAGTTCAATATGATTCCTCAATTGAGACAGCTATCTCAAACATAGGTAGCCTGCTAGAACATGAATACATTATGGCCAAGAGAAGCATTTCCCTCTTGCTTTTGCAGGAAGATCAAGACATTCAAGAGCTGATAAAGGATAAAGAACCTAGAAATCATCAAAAGATTTTGGGGATTACTAGAGAAATAAAGGCGTCCTTTAACGAGCCTTTATCATACGCTATTTCTATTCAGAGACAAAAGAGAATTAAGGAGATAATCGCAAGCTCTGTGAAACAGGGAGAGTCAAGACCTCTTAGTTTCACAGAACATCTAAGCAAGTGGATGATGCAACCATTAACAGGAATTCCAATCCTGCTATTTGTCGTTTATGTCGGGCTCTTCAAATTTGTGGGTGAGTTTGGAGCGGGTACCATCGTCGACTTTATCGAGGGAGAACTTTTTGAAGAACGTCTAAACCCCTGGATAGATAGTATGGTATTAACCTATATTCCTTGGCCCTCTCTCCAACAACTACTAGCACTTGATTACGGCATATTTACCATGGGAATAAGGTATGCTGTAGCGATAGTATTGCCAATCGTTGGAGCCTTCTTCCTCTTCTTTTCGCTAATCGAGGATAGTGGATACTTACCAAGATTAGCAATGCTAGTAGATAGACTTTTTAAAAAGATTGGTCTTAGTGGTAGAGCAGTAATTCCCATGACACTTGGTTTTGGCTGTGGTACTATGGCCACCATGGTTACAAGAACTTTAGAAACAAGAAGAGAAAGAATCATCTCTACTTTCCTTCTAGCATTAGCGGTACCTTGTTCAGCGCAACTTGGCTTAATATTAGCACTCTTAGCAGGTACCCCTTTGGGTTTAGCAATATGGGCAGGAACCGTAGCGTTAGTGTTTCTTCTGATAGGGTATTTGACTGCCAAGCTAATCCCGGGAGAACAACCTAGCTTCTATATGGAACTACCGCCGTTAAGAATGCCAAAACTCAGTAATGTGCTATATAAAACCCTAGCAAGGATGCAATGGTATTTTGTTGAGATTGTGCCTCTATTTATCCTTGCGAGTGTTCTAATCTGGTTTGGTCATCTAACAGGTGGATTTGATAAGATGATTAGCCTATTAATACCTGTGGTAAATTGGCTTAACCTACCCGATAGTACTGCAGAAGTCTTTCTCTTTGGATTCTTTAGGAGGGATTATGGTGCGGCAGGGTTATATGATCTAGCTCAAAGTGGTGCCCTTACTGGCCTACAACTTACTGTAACAGCAGTTACATTAACTCTTTTTGTTCCATGTATCGCACACTTTATTGTAGCTATTAAAGAGAGAGGATGGAAGACAGCCATTCTAATGGTACTCTTCATCTTCCCCTTCGCTTTCCTTGTCGGTAAGGTATTAAGTACTCTCCTAATAACTCTAGGCATTAACTTCTAGGAGGATCGAAGATGAAATGCTCATTTTGTGGCTATACCTTTTCCACTGAAAAGGCAGAAACAGGCTGTCAGAGTTGTCCCATGACAACCCTATGCCAGAAAATCAAGTGTCCTAATTGTGGCTATGAAATGCCTGCTGAACCAAAACTACCAAAATTTCTGAAGTCTTGGCTCAAAGGAGATTAAGATAAATGGAGAACCCAGTAGCATTAAACCAGATAACAAAGGGAACTAGAGGCACAATTGTCTCAATATATACCGATGATGAAAGAAGATTACGAAAACTTCTGGCTATGGGTATATACCCTGGTGCGCAAATAGAATTGTTACAAAGATTTCCCTCTTTCATCATTAGTGTAGGTAATACCCAAATTGCTTTAGATAGTGATATAGCTGCAGAGATAAAGCTTATCCCTTCACCGGCTAGGCCAAGACGTAGAAGAAAACGCTGGAGAATCTCTTTTTCCTGGTTAAATATGCAATAGCCGGGATGTCCCGGGCTATTGCATATTTTCTATATCATCTTCTCTAACTAAGCCTTCTTGCAATGCATATGCCGCTGCCTGCACTCTATTCTCAAGATGAAGCTTTTCCATAATATTGCTCAAGTGTTTCTTTACTGTGTTCTCACTAATCTTAAGAGTATCAGCAATATCTCTATTGGTATAACCTTTGGCTACAAGACTCAACACTTCTTTTTCCCTTGGGGTTAGTTCCTGACCACTAGAGCTTTCCTGAATAGCATTGTCTCTCTTAGCAAACTCATCTAATATTCGAGAAGCGATTCTGCCTGAGAAAACTGCTTCACCCCGATAAGCTCTGCGTAAATAGTCAAACAACTCATCAGGTTCAATATTCTTTAAGAGATAGCCTCTTGCTCCTGCTTTAATGGCATCAAAGAGATTTTCATCATCATCAGAAACAGTTAACATGATGATATTAATCTCTGGTATGGCTTTCTTAATTAGTCTAGTAGCGTGTAGTCCATCACAACCTGGCATATTGACATCCATTAAAATGATGTCAGGTTGTGCTTCCCGGGCCAGATCCAATGCTTCTAATGCATTTCCTGCAGACCCAACTACCTGAAATCCTTCTTCTTCAGCCATCAAATTAGCCAAACTCTTCCTCACTAAAGCATGATCATCTACCAACAAAACCTTAATGTTATTGTCGCCCATTCAATAACCCCCCTTTATGAGTAATTGGTCCTTCTACTATAACCCTAGTTCCTTCTTTTAATGTACTTTCAACAGTTAGGATAGCACCAATCGATTCTGCTCGTTCTCTCATAATACCCAGACCGTAGTGTCTATCCACCTGAGGTTCTACATCCTCTACCACAAATCCCTGACCATTATCTTCAATGATTATTCTTAACCCAACTGAGCAGCGTTCAAGGGTAATCACTACTCGAGTAGCATTAGCATGTTTTCTTACATTAACAAGAGCCTCTTGAACAATTCTAATTAGCTGCACTTCAATATCAGGATGTAATTTAGGGTTAAGCTCATCTTTAACAACTATTCTAGTCTCTAGACCAGCCGTCTTCCCAAATTCACTTAAGTATGTGGTTAGTCTTTTAATAAACTCACCCTGGGGTATGGCAGTATGTTTGAGATCAAAGATAGCCTGTCTAACTTCTTCATAGGTCTGTTTAATTACACCCTTCATCTCCTGAAGTTCTTTCTCTGCCTTATCATAATTCTTCTTATCTAGTTCCCCAAGGATTCCTGTAACATGAAAGTTCATATAGGTTAAAGCCTGAGCAAAACCATCGTGCATCTCTCTAGCCAGTCTTTCCCTTTCTTCAATGGCAGCAAGACTCTGTACCCGATTGTACATCTGAGCATTTTCAATAGCTATGCCCAAATTATTAGCAAGAGTAATTAGGAAGCGTTCCTCATCAGTAGTAAAGTGATGTGGTTTACGATAACCTACTACAAGAGTACCAAAAACCCTATCCCTCTGACTGATTGGCAAGGCAATAACGGCCCTGAGTTTCTCAGCTTTAAGAATAGGGTAATTCTTAATACTTTCTTTGTCTGTATCTTTAGGAAAGTCTTCAAACTTGATTATCTTCCCAGAGATAATTACCTCGCCGGCTAGATCTTCACCATGGCCAACCTTAAGAGCACGATAGTCTCTAGATAAACTACCCACAATACCCTGGCAGATTACTTCTTCTGATGTTTCATCTATAAGACTCCATCCCGCCATGTCTGCTTGAAAATATGTTCTTGTTTTCTCAAGAACAGTAATAATGTTCTTTTCTAGCTTAAACAGAGAAGAAGAAATATCCTGACTTAGCTCATAAAGTGCAGCTGTAGTTTCCTTCTCACGCTTCAACTTGCCTTCAATACGAAGAAAGACCCCAAATACATAATTAGAAAATACTACTGAGCTTAAGATGACAACTGCTATCATTGCAAGAGCGTGATACATCCATGAATAGCCCATGGTAGTTAGCCAGTAGTATATAAGAGCTAGACTTCCAGCTAGCATTGATGGTGCAACTATCGTCAATAATCTTAAGCCCTTATGAGAAATCAATGGTAACCTCCCACCTTGTTACGCTTTTCTCATTTATCATATCATCTTCTGACTTATTCGTCCAAAAAAAATATCCACTCCTCGAGTAGATAATACTACTACTTGGAGTGGAAGAGCAACATTACTCTTAAATAATATTATCTTTTAGTACCATAGCGCCGCGGCAGCTACTACTGCACCGACTTTTTCTACCTTGTGTTCAACAGCAGCAACCTTAATTTCTTTAGCAACCATACCTCTAGCAGCAAAACCTTCCTCGACCATGGCGGTAACGATTCTTTCTGCTTCCTCTTTGGAGCAGATTCCTGAGAACTCCATAATCAGACCATAGTCACTCTCAGAGAACCCAATGCCAATTGACGCAGAAATTACCTCTCCTGGGGTATCACTGGTGATTGACCCGTAAGCAGTAGGTGTTAGAGATCCTGGAGGAATAACCAGGGACTCAACATAGTCAACTGCAGGTGGCAAAATACTAGATACCCTGATTAGATTAAGGTTGCCGATACCTGCTTTCATTAGAGCTTTATCGAAGGCAGTCAAGCGAGTATCACCTTCAGACCCTCCTGCTACAACAGTTACTTTTTTTGGTGTTGGTAACATTCAAACTTCCTCCTCAGCGTTGTCACGCATACATTCATCTTGCATTATAATCTGGTACCGTCTTCATGGCAAGAATATTTTTTAGAAGTAGGGCAGAATAGCCATACTAAATGTACCTCTTGTTGGTTTGGAAGGATGAAATGCATGGAATCCCGTCAAGACAAAAAATCTAACAAAAGAATATGGCGGGCTCTCCTCTGGTTGTTGGGATTCGTAGCTTTAGCTGCTTTAGCTCTGGCAGTGATAGTTTATCTTACCCCTCTCCCTGAGGTACAGCTTCCCCAAACATCACTAATTTATGATAGGGATAGTAGGCCTTTAACTAGTATTGCTGAGCAAAACAGGGTTCCCGTTGCTTATGATGAGCTTCCTGAAAATTTGATCAACGCGGTAATTGCCATAGAGGACAATCGCTTCTGGAAACACTATGGCTTAGATCCCTGGGCTTTATTAAGAGCAGTCTATCGCAACATGCAGGCAGGTAGAATAGTTGAAGGTGGTAGCACAATTACCCAGCAGTTAGCCAAGAACCTCTTTTTAACCCAGGAGAAGACCTTTATCAGAAAGATCCAGGAAGCTATCTATACAATTAAACTTGAACAGCAGTTTTCTAAAGAATCCATCCTAACCCAATACCTGAATATAATATACTTGGGGCACGGAGCATTGGGGGTAGAAGCAGCCTCCCAACTGTATTTTGGCAAACACGTATCAGAACTAACCCTGGGAGAAAGTGCTATGATTGCTGGAATCATCCGTAGCCCTGAAAGATATACTCCCTATAAGTATCCTGATGTGGCTCAGGAACGTAAGGAGATAGCTCTAAGTAGGATGCAAGAGCTTGGCTATATCTCTGAAGATGAAGCAAGTGAAGCCAGAGATGAACCTATAGAGTTAGTTGGACTTTCACGAAGAAATCCTTCAGACTCCTATGTGATTGATTACGTTAGAAGGGAACTTAAATCATTTTTCCCTGGTATTGAAGAGGATTTGGAAACAGGAGGGTATCGTATCTATACTACTGTTGACCTTAATGCTCAAAGATCTGCTGCCGCCATACTTAACAATTCTCTCGGAGAACCCCGTCTTATAGATAGTCGTGGAGTGCCTCAACCTCAGGGAGCTCTTGTAGCAATTGATCCAGCTACAGGAGGAATAGTAGCACTCATCGGTGGTAGGGATGATACCACGAGTAATCAGTTAAATAGATCTATCTTTGGTCAGGGCAGACAGCCCGGATCTTCATTCAAGCCTTTCATTTATGCTGCTGCCATTGAAGCTGGCTATACACCCCTTGATCAGTTTGACTGTACCTATATCCGTTATCCTGATGGTGAAGGTGAATGGTGGGAACCAACTGATTACCAGGCAAAACCTGAAGATCCACCCTATCATGAACAACCCTTGACCATGAGGCAAGCATTAGCTGTATCAGATAACGTGGTTACGGCTCAGTGGGCTGAAAGAGTTGGCCTAACCCATATCATTGAACTAGCGCGAAGAATGGGTATTAAAAGCCAGCTCAACAGAGATCTCACCCTAGCCTTGGGAACATCAGAGGTATTAGTCTTAGACTTGGCTCAAGCTTATGTACCCTTTGCGAATCTCGGCTATGCTATGGAGCCCTATATGATAACTCGTCTAGAAGACTCTCAAGGGAATATACTGTACGAAGGGTCGCCTAAACCACAACAAGTCATCGCTCCTGAGACAGCCTATCTCATAACAGATATGCTGGTTAGTGCTTTTGAATATGGAACGGCTACACATTTGCAAGCGATAGTGGGTAGACCTGCTGCTGGTAAGACAGGGACAACCCAAGACCATCGTGATGCCTGGTTTGTTGGCTATACCCCAGATTTAGTCACAGCAGTGTGGGTGGGTTATGATCAACCCCAGAGACTCTGGGCTCCAGGTGGTTGGCTAGCTGGTCCAATCTGGGCAGAACTAACCGCCCAGGCACTACAGGATACACCTCCTAGAGACTTTCCCAAACCACCGGGCATAGTCACAGCCGAAGTCTGTGGCCCTCACGGTTATCCTAAATATGGCTTAGAACCAACTACAGGGTCTTTTACAGAGGTATTTAAAGAAGGTACCGTACCTGAAGGTACCTGTCCTGAACCTGAAGTTCAAGAACCACCTTCATTCTGGGACATTATTGATAGATGGTTAAGACAACAACCTGAAGAAGAAATTGACCCGTGGGAATAGGAAAGGACATCCCTGTATTTATGTAGAAATGTCTAGTAAAGGAGGTCCTGTCAATGAGGAATATATTTACCTATAGGAATCAGTTTCTTTTAGTTTCCCTTAAACTTGAAAATGGCAAGAAATTTACTTTTCCCATACCACTATTTGTCCTTGAAGATCTAATTTTATCTTTCTACCATTTAGGTAATACGTTAATGAAACTATCACCAAGATTGTCTGCAAGATTTCAGTTTAATAGTGTTAATCTTAAAGAAATCCTACCTATCCTCAGTTCTTTATGGGAGGAGCTACGTACAAGTGGTCACTTTACCTTGTTGGAAATACATGATGATGTGGACATAAGAATCAGTCTATATTAATTCCGATATGCTCAAAATAGTGTTTAGTTCTCTTGCCTGAGTCATGGCGAAACTATCGTTTAGTACCTCACCGGGTTTATTGCCCTCACCAATTATGTAGCCTTGAAAATCGATATCTAAAAACTCAAAAATGTAATTAAACTGTTCAACAAGTGGCAAGGCCTTTAGCAAGGGTTTATCGCTCCCGGTGATAACTACATAGGCCTTCTTCGTACCCATTTCTGATCGGAAATTTAGACAGGGGTCTCGTAAGCTTTCTGACCACCTGTCTATGAAGTTTTTTAGGAGTCCCGACATACCATACCAGTACAAAGGAGTAGCAAAAAGAAGGAGGTCGTGTTGTTTAATTAGCTCAATGATTTGATAATAGTCATCGTTTTTTCTTTGAAAACCAGTAGATGTATGCCGTTGATCAACTAGAGGTTGAATGTTATATTCAGTAAGGTATATCTTCGTACTCTGAAGATTTTTCACAACTGAGTCAGCTAATATTTCTGAGTTACCGTTCCTTCTAGAACTACCATAGATAGTTAAGATACCCACAGTTATCACCTTCTCAACTAGTTTATGTCTTCCTTAGGGAAATACCTATCTAGTATATCTTATTTATGATAAGGTTCATTACGAATGATCTTAAAGGCTCTGAAAAGTTGTTCGGTTAGAATTAGTGATACTAGTTGATGCGGAAATGTCATTTTCGAGAGAGAAAAGCGATAGTGACTCATTTTCTTTATGCTAGGATGTAATCCTAGAGTGCCACCGATAATGATATCTAATTTAGGTTGACCCATTAACGCTTTTTCCTCTAAGAAAGAAGCTAAGTTTTCTGAAGAAAGAACCTTGCCCTGGATATCCAGGGCAAGGATTACAGATTTATCTCTTGTACTAGATAAAATGCGTTGTGCTTCTTTGTGCATAATAGCCTCAGCTAAGCTATCATTTAGCTTGGCTGGAACGGGTTCATCAGCCATACGAACCATCTCAACTCTGGCATACTTGCCTAGCCGCTTGAGATATTCATCAATACCATTACGGTAGAAGTCTTCTTTAATAGCACCTACACCGATAATACGAATATCCATGTTGGCCTCCTAATTCTGTACAGGCATTTCTCCTAGTTCAATTGTCAGAGTTTCTTTGGAATCTGTCTCAAGATCAACAATTACTTCCACGTCAATCAGTTCTCCGACTCGTTTGTTTTCAAGTATTATCATTAAATCCACCACATCGTCTATGGGGATTCCATCTAGTGCTGTAATAAACCAGCCTGATTTCAGTTCTGCTTGATGTGCTGGTGAATCAGGATATACGTTATATATCATGACTCCTTCTTCAGCATTTATTTTGAATCTAAGGTTTGCCTCTTGACGTTCCATTAGGGATACACCAAGCCAGGCTCTTTTGACATAACCATACTCAAGTATGTCTGAGGTAATCTTCTTGACCAGATTAATAGGGATGGCAAAACCCATATTTTCGGCGTCAGTTATCTTCAAGCTGTTAATTCCAATGACTTCTCCCTTGGAATTTACTAAGGCTCCCCCACTGTTACCATGATTGATAGTGGCATCTGTTTGCAAAAGGGTGAATACCCTAACATACCCTTTATCAAGTTCAGTTCGGGGTACCCAGTCAGTGATATTACTAATTATCCCTTTGGTCACTGAGTTTTGGAATTCAAGGCCTAACGGGTTACCTACTGCAATTGCTGTTTCACCGACCCTAACTTCGTCTGAATCACCAAAACGCGCTGTATGAAGATTGTCTGCCTCAATTTTAAGAACTGCTAGATCAGTATAGGGTGAATCGTGACCGACTAGATTTCCTTCTAGTTTCCGACCATCAGCTAATACTACCTCAATGTAGTCTGCATTCTCTACCACATGATGGTTAGTTACTATATAACCTTCTTCATCAAAGATTACTCCTGATCCGACTCCTGCCTGTACAAGTTCAGTCTTACCTGTGAAGAAGTTTCTAGAGTATCGGTAGTTAACGACACCAACTACCGCAGGCCCTACTTCTTCGGCTACCATAATGGCTGCTGAATCATCTTCTCTGTATTCATAGCTGACTATTACTTGCTGTTCTTCCGTTCTAACTTGTTCTGAGGCTATAAATAATTGGGGATAGAAGCTTGGCAAGAAAGCTAACGCAATAATCCCCCCAACTATGGCACTTAGAAGCGACACGACTACAACTACTGTAGAACTAAACCCCTTCTTAGTAGTCTGGTCCATCGCTAAATGCCTCCTTCTCCTATTTCGCTACTTCTTCTGTTTCCACGACTGTTTCTTTAGTTATGTCGCCACCAAGATCCTTAAACTTGGCAGCCACATTTTCATAACCTCTTTCAATATGCTCCACTCCTGAGAGTTCTGTTTCACCTTTAGCTATCAAACCTGCAATTAACAGCGCTGCACCGGCTCTAAGATCTGTAGCTCTTACTGGTGCGCCTGTTAATTCTCCGACTCCTTCTATGATAGCTGTTCTACCCTCTACTTTAATCTTTGTTCCCATACGCTGCAATTCGTCCACATGCTTGAAACGTCCTTCCCAGACAGTTTCACTGACTATGCTAGTTCCCTGAGAAATTGAGAGAAATGCTGTCATCGGTTGTTGAGCATCTGTAGGGAAACCGGGATAAGGGATAGTCTTCACGTTAACTGCTGAAGGCCTTCGCTTACCAATAACCCTTAATTTATCACCATTCTCTTCAATCTCCACTCCCGCTTCTCTAAGTTTTGCAGTTATGGGGTCTAAATGTTTGGGGATGATATTCTCAATTGTAACGTCCCCTCTAGTAGCTGCAGCAGCCATCATAAAAGTAGCTGCTTCTATCTCATCAGGAATGATTGCATGGGTAGCACCATGCAATTCTTCTACACCTTTAATCTTGATAACGTCAGTACCTGCGCCTACAACTCTTGCACCCATGGCATTTAGATAATTGGCAAGGTCAACAATATGTGGTTCCTTAGCCGCATTTTCGATAACTGTAGTTCCCTCAGCAAAGACTGCTGCAAGGATTATGTTAGCTGTTGCACCTACACTGACAACATCAAGGTAAATATTTGTGCCTATTAACTTATCGGCGCTAGCAACTATGGCACCATGCTCAACTTCCACTTTAGCGCCTAGTGCCTTTAGTCCTTTAATATGTTGATCTATTGGCCTTAAACCAATATCACAACCACCGGGTAAAGCTACCTCAACTCTTCCCTTTTTTGCAAGGAGTGCACCTAAGAGATAATAGGACGCTCTAATCTTTTTAGCCCTATCTTCAGGTACCACTTCAGTGTGCATACTATCGGGGTTAATAGATAGAGTATTGCTATCAAGTCTGTCTACCTTAACTCCCATATCCCTCAAAATATTGAGATATATATTTACATCAGCTATATCTGGAATATTCTCTAAAATACTTGGACCATCACCCATTAGTGTTGCAGGGATAACTGCCAGCGCTGAATTTTTGCGCCCTCCCACTCTCACGTTACCGAAAAGAGGTTTGCCTCCCCGGATAATTAATTTACTCATTCGTCTGCTTGCCCACCTTTCCTGCGATTACAAACTATCATAACTGCTACGTTTCTCGATTAAGAGTCTGTGCTCCTGCACAATTATTTGCTAATTTCAACCTTTAGTCTTCAGTCTTTAGTTCCAGACGAGTTTCTTCTAATTGACCATTAACTACATTATAATAGACGGTTGTACCATCTTTAAAGAGAAATCTCCAAACCGGAGTAGCCTCAAAACGGGTTGAGTCATATGGTAAGCTATAGTAGCCTAGAGAAATGTCGATAAGTTGTTTGGGTTCAGCAAAGAGTGGTTCTTTTGCAAAAACAATAGACCATAAAAGGGCATCTATTGGAAAGGACGTTCGTTTTTGACCGGTATAACCTATAACATCAAACCAGACTCTTTCATACTCAACTACCTGGCCATCTCGCAAGGTAACTCTAATTTCACTGGCAAAAACAATACTATCTTTATACTGCTGATTATATACATAAATGCTTTCACTTTGGTTTGTAATCTTTTGTGTCAATATCGCATTTATGGGTAACCCTCCATGTCTTTCAATGAATTCCTCAACAAACAATTCTTCGTTACTATAGGAAACCTCATCGGGAAAGGGGTTTCTGTAATGTATATGACCATTTGTAGAAACACTCAGGTAAGCATCATTTACAAAATACTCTAGCTGCAGAATCGGTCCTTCTTTATATACCTTTACCTGGGGAATTAAGTTTTGTTCATCGGGAAAGAACAATTGAACCCACCATAAAGGATCAACCAGGTCAGAAAAACTAAGCTGCAGCAGTGCAAGCTCCTTACTTGCTTCAGGAATCTCTGTTTGTACATCTATGCCGGACTTATATAGATATGCCAGCAAATCCTTTTCTTCTCTAACTTCACCAGGAACTATTCTAGCGTTAGCAGGCTGGGATTGTTGCCAAATTTGATAACCTAGAAAGGAATTAAGAATCAAGAAAGCTATAATAAGGATTGTTTTTGCTCTAGGTAGATCCATATTAGCCTTCCTCCCACCCTAGAATTTCACCAGTAAAGGCATTAATAAATACTTTCTTTCCACTACCTGTGATAAAAGTCCAGGCAGGTTTCAATAATGCTTCATTATCCAAACTTACATAACCCAAATAGGCATCTCTAATACGTTTATCCTGTGTACTACTGAAAGAGGCCCCCAGCTCAAACCAGCTCTCATGAAGCGCTTCAAGAGCTTGTTGCCCGGTAATAACCGGTGCATATCCATGACTAAGAATTGGCATATGGAGAGATCGATAGTAGTATTCAATTCCTCCAGGCCTTACAGTTACATTTAATGCTCCTCTTATGGCATCTACCGGATAGCCTTCCCATACATACCCGTAGCGGAAGCTATAACCATTAATCTCTCCTGGACTTTGTAAAGAGAAGGTTCCTGGTACATACAAAGGTTTGGATTCAAGTAGAATCATTGATATCTCTTGAGGAAAGCCTCCATGTTCAACTACATACCGATTGCTAGTTCCAAAAACAGCAAAGCTGCTTTCTGTCCAGGCAGAGGTACTCTTTAAGCCCAGACCTGGAGAGTGATAAATCAGAGTACCATTAGGATAGATCTGTAGACCTGCACGACCATCACTGTAATATACAGAAAGGTCCTTTTCTTCTCTTCTTCGCACTACCGAGAAATCAGTAAAGTAGTCTGCAGGGTCAGATACACCATACTCTTTAATTGGTGTTGTCCGGAACACAGCCATCTGAGTTGGCTCAGCCTGTACATATATACCGGGATCAACAATGAAGTTACCGGTTAAATCCTCTAGCTCAACAGCCTTAACCATTTCTAGACTCGTTGCTTCCTGTCTCATAGATAGCAAAGCCTCTAAATCGTCCTCTATATAGACCCACTCAATGCCCTGATTGGTCACTCGATACAGACGATAATGCCCTTCATCCCCAGCAGTAATACCTACCTTTCGTAAGATCAGTTCCTGTCCACTTTGAATACTCTCTTCCATACCATGTTTTTCAGACCAAGCATTTAGCCAAAAACTGCCTGGCATCCGTCTGGGAACAAGAGTGAACTCCAATCCTTCCTTACTAGCATTCCAATCTAACAATTGATCACTAGTAACTAGTTGCCAGTCATGTTCCACATAAGTTAGAACGAGTGATGATAAAAGGTCATATGCCTCAGAGATAAATTTAGCATTAGTCTCTTTTCCACCATGGACTATTGAGTGATGGCCATCCCCCTTATGAACTACTAATTGGGTAGGGATTAGAAAATCTGCGCTATGAATCTCTATATCAACTATAGCCTTAACATCATTATCTCTAGAATAGATTTCCCAGGGTAACTGTCCAAAGACCAAAAGGCTAGTTAGGGTTACACTAGTTATAACCAGAGATATTAACATGAAAGACTTAATATATTCTTTCATCTAAGCCAACTCCTCTGCCTGAGCTTTATAAGCAGGAGGTTCATTAGGCAGAAATATTGATACAACAGTACCTCTATCAACTTCACTCTCAATATCAATCCTACCGCCATGAGCAAGAATTATCTGATGGGCAATCGAAAGACCCAGACCGGTACCTCCCATTTCACGAGATCTGGCCTTGTCCACCCTATAGAATCTTTCAAATATCCTGACAATATCTTCTTCTGGGATACCAATTCCAGTGTCCTTTACCTTTATTTCTACCCCATTAGTATTGGTGTATGTCTTTTCATCAACCTGAACGCTAATTCGGCCACCTTCAGATGTATATTTAATCGCATTACTAAGAACATTAACCAATACCTGACCGATTCTATCACTGTCAGCAATAATCTGTGATAGATCTGGTTGCACCTGAATGGCAAAAGTCAGCTTCTTCTGCTGCAAATGGGGTTCCAAACGCAGATGAATATCCTCTAAGAGTTCCCCTAGATGCAGAGGTGCCCAATCCCATCTTGCCTTGTCATAATCCATCTGCGATAACTGAAGAAGATCAGTAACTAATCTTGCCATGCGATCTGTCTCACTAGCAATGACTCCTAAGAATACTTTTTCAAGTTCAGGATTATCAACACCATCCTGCAAGGTTTCCACATAATTCTTTACAGTTGTAATAGGAGTGCGTAGTTCATGGGAGACATTGGCAACAAACTCTCTCCTAAGATTATCAAGCTTTTGTTCTTCTGTTACGTCCTGTAAGACTACGACAACGCCATAAAGGCTATCCTCAACTGTTTTTAACGGAGCAAAATATGCTCTTAAGACCATGTGTTTAGGTTCATCAAGAGTGATTAATCTCATCACTTCTCCCTGCTCAGTGACTGTATCAACAATCTCCTGCCAGTTAACGGCAGTGCGCAGTCGAGTTAATGGTTGCTCTAGAATCTGTTCCTGTTGTACACCAAAGAAATCAGCTGCTGCAGGGTTAAGAGCAATAATTTTTCCATCTCTATCAAGAGCAATTAAACCATCCGCCATATGGGTCAAAATAGCCTCCAGCTTATTCTTCTCTTGAGTTATCTCACCCATGGTCAGTTCTAATTGTTGTGTTAAGTAGTTGAACATGGAAGCTAGCTGTCCGATCTCATCATTAGATCTAACCTTAATCTGGTGTTCAAAATCCCCTGCTGCCATTTTACCGGCCTTGGAAGTAATCTCACGAATCGGACCTGTAATAGTTCTTGCCAGGATAAGTGCCAATACAACTGTGATTCCTAACGCTAAAGCGCCTGCACTTAATAATATGGCACGAATATCCGCTATAGTTTTCTTAATCGGGCTTAAACTGGCCACCACATAAACCACACCTAGTTGTTGTGTGCTCGAAGTTACGGGAATGGCCAGATAAAGAAACTCTTCCCCGGTATCTTCATTTGTCCTAATAAACTCAGCTGCATTTCCGCCCAAGGCAATATTCACCTCGGGCTGAACTATTCGTTCACCCATTTTGTCCCTTTTCTCGACTGGGGAACTCAGAACTATTCCATTGGCATCTAGAACATATACATCTACACCAGCACTTATGCTAAAGTCTTGAACAAATCGATCAAGATCCTCCTGTCTGGTGGTCCCAGATAAGTATGTAGACAAAAAGCCACCAAGAATCTGCGCCTGTACGCGCAGACTGGTGGAGAATTCCTCAATATAGTAGTTGTCTAAAGATTGTAAGAGATATACCCCGATAAGCTCCATGGCCATTAAGATGAGCAGGAGAAAAATCAGTACCATCTTCCATTGAATACTTCGAAACAAAGCAGTCCACCTCATCCTATCCCTTGGGGAAATAGTACCCTACCCCTCGTTTTGTAAGAATATATTGTGGCTCACTTGGACTATCTTCAATCTTTTCTCTAAGTCTCCGTATGGTTACATCAACTGTTCTAACATCACCAAAATACTCATAACCCCAAACTTTTTCCAAGAGTATTTCCCGGGAAAAGACCTGACCCGGTTGAGTAGCAAAAAACTTCAAGAGTTCAAATTCCCTGGCAGTTAGGTCAATCTGTCGATCTTTTCTATACACCTGAAAACCTGATAGATCCATCAGTAAGTCACCAAAGCGTATTGATTGTTCAGACTCAACACTCGCCGTAATCTGAGATCTCCTCAGAATAGCTCGTACTCTAGCTGTCAATTCTCTAGGACTAAACGGTTTTGTCACATAATCATCGGCACCTAGTTCTAGTCCCCTCACCTTATCTAATTCTTCATCCTTGGCTGTCAACATTAAGATTGGTACAGCAGAGTCCTTACGGATCTCCTCACAAACCTGAAAGCCGTTTAACTCCGGAAGCATAATGTCAAGAATGATTAGGTCATACTGCTCCTCTTTTGTTGATTTAATAGCACTAACACCATCATAGGCAGGAGTAACTCGAAACCCCTCGCGTTCCAGGTTATACTTTATAATCTCAACTAGCGGCTTTTCATCATCTACCAAAAGGATGTGTTCAGCCATATTTTCACCTCCGGCAATTCCTATGCTTAATTATACCAGTTGATTCCTAGAAATATAAGTCTAGGACTACTTATCTAACAACCTAATCATATGAGCATACTCAAAATTCAGATATTCTTGCATCAGGTCTTTTATATCCTCTTCATCTTCAATTGCTGCTAATAAGTTTGCGGGATCATTGTTCGTTTGGGCCAATGAGAAGACGATAAGGAAACTATGCCCATAGGCGAGTGGTTGATTAGAAAGCTGTTCAAATCCCCTTAGTTCCTCCAGCGAATAGGGATCACTTTCAGCTACTTCTCTCAAAGCTTCCTGCCAGTAGTAGCCCTTATAATACCACTCCAGATACTGGGCAAGACCTTCTGAAAACCAGAGAGGAAAAGCACCAGCTGCCCAGTAATCGAGAAAGTAATGGCTCATCTCATGCAATATGGGACCCCTCTCTTTTAGAGCAAGTAAAGGATCATCACCGGCCCATTCCTGCGGATCAAGAATATGAACTGCCCCGGCCCAGTAAGCTCCAAGAACCTTATCTTCCTCTGACCAACCAAAAATGCCTCGCAAAGAATCTCGACTAGGGTGTAGCACAATACTTACACTACCGGGCTTGTCGTCAAAATATCTGGCCAAACGCCAATATTCTTCCAAAGCTACTTCTGCTACAGTCTTTAACAGTTCCTCATCGGCATTCTGATGATAAATTGTAATCATGTTAATGTGTTCCTCATCCCAGCCCTTAAAAACAAGAGTCTTCCCGATAACCTCTTTGGTAGCAGCCAGGAAAACTCGATAAACATTATGAGAAAATGTTGCTGTTAGCCCACTGCTTAGTAAAAATAGCAGAGCAAGAAGCAACACAACCCACTTATTAGCTTTGCTTCTATTCCTTGTTCTGGTTTCCATACTGCAAGATTCTCTACAGAGAAGCTATCTCCTATCAGCCCTATCTATGCAATTGTTGGCTAATAAGGCCCCAGCCACCAACCTCGGAAATATCTACATTCATCCCTCTAGACATCTCTTTTAACCTGCCAAGGATAATATTTAGGTCTTGATCGTTTACAGATTTAGGCTGTCCCTCATGTATCAAAAGCGGCAGAACACGCACCTGTTCAATAGCATCCTTTGAAATAGTAATTTCAGCAAGAATAGTCTCTATCTGATGTCTCTTTCGCTGATCATAGACAAAATTGCCTAAACTATAGAAGATTGGTCTCCCCTTATACATCTCAATCCCCTGTAAGTTATGAGGATGATGACCAATAATTATGTCTGCACCAGCATCAATAAATGATCTAGCATCTAAACGCTGATCTTCTCTGGGATATGCTAAGCCCTCTTCACCCCAGTGCAGAGAAAGAAGCAACCAGTCGGCATCTTTAACAGCACTTATATCTCTCTTTATTTCTTCAGGATTATATGGATTAATACCCGCTCTATCAGGAGTTGCTCCCATAGGTCTCCTATAATCCCAGGAAAAGAAGATATCAGCCATTTCCGAATAAGAAAGAATCGCCAACATCATTCCTTCCACTTCAAGATAAATAGGTGCACGAGCCCGGTTGAGATCCTGACCAGCACCTACAGGTTGTATTCCCTGCTCCAATAGGTACTCTATGGTATCCATTAACCCTTCAGTATCATAATCAACTGTATGGTTATTAGCAGTATTGAGCACATCAAAGTATTTTAACCGTCCACTTACTTCTGGTTCACCTTTTAACCAGATCCCTTTACCCGGTAAGGGTTCACCTCTTTCTGAAATAACCATTTCCAAATTACCAAAAACCAGATGACTTTTTTCAAACTGGTCGTTTACATATGTAAAAGGATAGCTTGGTTCTTTTTCCGGCATTACTCTGGCTACACCCCTGCCCAGCATAATATCACCTACTGCGGTTAGGGTTAATTCGTTCGCATAGTCTACCTTTGCCTGAGCCGGGTTTGGATATAATTTTCTTAACTTTAGCTCATAGGGTTCCTGCCCCTCAATGCTTATCTGAAGGGAATCGACAATATGTACTTGATTAAAAGTTAGAATCAAAAGATCATTAAATAGGTCTAATGACTCCTGAGTTCCCTTGACAATTGACCACTCTTTCCCAAAATCTAAATAGATTGTTCTACTAACCTGTTGCAACCCTGGTGATCTTCCTTCCAAAGGTTTAGGAAAGAACAATCGGCCATCACCAAAACTACCAGAATAGCTCATTAACGCTTGTAATAAAGACTGGGGGTCATTGGTATTAAGACCAGACAGTAGATAATAGACGACAGATACTGACCCATTTTCAACCTGTCCAAGATAGATACCTGACTCTCCTGCACCAGTATAGTCAATTTGTGAATAGATTTCTCCATCCAACCGAAAAACCAATCGTTCAGGCTTATA
The DNA here is from genome assembly GCA_020724425.1 of Thermaerobacter marianensis. Lineage (GTDB taxonomy): Bacteria > Bacillota > Sulfobacillia > DVGY01 > DVGY01 > DVGY01. The sequence continues at coordinate 26,840 of DYGY01000015.1, forward strand.
GTCCCCCGGATACCATGTTAACCCTGCAGATTCTAACGAGATAAAGGTTTGTTCAACAGACATTAATTCCAAATTAGTGGGTTCTTGGTTTAGATCAATAACGGCCTGCTCAGGTCCATAAGTAACTTTATCTATCAGATCAACACCTGCAAAGTGTTCCCAGATATCTAAGACTCTTCCTAAAGTTGGCCTTTCCGGTACTGGTACACTGAAGATAAGTAACATGCCTGAGTGGCTATCAGGAGTATAGATGCTTAGATAACCCTCATCTACAGCTGGTACATACTCCATATCAAATACTTGGTCTTCACTTAATTGCCCTTCCTGACTATAAAGGACAATAGCTATGAGCAAAGCAAGAAGAACAATGAGTAATAGCAATAAGAATCTCATACGCCTCTTTCTCTCTTCTCTTTCCCTACGCAACCTACGGTTTTCGTCCAAATCAAGGCCTCCTCATATAAAGTCCCCTTGGATATAGACGCAAAAAGACCCCTAAGAGTTCCTTAGGGATCTTTATTTCCGTTACTGACTCTGATAATACTTAACTGGATCTACTGTACTACCATTTACACGTACTTCAAAGTGAAGATGAGGGCCTGTACTTCTACCAGTACTACCCACATACCCAATAACCTGCCCCTTTGACACTTCCTGTCCAACCTTAACGGCAATCGATGACATATGGGCATATAGAGTACTTACTCCATTACCATGTTCAATAATCACGGTCTGACCATAATTGCCTCGCCAACCAGCAGTAGTGACATACCCACTATCAGCTGCTTTAATAGGCGTCCCTGTAGTAGCAGCAATATCGACACCAGAGTGGAAACTTGACCAACGCCAACCATAGGGAGATGTTATCGGACCCTGTAAAGGCCAAATCATAGCACCTGTTCCCTTTGAAGGTATTTCCTTGGTACCCTGTGCCACAACCCTAGTAGTTGGTTCTCTCAAGACCTGTTCATTGAGAACATTACGTTCAACAACTTGTCCATTTAAGCGCACTACTTCTTCAGTAATCTCGCGAACACCATTTACCCCAGCAACCCTAGTAGATTGCTCCCAGGGCCACATGGTATTATCATAAACCGTCTGAGTTCTAAAAGGTATGCTTTGTGTATATACTCTAGTTTCCCTAGAATACACATTAACATATGGTTCTGGAACAACTAGATTTACCGTATCACCTATTTGCAAGCGTTTCGGATCAGTTATTTCTGGATTAGCCTCTTTTATGTCCGCTTCAGTCATATTATTCTTAGAAGCAATGCTCCAGAGACTATCACCACTCTTAACCACATACTCCTCAACCTTATCCGTACCCCTTAGCAAAATCTGCAGAGCACTATCCTCGCTCTTGATTTCTTCAGGAAGAGCTGTCGTTTCCGAAAAGGTTATATCTTCTTCTATAAATAGCTCTTCAACAGAAACACCATCTCTTGCTGATAGTATATCTCTATAATGTTCCTCTACTTTAGCGATAACACTCTTTGCTGCAAATTCATTTTCCACTACAGTAACCTCTTGACCATCAACGAAAATGGCCACCGCATTTACACTGTAGTCATAGTTGTCAGCAAGTAGTGTTTCTTTAAAGTAAGGAATATTTAAGCTTTCTGGCCTGTCACTATCAACCTTATATTCAACTTCAATTTTGCTTTCAATTTCAAGTATCTTTCCAGTCTCTTCAAAGGTCTCTGAGATGAGCTCTGCAATAACTTCTTCCACTATTTCTGGGTCTTCTACACTTCCAATTATCTTCCCATCAACTCTAACCTCGTAATATTCCTTCGCTGCTATTTCTTCATTACCCTGAAGCATGAATACTAACCCAACAAATACTATTAAAATAGCAGCTCCAGCCACGCCCAATATTCTTTTTAAGTCATAAGATTGTCCTAAATCCTTAGTCAAAATCTACTCCCCCTATTTCTCGCTACTCCACCTATAGGCAATTACCCACAGGCGTAAACCCTGGTTCTTGCTGAAGTGGTCTTAGAGACACCTACAATTGTCTGCCCTGGTAAATCTGGGGGTACCACTATTTATTATCCGACATTGCCAGAAAAGATATACATTTGCAAATTTATGAGCTGATGGTGGGATTTGAACCCACGACCTACGATTTACGAAACCGCCGCTCTGACCAGCTGAGCTACACCAGCCTGTGAAACCAAATGAGCGGGTGATGGGAATCGAACCCACGCCTAGAGCTTGGGAAGCTCTCATTCTACCATTGAACTACACCCGCTTGTTTATTTCATTATATGTTTACAAAATTAATTATATTAACACCGTTAATAAAATGCAAGCAACTTTCTAAGATAGACAATATTAGTCAATTATCGTCAATAAGCTTAACAAATACCTTTTGTGCATTTGGAATAGCGAATTATATTCCTCTGTTATCATAGTTGTTTCTATGCTTTGTGTTTCTCAGTTTATCTTATATGAATAGCTACTTGAAGGAAAGGTTTGAGTCAAAATAGAATATGATGCCAATACTTTCCTTACAAGGAGGCCTTTCTATGCTCAACAGCTTCATCTTTCAAACGCGGACAAGGGTTTTAGTTGGCGATGATTTAGCTTCGGACATTCCTTCATTATTTACTGAATCTAAGAACCTCTACCTCTTAACTGATGAGGGAGTTAGGGAAGCTGGTCTAGTCGATCATATTCTTTCATCTCTTGATGACTCACAACTTGTAGGCATAGCCGCGGATGTGCCAGTAGACTCTGACACTGTTTATGTTGAGACTGTTGCAGCAAAACTCAGAAACCTAGAAGTGGATGGCTTAATTGCCCTCGGTGGAGGCAGTGTCATTGATACTGCAAAGGCAGTTAACCTTCTTTTGAAACATGGCGGACAACTCAATGATTATCAAGGATATGGCGTAATCAATGGACCTCTATACCCTCTCCTGGCAATACCAACAACTGCTGGTACGGGTAGTGAGATGACTAGATATGCTGTCATCAAAGACAGGGAGTCTAGATTGAAAATCTCACTAATAAGTCCTTTCTTGATGCCTGATGTAGCTATGCTTATGCCTTCTCTAACAACCTCTCTACCACCTAGTTTAACTGCTTCAACTGGTATGGATGCTCTCACTCATGCTATCGAAGCCTATGTTTCTCTAGATAGCAATCCTTTTTCAGATGCTTTGGCAATCGAGGCTATTCGACTTATTCATGATAACCTGCTATTAGCTGTTAAAGATGGGAGAAATTTAGAAGCACGATATCACCTGTTAGTTGCCAGTTCCTTAGCAGGTATAGCTTTTGATAACGCTCTTGTGGGCTGTGTTCATGCAATGGCTCATGCACTTGGTGGCCAATTAGATGTCCCTCACGGACTTGCCAATAGTATTCTGTTACCTCATGGATTGGAATACAATTTAAGAGAGGCTGAAGAGAAGATGCAAAAGCTGAGCCTGTCTCTAGGAATTGGTAAAACAGCTGAGGATCTTGTGGCCTGGGTTAAAGAGCTTGGTAATAGTATAGGCCTGCCTGTAAGTCTTAAAGAACTTGGCATCAAAGAAACACAGCTACCTGCAATTGCTGAGGCAGCTGTGTTGGATGGGGCCATTCATACTAACCCTAGGGAAGCAAACAATGAAGAGATCCTAAGAGTCCTCCTGGCTGCTTTCCATGGCTAGCTCTCGAAGATATTGGGCGAAATAGGTTTCAAGGTTACTCAAAAACTCTCTATCTATTCCATTGATAGTATCGGTATGCCAGTGATAATTACCAAGCTGACCTTTAGTATCCATACCAAGAAAAGTTATGGCCTGCCAACCATTGGCAATAAGTGGTAGCGAGTCCGTAGGTAAGAGCAGATTGCCTCGTATCTGCAGAGGAATATTTACTTCCTGACTCACTAAGTTTGCCTTTTCAACTAGATATTTACTGTAGGGAATTACCTTAAGAAGCCCCTCACCTGCTAGAGTAGTAAGCATAGGTGTACCCAGATTATCTAGATTTATAAACAAGGTATCTTCTTTAGAAAAGTCATGACTATATTCTTTTAGGAATGCTTTCATCCCAACTGTACCTGCCTCCTCACTGCCAGTGAAGAGGAAATGAAGATCAACAGGAATATCCTCATCCTTAAACTCTTTTGCCAAAGACAAAGCTAATGCCGTTCCACTACCATTATCATTAGCACCATTAGTATATCTACCTGTCAAGAAAGCTACCATAAAAAGGATTAGGATAACTAACAGCAAGCTAGATGATATGCTAAGAAGGTTTAGTAACCAAAGAGGCGAAGAAATGAGTAAATAGATAAGACCAAGAAAGTTAATGGCCACCAATGAATAGGTTAACAGAAAGATGTATCGCAGGTAAGCCACAATGGAAGGATGAAACAGAATGCTACCTAGTTGCGTATCATAATGAGCAACCACAACAATCTTCTTTCTCAGGTTGCTTCTGCTTGGTGAATAAAGAACATTTTGTGATGGTTTATGTGTACTGAATGGAAATGTTCTGTATGATCCAGATGCTTCAAACCACAAGGGAATTAGAGCTAAAGCAAATAGTGCCAGGCTAATTCCTATGGGTACATCAAACCATAGAGGTAGCCAGGTTAAAAGCAGGACTAAGGCTATTAAGAAGATCGGTAATTTATATAAAGTATCCGTCGGGGCATTAAACTTCTGTTCTGTAACGAAATAACCAGTATCTTTGCCTTGCTGCACTAGCCATTTTGCACACATCTTCTCATTTTCACTACCTGCCCCCCGATGAGGCCATTCACTTAGTTTTGTTAGATAATCCCATGCTGACACATCATCCCTTCTTTCTCTGTTGTCTTAGTAGGTATTTACAACTAGTTCGGCCTTTTTCCTGCCAAGGCAGGAAGGTAGTGCAACTTAAAGGAGGTTTTCTGATGGTTTTCAATGATGCTAGCGAGTTATACAAGTGTATTGGCGGCCTGTTTGTTAAAGGTGCACAGCATGAAGCAATGGGACCAAAGGTTAAGGCTTCTAACATCATTATCCGTTTTAACTATACTCAACCAGAAGCTTCTTTAACCATTGACACTCAATCAACACCCCCTGAGGGACAGTATTTTAATGTTATCCATGGTGACAATGATTTGAAGGCGGATGTAGTTATGAGTATGACATCCGATATTGCCCATCAGTTCTGGTTAGGTAAGGTAAATCTTACCTTAGCCTTAAGCCGGGGGCAAATGGTAGCCCAGGGGCCTATTCAATCGATTATGCGTCTGCTTCCTGTTATTAAACCGGCTTATGAATTGTATCCACAGCACTTACAAGAGATAGGGTTTGACCATCTCTTGCCTGAGGAGAACTAAAAATGTCTGGATATCTAGGAAAAATTCTATATGTTGATCTTAGTAAAGAGTTTATTTCAACCTATACTCTCAAGCCAGAAACCTATAGGGAATGGCTTGGAGGCAGTGGGTTGTCTGCCTATCTAATGGACAACCTTCTTAAGGATAAACTAGGATTCCTTGATCCTTTCGACCCTGAAAATCCTTTGATTTTTATGACTGGACCACTTACAGGCACATATTTAACTGGTAGTTCAAGAGTGTCTGTTAGTGCTCTTTCTCCTCTAACAGGAATATGGGGGGAATCTCATGCAGGAGGTTTTCTGGGAAAGGAAATTAAGGCTGCTGGATATGATGGGATTATCGTGACAGGAAGAGCTAAACAACCCGTAGTGCTATATATCGAAGAAGAAATCTGTCTTAAGGAGACCCCTGAGCTCTGGGGGTTAGATACTTATGAAACCTACGACAGAATTAGAGGAAATGGCTCTTATCAAGTTGCAGCCATAGGGCCAGCTGGTGAAAACCAAGTGCTATATGCCAGCATTATTCATAACAAGGGACATGCATTCGGTAGAACCGGTATGGGTGCTGTTATGGGAAGTAAGAACTTAAAGGCTATAGCTGTCAAAGGAGAGCAAAAGACCCCCGTTAAGGACGAAATTGCTTTTAGCAAACTTAGAAGAGATCTTCTAGAGAAAAGCAAGAATAGCCTGGCCATTCAGATGCTTACCAGTTTTGGGACAAATGGCACTCTAGAAATTGGTCACCTTTCAGGAGATGTTCCGATAAAGGGTTGGCAAGAAGGTGAGTGGGATGAGGGTGTAGAGAGCCTTGGTGCTTTCTCCTATAACGAGAAAATCCTAAAAGGAAATAGGTCCTGCTTTGCCTGCTCAGTCGCCTGTAAGAGAGATGTTGCTGATCCTATAAATCCCAATAAGAAAGCACCAGGGCCTGAATATGAAACGGTAGCTGGTTTTGGGACTCTTCTCTTTAATAGAGATCTAGAGTTAGTTGCCAGTGCTAATGACCTCTGCAACCGCTTAGGGTTAGATACCATAAGTGCAAGTTCAACAATTGCAACAGCGATTCGCATGAGCGAAGATGGCTTATGGGATGAATCAAACGAGTTGAGCTGGGATAATCCCCACGTTATCCTAACAATCTTAGAAAAAATAGCTGCTAGAGAGGATATTGGTGATATTCTTGCGGATGGTACATCAAGACTAGTTGCTAGATTCAATGCCAGACACCTTGACCTTACTGTAAAGAACCTAGAAGTTCCTTATCATGATCCACGAGCATATCACGGTCTAGGTCTAGCATATGCTACAGGTAACAGAGGAGCCTGTCATGTATCCTGCCTAACTCTTAACATTGAACTAGGTGCAAGTATATATCAATCAATTGATATACCTGATGATTTTCAAGGACAAACCAGTGTAGGTAAGGCTAAGCTTGTTAAGGAAGCCCAAGATCTTGGGTCTGTCTTTCTCGCTGCCTCTGGCTTCTGTCAACTAGGTAGCATTCCCTTTGATGAAAGCGACTTGCAGAGTGCCTTAGCTGCAGTAACTGGCAAGGAATATTCCCTTGAAGAACTTAGGAGTATTGGTGAAAGGATATGGCAGAAAAAAAGAGAGATTAACGAAACAAGAAAAGTCGATAAATCTGCTGATAAACTACCAGACATCTTTTTTAGGGCACAAGAAAATGGTGGAGCCAAAGGCTCAACACCAGATATCGATTTGCTGCTTAAAGAGTATTGGCAGTTGCGAGAATAATCGATGGCTAATCTACAATGCAATGATACTATGCACACCCTTTGACTAAAGGTTCAACGATTCACAGTCTGCAGGCTCCGGTACACAGTCTCACCAACCGACAGACTACATCTAGAAATCACCAAATCTAACCGGGTTGACAATAGTTGTTTAATAAGAATGAAAACCGATTATACTTTTTAACCCTTGTCCAGCAATTCATCTAGTGGCATATTAAAATGAGCCGTCACTTGCTCCTCCCTTGAACTGAATGAGCTATACATTCAGTGGAACAAAACGGTGGCTTATCTGTCAATCCTTGGCATCAAAACTTACCGTAGTACTTGAGATTCTAACGACAAATCTGTATAGAAAAAATCCCAAGAATACTAGACAAGCGACCCCAAGATCACTGGCGATCGCTTGTCTACCCTTTTCAGGGCAAAATAATACCATCTAATGACAAGTAATTTTCTTATCACTAGATGGTATTTGGCGGAGGCGACGGGACTTGAACCCGCGATCTTCGGTGTGACAGACCGATATGTTAACCGACTACACCACGCCTCCACTTTCTTTTGACAAAGATGATTTTATCAAGGGTTGAAGCTTCTGTCAATCCTTATTGTTCAGTGAGTGACTAAGTAGGATGGCGGTACTTGTTAATTCTCCATTAACATAAGATTCTCTCTTGATGCGACCAATATCTTTGGCAAGCCATTGTAAGTCTCTGACCTCATATGTGGTTCCACTTACAGTGAGTATTTCAATAGTTTCAACTAGTATTACATCGGAAAAGGAACCAGCAGGTACTTCCAAGGACCCGACCAACTGGGTATTAAACTCTGCAGTACTTGGTAAAGGACTCATGCCAACAGAGGATTCATACTGCCCGTCCCAGCTCCAAGAATGTCCATTTTCTAGAGGATACTCCAGCATGTAGCGATCAGGTGTCAATAAGAAAGCTCCTGTCATGTTCTCTGACTGTAGAATAATCACTCCGTTATTGTCTTTGACATAATATTCTTGCATTATAGGTGTTCCGTCTTCAGTACTGGTGAGTATAACGCTGGTATCTCTACCATCCACCTTCTGATTATCTCTAACTACGCTTTTAACCTTGTATGGTTCTGCCAATACTACTGCATACTCATAGTACCATTCATTGCCTACCTCCAAAGGGAAGTAGTCAGCATCAACACTGATACTGCTTTCAGTACCACAACCAGCAGCTATAAGGGCAATAGATAAGACCACTAGCAAAACGAACTTTCTCAATCGATTTCTCTCCTTTTACCAGATAGGCCAGCGAATAATGGTCTGAAATCTCTCTCTACCAATAGAAACAATTGGGGCCTTCACACCGGAAATGTCCTCGATAGCCTGAATGTAGTGCTGAGCTTCACGAGGCAGATCACTAAATTGTGTAAGATGAGATATATCTTCTTTCCATCCAGGTAACTCTTCATAGACTGGTCTAACCTGTCTTAGAAGCTCAGGGTCGTTGGGTATATTACCTATGACCTCATTACCTATTCTGTATTCCCTAGCAATCTTTAGTTTTTCTAGACCTGTTAGTGTATCAAGACGGGTAATTGCTAAACCTGTTAGACCACTAACCCTGGCTGAATGACGTAATACTACACCATCTAACCAACCACATCTTCTTGGTCTCCCGGTTGTTGTTCCATACTCATGTCCTTTTTCTCTAATCCAGTCTCCGGTTTCATCTAGGAGCTCAGTTGGAAAAGGTCCATCCCCAACCCTTGAGGTATACGCTTTAGCAACACCAATAACACCATCAATTCTTGTTGGTCCAACTCCGGAGCCAATACAGGCACCACCTGCGGTTGGATGGGAAGATGTCACATAGGGATAGGTACCATGATCAACATCCAATAATGTTCCCTGAGCACCCTCAAACAGAACCTTTTGGTTTTCGTCTAAAGACTCATTGATAAGGACCGGGGTATTCCTAATAAATGGTTTGAGTTTGGTAACATAACCGGAATACTCTTGATATATTTCTTCAAAATTGAAGCCTTCAACTTCATAGATCTTCTCTAAAAGGAAATTCACTTGTTCAAGATTCCTAGTTAATTTGCTGCGAAATACCTCAGGATTGAGTAGATCTATTACGCGGATACCTGTACGTGCAGCTTTATCTATATAAGCGGGGCCAATACCCCTTTTAGTTGTACCAATCTTAAATTCCCCACGCTTGTCTTCTTCTAATTCATCAAGTTTCTGATGATAGGGCATAATCACATGAGCAGTTTCACTTAGATAGAGCTTATCAGTCTGAACGCCTAAATCCTTAAGATACTTAATTTCTTCAAGAAATTTTGCAGGATCAAGGACCACACCGTTGCCAATTATACAAGTCTTGCCTGTAAGGATACCTGATGGTATTAGGTGTAGTTTATATTCCTTACCATCCACCACTACTGTATGACCAGCATTAGCCCCTCCTTGATAACGTACAACCGCATCAGCAGTTTCTGCTAGATAATCGGTTATCTTCCCTTTACCCTCGTCGCCCCACTGTGCTCCAACCAATACTAACCCCGGCAATAAAGCCACCCCCGCTTTGTATTATCCAGACTTGTATCTTTTGTCCAAGTTAACGAAACGGCCTATATCCTTAAGGAATACTGTTTTTACGCCTCCGGTTGGGCCATTACGTTGCTTGGCAATAATCAATTCCACAATGTTTGGGTTGTCACCTTCTGGATTTGGATAAATGAATAAGACTACATCAGCATCCTGTTCTATGGCTCCGGATTCTCGAAGATCTGATAACTGTGGTTTACGATCCTGCCGTTGCTCCACAGCTCTACTAAGCTGGGAGAGCGCTAATACAGGAATTTTCAACTCTCTTGCCAATGCTTTTAACGATCTTGATATTTCTGAAATCTCTTGCTGTCTGTTCTCTGATTTCCCTTTAGTATGCATCAACTGTAGATAGTCAATGAGCAAGAACCCGATATTGTGCTCAGCTTTCAACCTTCTTGCCTTGCTACGAAGTTCCATAATGGATATATTGGGTGAATCATCGATATATATAGGTGATTCACTTAATCTTCCTAAAGCTCTAGATAGTTTGGGCCAGTCTTCATCAGATAGATATCCGGTTCTCAATCGTTGTCCATTAACACCTGCTTCCGATGAGAGCATACGTTGCGCCAGTTGCTCTTTTGACATTTCTAGACTAAAGATACCAACAGGAACACCTTCTCGAGCTGCTCCCATAGCAATGTTCAAGGACAGAGCGGTTTTACCCTGTGAAGGCCTAGCAGCCAAAATTATTAACTCCGATGCATGGAATCCAGAGGTTAGTTCATCTAAGTCTGTTAAACCTGTAGGTACACCAATAACGTTCCCTTTGTTCATATAAAGATAATCAATCTGCTCAAAGGTTTCCATTAAGACATCTTTGATGGCTGTAGCAGCGACTGTACTCCGGCCTTGGCTAACATCAAAAACCTGTCGTTCCACAATATCAAGAAGATCTTCTACTTCATAACCACCCTCATAAACATGCCTAGAGATATCTGTTGAAACACCTAGCAGTTTTCTCAAGAGTGATTTTTCTTCAACTATCTTGCAGTAGTATTCAACATTAGCAGCGTTTGGAACCGAATTGGCCAGTTCGGAGATGTAAGAAATACCCCCTACCTTGTCAAGATTCCCCTGCTGTTTCAGTTGTTCAACAACTGTTATGACATCAATAGCCTCTGCATCTTCGCTTAAAGATAACATGGCCGTGAATATCTGTTTATGAGCATCGCGATAGAAATCTTCTACTTCTAGGATCTCAGTAGCTTTATCTACTGCGTCCTTTTCAAGAAGCATTGAGCCGAGCACAGATTGCTCAGCTTCAAGATTTTGAGGTGGCAGTTTATCAAGCATGCTACTCATAGTTATCCCCCATCACTCAACTAAAACTATTTTGAGTGCTTCATCGACATCTTTTACCAGAACAACTTCGATTCCACTAATATCTAGTGGTACATCAAGACGATTATCATAAGGTATCAAAACCTTATTCATTCCAGCCTGTTTGGCACCATAAATCTTCTCGCTGATACCCCCAACTGGTTTGACCTCTCCCTGCAGAGATATTTCTCCGGTTATGGCTATGTCCTGACGTAGCGCTTGCCCTTTAACTGCACTAAAAAGAGTAAGGAAAATTGCCAAACCTGCCGAAGGGCCATCAATCTTTCCTCCACCTATAATGTTAACATGAACATCATAATCATAGAGGTCTTGATCTGTTACTTTTCGTATGGCTGAATAGGCGTTAAAGACTGAATCCTTTGCCATTGTTCCTGCTGTTTCATTAAACCGAATTGCTCCTTTTCCTCTTTCTCTAGCTCTAAATGTAACCGATTCTATTTCAAGAACTGAACCAACAAAACCTGCTACACCAAGGCCATATATTCTAGCAATTTTAGGTTCAGATGATGCCTTGTGGTGCATAATGGCAGACATTCTGGAAGTAGCTGCTACTTCTTGAATATCGTTTCTAGTTATAGTGATAACTTCATCGTCTGAACGATTATATAAAGCTGCACCATAAGCGTCGGCTAATACATGGGTTGCCTTTCTACCTTCACTGGTATACTCAGCAATCATCTCGGCAACACCATCTTCTAAACTCACTTCTAGCTTAATCGCAGCCTGCTTAACAATATCAGCAACTTCTTTAGGACTTAATGGTTCAAAATATATCTCCTGCGACCTAGATCTTAAGGCAGGACTAATGTTCTCAGGATCATTGGTAGTAGCGCCGATGAGAATAAAGTCGGCCGGAGCACCTTCATCAAAAAGATGCTTAATATATGCAGGGATATTCGGATCCTGTGAATCATAATATGAACTCTCAAAGGTTACTTTCTTATCCTCAAGCACCTTCAGTAACTTGTTTTGCAGTAAAGGATCAAGCTCACCTATCTCATCCAGGAAGAGAATGCCTCCATGGGCTTCACTTACTAGACCAAGCTTTGGCTCAGGAATTCCACTTTCCGCTAACTCTCTTCTTGCTCCTTGATAGATTGGATCATGAACAGATCCAAGAAGAGGGTTAGTTACTTCACGAGAATCCCAGCGCAATGTAGTTCCATCTACTTCGATAAATGGAGCTGTTAGTGCAAAAGGAGTATGCTTCATTTTCTTTGCTTGTTCTAGGACTAGTCTGGCTACCGTTGTCTTACCAACTCCAGGAGGTCCATAAAGAATGACATGCTGAGGATATGGTGAAGCTATGTTAGCTAATAAAGCCTTAATCGCTTTTTCCTGACCAATGACTTCCTGTAACGACCGTGGTCTAATAATTTCATAAGTTGTCCGGGTTAAATGGACTTCTTCCATGGCCTTTAGTTGTGCTAGTTTTTTCTGCGTACTATCATTCTCAGGTCCGTTTTCTTCTTTAAGAACCTGCATTCTAATTTCTTGAACATATTCTTCATGTCTTTCTTGCATATGCTGAGCAACCCGTTTTTCGATATCATCTTCAACCTGTTTTCTAGCATGAAGATTAGCTATTTCATCTTCAATGTTATCTAAGATTTCCGGGATGTCCTCTCGTTTGGCTCGCTCTATAGTTGGATCCTCATAGACGATTCTCTGCAAAGCCATAACTCTATCATCAATGTTCGATGAGCGCATACCCTTAAGAGCCTGTACTTTGCCAGCCTTAAGAACCAGTTGATCAGCACCATAAATATCAGCCAATAGATTATATAGAACAGTAACTCTTCTATCATCCTGTCCGACATTCATACTCTTGTGTTGTTTGTATTCGATATCTTTGGAGACTATCTTCTTCCATAACTTCATAAAACCCACCTCATACTACCTCTGCTAATTTCCTCTACTATCAACATGAACCACCAGTGTAGCGGTTACATTGGGATGTAGCTTCAAGGTAACGTTATGCTGACCTAGTGCCTTAATTGGTTCACTGAGGGTCAGTTTCTTTTTATCAACTTTAATTTTTAGTTGTCTTTCTATTTCAGTAGAGACATCGGCACTAGTAACTGAGCCGAAGAGCTTTCCGGCCTCACCAGCTTTAGCTAATATTTTAACAACTTTACCATCAAGTTTTTCTGCTATTTTTTGAGCCTCCTTTAGTTCTTCCTCGGCTCTTCTATCTTCTTTTTCCTTAGTTGCTTTAAGAGAAGCTAGGTTTTGGGGTGTAGCTTCGATGGCTAGTCCTTTAGGAAATAAGAAATTGCGAGCATATCCATCTGAGACATTAACAACATCTCTTTCTTTTCCCAAACTCTTTACAGTCTGCGTAAGAATTACTTTCATAGCTATTCCTCCTTTGTATCAGGTGGAGATTCCAATCTGAATCTCCAGTTAAATACCATTTCGAACATACCTGCCCAAATTATAAGTTGAACACCAAAAGGCATAAAGAAACCTATAATAATAAGCATTATGCTTAAACTCTTTGACACATTAGCACGTCTGAGCAGGAAATATAGAAGTGATATACCCTGAACCATAAATAACATACTAAAAAAATATATAATGTTATTGCCCAGAGTCATTAGTGTTTCATTTTCGGTACCAATCCAGGTGATGACTATACCAAATATATAACCATAGAGAGTATAGATTGGTAGTCGCCATTCTACAAAACTAGGAAGCCCCGGTACAGCATAACCAAGACGTTTAAGTACCATTGAGCCCACCTGATAGTTAATGGCAGCATTAATTGTTACTGCCATTAGCATAGCAGCAGGAATCAATTTGATTAAGAAGTCAAGCATCTCTTCAGTAGATAGGCCAGCCTCTACACCACCAGGATAAGTTTGCTCCATTTCAGCTGCCATACGATAAGCATCCTCTAAAGCTACTTTCATATCTGCAATCAAATTAATCCCCATAAAGGTAGTGAATAGGGCTGTGGTAATGAGGAATGTAATCAGTATGGCCAGAGCAGCAGCACCTATAGTTATTGTAGGTCCTTTTCGGCTACGGAAAGCCCAGCCTAAAATTAAACCAACACTACCTAAAGTAAGGGTAACTGTAAATCCTTTTATAATACCTACAAAAGCAGTTAATACCAGACCAGCTACTACAACAGTAAGACTTGCAGCTCGCCAACCATGCCGATAGAAAACCAGCATAATTGGTACTGGCCAGAAAAAAGTAAGAAAAGGCCCTAGTACAGGGATATAAAAACCCATAAGTACCAGTATGACTGCTCCTGCAGCAAGAATTGCTCCTTCAACTAGTGGTTTTGTACCAAGACTTCTTGAAACCAAAATGTCACAGGAATACCGCAATAGCTGTGGTCTCCCTGCTTCTCCCCCTTCTTTTATCCCTAACGGATACCTAATTTAGATCTATGGTCTATGCCTTTCTTGAAAATGATGCCGTAGAGCTGTAAGATCTCCATACCATTTTTCAACTTCATGATCCTCCTGGATATTTAAGTCTAACTTATTTTCAACCTTTGTTTCAAGTCGAGCAAAATTAATCCCTAAACGACGTGCAAGAACGTAGGAGGCAATTACAATGTTGGCTAGACTATCAGTAATGGCATCTTCTTTTCCTTTGAGTAGTGCTTTAAACAATGAAGCAACACCGTTTAGCAGTTCACTCTTTAGCCACTCAATAGTTCGCGCATTTTTGGCAATATCAATCTCCCGATTATACGGGGCCATGCCTCCACCCCTCTCAAGATAGTGTTCACAACAACCGTTATTCTCTCATTACAAAGACATATCCTGCCCAAATTGTATGCAAAAAAGCAGGGTACTTAGTTGACCCTGCCCTCTTAGCTATTATCGCAAAAAATTACTCGATTGTATATGGTAGAAGAGCTACAAATCTAGCCCTCTTAATTGCTGTTGTCAGTTGTCTCTGATGTCCAGCACAGTTACCGGAAATGCGACGGGGAAGAATCTTCCCTCTATCAGTGATGTAGCGACGAAGTTTATTAATATCTTTATAATCTACTGTTTCTGCCTTATCTATGCAGAAACTGCAGACCTTACGTTTTCTGCGGCGATCACGTCGTGCCATATCCGAACCTCCTCACATAAAATTCTAGTCAAAGGGAGTCCCATTGCCGGAGTCATCAACGGCGACGCCAAAATCATCGAAATCGTCTATACTTCCACTATTGCCACCATCTTTTGGTCTATCCAGAAAGCGAACCTCTTCAGCAACTACTTCATAAACAGTTCGCTTTTGACCGTCCTGGGTTTCATAACTACGAACCTGTAGTCTACCCTGAACCGCCACTAATCTACCTTTATTGAGATGGTTAGCTACATTTTCGGCAAGCTTACGCCAAACGATTACATTGATAAAGTCTGTTTCTCTTTCACCTTGTTGGTTAGCAAAGGGCCGATCAACGGCTATGGTGAAATTGGCTACAGCTATACCGTTAGGAGTAAAGCGAAGTTCTGGATCTCGAACTAGACGACCGATTAGAATGACTGAGTTGAGCACAATTACGCCCCCTTAGTTTTCGAGTTATTCAGCATCGGCTACTTCGGTTTCTTCTTTGACTTCTTCTACTTTAGCCTTGCTTTCCTCTTTACGAACCAACATGAACCTTAAAACATTGTCTTGCAATTTCAACACACGTTCTAGCTCTGAGGTTGTTGCAAAATCGGCCTTAAAATCAATAATTACATAAACAGCTTCTCTGTAATTATTAATCTCATAAGCCATGCGCTTCTTACCCCAAATGTTGGTGTTTTCAATCAAACCATCGTGGCTAGTGATAATCCCATTAACTCTCTCTAAAAGAGCGTTTCTGGTTTCCTCCTCTAGCTCTGGCTTTAGCAACAACATTACTTCATAGGCACGCATCAGCCATAACCTCCTTCCTGTGGACTTTTTTAAAACGGCCTCAGCTCGCAAACTGAAGCAGGAAGGCCGAAACCTTAAGCATTATATCATTAGTACAAGATTAAAACAATGTCTTAAATTAATCAAGTGTTTTCCGCTGTACGATCTCTTTTATGGATTTTTCAAGCTTCTTACGAGGTAACCAGATAATATGGTTACAGCCTAGACATTTCACGCGAAAATCTATACCTGTTCTAAGAACCTCCCATTGGTCATTACCACAGGGGTGAGACTTCTTAAACCGTACAATATCTCCGACTGTATAGCGATGACTCTCTGACATCCCATACCACTCCATGCCAATTATTCATGTGGTGCCTTCTCAATCTTAGTTGCTTCAATAGGTACTTGAACCCGACGAGGATAGGGAATTTCGACATCATTTTCATCAAAAGCCTGTTTAATTCTTTTGCGTAACTCACGGCCTATAGCCCATTGCTCCATAGGTTTGGTCTTAGCCCAAACTAAAATATTTACGGAGGAATCAGCAAGGTCTGACACTCCCAATACCTTTGGTCCTTCTGTAATAACAGGAAACTCTGCAATCATATCCTGACAAACTTGGTTTATCACTTCAGTGGCCCGGTTAATATCATCCTCATATGAGATTCCAACTTCAACTAGTACTCTCATATCTCCCCTACTCATATTAGTGACTTTGTCAATCGAACCATTAGGTATTGTGTGAACCTGTCCACCAAAATCACGTATTTTAGTAATTCGTAAGCCCATCTCCTCAACAGTTCCACTAACACCTGCAGTCTCAATATAATCTCCCACGGCATACTGATCCTCAAAGAGAATAAAGAAACCACTAATAAAATCACGAACAAGATTCTGTGCACCAAAACCGATTGCTAAGCCAAGGATACCTGCACCCGCAATAAACTGTTGTACAGGAAAGTTAAAAACATCAAGAATCGCTACCACTGCAATAAAGTCTATTGTATAACGACTAATGCTTTTTAGAAGTCCACTTAGTGTAATAGCCCTACCTTTATCCATCAGCTTGGTGGTAGCTTCTCGTTCAGAGAAAATTCTATCAATTAAGCTAAATGAAAACCTAATAGCAATATATCCACCAAGTGCTAACAAGGCTGAATGTAGTAGTTTGGTTCCTAAATCCAACAAGGCTTCCGTGCTAACTATACTTGCTAGACCTGCTAAGACCGTTTCCACTCATAAACTCTCCTTCCTAACGAAGCATCATGCCCTGTGCAGATGTTGTCCAGGGACTAATAAGATAAAATATCTTAATCAAATATTGAGCATAATCAGAAGCATTAACTGCAGTTTTCAATGTTTCAAACATGGGCATCCCTAAGAACGGAGTTATGAGACCAAAAACTATGGTCAGAATCAGAACTGCTTCAAGACCACCAAAAGCCAATCCTGCTAATCTATCAAGCAAAGCTGCTCCGCCAACTAGCCAGCCACGGATGAAACGAGCTAATAGGTTTAGCAATAACCGAACGCCAATTAGTATGCCAATAAAAACAAGAGCAAATAACATGAAGTCTGCCAATACTTCATTTAGATACTGACCTACAGTTGCTGTCGTATTTGCAATTGCGGAAGTAGATGCTTCCTCTAGATTTGAGATTAAACTTTCCTTAAAGGCCTGAGGTAAAGGTAGTTGCCAAATACTGTCTCCAACAACATCAAGTGAGTCCCAACTAGCTTCACCAATACCTTGTGGCATAGGTACAATTCCTTCCACCTTATCCACTATCTTTTCAGACCAGTTGGTGTTTTCCTTAAGAAACTGAACCACATCACTTGTATAGAAAGCTGCCAAACCCCAGGATGCTATAAAGGCTGCCAGACCAAAAAATGACCCTATAAGTCCACGAACAAAGCCTTTAAAAGCACCAAGTCCAATTATGATTATTATAAGAATATCAAGCCAGTTCATTATCCCACCCCTCACCAACAGTCTCTATTGTATGATACCATATATCTCAATACTATTTTTCAATATTTGCTGATGTTCTATTTCCTGCAGTCAGTAAACATAAGAGAAGCGATGAAGTTTGGCCTCATCGCTTCTCTTATTTAAGCTCCTAAATAGGCTTTTTGAACTTCTGGATTAGCCGCTAAATCTTTGGCGGCACCTTCTAGTACAATTCGGCCAGTTTCTAATACATAGCCTCGCGAAGCCACAGACAAAGCCATATGAGCGTTCTGTTCAACTAAGAGGATTGTCACACCTTGATCACGGTTAATCTCTTCAACAATATTAAAGATTTCCTTAACTAGTAAAGGAGCCAAACCCATGGATGGTTCATCCAACAAGAGTACTCGTGGCTTACTCATTAAGGCTCTACCAATAGCAAGCATCTGCTGCTCACCACCACTTAGAGTACCTGCCTTTTGTTTTCTTCTTTCAAATAGCCGTGGAAAACGATCATATACTTCTTGCATAGATGATTTAATTCCCGCTTTGTCTGATCTGATATATGCGCCTAATTCGAGATTCTCCTCCACTGACATGCGAGCAAATACTCTTCTACCTTCAGGAACATGGCCAATACCCATCTCCACAATTTTATGAGGGGGTGTTTTAGCTATCGATTGACCTTCAAATATGACCTCCCCTTTTTTGGCTCTAATGAGTCCAGAGATGGTTCTTAAGGTTGTAGACTTACCGGCTCCATTAGCGCCAATGAGACTAACAATTTCACCTTGTTGTACACTAAGGGAGACGTGATCTAAGGCATGGATTGCGCCGTAATATACATCCAGATTCTTTATCTCAAGCATCAGTCGATTCCTCCCCCAGGTCTCCTAAATAAGCCTCAATAACTCGCTTATTACCTTTTATTTCAGCAGGAGCTCCTTCGGCAATGGTCTGCCCGTAGTCTAGGACAAGAATTCGCTCACATACCCCCATGACAACATCCATATGATGTTCAATTAGAAGAATGGTTAAAGAGAATTCTTTCTTAATCCAGCGAATTAACTCCATCAAATGCTTGCTTTCCTGCGGATTCATACCTGCTGCAGGTTCATCCAGCAAGAGCAATTGGGGTTCAGTTGCCATAGCTCTGGCAATTTCTAGTCTGCGTTGTTCACCATAAGGGAGATTCTTAGCAAGCTCATTCTTTCTGTACTCTAAACCAAATATCTCTAGCATTTTTTCTGCCTTCTGTTGAATATCGGTTTCTTCAACATAATAAGCAGGGGTTTGGACAATAGAGCCCATGACATTATATTTAACCTTAAGATGATGAGCTACCTTAATATTATCAATTACTGTAAGTTCATTGAAAAGGCGAAGGTTCTGGAATGTTCTTGCAATACCCATTTGAGTAACCTGAAAAGGTTTCTTGTTCTTTAAACTTTGTCCTCCAAAGAATATCTCACCTTCTGTAGGCTTATAAATCCCGGTAAGCATATTAAATATAGTAGTCTTACCAGCACCATTTGGACCGATTAAACCAACAAGATCACCTTGTTCCATATGCAGCGTGAAATCAGAAACTGCAGTGAGCCCACCAAATTTAATCGTGAGGTTTTGTGCATCAAGTATTGCCATTCCTATCCCCCCTCTTCGACCTAAGTTTTGACACCTGACGATTCTTGAAGTTTTCAAGATATCCCTTCCAATTTCGCGGATCGAGATGTTCAAGTTGGAGCTCCATACCACCCATTAACCCCTGTGGTCTTAACAGCATAACTAAGACCAGAGCACCCGCATAAATAATCATTCGTAGTTCGGTGAACTTTCTTAAGGCTTCTGACAAGAAAGTTAAGAATATAGCGGCCATAACAGAACCTGTAATACTGCCAAGACCACCCACAACTGCTATAACCAAATACTCTATAGATTTTAGAAATGTAAAGCTACTTGGGTGCACAATTGTTAATAAGTGACCGAATAAACCACCGGCTAGTCCCGCAAAGAAAGCACCCATACTGAACACCAATACTTTGTAGTATGTGGTATTGACACCCATGGCT
The DNA here is from genome assembly GCA_020724425.1 of Thermaerobacter marianensis. Classification (GTDB taxonomy): domain Bacteria; phylum Bacillota; class Sulfobacillia; order DVGY01; family DVGY01; genus DVGY01. Next base: position 46,754 of record DYGY01000015.1, read on the forward strand.
TCTGCAGCAATTTCATCTTCACGTATAGCCTTACAGGCTCTACCATGACTAGAATTAATGAAATTAACTATAATCCACACTGTTATTGCTGCTAGGAAAAAAGCCCAGGTAAAGTTAGTCAGATATGGTACACCACGAATACCAAGAGCACCACCTGTAATATTAAGATTTAATGCCGTTACCCTGATAATCTCAGCAAAACCTAGGGTAGCAATAGCTAGGTAGTCACCTCTAAGCCTCAGTGTTGGTAGGCCTACAAGTAAGCCAATGAACCCAGCTAAAAGGGCACCCAAAAACAAGTTGACAAAGAACGGTGTAGAATAACTCGTTGTTAAAATAGCTGCAGTATATGCTCCAACAGCCATAAACCCTGCGTGACCGAGGTTTAACTGACCCGTATACCCCAAAATTAAGTTTAGACTTGTTCCTAACATGACGTTGATGGAGGCTAAAGTTAGAATTCGCATGTAATAGGCATTTCCACCAAAAGAAAACGATAGCAGAGCATAGAGCCCCAGAATCAAACCTATCAGGATAAGATTCCTACTCATCTTCTTGGTTATTATTGTCTTACGATCTAATTTTTCTGTCATATTGTTCACCTACACCTTTTCCTGAGTAAATTCAGCGAATAAGCCAGTAGGCTTTATCAAAAGAATGATAATTAACAAGAAGAACGCTACTGCATCTCGGAGACTTGAAGAGATATAGCCAACTACCATTTGCTCAGCTATTCCCATAACCAAACCACCGACCATGGCCCCAGGGATACTGCCGATTCCACCAATAACCGCAGCGACAAAGGCCTTTAGCCCCGGAATGATACCCATGTAGGGATCGATTCTACCATAGGTGATTCCAACTAGAATACCTGCGGCTGCCGCTAAAGCAGAACCTAATGCGAATGTCAAACTAATAATTCCATCAACATTAATACCCATTAATCGGGCCGCATCCTTATCAAAGGCTACAGCTCTCATGGCCTTACCGGCCTTAGTTTTAACGACGATATATTGCAGACCTGCCATCAACACTATAGCGGTACCAAACACAATCATATAGACATTTGAAATTAGAACCCCACCGAAATAATGGTTGACTCGTTTGATCATTTCGGGATAAGCCAAAAAGTTTGGTCCAACGTATAAACGAACTAGATTCTCTAAGAGCAAAGAAATACCAATGGCTGTTGTTAAAGCTGCTAAGCGTGGTGCACTGCGCAAAGGTCTATAGGCTAAACGCTCGATAGTTACACCTAATAGCGCCGCACCTATCATAGCAAGCAATAAAGCAGGTATTATTGCAGCCTCACCTAACCAACCAGCGACAAAGAACCCAATAAAGGCTCCTACCATATAGACATCGCCGTGGGCAAAGTTAATTAAGCGAATAATACCGTATACCATGGTGTACCCTAAAGCAATCAATGCATAGATACTACCTAATTGTAATCCATTAACTAACTGTTGTAGGAAGTTAACAAGTGCCTCTGACAAAGGACCACCTCCTTATAAACGTCAACCTGACAAACAAAACTACTTCTTCTTAAGTCTAATAACATGCATTCAATTATTCTAACTCCCCTAGATTGTGCAATGGGCAACTTTCTTGGTTGGTAGATGCCCTTTGTAATAAGTAGACAGCGGGAGCAGAGGTGCTCCCACTGTCCTTCTAATTGGTTATCCTTTTTTCAAAGAATTATGGGTTAACCATCTTGATGAACTTCTGTTCAGCTTCCCATTCATCATTACTGTTCTTGTGAACATTGTCCACTTGGAGAACAACAGCAGACTTAACAGGATTACGGTTTTCATCAAAGGTTATTGATCCAGAGACAACCTCAAAGTTTGAAATGGAAGCCATTGCATCTCTAATAGCTTTACCATCGGTTGAGTCTGCTCTCTCAATTGCTTCAAATAGCACTAAAGCGGCATCATATGCCAATGCGGCTAGAGCATCAGGAGTACTACCATGTTTTGCCCGATAGGCGTCGATGAAATGCTCGGCAATTGGGCTCTTGTTGTCAGGTGAGTAATGGTTAGAGAAGTATCCACCTTCAATAGAAGGACCTGCAATCTTTGCTAGGTCAGGAGAATCCCAACCGTCACCACCAAGGAAGGTTGATTGAATACCCATATCTCTAGCTTGTCTAGCAATTAGTCCAACAACGTTGTAATAGTCTGGTAAGAATAGAACATCTGGCTCATCTCTACGAATCTTTGTCAGCTGAGCACTGAAGTTCTGATCATTAGCTGCATATGTCTCTTTAGCTGTTACAGTACCTCCCATTTCCTCAAAAGCCTTAACAAAGTTCTCTGTTAACCCCACAGTATAGTCATTACCATTGTCATAAATAACTGCAGCTGTTTTGGCTCCCAGTTCCTCAATTGCGAACTTGGCCATAACATACCCCTGGAAAGGATCAATGAAACATGCTCTAAAAATGAAATCACCTTGCTTAGTTACTGCCTCATTAGTAGATGTAGGCGAAATCATAGGTACCTCATTCCTCTGAGCGACAGATGAGGCAGCCATAGATACACTACTAGCGACAGCGCCAATAATTCCATGAACCTTATCCTGTTCAATTAACTTGGTTGCACCGTTAGCACCCTCGTTTGCATCTAATCTAGTATCCTCAAGGAATAGCTTGATCTCCTTGCCATTGATGCCCCCTTTACTATTACGTTCTTCAGCAGCAAGGACAACAGCATTCCAAGTGGATTCACCATAAGTTGCAGCAGCACCGGTCATTGGCGCAAGAACACCAATTCTAATCTCATCATCAGCCTTATCATTTTTACCACAGGCAGATAAGGTAACCACCATGGACAGAATTAATACCAGCAGAAGTAGTGCCTTTCTGTTTCTTAACAATTCCTTTCTCCTCCTCGCTTAAGTTTTTTGACCGAGAGTCTTCCCCTGCTCACTTCGACCTGAGCCGAAATGATTATGAGCACTATTCGCTCCTGCATGGCGTTCTCCTTCTTTTTTCCGTACTTTTTTTGTGGTTTTATGTTGTTATTTAATGGATTTATATTGTTTTTCGCCTGAAAAATAGGTTATCGTATCGTATATGCAGAAAAAAACAGGTCCTAGAGGCTAGAACCTGTTACTGTTTTCGGAATCTAATATTATGGTTTTCGAACAGTTTATTCGGAGCTAATACTCTTGACATAGCGATCACTTGTTACAAACACCAGCCCATCATCATATGTCTGGGTCCAGATGATTGGATTATCTACCTTGAAATCATCTACGAGGCGACCCCCACTACTATAGATCTGAATGCGATCCTCAAAGACTATAAATAGACTATTCCCTGCTGTAGCTATACTTAAGGGCGTAGTATCCATTAAATAAGAGTATAGAAGATTGCCGCTATGTGAATAGAATATTAACCCAAGACCCCGTTTCCCTGCAATATTATCAGTGTAGGAGGCTATAGCCACACTATCCTTAGTTAAATATACACCGTAGAAGTCTGCAGATCTAGTTGCTGTATTAAACGAAGATATGTTCATATCAGCATCACCAACATGAAGATTGCGTTCAGAGAAGAAAGCCCATAAATGAGATTCAGAGCTTAACCACAAATTGGTAGGAATTCTTTCCAGAGAAGTGCTTCCTACTAACCCTTCATCTACATAGACATCGATTATAAATTGCGCTTGCTTCCTATCCCAACAAATTGTTGCCCAGCCCCCAGCATCTCCATATAAGGCCAGTATGGTGGTGTTAAAATGCTCTTCTTCCCAAACAATTTCGCCATAATGATTAATGAAGTATGTTTGCTCTAACAAGCCACCATGTTTGTCTAAGCCAAGGACATTTACATAAGTACCAGACTCTGCAAGATGAGCTAATGCTATCTGTTGATTAAAGGTAAACTCCTTCCGTCCATGCTGATTTAACATGATAAGACTCTCATTTTGGGATTTTGTCTTATCGGTTAAATACAGTAAAGTATCCCCCCGAAATGTCCACTCTCCAGGTAGGATATAGGAACGTTGTGCCTCTTTGGCATAACTAAGCAATTCCCTGTCAGCTAGAGAAATAGTGAATTCACTAATTAGGTTACCATTAATATCGTAAGTAACTATGCCACTTTTGTTATAGATTGATACCTGACCGGAATTAGAAAGACTCATTAGGCCGGCATTATCAACTTGCCAACCATCGTTTAAGTGCCAGATTGAATTGCTGTTGCTAAAAATCTTCTGGCCCCCTTGCTGAATGAATAACAAGAATGATAACAAGATCAGTGTTAAAGCTAGATTTACAGTAAAATTGTACCGTAGCATTAAGAAAGCTCCGCGCTTCACACTAACTCACTCCTAACATGGATTAGGCTATTTATTCTTCTCTTTCATATAATTTCCTTCAAGTTCATTGCCCATTTTGTGCTTGGATGCATATGTTATGATAAAAAGCCATATACTTCTATCACAGAATAGATGGGAGTTGTGGCCATGGATCTCTTTGGAAAGAATCAGCAAATGGGACTGAAGGAAGAATCTATGTGGGAAAACTCGCTAACCGAGCAGAGGTTTTCCTGGGATAGTCCTGCCGCAGCATATCGATTGGCCCATGCATTGAAAGCACATTTGCTAAGCATGAGTAAGAATCGTTCCTTTCCAGAAGTGGTCTTGCTGTTCATTGGCACAGATCGCTCTACTGGCGACTCTCTGGGGCCATTGACAGGAACACTGGTTTCACAGCAAATACCAAAAAATTTTCGTATTTTCGGAACATTGGACCAGCCAGTTCACGCTGCAAACCTAACTGAATATATTTCAAGGATCAGAACCGACTTCCCCAATCTTCCAGTTATTGCGATTGATGCCTGCCTTGGCAAGCTTGATAATGTTGGCTCAATATCGGTAGGTAAAGGATCACTAAGACCCGGTGCTGGAGTCAATAAAGATTTACCTCCTGTGGGAGACCTATATGTAACCGGTACTGTAAATGTGGGTGGTTTTATGGAATACTTTGTTTTGCAAAATACTAGATTGAGCCTTGTTATGCAAATGGCTGAAGTTATCGCCAGAGGAATAATCGCCTTGAGCCCACTTATCTTCCCAAAACAAAAAACTGGGCAATCGAGTAGGAGCTGAATGATTAATTCATTTAGCGTCCTCTCACACCACCGTACATACCGGCCCGGTATACGGCGGTTCAATAGGATTGAGAAACTAATAGCGACTGACTGGTAACCTAGTTTCTGCAGGTATTCATTGGTGATGGCTCGCGCAAGAGTTGGGCTGTTGGCTATACGCCAATAGCTCTTTCTTGTATTGGCATATTCCCAGGCTTTTTGTCTGGGTATGCCTAGCCGCATAAGGTTAGCATGCTTAGCGCTTATCTTCTTCCATTGTTTCCAATAGCACATGCGTATCCTACGTCGAACCCATCCATCCAATGTTCTAGCAAGACTGCCCATATCAGCAATGCCGAAGTAGTTCTGCTCCTGACATAGATATTGCAGTCATCCGCATAGCGACAGAACTTTAAGCCCCTTTTCATGAGTTCCTTGTCCAGCTCATTAAGCATGATGTTGCTCAAGAGTGGAGACAGGTTTCCACCCTGTGGTGCGCCCTCTTCCGTTTCCATAACAACTCCGTTTATCATTACCCCGGACTCCAGGTATTTCCTTATCAAGGATAGTACTCTTGGGTCCTTGATGGTTTCTGATAGCAGTCTCATGAGTTTATCATGGTTTATGGTGTCAAAGTACTTAGCAGGGTCGATGTCCACTACCCAGTCATAGCCAGCTTCAATGTACCTGGTCTACCACTGTAGGTATAGCAAGTATCCTCTTTCCCCCATCAGGTTTAGGTATCTCTACCCGCCTAACAGGGCTGGGAGGA
>DYGY01000016.1 GCA_020724425.1 Thermaerobacter marianensis
ATTGCTTTCCCTAAGACTGCATCAGGAACAGACTTAATGGTTGGTGCTCCAGACGTAGTAGATGAGGCCCAATTAGATGAATTGAAACTGAAAGTAGATACAGAAGTATAGTAACTTTTGGAACCAGGGAGAAATACGTCTTTTGTGGCTTGAAACAATCTTTAAAGCTATGATACTATTAGGCTACAAAGGGAAATAATTATTCGACACCCTACAGTGTACGTAATTTGCCATATGTTTATTTCCAACACTATCACACAGGGAACCTGTTACTCTGCTTGCGACACACAGGCCGTGAGAGACGGACGTGTAAAGTAGGTAGGAGGGTACCCACCTGCCTAAGAGCGGGATTTAAAACAAAGGTGAGTACGGCACGGTGGGGTGTCAAAGTGGTTTAGAGGAGACCGGTCAATAGACCGGTCTCCTCATATAAAAAAGGGGGAATCTCCATGATTGACTTAAGAAGCGATACTATCACAGTCCCAACACCTGAGATGCGTGAAGCAATGGCTAAGGCTCTGGTAGGTGATGATGTCTATGGTGAAGACCCAACTGTTAATAGACTTCAAGAGATATCTGCCAAGCTCTTTGGTAAGGAAGCAGCACTATTTTTCCCTTCTGGAACCATGGCAAATCAGGCTGCCTTGTTAGCGCATACCGAGCGGGGCGATGAAGTAGTTTTGGATTCTGATGCCCATATATACTACTATGAAGCTGGAGCTATGGCTCTTTTATCAGGAGTTCAACCACGCTTAATTAATGCAGCTATTTTTGGTAGGGAAGAGCTAGAACAAGCACTGAGACCAAAGAATGTTCATTTTCCTAAGACCTCTCTAGTATGTATTGAAAATACCCATAATCGAGCCGGTGGTACAGTATGGCCAATCAAGGCTATTCACGAGATAGGTCTAGCTTCTAAGGATCATGGCTTAAAGGTACATATGGATGGAGCCCGGATATTTAATGCCGCTACTGCCTTAGATGTCAGTGTTGCTGATATATCAGAGCATGTGGATAGTGTGCAATTCTGTCTTTCTAAGGGATTAGCAGCACCTGCTGGTTCTATGCTGGTGGGTTCCAAGGAATTTATTCAAAAAGCCTATCGTGCCCGTAAGGTTTTAGGGGGTGGGATGCGGCAGGCAGGGATCTTAGCAGCTGCAGGTATTATCGCTATTGAAAAGATGTCCAAACGGCTAGCTGAAGATCATGCTAATGCCAGACTTTTGGCGGAGGAACTAGAGGAAACAGGGTCTTTAGAGGTTAATTTAGAAACAGTCCAGACCAACATGGTTATGGTTGATGTTTCAAAAACCAATAGAACTGGTGAGCAGTGGTCAAAAGAGCTTCTGGCTAAAGGTATAAAAGTTAATCCTGTTGGACCCTATGTGCTTAGATTTGTAACTCATAAGGATGTTTCTAGAGAAGATATTATCAATACTGTTAGAGCAATTCGGGAATCAGTCTAGCGAAGGAGGGTTATGGATGCCCTGGTTATTTGGAGAGAGAATTATCTTAAGGGAATATCGCAAAGCGGATTTGGAGTATATGAGAAAATGGCGCAATAATCCTGAGATTACTAACAACCTGTCTGATATATTCTTGTTTCCCCATACTGAAAATAATACGGAGACGTATCTGAATTCAATGCTTGAGGGTAGAGAGAACCATAAGGGCTTTGTTATCGCCCATAAGGATACTGAAGAGTACATTGGTCAGGTTGATCTCTTTAATCTTGACTGGAAGAACAGGGTGGCTGACTTAGGTATAGTTATTGGTGTCAAAGAACTACTAGGTAAGGGTTATGGCACTGAAGCTATTCTTGTGCTTCAGGAATTTGTTTTTAACCGGATGAATCTCAATAGATTGCAATTAGATGTTCATGCATTCAATGAAAGAGCAATTCGAAGCTATATCAAGTGTGGGTTTAAGGAAGAGGGGAGATCTAGAGAGAGATTCTACATTCATGGGGAATATGTAGATTCAATCCATATGTCCATATTGAAGAGTGAGTACACTCAAAAGGAGAACTAGAATGGAATCTCTAAGAGATATCAAGGGGTATCCTTCCTGGATGAGGATAGAATTCCTTGATAAGGGATGGTCAGAGGATAAGAAATTCTACATAAAAGATATTAAGGGGAATCAGTATCTCTTACGGATATCTGACCCAGAGAGGTATGAACAAAGAAGAAGAGAGTATCAATATTTGCAAAAGATATATGCGATGGGACTACCGGTTTCTCAGCCACTAGAGTTTGGACTACTCTTAGATGGCAGAGTATATTCCTTGGTCTCCTGGGTAGAGGGGGAAGATGCTATAACAGTCATCTGCAAGCTGCCAGAGGATGAACAGTATGGGTTTGGTTTGCAAGCTGGAAGGGTTCAAAAGGAAATTCATAAGCTACCCGCTTTTGATGTTGAAAAATGGGGTATAAGGTATCAAAGGAAAATAGATTTAGTTTATGAGAGATATCTGAAAAGTGGTATTAGACTTCCCTATGAGGAACAGATTATGGGGTATATCCAGGATAATATACATTATCTTGATAGTAGAGAGCAGACTTATCAGCATGGTGATTATCATTTAGGGAATTTTATTATAAATGGTGATGACTTATATGTCATAGATTTTAACAGGTCTAGTTTTGGTGATCCCTGGGAAGAGTATGATAGATTTATTTTCAGCTGGGAAGTTAGTACTAGTTTTGCTAATGGACAGATTCAGGGCTATTTTGAAGGTTCTGTTCCAGAAGAGTTTTTTAGACTAAGTGCTTTATATAGTGCGGTTAATGTTTTGGCTTCTCTACCCTGGGCTAGTTCCTTTGGGGATTTTGCGGTTGCTGATATGATGACTCGAGCAGATTTGGTTTATCAGACATATCAGGGATTCACTTGCCCTATCCCACTTTGGTATGAAGTGCCCCTCGGGTAAGAGGGGCTTTTTTTATGGTTTGGCTGGTCCTCTGTTTCTTTCTTCTTGATCAGCGGGTTCTTCATCTTCTTTTGTGGTTATGACTCTTCTGGTTTGCTGTCTGTTCCAGAGATAATACATGGCTGCAGTGGCAGCTATGACTAGTATGAAAAAAGTAACCCAATCCATTATGACACCTCCTAAGGTTAGCCTGAACTATTAAGAGGGCAATTATTCTTTAGGATTTATCATTAAGGCAAAGGAAACTAGTAGAAAATGACGAAATAAAGCAAATAATCCGAGAAAGAAAGCAGAATCGGTAAAAATATTCTAAAGGAGGACGGTTTTATGTTAGTTAGGGATCGTATGACAGCTAATCCTATCACAGTGACTCCACATACTCCAGTTTTTGAGAGTCTGAAAATCATGCGGGACAAGAATATTCGACGTTTGCCGGTGCTTAAGGATGGTAAGCTGGTGGGTATTGTAACTGAGTTAGATTTGCTTAAGGTGTCACCTTCGCCGGCAACGTCATTAAGTGTTTATGAATTAAACTACCTCCTGGCTAAGACTACTATTAAGGAAGCGATGTCAAGTAAGTTGGTTACTGTAACTGGTGATACACCTATTGAAGAGGCTGCTATTCTGATGAGGGAGCATAAGATTGGTGGGTTGCCTGTTGTTGATGAAGGTAAGCTTGTGGGAATCATCACTGAAACGGATGTTTTTGATGCTTTTGTGGATCTTTTGGGTGTAAGGCGTGGGGGTGAAAGAATAGTTGTTAGAGCTGAAGATCGGGCTGGCACTATTTCTGAGCTAACCACTTATCTGGCTGAACAGGGTATTAATATTTTGAGTCTGGTTGTTGTTCATAAAGATAGTGGTGGCCATATTGTTTTAAGAGTTACTGGACAGGGTAGTGATAATCTGGCTAATACTCTTAGAGCCAAAGGATATGAGGTATAGATGGTTCTCCTTAGCCATATGGCTAAGGAGTTTTTTTGCTATAATGAAAGGAGCGTAGTGGGAAGGGGTTTTGTCTTTGGATATTTTTAGTCTTAATCGAGAGGAGAACCTGCGTAAGAGTGCTCCTTTAGCAGAAAGAATGAGACCAAGAAGTTTGGAGGAGTTTGTGGGGCAAGCACATATCCTTGGGGAAGGGAAACTATTGCGTAGAGCTATTGAGGCTGATCGTTTAAGTTCCTTAATCTTATGGGGTCCTCCAGGTACTGGTAAAACAACTCTAGCTAAGATTATTGCCAACACTACTGGTAATCACTTTACTCAGCTAAATGCTGTTACTTCTGGGGTTGCTGATGTCCGTAGGGTTGTTGATGAGGCCAAGGATAGACTTGGTATGTATGGGCAAAGGAGTATTCTTTTTATAGATGAGGTACATCGATTTAATAAAGCTCAACAGGATGCCTTGTTGCCTTCAGTGGAAGAGGGTCTTGTTATCTTTATTGGTGCTACCACAATGAATCCGATGATTGAGTGTACACCAGCTCTTGTTTCCCGTTCTTTGGTTTTCAGGTTGGAATCTTTAGGGGAAGAGGCTCTAGTGTTGATCATTAACAGTGCTCTAGCTGATCGGGAGAGAGGTCTTGGAGATTTTAATGCTACCCTTACCGATGAGGCCTTAAGGCATTTATTGCAGAAGGCTAATGGTGATGCTCGTAGTGTCTTGAATGCTCTAGAACTGGCGGTATTAACTACCAAGTCTTCAGATGGTATTCGTATGATTAACCAGGAGATTATTGAAGATTCCATTCAGCAGAAGATGCTTCGCTATGATGCTAATGGTGATGAGCATTACAATGTCATTTCTGCCTATATAAAGAGTATTAGGGGTAGTGATGCTGATGCGGCCATATACTGGTTAGCTAGAATGTTATATGCAGGTGAAGATCCTGGGGATATTGCTAGAAGGCTTCTTGTTAGTGCTAGTGAGGATATTGGTCTGGCTAACCCTGATGCCTTAAGTATGGCTTTGGCTGCTTCTTCTGCTGTTGAGTATTTGGGGATGCCAGAGGCAAGAATCCCTCTTGCTGAAGCAACCATCTATCTAGCACGTAGTCCAAAAAGCAATTCAGCCTATATGGCCATTAACAAGGCCTTACAAGCAGTAGAGGAGAGCCCTCAGAGTGATGTTCCCAAACATCTTAGAGATGCCAGTTACAAAGGAGCTAGGAGGCTTGGACATGGTGAGGGCTACATTTATCCCCATACTGATCCGGAAAAGGCAAAAGATCAGAAGTATTTGCCTGATGGAGTGGGTCCCTTTTATAGCCCCAGTGGCAATGGAGAGGATCAGTAGTCTAGGTTGTGCAAAGCCTCTACAGGGAGATGAACAGATAATGTTTGTCCCTCTGTGATGGCAAGGCTGTTAAGGAGATGGCGAGGGATAAGGGATTCCATATCATAGTTCTTGATTGAACCTTGTATTCTTAAGAATAGTCTATAGGAGAGGCCATCGCGGATAACTCTCCAGACTGTTGTTTTGATTGGGTTAACTATCGGGGTAGTTCTTGGACGATCCTCTCTTACAATTCTTATGTCTTCAGGTCTGATGCCAAATTCTATCTGACTGCCTACCTGATGAGATTCTTTGTAGGGCAGGTAGACATTTAGATTATTGCTGTGACATAGAGTTAGGTTCTTCGCTTTATCTAATTGCAGGATTTCACCACTAAAGAAGTTTTTCATACCCACAAAACGAGCTACAGCTTTGCTAGCTGGCCTATAGAAGACTGTCTCAGGGTCGGCAACCTGGAGGATTCTACCCTCATCCATTATTGCTATTCTATCACCTAACGTAAACGCTTCCTCAAGATTGTGAGTTACTAGAATGGTTGGTATGGGGTAGTGCTTATGCACATTAAGGAGATCCATTCTCAGCTTGGTCCTGATAAGGTTATCTAAAGCAGAAAAGGGTTCGTCTAGGAGGAGCAGTTCTGGTCTATATAGGAGTGCTCTTGCCAATGCTACTCTCTGTTTTTGTCCCCCAGAAAGCTGTGATATTGAGCGATCTAATAGATGGTCAATACGTAATAACTCGGAAATTTCCTGATAGGGATTATTAGCTCCATAGGTGATATTTTCAAGAACATTCAGATGGGAAAAAAGGGCATAGTCTTGGAAGACATAACCTATCTTCCTTTTGTATGGGGGAAGGTTGTAGTTCTTGTTAAAATATAGCTGTCCATTTAGAGAGATCTCTCCCTGGTCTGGTTTTAGCAGTCCTGCTAAAAGATTCAGTAAGGTGGACTTTCCTGATCCTGATAGACCTAGGATAGCAAGGATTTCTGATCCCATGGTCATCTCAGTTTGGAGATAAAAGCTACCGAGTTGTTTTTGAAGGGAAAAACTTAGCATGGAAGATACCACCTCTAGTAAGATATTTGACAATGAGGATAACTGCAAAAGATACAACAATTAGAATTACAGATAGGCTAAGAGCCACCTGGACATCAGATTCAAAGGCACTTAGTACTGCTAAGGGCAATGTTTGTGTGCGGCCAGTCATATTGCCGGCAAACATTAATGTGGCTCCAAATTCACCTAAGGCTCTAGCCCAGGTCATCACAGCACCACTTATTATTCCAGGTTTAGCTTGCATTAAGGTTATTCTAATGAAGGTCTCTAGATGGTTTTTTCCTAGGGTTAGAGATGCCTGTTCATAACGGTGATCAACTGCTTCAAAGGCTGCTCGAGCACTCTTTATGAAGAAGGGTGATGCTACAAAAACCTGGGCCATAATTACGGCTAATGTTGAAAAGGGAATACTTATTCCTAGGAGATAGAGATACTGTCCGATGAGCCCATTGCGACCAAAAGCCATGAGTAGGGCTAACCCAGCAACAGCAGGAGGCAACACCATAGGAATATCGATAATGGTGTCAATAGCTTCTTTGAACCTAAAGTCAAAACGAGCAAGAATATAGGCTACTGGTATGCCGAAAATTATAATAATCACCAGAGATATTAGACTTGTAGATAGGGAAAGCTTTAGAGCCTGTTGAGCTACCTGAGAGGTGAGGCTTTGATGGAAGATACTCCAGTCCACCTGCCAAAAGATTGCTACAAGAGGTATAGTTATGTATAGAAGAAATATCGTAATCAAGAGGATTAATGTCATTCTAAACCATCTTGGTAGCATCACTATTCTCCTTTCATTGGTAAAAAGCCAAGGCTTCTAAGTATGTCCTGTCCCTTATCACTTAAGACGAAGTCAGCGAATTCTCTGGCTTCTTTTTGATTTTTGGTATCAATGGGTAATACTAGCTGGTATTGGGCTAGGATGTTATGTTGGTCTGGTATTTCAATGACCTGAACTGTAGTGTTGGTGTCTGTTCGATAGACTATGCCTGCATCTGCTTCATTCAAAGAGACTTTGCTAACTACCAGTCTTACATTGGTTTCTCTGGAGATAACATTGTTTAGCACTTTGTTGGCATAATTAGGACCATATTCGCTATTAAGGTTTTCTAGTAGTTGTTCGCTGTATCTTCCTGCAGGAACCGCTGTATCAGCCAGTATTAACTGATGGGGTTTTTCTAAATCTTGTGCAGTAGAGATGTTTTTGGGATTGTCTTTAGGCACGATAATTACCAATTCGTTAAAGGCAAAGGAAGATGTGTATTGGGTAAGCCCTATATCAGAAAGATACTGGGCATCCTCTGCACTTGCAAAGAATGCCAGATCTGTCTGTGCTCCATACTCAATTTGGGTACGTATTTGCTGGCTACCGGCAAAGTGGTACTGGAAAGAGATTTCCGGTTTTTCTTGCTGGTAGGCTTGAGCAAGAGTTGGTATTGCTTCGGAAAGTGATGCTGCTGCAAAGATTGTTAGTGATACATCCTCAGGCTTTTCTTGAGGTCTTAACCAGTCAGGACCTAGACTTGTCCACTTAAAGATAAGGATTAACAAGAAGAGCAAGAGGAGTATGTGATAAAGGGTTTTGTTCATTGTTTTCCTCCTTGGTTGCAAGGTTACACCTCTACTTTAGTTTACCATAATGTGCATTCCGGCAGTACCTTTGTAAGTGTGATTGTTATCACGTTCTAAGAGGGTACAATTTCCTTGTTGGTAGTAAACTAAAGCATATAAGATATGGGCAAGATTTACTATGAGGTGATGTGTTATGAGTAATAGGGTTGTCGATGTAACTGTTATCGGTGGGGGACCTGTTGGTCTTTATGGGGTATATACGGCAGGTTTTCAAGGACTGTCTGTTAGGCTTTTTGAGAGCCTTCCCCAACTAGGTGGTCAGTTAACAGCTCTGTATCCCGAAAAATATATTTATGACATTGCTGGGATTGAGGCGATTAAAGCAAAAGATCTCATTGAGTCTTTAAAGGGACAGGCTTTTCAGTATGATGCAGAGGTTTATCTAGGAGAACAGGTATTAGATCTTGTAGCTGTAGGAGGGCATTATGTTCTTAAGACTGGTAGTGGGGAGTATCCTACGAAAACTGTTGTAATCTCTGGTGGTTTAGGCGCATTTACTCCTCGTACTCCTGATATTGTTGGGCTTGAGGAGTGGGAGGGGAGAGGCCTTCATTATATGGTTCAGGATCCCCTTCGGTTTAAAGATAAGAGAGTACTTGTGGTTGGTGGTGGTGATTCGGCTGTAGATTGGGCCTTGAGTCTTGCTGATGTTGCCTCTGAGGTAATTTTGGTTCATCGAAGAGGGAGCTTTAGAGCTGCTGCAGATAGTGTATTTAGGCTAGAGGAATCATTGGTTTCTATCAAGTATTATCATGAGCTTTCTCGTTTAGAAGGTGAAAAACATCTATCTAGAGCAGTTATCTATGATAATCGCACTCAGGAAGAGACTGTGGTTTCTGTTGATGAAGTGGTTATGGCTCTTGGGTTTGTACCTAATCTGGGTCCGATTGCAAATTGGGACCTAACGTTAGAAGGTAAATCACTGGTTGTTAATAGCGAGATGAGAACGAATTTACCCGGGGTTTTTGCCGCAGGTGATGTGGCAGTCTATCCGGGTAAGGTAAAGTTAATCACTGTTGGTTTTGGTGAAGTGGCTACAGCTGTGCATAATGCCTATCATTATCTTCATCCAGAGGATAGAAAACCTGTAGGACACTCAAGCAATCGTCAGAGAGCCTAAGAGGAAGTTTATACCGCTATGGATAAAGTATATGGCTAGAACTACAAGGAAGAGACCTAGAACACCAACTAGTATTCGGTAGGTTATAGGTCTCATTATCTTTTTTCCGGCCTGTAGGGCTAATGAGACAAGAATTAACCAACCATAGTCAGCGAGTACATGGCCAATATAAAAGGCAGCTAAGTTAGCTGTTTGTTGTCCGGTCCAGAGGATAAAGGATGTGGTTCCGATTGTAGCCCACCATAGGAACCAATATGGGTTAGATACGGTAGCTAACATGCCTGCTCTAAGACTGAGATAGGGACTGGTATCTCCCGTAGTGTCTACAGAAGTATTTGTCTGGAAGCCCAGTTTATCTTGGTAAGCACCGATAATCATTCCCTTTGCCATCCATAGGAGCAGAAGACCACCAAGGAGTCCGATGATTCCGGTTACTTGAGGGAGCATTAATAGGGTGCCAAGCCCAAAGGCAAGCCCTATTACCAATGTTAGTTCTAATATGGCATGTCCGGTTGTGGTCCAGATACTAGCCTTCCAGTTAGTTTTTAATACACGTTCTAACGTTACTGTTAGGAGTGGCCCCGGCATTACTGCTCCTGAAAGTCCTAAAACGAATGCACTGATAAATACTGCACCAACATCCATGGTTTTCACCCCAGCCTAGAAAGAATTCATGTATGTTTCGCTGGGGAAGGCATATTATCCTCTTTAGAACTAGAAAAGAGGCCCTAAGGCCTCTAGTGGCGAACGAAACGTTCTATTTCCATGGCTACTTGTTCTGGGGTTAACCCTTCTGCGTTAATGACTGGAGCATCAATCTTTATCCGTTGGTCTGCTAGGAGATCTTTATGACCACCACCAACGACAATTGCAGCAACCTGTTGAGTGTTATGGTCTAGGCTAACCACTTGATAGCCCTTTGTTCTTAGGAATTCATTGAGATGACTCAGTCCTTCTTCGATTGCAATTTGTCTATTTTCCAAACCAATACCTCCTTGAAAGAGTTTCTTGTTTCAAGTTTGACCTTTAGGTGTAGCAAATATACTTCTACCGAAGATGACCTAGCTCTCTATACCAATCAGCAGTTTTCTTGATGGTTTCTTTAAATGGGGTAATGGTATAGCCAAGCTCGTCTATGGCTTTTTTGCTACAGAATTCAACTCTTAGTTGTGCTAGGTCTAAAAGGTCATCTGTTAGGGCCAGCTTCTCTCTTTTTCTATCTGGGATGAATCTAATTAGATTTTTGAGTATCCAGGCAGAGCTGTTAGAGATGGCCCATCTTGGTGGTCTGCCGGATACCTCGTTGGCGATGGTATCTAGCAGGTTACGGTATGATATATTTGCTCCACCTAGTATATATCGTTCTCCTGTTTTGCCTTTTTCTGCAGCTAGAAGGTGTCCCTTAACCACATCATCAAGATCACATACGTTGGTTGATCCTAATGGGTAGAAGGGTATCTTTCCGTTTTGTAAGGACTGTAGTAGGGGTTTCATTTTTTGCTTGGGATCATTTCTTCCAAAGATGATGGAAGGGTTAACAATTACTGCATCTAGACCCTGTTCGATTGCTCTGTAGACAGCTAGTTCTGCTTCATGTTTGGTTTGCATATAACCTAGATTATCTGAAGGCCAGGAAAATGAGGTTTTCTCTGTAGCAGAACCGTCAGGTCTATAGCCAATAGCAGCTACAGAACTGGTGTGAACAACTCTCTTGACATCCTGGTCTAAGCAGGCGTTGAGGACATTAGTTGTCCCAAGAACATTGTTGTCATACTGGTCATTGTATCTTCCGGCCATTGACACGGTAGCTGCAGTATGAAAGACAAGTTCACAGCCGGAAAAAGCTTGCTTGAGGCTTCTAGAGTCTGTGATGTCAGCGATAAAGTCTTCGTATGATATATCCTTAAGAATTGATGTATCTGAATGATTTCTGCGAATTATGCGAACTGAATGTCCTGTTTGGCTAAGAGCACGGGTAAGGGCAACTCCTAAGAAGCCTGTTGCCCCAGTTATTGCAACATGCACTGACCAACACCTCCTAATCAAAATATACTTCTAGATGAATGGAGGAATTACCTGCCAGTTAGCTGTATCAGGAGGTATTTTAGAAGCTCTTCACTATCTAGGAGCCCTTCAAGGGAGAACCCTAGATAGGCTAATCTAACTGGTTCTTCAATAATGATACCGGCAATGTTACCTGTATCATAATGAAGAAGATGACTTTGTTGTGTGACTGTGAATGATTGAGGCCAGTAGTTTGCTAAAGAGGTATCTAGAGGTATACCATTAACCTCTGTTGCATGTTCATCCTGAAAAGATTCGATGGAAAGGTATTTAAGGAGTTGATGGTCTTTGCCTAGCATATACCCTATTTGCTGACCTGATAGGAGTAGAGAGCCTCCTTCCTCAAGATAGCTCATGAGTGAGAGGGTACTGGTACCAGGGAAACTGTAGGTGGGAAGATACATAGGACCTGTATACCAAATTACAAGGGGATACTCTAAGAGGATATCTAATGCCGGTTCTCCCTGGGTGTAGATGGACCAATGGGCCACACTATAACCTAGGTTGGTCAAAGATGTTTCATACTGGTCTATCTGGATTCCAAAGAGTTCATATTCAGCACCATCTACCAGAAGGATATCTGCTTTTGGAGGGATACAATCTGGTAGAAATTCTTCGGAATCATCTAGGTGAATTCCCAGGTGACTCATTGAGAGATATAGTTGTTGCAGGCTCCAATCAGGATATAAATCCATGATTTTAGCAGCCATAGCTAATAGAGTAAGAGCATTGGTCTCACTACAGAGATAGTTGGTATTTGTTTCTTTCTGAATGTAGCCCGGACCAGTGAAGCTTGTCTGGCAAGAAGGTGAGGCAACAACAGGTAATTTTCCTTTTGTATTAAGGCCATTTAATGCTTTTTCCATGGGGACTGAAATCTCTGTTATAGGGATATAGACGATATCTTCTTCTAGTTTGTCTAAAGCTTTTAGAAGATTAGCTGTGTTTCCAGGGATGGTGGGGTATACAGTGATTGGTGTTCTAGGCAGGTATTGATCAAGGGTAATAGCTGTCAGAGTATCCATTACAGCAATTGGTATAGATGTTTCAAAGCTTAATGTGGTCTGTGATTTTGAGTATTGGATTATGGGTTCATCAAGCCAAACTGATTTGACCTCTGGTAGACTTTTCAGAGTGGCTAGACCGCTACTATTAAGCTTTAGAATCAAACCCTCAAAAAGGGTTAAGAAATGGTATTCTGTATACTGTATTTCAAAGCTATCTAATACAAGAAGAAAGGCTTCTTCATCTATTCCCTTTTCTAGTTCAATTATCAGGGTTATCTCCTGATCTGCTTGAGCTAGATTACCAGGGATAAGCAATATTGAAAGAAGCAAAACCAACATTAATGTTCTATGTATCATGATTACTCCCCCTTAGCCTATAGGGGAGAATTTCAAGGCTAAAGCCTAATCCTCCTTGACCAAAATTGAGACAAAGAGTGACAGGACTGGTGTTTTTAAGATATCTTCCTTTTCTGTTCGGCAAATACAGACACGCATTTAGCGAAGTAGAGGGGAATTTGCGTGGATGGCAGCATGTGTTCCGGCTACATAGCCAGTACTCATGGCAGCGGTGATGTTGAATCCACCTGTATAGCCAGAAATATCAAGGACTTCTCCAGCTAGGAATAGGCCGGGAACAATCTTGGATTGCATGGTTTTTGGATCTACTTCTTTGGTTGATACTCCTCCTCCTGTAACAAAGGCTTCCTTTAGTGGCCGTGTACCGCTTACAGGAATTTTTAGGCTTTTCAATGTGGAAATCAGGTCATCCCAGCTTTTTTTTGATATCTGCGGGAATGTAATATCGCTTGGTATTTGAGCTTGGGTCAAGATAAGTGATACTAAGCGTTTGGGTACAAAGGAACTAAGGATGGTTTTAATAGCTTTGTTATGATCTTTTTTTGCTTTAGCAAAGATAACCTTTCTCAGTTCTTCATGGTTTTTTCCCGGGAAAAGGTCTAGGGTTAGATCTAATGACTGCAGGTTATGTTTCTTTAGTGCCTGATGTATATGTGAACTACAACGTAGAGCTGCTGGGCCTGATAAGCCATAGTGAGTAAAGAGAATATCTCCTTGATGTTTTGTAATTCTTTTGTGTTTTTGGTCAAATACTTCTATCGATATATTCTGAAGTGATAGACCCTGCAGGTCAGTAGTTGTTGAGAGTACCCCTACCTCAGCAGGATATAGCTCGGTTATTGTATGACCTAGGTGAGTTAACCAGCCATATGCTTCACCGGTTGAACCGGTATGGGGAAAGGAATTACCACCTGTAGCAACAATTATTGATTTGGCTCTTAGAGTTTCCCCTGAGGTTAGTATGACACTGCCTAGAGCAGGGATGTTTCTAACAGGGCTTTCGGTTCTGATATCCACATCTAGTTGCCTAGCTTTCTTAATGAGTACCTCAATTATGTCTGCTGCTTTATCAGTTACAGGAAACATACGACCATTGTCTTCTTCTTTAAGTGGCAAGTTTTCCTTTTCAAAGAAGTTAATGATATCTTTGTTGCTGAACTGGGATAAGGCGGAGTACAGGAAACGCCCGTTACCGGGTATATTGTTGATAATGGTTTGTAGGTCTGCTGAATTGGTAAGGTTACATCTTCCTCCACCGGTAAGGCGTAGTTTTCTCCCTACCACTTCGTTTTTCTCTAGAAGAAGCGTTTTTGCTCCCTTTTGTGCTGAGCTTATGGCTGCCATTAGACCAGCTGGTCCAGCTCCGATAACAATGACCTCTGCTGACAATTAATCCACCTCCAACATAGGTATTATACCCTCTTAGAGGCAGACAATCTAGAGAAGCCTAAGACTATACCTGTAACACTTAAAAAGAGCAGTGGGGCTAACCAGGTATGTAGTGTTACGGTTGTAATGTATGGTTGATCTATGTTAATGGCTAGCTTCATAAACATGATGAAACCAAGGCCAGTTAACCCAACTATTAATCCAGCTAGCTGAAGACTTCTAGTGTTATGGAATTCGTATAGGGCTCTCCCCAAAGCAAATATACCTGATAGGATGGGGATAGATAACCAGGTAAGTCTGATATCGTATTGTAGGTGAAAGATTAGTATCAGCATAGCTAGTATGCCAAGTCGTTCATATTTGGTATTTATCTTAGCAGTCATGAAAGCTAAAGCAAAGCTAATAAGTATACCACTACCAAGGAAAAGGGACTCTCTGGAGCTGAGAAGGGTGTATTCACTGATAAGTAGCATTATGATACCAAACATCAATGCGACTATCAAAAGTATTGAGTATATGTTTGTCTTAAGGGTATATAGCCCATAGAATAGCATTAGGAGGGTTAGTGTTAATAGGATATAATCTGGGGCTTTGAGTTCAGTGCTATATTTTCTAAGTATGTTAGCTAATTGCTGTTCGGATTTGTTATCCATTGAAAACCTTGGTATTTCTAGAGGGTCAGCTCCGCTTGCAAGTTTATCTCCTCCGGCAAAGGCCAGAGAAATAGAGCTAGTTTCTAACATGTCTAGTATCTCCTTGTTGTACATCCCATGGGGATAGGCCAGAGCATAAATAGGTTCAGAAGATACTAAGGACAATGTTTCTGTTGCTTTGTCAAGGTCAGCCTCAATCTCTGAAATAGGCACACTTGTTAAGGGGAGATGAAGATCATATGTATGGCTTTGGAGAGTAAAGTAGCCACTAGCCATCATCTCTTGAATATGGCTTGTGGTTAATCTAGGTAGGTATATGTATTCATTAAAATTAGGGTCAAGGTATTTACCGATGTGAAAAACTACCCCATAAACTTTGTAGTCTAGCATCAGGGGATAGGCATAGTCATAGACACTCTGATAGCCATCATCAAAGGTGATGAGATATGAAGGGTTTTCTGGTTCTGAAGTTCCTGTTAGATATGTTTCGAGTTGTTTTAAGGAGATAGAGTGCCAACCCTCTGAAGCTAATAGGGATAGATGCTGTTCAAAACGTTCTGGGGTAATGGTAACAGGGTTATCAGTTTCTTCAGGTACTAGATGATGATAGTTTAGCACTAGGATAGGGTTATCCTGAACTTTAGGTGAATCTATGACTACTGTGATAATAAGAAATGTGAATAGAATTGTATAGATAAACCGCATCAGTATCACCTCAATGGGATATTACCGGTTTACATTGATATTTCCTGCTAGGATAAAAGAATAGGAGACACTGGTTAGAGTGCCTCCTTAGTTACTTATGCGGATAAACTCTTGCCAGAGTCTTTCTTAATGAATCCAAAGGCAAAGGCTGCTGCCATTAGGAAGAGCAGTGGCGCTAGGATAGTAAAGATTAGCTCTTCAGATAAGATTGGCGATCCTGCTTTAAGGAATGCTAATGATATTCCGCCAATACCAATTAGTGTTCCACCAATTGTTACCCAGACAAAGGACCATGATGTCCTACCCTGTTTGCTAACATGTATTGGTGTTAGGAAGATGGTGAGTCCAGCAATACTGTGCACTGTAGCTAGTACTGCAGTAGCTGCACCTGATGGGCCTCCTAGGCGTGTGACAGCAATTGCAAATAGACCCACGATCACAAACAAGAGATAGTAGCGTTCACTCTGCGGGAAGAACTCAGAAATAAGTCCGAGTGCTAGTGCAAGAGGTATAACAGCGGCAACAACAACAACCAAAGGATTGCTAAGAATCTCATAACCCAGACCTATTAGCAAGAGGCCTGAAATAAGGAGTACTGCAAAAGACATCATATAATAGATGTTGTGTTGTTGGTTTGTACTCTTATACTCTCTTTTAAAGAATTGAAGCAGGTAGATGGCTACTAAACCTGTTAGCAGTAACATAAATTGATCAAAATAATTCATTGTTTGGAAACCTCCTTTCATATGTCTTAGTTGTATATTATACATGGTGACGGCATTTTCCTTGTTGTCTGAGAAAAACCCTTGAGGGTTTTTCTCAAGGGTTAAAGTATCTGCGAGAGGAAGAGTTTTGTTCTATCCTGTTGTGCGTTATTAAAGATATCATAAGGAGTACCCTGTTCGATGATTCTGCCTTCATCAAAGAAAACGAGCCTGTCAGCTACTTCTCGGGCAAAACCCATTTCATGGGTAACAACAATCATGGTTATACCTGTTTTGGCTAGTTCTTTCATAACATCTAATACTTCCTTGATCATTTCAGGGTCAAGGGCAGAAGTGGGTTCGTCAAACAGGAGAATTTTAGGTTGCATGGCTAATGCTCGTGCTATAGCTACACGTTGTTGTTGACCTCCAGAGAGCTGTCCCGGGTATTTATGGGCTTGCTCTGGAATACCAACACGCTCTAGAAGTTCCATCGCTACTTTTTCGGCTTTAGCTTTGGGCCATTTACGCACCCAGATGGGGGCTAAAGTTATATTACTGAGAACTGTCATGTGAGGGAATAGGTTAAACTGTTGGAATACCATTCCCGTTTCCATTCTGATTGCTTCAATATTGGCAAGATCGTGGGATAGTTCAATCCCATCTACGATTATCTGTCCACTCTGAATTTCCTCTAAAGCATTAAGGGTTCGAATAAAGGAAGATTTGCCTGAACCTGATGGACCAAAGATTACCACTACTTCTCCTTTTTTTATGGTCATTGAGATGTCGTTTAAGGCATGATGTTTACCATACCACTTATGAATATTGCGACAAATAATAATGTCTTCTGTTGTTTGTTCCTGATTGATGATGGTCATATTCTCTTCTCCTTTCTACCTTTCCCCGACACCTAGCGATTTTTCTAAACGACGACTTGCATAGGACATAGCATAACTAAAGACAAAGTATATTGCTGCAGCGAATATAAGGATTTCTCTTTGTCTACCTAGGAATTCTGGTTGAGCTACTATGCTTCTACCTATACCTAGGAAATCGAGTATTCCCACGATTGAGACCAGAGATGTATCTTTAAACAGAGCTATAAATTGCCCTACAAGAATAGGAATGACAGCTCTTAAAGCCTGAGGTAAGACAATCAGAAATGTAGTCTTAAAGTTGCTAAGGCCAAGAGCTTGAGCTGCTTCGTACTGCCCACGGGGAATGGATTGTAGACCAGAGCGTACGTTTTCGGCTAGATAGGCTGCACTGAATAGGGTGAGACCTGCCATTGCTCTTAAGACTCTATCTAGAGTTACTCCTTCAGGCAGAAAGAGGGGTAACATTAGTTGAGCCATAAAGAGGATTGTTATTAAGGGAACACCTCTAATGAGTTCTATATAGCCGATACTCAGATACCTAACAAGCGGTAGTTTGCTTGTTCGACCTAATGCTAGTAACACACCTAAAGGAAAAGAAAAGACTATAGCTACTATAGCTAGCAGGAAGGTAAGCATTAGACCTCCCCAGAGATTTGTGCCGACAATAGGTAGCCAGGAAGTACCTAGACCCCTCAAAAGAACTATTATGAAAGGGAATAGGAGGATCCAGCTAGCTGCCGTAGGTTTTCTTAATATTGGGAAGTACCTACCAAGAACATAACCAAGTCCAATGGCTGTTGCATTAACTAGGAGCCAGGTCTTCACTTCGCCACTAAAAGGAAAGAGAGATAAGATAAGGAAGGAGGCGCCTAGAGCAATAGCCAAATTTCCAATTGTACCTTTCCATAATCCCCAGGAAAGCCCTGTTAGAGTTGAAACAAGAGTAAGGGCTAACCAGACTCTGAAGATCTGATCTTGAGGATACTGACCAACTAACAATAGACGGAGATTTACAACGATTACTGTCCAGTCGGCTGTGACAAAAACCCACTTCAGTGCGGCATAGAGAACCGTAAAGACTATCCAGAGAAATATGATAGTCAATAGAGAGTTGAACCAGCCATTAAAGAGATTTTTGCGTAACCAACCAATAATACCTATGGTATTCTTAGGGGGTTCCATTTTGGTTTCCATTGCTATCACCTCTCCACCAGCCGCATCCGCTTGTTAAAGATGTTCATCAACAGGGATGTCAGCAGACTTATGGATAGGTAGGCAACCATTACCAGTGTGATAATTTCGACTGCTCTACCGGTTTGGTTCAGGGTTGTGCCTGAAACACTAAAGAAGTCTGGATAGCCTACAGCTATCGCGAGACTAGAGTTCTTAGCCAGGTTCAGATACTGACTGGTCATCGAAGGGATAATAACTCTTAGTGCCTGAGGTAGTATGACCAGTCGCAGCGATAGTGAATGACCTAACCCCAGAGCTTTAGCAGCTTCTGTCTGTCCTTTTGAAACTGCTTGAATACCTGCTCTAACAATTTCAGCGATAAAGGCCCCTGTATATACTACCAGTCCAAGAAGAATAGTAGCGAATTCGGGTGAAAGACGATAGCCACCACTGTATCTTAACCCATCAACAGTTGGGACTGTTAATAGGAATGGTTTATCCATTGTTATAAGCCAAGCAAAGAGCAGGCTTAACAATAAGGCTCCCATAGCCCATAAAGCCGGGTATCGATCTATGCCAGTGATTAGCTGTTTTTCGGTTTGTTTTTTGTAGATCAGAAATCCTGCTACTATACCGACTAAAAAAAATGCTAACCATATTCTTGTTCCTGATGTGGAGACTAGCCAAGGTAAAGCCAGTCCACGATTACTAAGATGAATTGAACCAGGTAAGATGATGCTGTCTTGTATTTTTGGGAGTTGCATAAAAAGTGCAAAATACCAAATATATAATTGGACTAAAAGTGGCGTATTACGGATTATTTCTACGTAGACAGCAGCTACGTTTCGTACTAACCAGTTACTTGATAAACGACCTATACCTACAAATACTCCAAGAATAGTTGCTAGGATAATTCCCCAAAAAGCAACCTTGATGGTGTTAGTGAAACCCACCAAAAGAGCTCGACCATAGCTATCTGCAGGAGAATACTGAATTGATGTCTCTTTGATGGAGAAGCCTGCACTTTGATTTAAAAAACTAAAACCCAGTTTCATTCCTGTTTTGTCTAATCCCACCTGGAGGTTATTGTAGAAGAAGCCACCAAGCAAAATTACTAGAACAAGAAAGAATAGTTGAACAAGAATTGGGACTATGCGATTATCGCGCCAGAATGGTACTACTGTTCTCACTGTGTCTATCACCTCTCTTGTATCGAAGAAGTAGAAGGGGCCTGCACTCCTAGTAGAGTACAGGCCTTATCCTACTCAATTTGAGAACCTCAACGATTATCTGAATGGTGGGGCATACATTAGACCACCGTTAGTCCAGAGGTCATTGAGTCCTCGTTCCAGATTGAATACGGTATCTGGCCCGAGATAGCGATCAAAGATTTCTCCATAATTACCAACCGACTTGATGATATTGACAGTGAAGTCATTGGATAGACCAAGGTTAGTTCCTAAATCACCTTCAACACCAAGGAAACGGCGAAATACTGGATCATCGCTATTCATAAAACTATCGATATTTCCTTGGGTAATTCCTAGTTCTTCTGCCTCGATAGTTGCAAAGATTGTCCATTTGACAATATCATACCACTGGTCATCGCCTTCTCGTACTACAGGTCCTAATGGTTCTTTAGACATGACCTCTGGTAGTACTTTATGGGCATTGGGATCAGCTAGTGTTGCCTGACGAGAAGCCAAGCCTGAGATGTCAGTGGTCCAGGCATCGATACTACCAGCTTCATAAGCAGCAACAACAGAATCCAAATCTTCAAACACGATAGGCTCAAAGTCCACATTGAGTTTTCGCATGTGATCTGTAAGGTTCAATTCTGTTGTGGTACCAGTTTGTACGCCGATACGTGCACCATCAAGATCTTCTAAACTGTTAATTCCACTGTCTTTTCTAACCATCATACCTTGACCATCATAGAAAGTAGTTGGCGCAAAGTTCAAACCTA
Source organism: Thermaerobacter marianensis (assembly GCA_020724425.1). Lineage (GTDB taxonomy): Bacteria > Bacillota > Sulfobacillia > DVGY01 > DVGY01 > DVGY01. Next base: position 19,941 of record DYGY01000016.1, read on the forward strand.
ATGAGGTGTCCCGGGAAATAGTCCAGGTGGTATTACGCATCAAAACGTCAACTTCGCCAGTCTGTACTGCTGTTAGACGATCTTTAGCAGATAGAGGTCTAAATTCGACTGCATTAGGATCGTTAAATATGGCAGCAGCCAATGCTCTTCCGAATTCAACATCAAAACCAGAGTAGCTACCATCGGGTTCAAGATAACCGAATCCAGGTAGTTTAGAGTTGACACCAACAATTACATAGCCGCGGTTCTTAACTACCTCCAGTGTGCTTCTGCTGCTCTGATTACCAGTTGTAGTTTGTGTTGGTTCCTGTGTTGAATCCTGGCCGCATGCAGCGAGCGTCATCGTTACCAGCAACAACAGAATAACCAGTAAATAAGCTTTCTTTCTCAATTCAATTGCCCCCTCCAGTTTGTTAATTTGACACTCTTTAAGCAGCTTTGCAGGAAAAATCACTACGCCATTGCTTATATTCGAGTGCCGGAATAATGCATGGTTACAAGTATATTTCTCTAAGTCTATGTTACGGGTAACAAATAACTACGAAAAACAACTGGAAGTGACTAAAGAGAAGACGAAAAACAGAGGAAAATAACTACTAATGAAGGGAAATCAGTAATACCTTTTGCATTAAATAATAAAAAATTGGTATCCCAAAATACTAGATACTCTGTTCCTCTAGTTGCAGGAAAAAAGCAGTAAGGAATTTCCTTAAGTGGATAGAAACCTTTATTTGCTGTCCTTTCTCCATTGCTCGCATTTGGTATCTAACCTCATTGAAGTCAAAGAAAAGGGGTGCAAACTTTTCAAACCGTGGATCGTTGTAGTCTTCTAAGCCTAGGGCTGCAATGTGTTTTAGTGAAGTATAGATAGCTCTACGTAAACGTTGTTCAATAGCTTTTGGTTGCCAGCTAATTTTACTGAGGGTTTCTTTTTGATAATAGTCAGAAAGATGTAGACATATTTCGTTCACACTAAGGGTGGAAACATCACTTGTTATTTTCACGATGTTTAAAATGTCTTTAGCTCCTGGCTCATCGAGAATGCCAAGGTTAGCTAGAATTTGCATGGCGACTTGGTCTCTTGATGCGGTGATGCTTGCAGAGCGTTTTGCTAGTTCATCTATTGAGCCTACCGCAGAGGCAATATTGTGGAGGATTCTCTGATACTGCCGATGGACAGTTAGATTTTGTAATACGGTTGATATCTCTGTCATATTTACGGGTTTTGCGATATAGAAGGAAATACCCAGAGAATAGGCAGCCTCAACTACCGTTTTATCTAATATGGAAGAGATGATAACGATGTCACTTGTGCAATTAGAATTCTTAAGAGAACTCAATAATGATAGTCCCTGGTCAACTGTTGGTAATTCGATGTCCATAATGATGATATCGGGCCGAAATTGAGCTATTTTTGTTTGGGCTTGGTTTACACCGGTAAGTACAGTTATTGAGTCTCCAAGGTTAGTGACTATATCTTCCAACTTCTTTAAAACAATCTGATCTGTTTCAATTAGGCAGAATCTAGTGGTCATATGTATCGCCTCCCAGATTAGTTTTAGTATAGTTGGACACTTGCAATGGTATTCCTTCTTAAAGATAAGAGTTAACTTTGGATCATTCACTCTTCTTTAGCGATTTTCGGCAGGAAAAGGTAGGCAAAGCAACGAATCAGCAAAAGGTTAAAGAAATTGGGGGTGGAATCAATGTCTTGGAAGTCAGTAGCTAAAGGTTATGTGGATAGCGAAGTGGTTTGGCGCCCTGAAGAACATGCCTGGACCGATGATAGTAGATTGAAGAGATTCCTTCACCAGCACAAACTGAACAATTTAGATGAATTAATCGAAAAGGCAGTATTAGATCCTGCTTGGTATTGGGATGCAGTGGTTAGGGATCTTGATTTATACTGGCAGGAACCCTATAGCAAAGTAATGGATCAGAGCAGAGGAAAAGCATGGACTGAATGGTTTGTTGATGGCAAGTTAAATATTTCTGAGAACTGCCTTGATAGACATGTGAGGAAGGGTAAAGGCGATAGAGTAGCAATAGTATGGGAAGGTGAAGATGGGGAAGAAAGAAAGTACACCTATGCAGAGATGCTAACTGAAACGAATAAGTTGGCGAATGCTCTGATGGAGATGGGCATTGGTAAAGGTGATAGAATTGGTATATTTATGCCAATGATTCCTGAAACCGCTATAGCTCTTCTGGCTGTTTCAAGAATCGGTGCTATCTTTATCCCTATTTTCTCGGGGTATGGGGCACAGGCTGTAGCGACTAGGTTAAGTGATGCAGAAGCTAAGGTATTGATCACAGCAGATGGATTCTTTAGAAGAGGTAAGGTTGTGCCTATGAAGGAAACAGCTGATGAAGCTATAGGTATGGCCCCTACTATTCAGAAGCAGATAGTAGTGCAGCGTTTGCATAGAGATATTTCTATGGTTACGGAACGGGATGTATTCTGGATTGATCTTCTTTCTGGCAAGAGCGATTCTTATGAGCCGGCTAAAACTGACAGTAATGATGCTTTCATGCTTATCTATACTTCTGGTACAACTGGTAAGCCAAAGGGTGCTGTTCATGTACATACAGGGTTCCCTGTAAAAGCGGCTAATGATATGGTTTATGCCTTTGATCTTTGTGAGGATGACACAATGTTTTGGTTTACCGATATAGGATGGATGATGGGTCCTTGGGAGATATTAGGAGTGTTGATATTGGGAGCCACCATGGTATTTTATGAAGGAACTCCTGATTTTCCCAAACCGGATCGTCTGTGGGATTTAGTTGAAAAGTATCAAGTAACTCATCTTGGTATATCACCGACAGCAGTTAGATCTTTAATGAATCAGGGTGATAATTGGGTTTTGCAACATGACCTCTCGTCATTGAGAGTTCTTGGCTCTACTGGTGAACCTTGGAACCCTGAACCATGGTTATGGTTTTTTAAAGTTGTAGGGGAGAGTCGTTGCCCAATCATCAACTATTCTGGTGGTACTGAAATATCTGGGGGTATTCTTGGTTGTTTCCCGTTGACTCCTCAGAAACCAGGTTCTTTTACCGGTCCATTTCCTGGGGTTGATGCTGATGTGTTTTCCGAAGAAGGTCATTCTGTCACAAATGAGGTTGGCGAACTTGTAATTAAGCAGGCCTGGGTAGGAATGACTAGAGGTTTCTGGCGGGATTCTGAGAGGTATCTGGAAACATACTGGTCTAGATGGAAGGACATATGGGTTCACGGTGACTGGGCTTTAGTTGATGAGAATGGTTTCTGGTATATACATGGAAGATCTGATGACACACTTAAGATTGCTGGTAAGCGTGTTGGACCTGCTGAGGTGGAGTCTGCTTTAGTGGCTCATGAAGCTATACTTGAAGCGGCAGCTATTGGTGTACCAGATGAGTTAAAAGGAGAGGCCGTAGTTGCTTTTGTTGTTCTAGCACCAGGATTTATACCGTCAGATAAGTTGCAGGAAGAGCTGAAAGAACAGGTGGTTAAATATCTAGGTAAAGCATTAAAACCAAAACAGATTCATATTGTAAAGGATATACCCAAAACTAGAAATGCAAAGATTATGCGACGGATAGTTAAGGCAGCCTATCTTGGTAAGGATCCTGGAGATACTTCAGCTCTAGAGAATCCTCAGGCCATAGAGGGTATCAGCAAACCGATATTATAAGAGAGAGGCTGCAGAGTGCTGCAGCCTTAGTTCTTCTTGGTAAGTAACATGCCCGCTGCTAAAGCGGTAAGGGGAACTGTAATAATCAGGCCGATAGTTCCGGTAAGAGCCCTAACCATTTCCGTAGCTACCAAGTCCATATTAATAACCTCTCGAGCAGGTACTTCGTAAACTACAAAAAGCAGTAGTAATGGAAGGGATGCGCCAGTATATGCTAGAATAAGGGTATTAGACATGGTTCCCATTACGTCTTTACCAACATTTAACCCAGCGTTAACTAACCTTTGAGAACTAATGGTCCTATCTATTTCTGCGACTTCGGCTGATGCTGAAGCTACAGACATGGCTACATCCATCACGGCTCCGAGGGCACCAATAAGGATACCTGCAAAAAGCAAACCCTGGATGCTTTCAATATTAGTATTGGCATACATGAGCATTTGTGCTTCTTGTGAGCTATAACCGGTTAAATTAGCTGCCTTTCCTATTCCTAGAGCAAGAGCTCCTGCTGTTAAGAGTCCTCCAGAGGTTCCAAGGATAGCAGCTAGAGTCTTTTTGTTCCAACCACTAATTATTGTAAGGGTGACTATTGCTACAATAATTGTCAGTATGATTGCCAAAAGTACAGGATTGTAACCTTTAAGAAGCATCGGTACAAAGAAATAGAAAATCATACCTATGGTAAGAACTAGAGTGAGAAACGCTTTAAGACCTTTTAGTCGCCCCACAAGTAGAAGAACTAGGAAGAATAGTGCTCCTAGGATATAAATATATGTATCTCTAACATAATCACTTACATGTAGTGCAACAAGTTGATTTTGATAGGTTTCTGCAACAAAATAAAAGAGTTTTCCTTCTTCTAACTCTATATCTGCTATGGGATGATCCATCAAGGTATTAGTCACTTCTATCACTTGGCCTTTATAGGGACCTTCCAAGATTTCCACTAGAGCTACTTGCTGTCTAAAGCCATAGTGATCAGCTTCGGATGAAGAAAGGATTCTTATCACTCTACCTTTGTATATGTTCATATCAGTTTCCATATAGTCCTGGGCATATAGTGGTGTGCTGAATAGAATGAGTATGGTTACTGCTAATATTAATATTTTCCTCATGAATCAGTCTCCTTTCTCTAAATATATTCCACATGCGGTTTTAGCTTACCTGCGAGTGAAGTAGTGAAAAATAAGGAAGAAGGGAGGGTTATGAGTGTGAACAAGACTAGGGGGTTTCTCTATTGGTTAGCAAAGTTATTGGGAGATTGGCAGGCAGTTTCTAGCGGTGATCCTAAAAAGATGGGGAAAAGGGTAGCTAGAAGAACTACTGGAAAAGCCGTAGGTAGGACGATGCGTAAGTTACTCAAATAGGAAGGGTTGCTCACCCTTCCTATTAGCCCCATTTCCCTTTCTCTATGTGCGTAGCTATTTCGGCTTTGAGTGATTGTCTTGATTGTTTTGCTTCGTCTGAGGCTTTCTTAAAGAGAACAACACAGGCTGGATCAAGTTTATCCTCTATTCCCAGTTTGGCTATCTCTTCAACCCTGGCTAATACGCTATCGAGTTCCATTAGCAGGTTGTTTGTCAAACGGGAGCGTTCTATAAGGTTGGAGGACTCGATTGTGAGTTCTTCGAACTTGTTTTTCGGCGCACCACATTTCGGACATTTTTCGGGAGCATCATCACCATCATGTACGTAACCACAGACCTGACAAAGCCATTTCTTCATATGCTGTATTCCTCCTGTAAATCAGTAGTTTTCGGCATATTCTTCGTAGTGTGCCTTTGGATGTGCACAGGCAGGGCATAGCTCGGGTGGTTCGGTTCCTTCATGAATGTAACCACAGTTACGGCATTTCCATCTTATAGGTTCTTCTCTCTTAAAGGTTGTACCATTCTTGATTCTATCAAGGAGTTTCTGGAATCTTATTTCGTGTTCTTCTTCTACCTCTGCTACCTCATGAAAGAAATCTGCAATTTCATCAAAGCCTTCTTCTCTGGCTACCTTTTCAAAGTCTCTGTACATTGAGGTCCATTCATAGTTTTCTCCATCGATTGAGGCTTGAAGGTTAGCTTGGGTATCACCAATACCTTTTAGGAATTTTAGAGCTTTTTTTGCATGTTCCTTTTCATGGTCTGCTGTTTCAAGGAAAATGCCTGAGATTTGTTCATAGCCTTCTTTCTTGGCTACGCTTGCAAAGTAGGTATACTTGTTGCGAGCCTGAGATTCGCCAGCAAATGCTTCTTTTAGGTTAGCTTCTGTCTTACTCCCCTTAAGATGCATGGTATCCCTCCTAGTAATGATTTTATTATTAACTAACTTCGTTATATTAAGAAAAATTCCTGCTTGCTCGTTTATACTTGGCAGGAATTAATAGCTGTATTAAGAAAAAATATGGCAAAAGATTAAAAGGGAGAGACCAATGAGATTACAGGACCTCTATCTCAAGCATTTAAGAAATGGTGATGGTGCTACCGTTGATATTACCGGCCTTGATGGCAATGAGACAACTCAAGGTATATGGATTGTAGATGAACCATTCTTCTATGTTGATATTGATAGTGGACTAGAGGTAGATGCTAAACTACAAAGGCGGAAGGTTTGTGTTTATCTAGAGACAGGTATACATATATTCTTAGCCCATGTTAGACGTATGGAGGGTAAACGTTGGCGGATTAGTGTGGTAGGGGATATTTCAGTGTCTCATAGCAGGCAATACATTAGAATTCCGAGGAACTTTCCGGTTCAGATAGAGATTAAGAGGTGGCCTAAAGATTATGGTAGTAGAGATCTATTTGAGTTCTCGGCTGTCACTAGAGACATCAGTGCCGGTGGATTGGCTATATATGCTGATAAAGATCTTGTTATCGGTACTCTTGTTGAGGTAGAGTTTTCTGTAGAAGAGTGGCAGGATCTTGGACTTCTTGAAGCAGTTATTGTCAGAATGGAACATGAAGGAGAGGAACAGGTCTATGGTCTTCAATTTATTAATGTGTCCCAGATGATTTTTAACAGGCTTGTTCGTCTGCTGGTTATAGAACGAAAAAGATGAGTACCAAGAAGGCACTCATCTTAATTTTGTATGTGGTTTCATGAAAGCAATTGAACCCGAGGCTGTTTCTGAGCCGTCTAGGAGAATAAATTTCTGTGTTCTGTAGAATCCTGCAGCGTTAGGTTCGGACACAAGAATTTGCTGATAGCCCATATATGGTTCTATGAGTATCTGTAAGAGCGTAGTACCTACTCCTTTTCTCTGGTAGGCAGGATGAACTAGGATGTCCGTTATATATAGTGTAATTGCTTGATCGGAAATAGCTCTGCTTAATCCAATTAGTTCATCTTTGCTATAGGCAGCTACTACTCGGTCAGAGTTTTTTATTGCTTTTTCTAGAATATTAGGTTTGTTAGCATGGAGCCAACCGACTGAACCATAAAGGTTGGTTAATTCTTCCTTTTTGAGTTCGGGATTGACTACATAAGTAATGACCATCTAATCTCCTCCTAAGTGTATTTTTTAGGAAGAAAAGCGGAGTCTAACCACTAGGAATCACCCTCTTTGGAGACTTTGCTCCTAATGATATCATCAAGTATTGGCATGTACTCTGAACTATTCTCGATTAGTTCATGATATCTCTTTGGAAAGATCTTTTTGATATCTTTTTGATATGACGCTGTATCAGGAGCAGCGTGTTCACTTACTTTAACCATTATATCCTGACCATCTAGGTCTTGGGTGATGGTTAGGCGCAGTGGGAGGCTAACTCCAGATTTTAGTTCCCCGTTATCGAATTCTTCGATTAGGGCCCAGATATATATAAAGATATCGTTGTTATCAACTTCAATACCATAGAGGTAGTATGCTGAATAGATTTGTCCGGTCCCTGAGAGTAATTCATGGTCTGTATTTTCAAGGTATGTGGTTATGACGCGGTCCACGATTTCAAGATCCGCTTCATCTGTTACTATGGTAGCGTTTTTTCCAACTTCTTTGCCACATCCAGCCAGTATGAACATGGCCACTATAAGAATAAGTATCAACTTCAGTTGTTTCATCCCTACTAACTCCCTTTCCAAATAAACAGTTCCCATAACCTCAGTAGTATTCGACAGAGATAGATGTATCCCTACCACATGTTGAAGATTATATCACAGGAATTTGTTGCTGACAAAAACATACATGAGTTAATTTTTGTAGGTTTGAACGTTTCTTTCCCAGAAGAAGCCTTCGGAGTAGCCTTGAATGGCTTTATTGTTATCTGCAAGTGCTAGTCTTTTTTCTGCTAGGCAGCAGTATTCTTCGTTGATGTCTATACCGATATACTGTCTTCCTAATTTTTTTGCTGTTACTGATGTGGTACCTGAACCTAGAAATGGGTCAAAGACTATATCCTTAGGGTTGGTACTTGCTAGGATGATTTTGGCCATTAGTTTTTCGGGTTTTTGGGTTGGATGATCAGTGTTTTCTGGCATAGACCAAAAGGGAACAGTTATGTCTGTCCAGAGGTTTGCTGGGTGTGTTAGTCTAAAGCGTCCAGCTTCTGTCTCTGTCCAGTCCTTTGGTGTTCCGTCATTGTTGGTATATGGAGCAATAACTTTTTTTTTGAGTTTTACTGTATCTACGTTAAATGTGTAATCTTTGCTCATTGTGCAAAACCAGATGTCTTCAGAGTTGTTTTTCCAATTGGTTTTGGCTCCTCGGCCTTTTTCTCTTTCCCAGGTGATCCTATTCTGTACATAAAAGTATTTTTGCGCTACTCTATGGATTGCTGTTGATGATCTCCAGTCGCCACAGATATATATGGATGCAGTGGGTTTTAGAATTCTGACAGTTTGGCTAAGCCAGGTATCAAGCCAGTCTTCATATCTGTCTAATGACATGCTTTTGAAGTTAAGGCCATTAAAGTTTCTGTCAAGGTTGTATGGTGGGTCTAGAAAGAGAAGATCAACTGATTGAGCTGGCATGAGCTCAATCAGTTGATTCATGTCTCCAAGAATTGTTCTGTTAAGTATGGTTTCTATAGATAATTGTGAAGCATTAGCTATAGTTAGGAGTTTTGACTTATATAGGGATTGTTCTTCTTCTGTTAGTGTAATGGTTTTGTTTCTAGATGCACGGTTTTGTGGCAATTTTACTCACCTGCTTTTGAATGATAGGATGAGAGCGCTTGAGTTTTCAAGCGCTCTAGTGATTTGAATGAGCTATTTTTTCAAGTCTCTGTTTGTTATTGAAGTATAGTTCTGTTCTGGTTATGGTAATTAGGTCATCGTCAGCAAAACGATAGAGAAGTTTACAAACCATTTCTCTGGTCGTTCCCAAGCGTGAAGCCATTTCATCAAGGGTGATATCTCTTGGTACGGGAGCTTGATCAGCACCCTCGAACTGATTCAGAAGCATCCTAGCCAGGCGCGATGACAGATGCTGGAAGGCAAGATCATCTATTACCTGGGTACATTGCATTACTCTTTTAGAGAGAACTTCACACACTGCTTTTAGTGCCTTTGTATTCTGGTCTACCATAGGCATAAAGTCTGACTGATGCCAGAGGTAAATGCTACACTTTTCTGCAGTTATTAATGATACAGGCATAGGCTCTTCTGAGAAGAGCGAATGAGCCCAGAATGGTTCGTCTTGTTTAACGTTTCTTAGTGTTAATGTTCTGCCTTCTGAGGACGTCTTGACTAGGTTGATTGAACCTTTGTCTACAATTAGAAGATTAGGCCATATCTCACCAATATGAGCTATGGTTTCTCCTTTATCATATTCCTTGTATGCAGCGAGTTGGCTAAGTGCTTTTATCTGTTCTAATTCCAACTCCTTGATAACAGGGAGTTTGGCAAGGTGGTCGATAAGTCGTTTCAAAATACTACCCCCCAAGTAAGCTTTTGCAGACGCTTTCTATATGTACATCTTATCGGATTTGCTATTGTCTTACAAGGCAATTCCGACAAATAATTTACCTTTTGGTAAAGACAATCATGTCGGATTTATGAGAACGTATAGACAGGAACCCAATCTTTGATAAGGGAGGGTAGCTACTAGATGAAAGTATTGCCGGTAAGTACTTGCTTGAGTATGGCAATGGTAAGTTTCATCCTTATTCGAACTTTGAAGAGTTTTGATAAGGTAGTCGAAACAAAAGGTTTCGCACTTTTCGGTTTTTTCTATCCTTTGCTGAGAAGTTTAGGTTTTGCAATATTATCGACTATTTCTTATCTGATTTGTAAAGGTACAGAATATGGTGTTAGCTTATCTTTGATGGTACCGGTCAGTTATGGTCTGTACATGTCCTTGCCGTACATCAGCTGGTTTACAGGCGAACTAACGGTTCTACTAGTGCTGATTGGAGTACTGTTGTATGAGCTAGAGAAGCGGGCAAACTTCCTAGTTTGTATCATCAGAAATACTACTTCATTAGCTAGGTGGAATCAGTCTTGGTTGGCGTTTACCGGTAGATTAACTCTCATTTCAGTCAATCTCCCATCACAGTTTCTCCACAGCAATACTCTGGGTATATCCAGAGAAAAGGGGCTTGGATCACAGGGGTACCTCATTTACTGTTAACAGGTGCTGAATGAGACTCCGGTTTGTGAAACGAGTAGCAAGATATGAGAGAGGGGACGTAGAACAATGACTAATCGAGTAAATTATTCACTTGGTGCAATTGTTTCTTTAGCAGGTTCTTTATTAGGTATTGTTGGTTTCTTATGGTTGTTTACCGAATGGTGGCCACGTATGTTCGCTGCTGAAATGGCAAAAGGTCGTCCAGACGAAGCATTCATTGTTACATTTATTATCCCAGCATTGAACGACGTAGGTATAATTGGTAGTGTTGTTTTGGCAGTAGCTGCCTGGGGTTTCTTTAAGCAGAAGACTTGGGCATGGGGAGTAAGTATGGCTGGTATCGTATTGATGATGCAGGGTAGCTTCTTCCCAATGATTCCTGCTGCTAGTAGTGGATTGGCACCTATGTATGCAATCTTGTTTGTTCCAGTCTTTGCAATGTATCTGATTATGACTCTGTTTGTTCGTAAGGTAGATGGCAAGATTGTTACTCTCAGTATTGTAGCAGGTATGGCTTATGTCCTTACCTTCATGAATGGTATCGCCGCTACAAACCGCATTTGGCTATCAATTGAAGCTCATGGCTTAGGTGATTCATTGTTTGTTGCAGTAGAGAGACTAAACTGGTATGCAGCTATTGCATGGGGTATATTCGTGGTAGCACTACTTATGCAGCAGAAGTGGGCTCTTCCAGTTGGTATCGGCGCTGGTATCATGGGTTTTGCAGGTGGTATTCTTATCGCTTATGTCAGTATGGCATCCCATGGTGGTTTCTCAATGTTCACAGCAGGACCAATCTTCAGTGGTCTATTGTTAGTAATGTTCTTATTACCCAAAGGACAGAAAGTTGTTACTGATTGGGTAGAGAAGGAATAAGTACTTTATTTCGAGAAATATGTGAAAAACCTAACGATTAGGTTATATGATTGGGTTTCCTAATAGGTCTTAAGGAGGAGTGAATAACTTTGAGAGTTTGTTTGCTCCTCCCTAGATACACGTAGACTAAGGGTTTGAAAGAATGTTTCTAAGAAAGGAGAGGTTTCATGCAGGCCTTAAAGAGTCGTTTTAAGTATTTATTTACTTCTACAAAAGGCTTAATTCTCTGGGCAATCGCTTTTGTCATGATTATCACGGCTCTCTGGATGCCTTTATCGGGTCCCATGATTAGCTGGGGAATTCGTGATATCGCCGTAGACATTATCGGATATGACCTGGTGCATTCAGAGCGTGAGGGCAGGCTGGTAATGCTCTATCATAGTATTGCCATGGCTGTAGTCGCAATTGTAGTCTATATGATTACAGGATACTTCAAAATGGAGGAGCACTATCGGGTCTGGGCAAACGCTACCGTAACTGTTGGTTATCATTTAGCAGCTATATTCGGAATGTGGTTTGCATATTTTGGACATAACTGGACTCATCATGCTTTATATCTGTTCGGATTGTCCTTGGTCTTCTTTGCAGGTATGATTCTTGCTGTGGCATTATGGCCTTGGCAGGACAAGTACAAGATTAAGGATCCAAAATCACCATATGGTCACACTAAGTCTGGTCTTGATCTAGAGAGAACTGCTTTGTGGGTTCTTGTTATTGCCATGTTAGGTTCTGCAGCTTTAGGTGCCTGGGCAGGAGCATACTTCGGTAATGGCTTTGAGGCATTCCTTGCAGAGGATACAATACGTCATCCTTACAAGACTTTGCAGCAGAAGGCAGTTATTGGGCATTTGCATATCATGTTAGCGTTGATTGCCATGTCCTTACCAGTTATCCTTAGTCGCTGGTATGATTTCAAAGGTATTCTACACAACATTGGTATGAGACTAATGATTTTTGGTGGTGTGGTCATCACTCTTGGTGCTTGGTCTGTAACTGTAACACCTCATGCACACACGATCATCTATTTTGGTGCAACTGCTTCGATGATGACCGCTCTCTTCTTGGTTATCTATGGCTTTGATCAGCTAATTAAGAATCATGTCAAAGAGGAGCAGTATGAAAAACCGACTTTTGGTCAGAAGTTCAAGGGTCTCTTCAAGGACCCATTGAAGTTTGGTCCATTGTGGCAGATGATCTACTTTAACTTCACCATGAGTGGTGTAGGTATCTTCATGGCAGTCAAATTGTCAGATATCTTCCGTGTCTGGCCTCATAGTGAAGAAAGAATTGTTCTTGTGGGTCACTGGCATGTTCTATCAGGTATTGTTGCAACAATTATCATTCTTTGGTTTGCTGATGTTCTCGGGCTAAGAGGCAAGGTACGTAAGTGGTTTGGTTGGTCAGTAATTATCGGTTCCGATATTGCTTTTGGTGCTGTAACAATTTATGAGATGAAGCGTCTTTTCACGAGTGAATATATGGAGCAACCAGTTATTAATGCAACATGGCTTGCTATCGATATCGGTTTAGGTTTAACAATGCTTGCCGTTGGTGCATTCCTGGTATGGCGTTTAGTCGATCTCTTTAAGCATCAGGGTATGTGGACTCGTGAAGTCAAGCATGAGTTAGGTTTTGAACCAACGCCAACTGATGAGATGATTTCAGGAGAAACTGGGACTGAACAGGAGGTGTCGCAATGAAACGTCTGACATTAGTTCTGGCAGTTCTGTTGATTGGTTTGCTGGCTAGTGGCTGTGGAGCTGTACCTGAGACTCCAAAAGGAGTATCATTATATACTGAAGCTGGCGTAGATCCTGATGCTTGGGCTTTGGTACCAGCAGGAGAATTCTTGTCAGGTCAGTATGAAGAAGTTGTAAATCTTGATTATGATTATGAAATTAAAAAGACACCTGTAACGAATGCTCAGTATGCACAGTATTTAACAGAGGCATTAGCTGCAGGAACCATTATAATTGAAGATAGTGAGATTAAAGGTTACTATCCTGGTGATCCATATAACGGTGGTAAGCATGAAGTTGAAATTACTGAAGGCTATTATATTCATATGCCTTTAGGTTTAGAAGAAAATAGAATTTTCTTTGATGGACAGAACTTCACTGTTAAAGCAGGTTATGAGAATCACCCAGTAACTATGGTTACCTGGTTTGGTGCAAAAGCATATGCTGATTTCTATGGCTGGCGCTTGCCAAGTGATCATGAATGGGAAAAGGCAGCTAGAGGTACTGATGGTAGACCTTTCCCATGGGGTGATGAGATTACCTATAATCACGCTAATTTCTATAAGAGTGGTGGTCCATTCCAGACCTCTAGCGGTTATAGTGATACAACACCTGTTGGTTTCTATAACGGTTCAACTTATGGTGATTTCAAAACCTATGATGCCAAGAGTCCTTACGGAGTCTATGATATGGCAGGTAACGTTCAGGAATGGACAGGTACCTTATGGTATCAGCTCCACGATCGTAAGATGTGGGGAGCAAACAAGCAGAGCTTTGAGAACTACGTGAGAATTTGGAAATATGATAGTGCAACTCCAACCTATTACAGCCCAAATACTGGCTTTAGAGTTGCAAGAGATGCTGAATAGTTAAGAAGGGAGAGAGGCTAACCATGATGCAATCTAGTCTCAATTTAAATCAAAAGAGAATAGGGTTATGGGGTAAGATACAGGCCTTTTGGACGTTAATAAAGAGCAAGCAGACCTATTTGCTGGTTTTGACTGGCTGGGCAGGTTTTGCTAGTGCTGCTTGCCCGTTTACCAACTGGCAGACCTCACTTGCTGTTGTGGGAAGCCTCTTTCTGGCTGTTGCCGGTAGTACAGTTCTGAACATGATCTTTGATAGGGATATTGATGCAAAGATGAACAGGACAGCGAATAGGCCTTTGCCTACCGGTATAGTAAGTTTGACTGAAGCTATAGTTTTTGGAGTAACGATATCTGTATTGGGGATTGGTTGGGCCTTCTGGCTCAACCCCCTATACGGCCTTATAGTTATGGGTGGACTCTTCATTGATGTTTGGGTTTATACTGTTCTTCTAAAGAGGCGTACGCCATATTCAATCGTGCTTGGCGGTATTTCCGGTGGTATGCCTATTTTGGCTGGTAGGACACTTGGTCTTGGTAGTATAGATTTAATTGGTGTGCTTTTGGCTTTAGTAATCTTGCTGTGGATTCCTACACACATTATGACCTTCAGTATGAAATATGCTGATGATTATAAGGCAGCGGGAATTCCTACGTTCCCTTCGGTGTATGGTGAGCATACAACTAGAGTCATTCTTGCTTGGTCAACTGCTTTAGCTGGACTTGTTATGGTTCTTGTGGCTCATCTGCTGGGTATGGCAGGACACTATCTTTTCGCTCTGATTACCTTTAGTTTGGCTTTAGCGACTATGGCAGGCGCTAGTGTTGCCAAACCATCACCTAAGTTAAACTTCAGTCTTTTTAAGGCTGCTTCTGCTTATATGATGGGAGCTATGCTGCTGATTGCTTTAGCAGTGTGAGTTTCTAGGTTGGATGTGAAAGTCTGTGGAAATTGATAAAAGAAGATTTCCGATGTTGATTATGATGGTTTTTGTTCTGGCAATATTAGCTGGTGTTGTATTCGGATTTGCGCCTAGTCATGGTGATAAGGCCGAAAAACAGCAGGGCAGGGTGAACGCAGTCATCGTAGTGGCCCATGATGGAGATGATCTAACTGCAAACATCAACATCTAAGAAGGTACGTTTGAATGATACTCGTAGGTCACGTAGGTATATGCAGGGAGCTGCAGCTTTGTTTATGCTTGTTATTGGAGCGCGGCATTTGATGCCTGATAGTAACAGTACAGCTGGTGGTTTTGATGCTTTCTGTCCATTTGGTGCAGTGGAGAGTGCCTGGTCCTTTTTAACTACAGGTGAAATGTTAAGAACCACCAATGCCTTGAATATAACCATGTTTGTTGCAGTAATTGCGGTTAGTGTTTTTGCGGGCAGAGCTTTTTGTGGTTGGATGTGTCCGATGGGTGCATTGCAGGATGGGTCAGCCTGGCTTGCTAGCAGAATTACCGGTGGCAAGGGAAGGAAGAAGGGTTTTCTGCCTTTAAGAGTGCCTGAGAAGCTTGATAAATTTCTTCGCTATTTTAAGTACTTACTACTTATCTGGATTATTCTTGAGAGTGTAAATGCAGTTTATCCACCGGTACATGAATTCTGTCCAGTACGAGCTACGTATGGATTTGCTTGGTATTCACCTCTTTTAGTGTTAGTTTTCATTGGTTTTATCGGTAGCTCCATGCTAGTGGAGAGGTTTTCCTGCAAGTATATCTGTCCCTTAGGTGCCATTTTAGGGATATTTAACAGGATAGCTCCTTTAAGACCTATTGTAAATAAGGGTAGTTGTGTTGATTGTGGTAATTGTACTAGGCATTGTCCAATGGGTATTCCTGATGTGCCTGATCAGCTTAACAGTGCAGAATGTACTCGCTGTCTGGAATGCTTAGAAAGTTGTGGACGCAAAAATACTATGCTTTTATGGTTAGGGAAAACTAAATCAGTAGAGCAGTGAGCAGGGGGGATTATTGATCCCTCCCTTTTTTGTTGTTAAGTTGAGAGGTCTCTAAAACCCTGTGTTGAATATAATATCATACGGAGGCGTGTTATGGCATTTAGACGAGTTTTAATGATGATAATACTGTCTCAGGCTGGATTTATTTCGATTGCAGCTCTAATCATGTACTTATCTAATGAATCATTGGCGAATATTATAGTTCCGGGTTCTGGTTTAATTATTGTTCTATATGGACTGTTAGTAACCATTGGTGCACTATTGTTAGTGGGTGCGGCCTACATACTGTTTCCTTCATTGAAAGATATGGGAACAAGAATTGTTGAAGATGGTCTAAGGATGTTTGGTAAGTGGCAGTTAGTACTATTAGGTGTTACCGCTGCTATTGGTGAAGAGATTCTTTTTAGAGGGGCTTTACAGCCAATTATCGGTATTATACCGGCTAGCATCCTCTTTGGTTTTGTTCATATGGGTTGGCAAAAGGATATGTGGCCCTATAGCGCTACTGCAGCAGCCATTGGAATACTGTTGGGTTTGGCTTATCAGTATACCGGGGAGATCTGGGTCTCCATTATTGGGCATGGTTTGTATAATATGGTTGCTATTTTGCATACAGCTAAAGTGATTGAGGAGGGATAATCTTGCAGGCAAAAGAAAAGCAAGTGATTGAGAGAATCTGGGCTAAAAAGGAATGGGAGGATTCTCAGAACCTAGTTAAAGAAGCTAGGAGCAGAAACATTGAACCTATTGCTGGAGAAACCCTATATTTCTTTGCAAGGGGTACTCGGGCAAAGAGGATACTTGAGATTGGTGGCTCCACAGGACTCTCAACTATTTTCCTGGCCGCCGCTGCAAGGGATAATGGTGGTAGAGTATATTCACTTGAGCTTTTGCCAGGCAGGGTTGAACAGGCCAGATACAATCTCAGGGATGCCGGGTTAGAGGAATATGTGGAACACAGAATTGGTGATGCCTATCGCCATCTACCAGAATTAGAAGGCAAATTCGATTTTGTCCTGCTAGATTGTGAAAAGCCTGATTATCTGCCATTTCTTAAGCTTGTGCTAGATAAGGTGGAACCAGGTACATTTATCTTTGCCGATAATGTTATCTCCCATCAGAATGAATTGCTGGAGTTTCTTTCTTTTATGAAGAGTGAACTTGACTCCATGGTGATACCTGTTGGGAAAGGACTAGCTGTGGGTATTAGTAGATGAATCCCTTGCCGAAGATGAATATTGCTGCTGTGATTAAGGCAGAAAGGGTGGCTCCAGCAATCACCTGGTAGACATCGTGGCGTTTTAGATATAGTCTAGCCCAACCCATAACCGGTAGGAAAACTAAGGGCCAGTACAGGTTAAAGATGATTAAGAGGACTGTGGCGAAGCCGGAAACACCTACCATATGCAAGCTGATACGCCAGTAACGGGTTATTGCATACATTGTGATGCCTAAAAAGAAGTATGTGGCCAGAAGAGCTAGATGAAGTGCTGGTCCACCTAGAAAGTAGATTAGCCAGTATGCTAGGAAATCTGCGAGAATACTAATGCGGATCATTCCTAGTCTTTCTTCTTTTAGAGGCAGATCAAAGCCTGATATTGTTCCTCGCTTTAATCCGGAAAGAATATAGACAAGAGGGATTAGTGCTACCAGACTGAAGGAAATTAGAGTCCAGTATATGGCCGAGATTGGATCTGTCTCTACTCTAGCTAGGAGATAGAAGACAAAAAGTGAGAGTATGGTGCTATCACCTGCTCGGGAGATTATGGTAGCTAATTTCTTCAAAGTTATCAGCCCTCTCAGTATATTTGGGATAGCATTCGCTATTAGGCCTGGGTTCTCCTTCCAGGTCACATTTGTTGTTATGGTCATAGTTAGATATAATTGGACTTGATGGGAGATGATTGTTTGCTAATTGATTACCATATTCATTCCACCTTTTCTAGAGACAGTTCAATGACGTTGAGGGAGGTTTGTGAGAGGGCTTGTCAGTTAGGTATTAAAGAGATTGCCGTTACAGAGCATATGGATTTTGATCCAAGAGACTATAGTTACGGCTATTTTGATTATGAGGCATATTCAAAAGAGATTGAGCTTGAGCAAGAAAAGTATGCGGGTCGCTTGATAATCAAAAAGGGTGTGGAGGTAGATTATCAGCAAAGAAATGAAAAGAAGATTGGAAAATGGTTAGAAAGCCATTCCTTTGATTATGTTTTGGGGTCAGTTCATTATGTTATAGATACCAATCTCTCTGAGATAGAGCCTGTTCGAAGGCTGTTTTCTCAGCATCGCAGGATGGAGATTTACAAAGAGTATTTTAAGGAGGTTCAGGCTGCTGTTCTATCGGGAATGTTCAATGCTATTGGGCACATGGATCTGGTTAAAAGACAGGGTTCGGTTTATATGGGTCCTTTGCTGTTAGAGGACATTAAAGAAGAAGTTATTGAAGTGTTAGAAGCAATGATTAAGACTGGTGTGGTGCCTGAGGTGAATACCTCGGGGTGGCGTCAACCACCCCGGGAACCCTTCCCCGGACCAGATACTCTTAAATTGTATCATGATCTTGGAGGAGAATTTGTAACTATTGGTTCTGACTCTCATCAGCTTAGGCAACTTGGCTTTAATCTTGATGAAGCTAGAGAACTATTAAGGGGAATAGGTTTTCAGTCTTTAGCTACTTTTGATAAGGGAAGACTAGTTCCTGTAGAGCTTTGATTTTTTTAGGGAACTTGCTAATTCTCTTAGGGAGTCTAAGAGAGGTTCTAGGGCTAAGTGTTCCTCATGCATTATGTCTGCTAAGGTACTAACTTCTTCAGCTAGTCCTAGATTGTTGACTGCCGCTATTGAGACTTTCTCTATCGATGATAGGACTTGGTTGCTGCTAACAGCCATTTCTTCGGTAGCGTGTGAATGCTTAAAGACAGAGTGTTGGAATCTTTCAAGGGATTCTAAGGCTTCATCGTTGCTAGCAGAAATCTGTTCAGTGGCTATGGAGATCTTCTGTAGTTGTTGGTTTGTATCATCCACCCTAGAGACAATATCTGTTAGGGATTTAGCCGCGTTATTGGTCAGATCTATTCCCTCAGTTACCTGTGTTGCGGTTTCTTCCATGGCCTGTACTGTGGCCTCGATTCCTAAACCTATGGTTCCAACAAGGGCAGCTATTTCTTTGGCTGCTTTTCCTGATCTTTCGGCAAGTTTATGGACTTCTGAGGCTACCACTGCAAAACCTCGCCCGTGTTCGTTTGCTCTTGCTGCTTCGATGGCTGCGTTAAGAGCGAGAAGGTTGGTTTGTGAAGCAATATCCTCAATTTCTTCTGAGAATATACCTATTTGTGTAGAGAGATCGCTAAGTTCTCCGATTTTTTGAACAGACTGTGTTGTTGCTATCTGGATTGAATGCATGTTCTCCATGACCTCTGTCACTGCTTGGCCACCTTGTCTAGCTGTTCTAGTAGTTTCTTGGGTGGATTTGGCTGCTTGTTTAGCCAGGGAGATGATGTCTGATACGGAGGTAATGACCTGTTGAATTATATCTGTCATCATATTTACATCGGTAAGTTGGTTCTGAGCTCCTATAGAGATCTGGTCGATGCTTTGTTCAAGAA
This sequence comes from Thermaerobacter marianensis, assembly GCA_020724425.1. Lineage (GTDB taxonomy): Bacteria > Bacillota > Sulfobacillia > DVGY01 > DVGY01 > DVGY01. Next base: position 39,232 of record DYGY01000016.1, read on the forward strand.
CATTTAAGACTTGTTGGACTTCTCTGAGTCCTTCTTCTTGGGATTTGGCCCCCTCTGCTACACTTGATGTGTATACAGCTACTTGTTTTGTTTGTGTCATATCCTTTTCAACTAGGCGGTCTAGTGTAAAGGCTGTTTCTTCTAGAGAGGTTGCTGCTTGTTCAGTCTTTGCGGTTGTGTTATGCAGCGAAGCTGTTAGGTCAGAGGCTACACTAGCAAGCAGGTCAAGTTCACCTGCAAAAGGGTTTGGGTAGCCACTGTTGCTGGCATCTTGAACAGCTTTAGTTATTTTCTTTAGGGGTGTTAGGATTCTCCTTTGAAGATAGATACCGAGAATGCTAGCTAGAAACAGTGCCATTACTGCTATATTCACAGGGGTAACTGGTAGGTAGAACACGGTATATAGGGACACTGAAATTAGTATCAAAGCTACAAATGTGAACTGGGTTTGCAATCTCATAAAATTACCTCCCTGTAATCTCTTGATATTAGCATACATTAGAACACCTAGATAGTCGGTGATTGCTTTCACGCAGACGATATGACTTGGAAGGTATTTGACCCATCTCTGTAGAATTGTTAAGGGACTCGAACTATTCTAAAGAGAGGGGTCTTCTCTATGAAGCGTAAGATGGTCCCTGAGGACCTTTACAAGCTGAAGCTTGTATCTGATGTTCAGATGAGTCCTTGTGGGAGTTGGGTTGTTTATGTAAAGACTGTTTTTGCAGGTGAAGAAAATGAAGAGCAGTCTCATATCTGGATACTGGATGTGGAGTCAGGAGAGGAGAAGCAGTATACCTATGGTCCAAAGAGTGATAGTCAACCCCGTTTTTCACCTGATGGTAGGTATCTGGCTTTTGTTCGTCAGGTATCTTTGGGGAATGGGCAGGGTGAAGATAGACAGATCTGGCTGATATCTTTGGCTGGTGGTGAAGCCTATCAGTTGACCTCAATGAGATATGGTGCTAGTATGCCTGTCTGGGCACCTGATTCACAGAGTTTGGCTTTTCTTTCTCAGGTGGGATTAGATGATGAGTATGAGAAGTTAATTAAACCCATGAGTGAACAGGATCGCAAGGAAGAAAAGAAGAAGAAACAGAATGAGGCTTGGGTGACTAGGGATTTAAGGTATAAGTTTGATACTTCAGGACTTTTTAGTGAAAAGAGGATGCAAATCTGGGTAGTGCATATTAAGGAGAAGGATAAGCCTAAACAGGTTACCAACGGGCAGTGGAACAAAGGGGTTCCTTCCTGGTCTCCTGATGGTAAGAGGTTGGCTTTTGCCGGGAATGATAGTACTCAAGCAGACTATGAAAGAATTTCTGATATCTATGTGGTTGATGTGGATACTACAGAGTATTTCTCTGTAACTGGTAGGAGTGGAGCTTTCTATCATGCTAGTTGGTCTCCTGATGGCAAGACTCTAGGTGTTATAGGTCATACTAATGAATATTATGGAGCTACTTTGCTTAAGCTCTGGCTATTTCCGGTATTGCTCAATAGTGAAGGAAGACTCCTGACAGCTGATTTTGATAGGGGAATAGGTAATGTGGTGGGTAGTGATACCAGACCAGGCGGTTTTGGTTCCTTTGATATTTTTTGGAGCCCTCAAGGAGATACCATCTACTTTACCGCTTCAGATCAGGGCGCTAACCATCTGTTTAGGGTAAATATAAGTACCGGTGAAGTTAATCGTTTGATTGATGGAAAGCGTGAGCTATATTCTGTCAGTATGGATGCAAAAAGAGAGAAGATTGTTGCTGCAGTATCAAGCATTACTTTGCCTGGAGATATCTTCTTGTTTGCAGGTTCAGAGAGAAGATTAACTGAGGTTAATCAAGAGATCTTGGATGAGCTAGAGTTAGCTGATGCTGAAGAGATTACCTTTAAGGGAGCTGATGGTTGGGATATCCAGGGGTGGCTTCTTAAGCCTATAGGTTTTGAAGGGGGCAAGAAGTATCCCTTGGTGTTAGAGATTCATGGTGGTCCCCACACTGCCTATGGATATTCTTTTTATCAAGAAATGCAGTTACTAGCAGCTGAGGGGTATGTGGTTCTGTTTACTAACCCTAGGGGTAGTGATAGTTATGGTCAGCTATTTAATCAGGCCTGTCAGAAAGATTATGGTGGGAAGGATTATGAAGACTTAATGAAGGCTGTAGATTATACTATTAGCCTTGGTTATGTTGATGAGACAAAGCTAGGGGTAACTGGTGGCAGTTATGGTGGATTCATGACTAATTGGATAGTTAGTCAAACTGATAGGTTTGCTGTTGCAGTCACTCATCGTAGTATTTCTAACTGGGTTACTTTTTATGGTGTATCTGATATTGGTCCCTGGTTTACCGATAGTGAGCATGGTGAGTTAACTCCTTGGGAGAACCTTGATGAGTTATGGAACATTTCACCGATGAAATATGTGGATAAGGTGACCACCCCTATTCAGATTTGTCATAGTGAGAATGATCTTCGCTGTCCTATGGAACAGGCAGAACAGTTCTATACGGCACTGAAAATTTTGAAAAGAGAGACCGAGTTTGTCAGACATCCAAGATCTAATCATGAGTTAACTAGGAGTGGTCCGGCAATCTTAAGAGTGGATCGCTTCCATAAGAATCTAGAGTGGTATAGGAGATACTTAGGTTAAGCCCGGTTTCCGGGCTTTTCTTAATATTGCCTGTTACTTACAGATAATGTATATATGGGGGTGAACTCGTTTGGAGATATCTTTTGATCAGGCCAATATGTTGAGACTTAGTGGAACTACAAGGATTCCTATGAACTGGTTTGGTAGAGTCCTTAAGTTCCAGGTTATAGATATTAAGGGTAGTGATATAACCTTAAGAGGACAGGGGCAGACTGTGAAAGCTAAGACAACCGTTCCTCTACAGCTAGGACAGGAGGTTCAGGTTAGAGCAGAAGCTGGTAGGGAACAGGTTTTGTTAAGATTGCTTAATGTGGAAAAGACTCCAGTGGAGGTCCTACGAACCCTAGATTTGAGTTCTTATGCTCAGAGATTGAACCTTGTTCAAGAGTTAATTGCTTTAAAGCAGCCTTTGAGCAGAGAGTTAATCCTGGCATTAGAAAGAGAGTTGGGAGATGTTAAAGAAGATCCTCTAGGCCATCTCTTTCTAAGGGCTAAGGGTATTCCTGTAAACGCTAGAAGTTTAGCTATCTGGAGATTCCTAAAGGACACAGAGTTAGATGAGATAAGATCTTTGTATGTAATGGTATTAGAGGAATATGTTCCTAAAGAAGGCATACCCTATACTTTGCAGTACTGGGGATACTGGCCTTTTTCTCTAACAGGAGATAGAGAGATTGGGGTGGAAGAAAAGAAATACTTGCTTTTGCAGATTCCTACAGAAAATCTGGGATTGATAACTGTGTTGCTAAGCTATATGGAGAAGAATAGCAGGTTGATGGTTTCTTTAGGTTCAAGTAATGAAACCGTTCGTGAAGTACTCAGAAGTTCAACAGGTGAGCTTTTTAGGCTCCTTAATGAAGACTTTCAGGTAGAAGCAATTGATGTTCTAGCAACAGAGAAGAAAAAACATCTAATTAAGGGTCTTGATGTGACCATATGAGGTGAGTCCTGTGAAAAAACGTATTGCAGCTGCATTAAAATATGATGCTGAGGTGCCTAAGGTGGTGGCTAGTGGTTCAGGTTATCTGGCAGAAAGAATCATTACACAGGCTAGTGAAAGCAGGATACCACTACATGAGGATGAAGAGTTAGCCGAGGCTTTAAATACTATAGCTATTGGGGAAGAGATTCCTGTGGAGCTTTATGTTGCTGTAGCAAAGGTGTTGGCTTGGGTATATATGGTGGATAGAAATTATGAATAGGAGAGAGTTTATGCAGGAAGGCTGGAGCTATTTGTGGAAGGGGCTTTTTTTGCTGGGGGTAGGTAGCTTCGGTTATAGCTTGTTTGTTGAACCTAGGAGAGCTAGTGTTAAGCGAACAGTTCTTTATCCTCAGGATCTCCCTTCTAACTTAAACGGTTTTTCCATTGGTCATCTAACTGATATTCATCTTGGACCTGATGTATCAACTGATTATGTTGCAGCTGCTATCGATCTCTTAATGGCCCATAGGCCAGATTTAATAGTCCTTACTGGGGACTATATTGCAAAGAACAGGTATTCAGGAACACTTAAGGTATTATCCAAGCTTACAGCACCTTTTGGAGTCTATGCCGTACTTGGCAATCATGACTACTGGGCTGATGATATTAATGTCTTAACGGAGTTAAAAAAGGCAGGTATTGAGGTGCTCAAAAATGAGTCAAAAAAGCTTAGTGTCAGGCAGACTACCTTGCAGTTGGTAGGTTTGGATGATGCCTTCCTTCAGTATGCTAATCTTGATGAAGCCTATAAAGATGCTGATGAAAAGTACTTTACCTTGGTATTGGTCCATGAACCAGACTACTTTGATAATGTTTTGGATTCACCCTATAGGGTAGATCTGCAGCTATCTGGTCACAGTCATGGTGGCCAGGTACAGATACCCTTTATTGGACCAATCATTCTTCCGCCATTAGCCAAGAAGTATCCCCATGGTGTATATTCTCATAACGGTACTCTTTTATATACCAATCGAGGTTTGGGAGTAGTGCGACCTCCGGTAAGGTTTAACTGTCCCCCTGAGATTAGTCTAGTTGAGTTAAGGAAAAAGAGTTAGGGGGCCTTATGCCCCCTGCAGATTTCTTTCTTCTAATGCATTGCTTAATCCCTCTAGGTCTACAATTATCATGCTGCTAAAATTCTCTATTAGTGCTAAGTTTTCTGCTTTTTGAGCTTGAGTATCTGAATCTAGCAGTCTACTTAGAATCTCCCTATAGTTATCATAGTGTTTGTTTAAGGACACAAAGCGTGGATGATTGGTGAAGAGTTCTTGACCTCTGGTGTTTATCCATTTGGTCAGTGACTGTAACCCTAGCTCATCTGGGGATATTTGCCCATAGCCTAGAACAAAGAGATGTAGTTGTTGTCTGCTTAGGTGTTGTTCGGTTATATAAAGATCTAAAAGTTGTTTGTCAGTTAAACTGGTTTCTAATGGTTCAAGACTTGTCCTAAAGCTTCTTGCATAGCTAATTAACTTCGTAATCATTTTTAGGGTTTCTGTTGCTGCTGTTTCTAGTTTCTTTAAGTGTTCTTGGCTTTTATCTTGATTTTTAACTAGGTAGGTGATTTGTTCTTGTAGAGTATTAACCTGAATATCAATATTAGAAAAAGTATTACCTAATTTACCAAGCAGATGTTGTGAGGTCTCAATGAGATATCTATTGTCATCTGTGGTAGTGGCCTGTAGTAGTTGTAGTTCTTTTTCTAGTTGTTTAAGTGTCTGTAGTGCTTCAGGCACATAGTTGCTGACTTTTAGGTCTTCGCTCTTTAGGGATTCTATGTTCTGTACTGTTGCAGATATTCTAAGTGAAAGAGAAATAAGCAGTTGTGTATTTTCCACCACCTTATGCAAATCATCTGTTAATCTATCTAACAGAAGTTTTCTTGTATCAATGAGCTGGTTATGAACAGTACTAAGTTCAATCATAACAGAGCACCCCCGAGGCTTTACCTTTTGTGGCAATCCACCTTTTACAAGTGCTGTTAGGCCTGGTAGTACACGCTTGATGGGTTCCATGATTCCTTTCTTGAGGGTCTGGTGTAAGATAAATATAATCATGATGGTAATAACTAGAGCCACTACAAGGGAGCGGGTGGTAATTTCTTCGATAGTATCTCTTTGTGTTTTTTGACTAACAAAAATGAGTTCATCTATAGAGGCAACAATTCTATCACCACTGCTTGTTAGTTCGGTTATGAGAAGGCTTTGCTCTGCGTGTGTGATTGATTCTCCGTTATACATAATTCTTGCTAGAGATTGCTCATATGTACTCCATTCGTGTATGATTGCCTGCAGGATTTTGGTTTCTTCTTCGGTTTGTAAAGCTCTAATATTTAGTTGACTATTGCCGTAATCTAGGCCTGCAGCTAACGTCTTGAATCTTTTGATATCGTTTTCCATTTGCATAAGGAGATCTGATGAACCATGACCTGCTAGGATTTCCATGGCTGAACGACCAAGACGATGGGTTAGCATGCGCATGGTTCCACTGACATTCATATCCGGGCTCTCATCGTAGGTTTTTCCGATTAGGAATAGGGAGTATATACTGAAGGATGCTTGTAAAGCTACTAGAATAAAAAGAAGACCTATAAATACTGGTATCGAGCGAAACACTTGTTTCATATTTGTGGGCGCTCCTTTCTTTACTGAGTATATCAATACTCATCACTGGTAGCTATCTTCTCGAGTTCCTGAAGATCTATTGAAATGAGCTGGGAAAAATGTTCTAGTATAGCTAATTCCTCTGATATCTCTCTGTGAGTGATTCCCATATCAAGAATGCGTATTGCCGTTTCATGGTATTTTGTGTGGTGTTCCATTAATGACCGGAATCTTGGATGATTGTTAAAGTACCCCTGACCATGATTGTAAATCCAGTGGCCAAGCCTGCAGACTGTTTCATTAAGAATTTCGTCAAGGTTAATTGTTCCATAACCAAGGAGGTAGAGGTGGACTCTTTGTTTCCACATTTCCTGGTCCATCTGTTTTAGTTTTAGTACTTCTTGTAGTGACATGTTTTTTTCCCAGTGTTCAAGACGATAACGGATATTATCGGCATAGGCAGCAGTGGCTAGGGATGTCTGGAGCAGATAGGTTGTTCTTTTATTTATGTTGTCTAGTAAACTTATTGTTGATGACTGGGTTTGTGTCAATCTGGTAAGCTGGCTTTTAAAAGACTCCACCTGTTCTCTGGTTTTTGCAGCTACTGGATGTACATTAGATAGTTGTGTTTCTTTGGAAATTGATTCTAGTTCTATACTGATTTCTTCACAGGCGTTGCTAATCTTTTTAACTAGAGATATGGTTGTATCACTATTTTTGTCTTGTAACGGTGAAATAAGGTTGTCTTCGGTAGCTTTTGTTGTAATTTCCAGCAGTTCATAGCTTAATTGGATAAGTTCACTGTTAAAGGTAACTATTGAATTTAGTTCATGTGTTAGTGATTTGACTAGCTCATGCAATGAATTGCTGAGACTATTATAGCTCATAATGGTTCTCTGTATCTCCGGACTACCTTGAACAGGTATCTTTAGCAGGGTGTTTCCGTCACTAAGATTATACATGGCGGATTCAAGGGAGTTTAAAGGGTTTAGAATACCATTCTTGAGCAGCCTATACCAGAAGAAAAATATGATTAGGGAAGAGATGATAGCTAGCACAAAAGCATTCAATGCAATATCCTTAATTGCTGTTCGTAAATCTTCTTGCGTAAGGTATATATAGGTATCGATATCGCTTACAATTGCATCTGATAGAGTAGTTAATGAAGTCATGGTTTGCCGTTGTATTTCAGGGGAGCTGTAGTTAATTTCGCCCTTTTTTATGGATGTAACAAGATCTTTATATTCTGCCCATGAGATATTGATAGTTGCTAAAATCTCTAAGTATTCTTGTTTAGTTGCTGGCTTTATATCTAAGGTTTTGTCCCCATGTTCAAGGGCATAGAGAATTGTATTAGCTCTGGTAATATCTGTGTCTATCTGGGACTTGACTTCAGCAGCAGAAGAACCAGCCATAATCTGCATAGATGAACGGCCTAGTCTTTGGGTCAACCAGCGTAAGGTACCTACCACATTCATGTCTTGTGAATCACGATAGGTTTGATTAATCATAGCAACAGAGTAGATTGCTACAGTTATCTGAAAAGTTACTATGATGAGAAGGAATACTATGAATATCTGGTTAGTACTTTTTGGTTTTGGTAATCTCATAGTTTTCCTCCTCCTTTTTCGTAGTTTTGAACGATAATTATTTATGAGAAAATAGTAATAAAAGCGTCGAATTTTAGCGAATGATTATTGGTTTCTATTTATTAAGAAGAATTCCTTTTTTGAGAAGTATCCTGGGAGATTATACTTTTGGATAGTGGCAAAAAGCAGCATTGGTTCTCTGGATACCACTTAAGAAGAGTGTATAATTTGACGAAATATGTCGCTAGAGTTACAATGATTTTGGGTGCTGTGGAGAAGGGGGATGCTTATGAAGAGTAAAAGTTTGATGCCATTTGAGAATCTAGCGGAGGGCCTTAAGGCTGATAAGTTAGATGTTTTCAAGAGAGAAGTTAAAGATACTTTGACTAACGGGCAGTTGACTGAGTATCAGAAGACGGCTGCTCTTGCTAAATTAGCTGAGAATACTATGCCATATCCGGAGGTGTCGGATAGGGCTAGAGAGTTTTTGGAGTTGGGTGTTATCTGTAATATGTTTGAGGGTGCTGCACCGTATCGTCCAAGGTATGTTTCTCCTGACTATTCTGTCCCTTTAAGGAATGGTTCTGATTATTTGGAGATGGGTCCTGCCAAGAATCTTTATGATGCGGTTACTATGCTCTTGGCTGCATATAGTTATGTGCCTTCTATTACTGGTTTTCCTGTGTTTTTTGGGCCGGTAGATGAGTTGTTGGAGCCATATATGGATACTGTTTCTGAGGAGGAAGCTAGGCAACTTTTAAGGATGTTTTGGCAGTTATTAGATAAACAGGTTCCTGATGGTTTTGCTCATGCTAATATTGGTCCTAGGAGGACAAGAGCAGGAGAAATCATGTTAGAGCTTGATTATGAGTTTGGTAATACGGTTCCTAATTTGTCCTTTAAGTATGATAAAGATATAACTGATAGGGATTATGTGGTTCAGGCAGTGAGTAATGCTTTGAAGTGGAATAAGCCGTATATTGTTAATCACAAGATGAATGTGGCTAATTGGGGTGAGAATTATGCTGTTGCTAGCTGCTATAATCTTTTCCCAATTGGTGGTGGTAGTCATACTCTCACTAGGTTGAATTTGAGAAGAATGGTTGAAGAACATGAGGGTGATACAGATTCTTTCTTGTCTGAGACTTTGGTAGAGAGTGCTAAGTATCTTGTTGAGGTAATTAATAGCAGGAATAGATGGCTAGTTGAAGAGGTTAAGTTCTTTGAGAATTCTTTCCTAGCTAGAGAGGGCTGGATTGATCTTAAGAACTTCACTGCTATGGCTGGGTTTGTTGGTCTAGCTGAAGCGGTTAACATCTTAATGGAGAGAGAAGGAAAGAGTAGCCGTTATGGTCATGATAGTGAGGCTAATGAATTAAGTACTAGGATTATAGCTAGGCTCCATGAGGCATTAAAGGAACAACCTGCCTTACATTGTGAGGCCTCTGAGAATCGAGTTATTTTCCATGCTCAAACAGGTATTGATGTGGATATCGACATTACTCCGGGAGCTAGGGTTCCTGTAAATGATGAGCCTCATATCTATGGGCATATTGAGACGTTAGCACCCCATGATAAGTATTTTGATGGTGGTGTTAGCAGTATCTTTGTTTTTGATAATACGGCAAGGGATAATCCAGAGGCTGTGCTAGATATGGTTCATGCAGCTTTAGATCAAGGTTTAAGATTGTTTGCTGTAACTAGTGGAGATTCTGAATTAATTAGAATTTCTGGCTGGTTGATGAAGAGGATTGATTTAGAGAAGTTTAGACAGAGTGATAATGTCAGGATGGGTAGTAGTAATCTGGGTAGCGCAGGTGTTGAGAATCTAGGCCATCTGCAAAGACGGGTTAATTACCTAGAACGTAGCATTGTTTCGGGGGATAGGGATGAGTGAAGGGTTAGTGGCAAGAACTCTGGTGAATAGTTTTGTTGATGGCCCGGGTAACAGATATGTGGTGTTTTTACAGGGTTGCAACTTTAACTGTTTATACTGCCATAATCCTGAAACGATTAATCTGTGTAATAGCTGTGGAGTGTGTGTGGTTACCTGTCCAGCAGGGGCTTTGCAGAAGGCGGATGGTTTGGTTACCTGGCAGGCAGATATTTGTGTGAGTTGTGATAAGTGTATTGAGGTTTGTCCTTATAGCAGTCAGCCTAAAGCAGTTAGTATGACTGCTAGAGAGGTTGTTGTAGGGATAAAGAAGTATGAAAGGTATATCTCTGGAGTGACTGTTGGTGGGGGTGAACCCACTCAACAGCCAGAATTTTTGGCTGATGTTTTGCGGTTAGTCAAAGAGGAAACGGGTTTAAGTACCTTTGTTGATTCTAATGGTTCAGCTTCAAGAGAGGTTTGGGAGCTAATCAGACCCTATTTGGATAGTACCCTTATTGATCTTAAGGCCTTTGATGATACTGTTCATCAAAAGCTTACAGGATGGAGTAATGGGCAGGTACTAAAGAGTATTGAGCTTTTGAGTTCCTGGGATAAGCTTTATGAGATAAGGCTTGTGATAGCTCCGGGATATACTGACAATATGGATAACTTAAGGGATACTGTAAAGTTTCTCTTGAGTTTGGATAATGAAGTTGGTCTTAAGTTAATTAAGTTTAGGCCTTTTGGTACAAAGGGAGAAGCAAAGGATTGGCCTGTTCCGGAAGATTCATTGATTGATGCAATGGTAGATGAAGCCAAAGCATTGGGATTAAAAAGGGTAAAGAGATCGTTATAGTGAAGAGCCTCTGCCACAGGCAGAGGCTTATTCTATGTCGTCTGGGACATGGTATTGGTCTGAGAGGAGGAATTCTCCTTTGTAGGCTAGTAGGCCTTCGGCCATTTCTTCAGCGTTGTGAAATCCGGCTCCCCAGAGAATGGACATGGCCTGTTTTGTTTGTCTGGGATCTTCACCAACTATGAGTATTTTGTCTGAGTTGGCAACTTCGGATATACGTTGATCTAGTTCGCTTAAGGGGATATGCAGAGCATCACCATCAGGGAAGTGGGGTGTTTCGCGTATGTCTAGTTTCTTTGGCACTTTTATCAACTCCTTAGAATTAGTATGGAACATTAGCGAGTATTTATTCTCAAACAGGAGAATGAGAAGTTTTAGACAAATATACTTTTGGATGTCAAAGATATGGAGGTAAGGTATGGCTAGAGAATCCATTATAGCTGTTAGTGACTTGAAAAAAGCTTATGGTGAAGTTCAGGCAGTGGCCGGGGTATCATTTGCGGTTCAACCTCGGGAAATATATGGGATACTTGGCCCTAATGGGGCTGGTAAGACAACTACACTTGAGATTCTAGAGGGGTTAAGATTACCTGATTCCGGTAAGGCCAGTATTACAGGTCTAGATGTGGTTAGAAATCAAAGGGCTGTCAAAGAGATTGTTGGTGTAAGCTTACAGACTACAGGACTGCACGATAACTTGACTGTAGAAGAAACCCTTTTCATGTTTAGGGCTTTTTACAAGAACGGTCAGAGTGTTGATGAGTTGATTGCAAGAGTTAATCTTTTAGAGAAGAGGAAGGCTAGAGTTTCTAGTCTATCGGGTGGGCAAAAACAAAGACTAGCTCTGGCTCTAGCTTTAGTGAATGACCCTAAGGTGATTTTTTTGGATGAGCCAACAACAGGTCTTGATCCTCAGGCCAGGTTAAGTATTTGGGAGACTATTGAGGAGCTAAGGGATGCTGGTAAGACTATCATTCTTACCACTCATTATATGGAGGAAGCTGAAAGACTCTGTGACAGGATTGCGATTATGGATGGTGGTAAGATTATCGCTGAAGGAACAGATAAAGAGTTGTTAGGGATGCTAGACTTTAGTGGGACGATTGAAGGGCCTCTTAATGGTCTTAAGGAGCAGCTGCAGGAATTAAAGAAGGAAGAAACTACAGTTAAGGTCATCTTTACTGAAGACAGATTTTATCTACATAGCAAGGATCTTGTCGAGTCTTTAAGACAGGTACTAGGTAAGTTTGAACAAGAAGCAGTGAAGGATCTAGTAGTTAGGCGGGCTACTCTTGAGGATGTCTTTATTGCTTTAACAGGACGTGTCTTAAGGGATTGAAAGGAGAGATATTATGGCTGCTTTTAAGGCTATTATGATAAGTCACTTTAAGTTGCTAGCAAGGAACAAGACACATATTATTGGCAGTATGGGTATAGCTGTTATTTCCATGTTGCTTTTTGGCTGGGTTTTTGGTGGTGAGGGTGCTGGTATTAATGTTAATATAGGCCTTACTCAAAAGGCGGAGGGTCAGTTGCAGGAGACCTTTGTAAATACCCTTGAAGGTATGGAGCAGGTTACTCTAGTTTATGGTGAAAAGGAAGAGTTGATCGAGGGGTTAAAGAAGGGTCAGACTAGTGTGGTTTTAGAGGTTCCAGAGGAACCCTTTGTCCCCGGGCAGGAACCATTAGTTATTCAAGCATATTATGATGCTTCTTCACCGATGACTTTGCAGGCAGCCCAAGGAATTGTCTCACAGACGGTAACGGGCATTAATTATGCAATTACTGGTCATAGCCCAGTAGTTAGCTTGCAGTGGGAGAGTGTTGATGTTAAGAAGATCAGGTATATTGATTTTTTGACACCCGGGCTTTTAGGTATGCTTTTAATGTGGGCCAATCTTTATGTTGGTGTGGGCTTAATATCCATGCGGGAACAGGGTATTCTTAAGCGTTTGGGTGTAACACCTTTAAGGCCACTGACCTTTATTTCTGGAAAGACTGCGGCACAGGTATGGTTTTCTCTTTTCCAAGCGGTCATATTTATCGGTATCGCTATGGCAATGTTTGATGTTACTGTTGCTAGCAGCAAAGGCCTATTGCTATTCTTGATTATTCTAGGTTCCCTTTCCATGATGTCTATTGGGTTTTTGATTGGTAGTTTTGTACCGAAAACTGAGAGTGCTAATGCGGTGACGATGATGATCTCTTTTCCGATGATGTTTCTTTCTGGTAGTTATTTTCCTGTTGATGGAGCACCAAAGTTTCTTGAACCACTAATTAGGGTCTTGCCGTTAACGCATTTAAATGAAGCTCTAAGGAGTGTCTTTAACTCACAGGTGGTTCTCTGGGATATTCAAACGGCAGTTTTGGTGTTGCTAGCTTGGATTGCTGGTTCGATTTTGGTATCGAGCAGAGTGTTTAGATGGCAATAGCAGCATTGAATCTATGAGAGTATAAGAAAAACCTGTCTGTATAGTCAGGTTTTTCTTACGTGCGCCCGGTATGGGCATACTTTCCACTATGCACTTGGTAGTTAGAATCTCAAGTGTGGCGTAAATTTTGGTTGGTTTAAGAACTTGAATCAAAAAATATTTTTGACATATTCGGCACGAATATTTCCGTAAATATAAGAATCTGAATCGATAGATATTATTTCTTTAATATTTTCTTGCTCAGATATTACAGTTAGGCTTGCATTCGCAAAGTCCGTTAGAATCTCAAGTAGTGGTGTAAATTTTGATGGCGGGTATTGACAGAAAA
>DYGY01000017.1 GCA_020724425.1 Thermaerobacter marianensis
TTTAAGCGCCACTACCGTTTTTACATTGCTCGGTGCTATCGGCCTAGCCACCTTATTGATCACATACCCTCCCTTACAACCAAAACCCCGAAAAAATTAAAACCAAAGGTGCTATCTCACAGTACAGTGGGATAGCACCTTCTTATTAAGACCACTAAATGACTTGAAAGACGACGTTGCGCTCAGAGACAACATGCACTCTCAAATACGGAAGCGCTTTAACTCATTTCTTAGAGATTTGGTTCGATTAACCCATAGTTGCCATCTTTCCTTTTGTAAAGAACATTAACCTCTTGAGTTTCTGCGTTAGCAAAGACAAAGAAATCATGATCCAGAAGGTTCATCTGAAGAATAGCTTCTTCAACATCCATGGGCTTAACAGCAAAGCGCTTAGTCTTAACTACTCGACCTTCTTCATACTCAACAGCTTCCTCATCAGGTGAACTAACAAACAGTGGTTTACCTTCTGTCCTACGGACTCTTCGATTCACCCTTGTCTTGTATTTGCGAATTTGACGCTCAAGTTTATCCACTACCGAATCGATGGAAGCATACATATCATCTGTTTCATCTTCACCCCTGAGGAGCATTCCATCTAGCGGCACAGTAACCTCCACTATATGGCGATCTTTCTCCACAATTAAGGTCACCTGAGCGGTAAGAGGAGTCTCAAAATATCTTCCTATCTTACCAATCTTCCTCTCCACATGCTGTCTCAATGCGGGTGTAACCTCGATGTTCTTGCCTCTGATGGTAATCTGCATGGCCACCACTCCTTTTACAATGGGGTTTTTTATATATTCCTCACAGCGAAGATTAATTCCTTCGCCAGGAATGTCGATATTTGTTTCACATTATCCCCGCATGTGGATTTTTCAATTCACACGCTTGTGGATAACTTTTCTAATCCCCATCGTTATGCACATTTGCCTGTGGGTAATTCTGTGGTTTTGTGGATAACATTTGGGGAAACAAAAAACGGGCACAAATTGCCCGCTCAATCTTTATCTTTTTTTCCAGGCCAAGATTTCAACAATTCCTGCCAGTCTCCAAACTCAACTGAAGCGGCCCGTTTGTTTTCATCAGCTACCTCTTCATAAACCTCTTGTCTGAACACAGGAATATCTTTTGGAGCATCAATCCCAACCCGTACCAAGGCCTGATCTCCAGTACCTTTCACACTGACAATCTTAATCTCAATATTGTCACCTATCATAATACTCTCATTAACCTTACGAGTCAGGACAAGCAAGAAGCCCCCTCCTCTTAATGTAGCTAACCAACCACAGATCTTCTGTTCTTCTTCATTTCAGCAAAGACTAGATGTCTTCTTTCATACTCAGGTGAAGTAGTTATTATCTGTCTGCCAATTCTATTATCTGGGTTGATAACTAGTGGTGCTTGTAAATTCGCCGTCATATTCTGAATATCCTCTGGAATAACTACAATACTTAAGAAAATTGTATTTTCTATAGAGTTCAACTTCAATTTAGCAATCTCCTGTTCAGGAAGTTGAGGGAAATATTGGGGCCTAAAAATAAAGGGATCCACAACAACTAGGGCTACATCCCCATCATCTAGTGATTGCAGCCAGTGAAAAGAGGGTAAATTGGGATCCAGATCCTTTAAAATCCAACGCTTATCTCCTTCAAAACCATAAATACCATCAGGGAAATAAAGAACCTTCTCTTCTTCAATTTCTAACTCCCCAAAACGCCTTGTGTTGACTCTAAGCATCTATTATCCCCTCCCGTCTAGCGTAGATAGTCCAGAAGTGAAGGCTGAATTATTCTAGCACCTACACTGAGAGAAGCCTTATATGTGTTCTCAGCTGCTGCTAATTTCATAATGGCTTCTGCGATATCTACATCCTCAATCTCTGAAAGTAGCTTAATGGAATCAATCTCAATATTTATTAATCTGTTCCTGCTAAGTTCTAAACGATTGGTCCTAGCACCGACTGTAGCCAAGCTACCTAAAACCTGGTCAAGACCATCACCTAGGGCACTTATGTGATCATCTAAATTACCTGTTGAACCCTCTCTGAGGTCTGCAGCAAGATTAATTCCAGCAGAAAAGAGATTACCAAAAACCTCATCACCAGTAAGGTTTATCTGTAAGTCTGCATATTTCCCTATCTCTCTAGTGATTATTGCCTGATCACCATTATATGTTACATCCGTGAGACGACCATTACCATCACGCGTTACTGTAAAAGGTTCTGTATTAGTCTTATATCCACCAAAAATATAACGGTCACCATAACTGCTATTGCCAACCTGAACAAGATGTTCTAGAAGTTGCTCTGTCTCTAATGCTAAAGCATTTAGAGAGCTTTGTTCCATACCTGCTCCACCTGCATAAATAGCTATCTCCTGTAGCCTCATTACAATATCTTTAGCTTCATTAAGGGCCGCCTCAGTTGTACCAAGCCAGACAGCACCATCATCAATATTCTTTTTGTAGTCAGCTATCTGATTAAGCTCTGTCCTTAAACGTAGAGCATCAACAGTCCCAGCTGGATCATCAGAAGGACGATTAATTCTCCGTCCTGAAGAAACCTGATCCTCATACTTGACCATAGTCTTGTAGTTTCGGTTAAGGTTACGCAAGAGATTATCCATACCCATATTATTGGTAATCCGCATGATGGTCATTCCTTCCTACCTTATCTACCAACAACACCCATCCTATTTATAATCAAATCCAACATCTCATCCACAGTGGTAATCATCCTTGCTGCTGCAGAATATGCATGCTGATACTTGATCATATTCATCAATTCCTCATCTAGATTAACGCCTTGAACACTCTGCCTGCTCATATCTATTTGTTGACTTAGATACTGACCATTCTCAGCCATTCTTTTAGCTTCACTAGATAGAACACCGACATCCGCTACCAGACCCCTGTAGAAATCATCATAAGTGGCACCACTTAACTCATCACGGGGTGAAAAGCGAAGATCAGCTATCTTCCTAGCTATATTACTATTACCTGGTTGCCCCTCGGCATCAGCTGTAGCCAACTTCTCAGGATGTCTATGTAGTTCTGGATTAACTCCAGCGTTACGTATATGATCCACATTAACAAAAAAGGAATGACCAGTTGAACCATCAAGACCATAGCCAGTGGCATGAAGCTCATTAACACTATTAGCAAAATCAGTCCAGAGATCCAGCAGCATATTCTTAACATCTACCACTGTTTCATCCCGTAAAGAGAGAATACTAGCGACCTGACCACCTTTAACAGTGACATCATGACCTCCATCCTCCCAAACCAACTTGCGCATATGGTCATTCTCAGGATCAATTTCAGCCACAATCCTATTGGCACTATACTGATTAACCATAATGTTCCCACTTAGATATACATCCACCGAACCATTGCTTCTATGAGCAACATCCACATCCATAAAATATGAGAGCTGATCTAACAGCAAGTCTCTGCGATCCTTTAGATCATTAGCAGAATTACCCTTTGCCTGTTCACCAACAATCTGTTGATTCAAAAGAAGAATTTCTTCGTTAATTGTGTTAATCTCCTGTATTCTAGCCTGCAAAGAAACATCAAGGCTCTCTCTTAATTCATGCAACTGTCCGTCAGTGTATCGAAAATTATCAACAACAAGTTCTCCAGTTTCTAGAACCACTCGACGAGCAGCAGTACTCTCAGGATTATTAGATAAATCCTGAACACCTGACCAGAAGTTATTTAATACAGTCCTCAATCCCCCTTCAGAAGGTTCATTGAGGATAACTTCGATAACGTTTAATACTTCTTCCTGTTGATTCCAATAGCCATTCCGAGTACTCTGCTGTCTATACTGGCCATCTAAAAAACTATCACGCATACGATTAACGGAGCTTACTTCAACCCCTGCTCCAATATTAGCCTTGATACCTGTCCCGGTTGGGGGTACAGTACGGAAGTCAACCACCTGACGACTGTATCCCTTAGTATTAGCATTCGCTATATTATGCCCTGTAACATCAAGAGCACGCTGTTGGGACTGCAGAGATCTTCTTGCAACCTCAAGACTGTAAAAGCTACTCATGTACCCTACCCCCCCGTCTATGCCTGCCTATTTACAAATACCGGCTGACTGGTATTCTGAGGCATCTTCTTCCCACTAGCCTTATAGCTATCACCTTTATTGGAACCAATGACCTTGCCAAATAAATCCATTGAAAACCTCACCCACTCAAGTGCTTGCTGAGTTAGCTCCATATTCAACCTGTTCCGAGCAACCAACTCATTTAAATGCCAAGTCAAACTAGCATTAATTTCTTCTAACATCTGAGCTTCTTCTATCCCCTGTTTTCTGAGAGCTTCAATTAAAGCTGAAGAATTCTGCTCACATTCTAGCTCTTCAGCCAAACTCTCTTGCAAAGCAAATCTCTCTGACTCTTTTGCTTGTAGCAAATGGACCAGGTTATCTTCCTGATCCACAAGCAAATCTAGACTCTTAGTGTCACTCTTTATGAGAATCTGTCTCTTCTGTTCAGCTAAGTCAAGCATCTCAGCATAGAGGGAATGCTCTTCATTAGTTTTCTTAATTAGGTCTCTAACCAACTCTTGCACAGATATCACTCATTCCCACTGAAAAGTTTCTCGGCATAGGCACGACCGAGCATCTTGGCAGCCACATCTTGGCCATCAACCTTATAGGTCCCTGTATCAACAGAATACTTAATCTTCTCTACCCGATCTGTACGAACCTCGTCTAGTGGGCCAATCTTTTCCTGCAGCTTCTTAATCTCCAGAGCCTGTTCGGAAAGATCAACTTTATCTTTCTTCTGAACCTTCTTCTGTTCTGCAGGTTCAACCTTATTCTTATATGCGCCCTCGACTTTGTTCGTATAGGCCCGGACCACTTGATTTATTTGTTTGTCAGAAATCATCATTTTGGCCTCGCTCCTTCTAATAGTGTTATCGGATAAAGTCACTCAGATGCTTAGTACCAAGTTTAAGCAAACGTGTCAGTCTAATATCAAAATCAGCCATTTAAGGGACATAGCTCGATAATGCTTGTCTTTTTGTTGTTTAGCTAGTCCTTATGCTTTCTATCTAAATTTTCACTGATATGCATTTTGCCCGTCCTATGCTTATCTTCTTCCTCCAGGGAATCCTTGTCCTTACCAACCATACCTTTAGTCAGATCATTTATACAGTTTAAACAGAATCTCCCCTCAGAAATAGGTGTATGACACCTCTCACAGGTCACCAGGAGGTCTTCATTCCCTTCAGCCTCAAGTCGCCCTTCTCTGACAAACCTAAGTATCTTTGCTTGAGATACTCCTGTCTCCTGTTCAATTACATGTAACCTAGCTTTAGGATGCTCATAAATATATTCCTTTACAAGGATAAACTCTTCTTCATCTTGCTGAATACAATCAGGACACAAGCTGTTACCTATATAGGCAAACACCCTACCACATCTTATACAATTCTTAAGTTTCACTTAGATTCCCCCACTTTCGGAGCTAACAGCATATGTACAGTTATAGCCCTAACTCCCATATTGAACAAATTATTAGCTAAAGCTTCTATTGAATCAAGTTCTGATAAGTCACCTATTAACCCAACCCTTTTATTCAGAAGATTATCATTATTCATGTTTACAGGCAAACCCCAGTAGTTTGCCACCTCCAATGCTAGAAAAACAGATGGAGAAAACCCTACTTCTAAAGATTCCTCCTTACTTAAAGGAATCAAGACCTCCGGAAACTCTGAAACAAGGGTTTCAGCAAGTAACCCCCCAAGAGGCTTAGCCATAAATGACTGCCCTCTCCTTAACAAGCCTGAGGCCTGTTTCAATCGTTCATTTGCCCTACCAACAGCATATAAAGAAAAACTGCCTTGCACAATACTCACTCGCTCAGACCAAGAATCCCCCTTCATTTCAAGCATACACAAAGAACAAACAACCTCTTCACCATACTGAAGAGGTTCCTGACATAAACGGCAAAATGGTTGGGCAGGAAATAGCCAGGAAAGAATAACTTCCCCTCCTTACTGCTTATGCTTAGTCTTTTCGCTATACATATTCTGGTCCGCAAGATAAATTAGCTCTGTAGCTGATAGGGCATCGTCAGGTAGGGTGGCCATGCCCACACTGATACTAGCAGGAATAAGGGGGTTGCCCTCATCATCAGTAAAGGGATAGCTAGCTACAGCAGTCTTCAAACGTAGGGCAACCTGTTCCGCCTTAGTCTTAGAAGTATTGGGTAGGATGACAACAAACTCATCACCACCATACCTTGCAGGAATATCAGAACCCCGTACACTTTCCTGCATAATATCAGCAAAAGAACGGAGAATCCTATCCCCCACAAGATGCCCATACCTGTTGTTGAACTCACTAAAATCATTAAAGTCAATATATAATAAGGCTAGACGGCTATCATTTAGCCTCGCTCTTCTAACCTCATCATTAAGGCGATCAGTAAAGTGTCTATAGTTATATAGACCTGTGACTGGATCTGTCTTAGCTAGAGTCTCAGTCTGTTGATACAAAAGAGTATTTTCAAAGGCAAAAGCAGCCTGGTGGGATATAATACTGAAAATCCGCAAGTCTTCATTAGCAAAGAAAGCACCAGTATCATTCCTGCCAACTAATGATAAGCCAAACAGCTTTTCATCAACAATCAAGGGAACAACCATTAGGGAATATAATACCTCTCTCTTCTCATCAGAATATACATCATTAATTATTCGAGAAGATCCTTCCACAGCAACTAAACCAAGAACATCTTCACCCAAAACCACTTTCTCAGGCAAAACCAAAGACCAATCAAACCCATCATCAGCCAATTGGCTGGCTAATAGAAGGCTCTTTTCATCCCCATCAGGAAGGTAAACTGCAAAGACATTGTAAGCAAAAACATCATCAAGAGTATTTGACATAGCTTCAATTAGCTCATCCACTTTAAAAGCGGTCCGATTCAAACGACGACTAAAATCATACAGAACCCGCAGCTCCCTGTTTGTTTCAGTCAGCTCCATCTGTAAAGAAAAAATATATGAAAGACCAGCTATAGGAATAAACACCAAAAGGGTACCCCATAGACCGATCTCATGATAGCTAAGAATCATCAAGAAAGCAAAAGCCCCACCAAGAATGTAACTGAAAACATCCCAGAAAAGACCACTTCTAATATAGCTAAACCAGGAATTAGACCGATCATGCAAGTAGAAAGCTAGCGAAACAAGCAGAGAATTAACAATGAAGTATGTACCAATAAACAATAGGGAAGCAACAAGGTTCTCACCAAGAAAACCACCAATAGTTCCACCTGCCAGAGTAAAAACATAACCAGCTGTAATCACAGATAAGGCATACTGACCAGCATTAAATAAAGCAATATCTACAGGTCTGTTTTTCAGTATTCCGTTACCCACTAGACTAGACCATACACTTACCCAAGCCGCAGCTACCGGGCCAAACAACACAACAGCAGGCAAAACTACCGTCATTCCCAAAGATAAAGCACCATAACGCATTTTCACCGGCCGTGCTTCAATGAATATCCCATATATAACAAAGATGACTACAAATCTATTAACTTGTCCCTCTAGTACAGTCCAATACAGAAGAAGGAGCAAACCAATCAGACCTATAGTTACCCGGTAAAAAACGCTCATGTAGCCCCTCCTAAACAAAGAATTCTAGATATCTTTCGTTGTCATGACACCACTTCCCTGCTAGAAATTTGCAAAAACAGTTAGTTAATCACTGAAATAAGTGACTTTAGATTGATTCTCAACCAACCAGCGTAGATTACTCATGAACTTATCGGCCTCGGTATCCTCTACATGTCCCAAATAGATAAAATCCACCCGATCATAGGGTGGATTTCCCTCAAATACTTCGATACCACTCATACTTCTAGCTAACCTTATGACAATCTCTCTAGTTTCAGCTGATGCTAAAGCATCATCAACCCAGACCCCACTCAGATACCCTCTTTGCACTAATCCTTGAGCATATCTAAGAATGCCTTCAACCGACTCATCAGCTTTCCCAAACGATATTACTAAGCCCAGTGTTGGCTTCTGACTCTTAGCCCCAATTACCATTAGAGCAAAGAAAATGACCATTACTAGAACCACTACCCACCACATAAGAATCACCCCTGCTCTATCATATGACCATATGACAGAGAGGGGTGAACATCTACTTATCAAGAGAAGGTATGACAACCTTACCCTGATGATTGATTAACCGTCCTCCATAACTAGGACATAGAAGCATACTAAGGACAATTCCAGTTAAGGCTAGATTACCTAGATAAAAGACATTAAAATGTATTACAGTAAATTTAGCTAAAACTGCAAACATCATAAGTGTTCCAATCGCTGTTAACCACCAACCGGTAGTACTCCGACCTGCTAGCAAAGGTATCCCGAGAATAACTAGGAATGATGCTAGCCAGAGCATAGGAAAACCAAAAGCATACGTAAAGAACTCACCCTCATAGTATCTAGGATCAACCCTGCTATTTAACTCATGTAAAGCAGAAAAGCCATTTGTAAAGCTATACGCTACCATAATACCTAATAAAAGAAAGAGTGTAGCATTCTTAGCCTTATCTCTACCGGGAGACTTCTCTGTCAGGAGGAATATTAGATAAGGAATAAGTCCTATCAGCAAAATGGTTACATCGGTCATAGCTAAATGACTTGAAGAATTCATTACAGGTCCAAACATGAAAGCTGAAGTAATAGCAGGTAAAGAAACTAACCCTAAAGCCAAAGGCCTTGCCCAATACTCCCCTTTGTATATGGGCCAAGCTAAAAGAATGAGAATAGCTCCAGCAACAAAGGTAAGACCAGTCCACATGGGCATATACGTTGAAGCCAAATCAATAGCAGCTCTTGGAGATGGGTTCCCTGTTTCTTCATACATGACCCACAAAGCCTTTTGAATAGAAGTTACAATAGTTTCTGCTAGATTAGGAACCACTGCAAGCATCAATATGCCTGCCACAACAGCAGTAATGGACATTAATAGTCTCCCTTTAGCAGTCGTTTCATTGACCATGATATCCTCTCCCCTATTTTGAAATACCGTTCAAAAAAATACTAGTAACTCCCGACACTATTTCCTCCTGTGAAAACTCATCCTGGGAATTAATCAGCTTATCTACAACCACAAAAGAAAGAAGTGTACCAAGAAACACTCTGGCAGCTAATTTCGGATTATCCGTTCTTAAAAGTCCCATTGCCTGAGCCCTATGAAGATAAACTGCTATCTGTTCATGCGCCTCATTAATAGTTTTATCAAACACAAACCTTCCAAGTTCAGGATAGCTAGGAGACTCACAGATAATAGTTCGTAACAAGCTCAGTTTTTCGGGCTCATTATACATCTTCAGAAACTCCAGTCCAATTCTATGGGTTATGGCTGAGATATCGCCTGCCTCTGAGAGATCTCCTAACAAAGAGACTATCGCATTATCACGTACTATACTGTCTAGGATTTCTTCTTTGCTTGCAAAATACTGATACAACGTCCCTTTAGAGACCCCCACACCTTCAGCAATATTCTCCATGGTAGTTCTCTGATATCCTAACTGCCCAAACTGCTGCAAAGCTACATTCATAATATCTCTTCTCTTTTTCTCAAACTCCGGCCGCTTGTTCTCTAAATCAGGTAAGTCAAGAGAAGCAAAGAGCTCTTTCTTACTCTTATAGTAGTTGTAGATTGCCCCTGGAGATATACCAGCCTCATTTGCAATATCAGCAATTCTTGTCTCAGCATAACCCTTTTCTTGAAAGACTTTTCTTGCTGCCTTCTCGATTTTGCCTAAAGTTTCCGAAGACACGTTTTCACCTCCCGAAATAAATAAATACTAACCAGTCGGTTAGTATTTATTTTGACACATAAAAATTCCTTTGTATTTAGCTTTGGGTAAATTGGCGAACGCTTGCTTTTTTAGGCTTTGGTGCATAATGCATCAGAAATCCCGTTAGTATCATTAAAATCATTGTCCCGGCTATCAGTATCTGAGGAATCCTGTTGTTATCAAAAATGAGTATAGCTAGAGCATTAAGCAGGATCAGAACCGAAAAAGGCCAGACAAGATAACGATGTATTTTCTAGACCAAATGTGTATTAACTTCAACATTGATAAATCCCCTTTAATATTTTTTGATTAATATATCCCCTTTCTATTTCCCAGGCAATGATATATATCAAAAAAGACCGACAATATTTCAGCCGGCCTTTTTGTTATTAAACATTTGCTTCTACTTTTAGAATCTCTGCTTTCTCTGTCCTTTCCCAAGGTAAGTCCAAGTCAGGTCTTCCAAAATGTCCATAAGCAGCAATCTGTCTATATATTGGTTTTCTTAAGTCTAGCTGCTCGATAATTGCAGCAGGGCGAAGATCAAAGTGTTTCAGAATCAAAGCCAGAATCTCTTCATCAGCGATAACTCCAGTCCCAAAAGTATCGACCCTGACAGATAAAGGTTTTGCAACACCTATAGCGTATGCTACCTGAACCTCACACTTTTTGGCCAAGCCAGCTGCTACAACATTCTTCGCTACCCATCTCGCAGCATACGTTGCAGAACGATCTACCTTGGTAGCGTCCTTACCAGAGAAAGCTCCTCCTCCATGACGAGCATAACCACCATAAGTATCAACAATGATCTTACGGCCAGTCAATCCAGAATCACCATGAGGTCCTCCAACAACAAATTTACCGGACGGATTGACATAAATCTTAGTGTTCTCATCAATTAGCTCTGCAGGGACAATCGGTTTAATTACATGTGCAATAATATCTTGACGAATCTGCTCGGTTGAAACATCGGGCTTATGTTGAGTGGAAACAACAATTGCCTCTACTCTAACAGGTACATCCCCTTCATATTCAACAGTTACCTGAGTCTTACCATCAGGTCTCAAGTAGTTAAGGATTCTCTCTTTGCGAACCTTTGCAAGCCTTAAAGCAAGCTTATGTGAAAGAGAAATGGGTAGAGGCATCAGCTCTGGGGTTTCATCACAGGCAAAACCAAACATCATACCCTGATCACCAGCACCAATCTGATCCTTCTCATCACCCTCAGTGGCCCCTTCACGCAACTCCCAGGACGTACTGACACCCTGAGCAATATCTGGAGACTGTTCATCAATAGCTGTAAGAACAGCACATGTATCACCATCAAACCCATACTTGGCCCGGGTGTAACCAATCTCACGTAAAGTCTTTCTCACCACTGCAGGAATATCCACATAACACTGGGTAGATATCTCCCCCATTACTAGAACCAGTCCCGTAGTAACAGAAGTCTCACAGGCCACACGAGCATAAGGATCCTTGCTTAAAATCTCATCTAGAATAGAATCTGAGATCTGATCGGCAACCTTATCAGGATGTCCTTCTGTAACTGATTCAGAAGTAAAATATGATCTGTTGTTATTCATTTGTCTCCCCCTTCCTTCTCCAGAGTATTTAAAAACCCCCGGCAGGCGAGGGTAGTATTCTACAACCTCTCATCTGCCAGAACTCAATCTGCTGGAGTTAGCACCATCCCCGAAAAAATTCAGGAGGTTGCCGGGCTTCATTGGGCCAGTCCCTCTGCCTACTCTGGATAAGAGCACTTTATCAATTGTGCCTTCAGTTTAGCAAAGGCAGTTAGAGGTGTCAATATGAACTTACATTGTCAGGGTTCCATCATCGGTCTCAATAATCTGTTGAATGAGTTCCTCCACACCAGTCTTGGCATTAATGTAAATCAAGAATTCCTGTTGCCCTAGCTTAGCCCGAATCTCATAAGCTAAAACCTCTTCCTGAGCCGGAGTCGGGATTAGAGTCAAGCGTACCCTAGAAATCTCTAACCTGGGGTTAACTATTAAGCGAGCGTCCTCTTCACTTAATTCTGGTTCTGGTAGATTCCTTTTATGGTGGGACATGTAGTAGCCAACAGCCTCATACCCGATAACTTGACCATCATCAAGCGCTACAGTAACCTTTTGCATATCCGGATAGATTATAATGCCATCCTCTTCATGGACAAAGGCAAAAGTAA
Source organism: Thermaerobacter marianensis (assembly GCA_020724425.1). Lineage (GTDB taxonomy): Bacteria > Bacillota > Sulfobacillia > DVGY01 > DVGY01 > DVGY01. Next base: position 12,046 of record DYGY01000017.1, read on the forward strand.
TTTCATTCCCCTGCCTCAAAGACCCCGTTACTGTTAAATCTCTGAATCCCCGGGAATTTAGGAACTCTTCTGCTCTAACCAACGCTGAAGAGACATCAAGACTAGGTTCTTGCACTGATCTGGTATTCCAATACCAAAGTACATGACCACCCTGTTGGCTTACATCAATAGATATCTCTCCCACTCCCTGACCGGTTGCTGTTAGAGTAAAGGAGTAGGCGGGAATAGGTCCTGTACTCATACCTTCTTCCTTAATTTGATAACCAATCTCCCTTGAATTATCAATAAATGCGTTGGCAATACCCTTAGCCTGTTCCTCACTTATGTTTTCACCCTTTAATCCCCGAGGCTCTCTACGTTCGATATGATCAGAGAAAGGCCCATCATAAAGCAGTGTCGGTATTCCCTGAAGTAACCCATCTATGGCTTGAAAACCCTCTGATATCTGATCGGTATTGGTCTGGGCCACTGGCATAATACCTAGAGATCCTAAAATATTCCGCCAGGAGCGTCTCTCATTGGTTAGATTCAAGAGCTGGCCCCTTGTAATATCCTGCTGCATCTTCTGAAGTTCTTGACTTATCTTGGTGGCCTGAGCATAGAGCTCTGATAACTGTTGCCATTCTTCATCTGTAATAGGTTTCCCTTGCGTAGCTTTTTGAGCTAACACCTTGCAATAGTCGCCAGTCTGCGCATAAAACCTCTGGGTTCTGCTCATGTCCAGTTGACCTAAAGGTAGTTGAGCTAAACTCTGCTGAGCACCCTCGGTATGATGCCAAACCCCTGTTAACAACATAACCGTTTGACCAGGTGATGCAGTCACAAGACTCTTACCCAACAACACCTCAATCTGTTCTGCATGCTCCCCTAGGGTAAAGAATGATTGCTGATAGGCATTCTCCAAACCTATTTCAGCTCTATCTTTACCATCTCTTTCACCTACAGTCCAGACAAATAGTATAGCGAAAGCAACTAACAACGCTGCACTCAGTAATCGATAGCCTTTCATATCTTTCCCTCCACAGTCTAAATGCTTCTCACCTTGATTCTTTCTAAAAACCCTCCAAGTTATACCCAAAAAAAGAAAAAACCCGCTACAATATGCAGCAGGTTTCATATCATACAACTTAATATTCTCTAGAAAACCCTACTCGCTTGGAATATTTCTTTAAAATCTTCAAAAGTGGTAGACCCAGTACTCCAACCGCCACTAACTGTCCAACAAATATGGAACCGACAATCGGCCAGTATGGAATCTCTAGAATATAACTGAGATAGGCACTAACACCAAAAGCATTAATAACAATTGGTGGTACTATTGCCCAGTATTCATTAGGAGCCTTATGGGTCAAATAAGCGGCTAACAGAGTTAGAAAACTTCCTCCAAGAACATCAAGCAAACCAAGATTGCCAAATAAAAGATTAGAAATAAGAACACCAATAAATAGTCCTGGAATAGCAGCAGCCTCAAGAAAAGGTAAGACCGCTAAGGCCTCGGAGACCCTAATCTGCTGTGGCAAAAAACTTATCTCACGAAAAATGAAAGTTACAACCACATAGAGCACTGCTATCATAGCTGAACGAGTTACAAATCTAGCTGACAAAATCAATACTTCCCCCTTACTCTAATGCAAAGAGAATCTCCGCTTCGGAAACAAGAACACCATCAACATGAGCCCATGCTTTCCCCTTACCAACAACACCTCGTAAACGGACAATCTCTACTGTAATAATTAACTGGTCACCCGGTCTAACTGGCTTCCTAAATTTGACCTTATCTGCCCCAGCAAACAGTCCCAGTTTACCCTTATTTTCAGGCATTGACAAGACCCCAATAGCACCGACCTGAGCCATCGCCTCAAGAATAAGTACTCCAGGCATTATAGGATTGCCAGGAAAATGTCCCTGGAAATAGGGCTCATTAGCAGTGACGTTCTTCAACCCCTGAACCCTTTCCCCTGGCTCTAACTCCAGAATTTGATCCACCAGCAAAAAAGGATACCTATGAGGAAGAATTTTTTGAATGTCACGTATGTCTAAGTTCATTATGCTCTCCTTTCTCTCTGCTTATAACTGTTGCTTGTATATTCTGTGACATTTGTCGAAAACCTGCAGAAAAATAAACAGCTCCTGCTGTTTATGAAAAGACATTTCTCTTAGCAATCTCTTTGGCTAGCATTTCGGCAAACATATCCTCATACATCTGTCTTTCACTGCTTCTTGTGTTAATAGAAGCTAAACTCTTTTGATTCTTCTTGAGAATTTCTTGAACAAAAAGAGTTTGAAAGTCTTTTATTACATCTTGATCTTGCCTTGGTACCTCTCTCTTTACTAAGAGGCTGTAATCGGTTGAAATACCTTTCATTATTATCTCCTTAGATTGTTAGTAATTGCCATCATTTCATCAGCTGATTGCAAAGACTTACTAGCAAGTTCATATGCTCTTTGAGCTGCCATAAGTTCTGTTAATTCTTCAACCAGACTTACATTAGAGTCCTCTAGAAAACCCTGTCTTATACTGGCAAATCCAGTTTGACCCGGAGTACCTAAAGAAGTAGTCCCTTCTGCTCCAGAGGAAACATACAGATTGCTACCTATTGCTTCTAAGCCCTCAGGGTTAGTAAATGTAGCCAAGGAAAGAATGCCTTGTGTTTGAGCCTGTCCATCTCTAAATATCTGAATCGTGCCATCCTCAGAAACTGTTAGGGTATCATCCACTGTAATTTGTCTGCCACTGTGATCTAAAACATAGTACCCCTGAGTAGTTACAAGCCTACCACTATTATCTATCTTAAATGAACCATCTCTAGTATAAGCAGTCTGGCCATCAGGTAATGCAACACGGAAAAAACCATTGCCCTCTAAAGCCAGATCAGTCCCCAAATCAGTCTGACGTAAAGGTCCATGACTAAAATCTCTTAAACTACTGCTCATTTTTACGCCATGACCAAGCTGCACAGTATCTTGTCTGTTTAGATTAGCATAAAAAAGATCAGTAAAGCTAGCAGTACTCTTCTTATACCCCACGGTATTTACATTAGCCAGATTATTTGAGATATTATCTACTTGTTGTTGTTGAGCCTTCATTCCCGAAGCAGCAGACCATAAGGATCTAATCATCTCTTCCCCTCCTAAACCTTCCCTACTTCTTTAACAGCTAAACCAAGAGTTTCATCCTGTATTTGAATAACTTTTTGACCTGTCTCATAAGCTCGCATAACTGCCATCAGATCTACCATGGCTGAAACCAAATCAACATTAGAGCCTTCAAGGAACCCTTGACGTACAGTAGCATCAGCTTGAGAAACTGCACTACCCTTATTCACAAACAAGGAATTACCTTGCTTTTCCAACTGATAAGAATCTTCAAAACTGACAACCCTCAACTTATCTATTTGAGTATTACCTTGCCAGATAGTTCCCTGTGAATCTATAGTTACCGGTTCATCGCTAAGGGTAACGATACCTTTTTCTCCAAGAACATAATCACCATTGCTCGTTACAAGTCTACCCTGACTGTCCTTAGAAAAAGACCCATCCCTAGTATAAACCTCTTGACCTCTTGATTGAATAACATAGAAGCCTTCACCCATTAAAGCTAAATCAAGCTCCCTCTCGGTAGCTTTTAATGCACCTTGTTCAAAAAGAGTAACTGTCTCTGTATTGCTATTACCAAGACCGAGGGTACCAATGAGGCTCTGCCCTGATGAATCTTTTCTGTGCAACAGAACTTCTTTAAAGGTATCACTGCGAACAACATCCCGTTTATAGCCTGTAGTGTTTACATTGGCCAGGTCATTGGTAAGTACTTGTTGTTTCTCAGCCTGAATCATCATTCCTGAAGTTGCTGTATATAACCCACGAATCACCATTAATCCCTCCATAATGAGCCTTAATATCTATATCGGTTATCCTAGAAAAATCTTTAGCTAAAAACAAAAACCCCGCCCTCTTGAGCGGGGTGCCTCTTACTGAGTATTGCTCATCAGATGTTCAGCATATAGATCAAGATGTTCTAAGGCCACTCCTGTGCCTAAAGCCACACAGGAAAGTGGGTCATCCGCAATATGGATAGGGACACCTGTCTCTCTGACTAACAATTTATCCAGCCCATTTAAAAGAGCGCCTCCGCCAGTTAGAATAAGACCTCTTTCCACGATATCAGCAGCCAGTTCAGGTGGAGTTAGCTCCATGACTTGGCGAATAACTTCAATGATAGCCATAATGGGTTCTTCCATCGCCTCATAACTTTGAGCAGCAGTTATCTTAACGGTTTTAGGCAAACCAGTGACCAAATCTCTACCTCTAATCTCCAGGAAACGATCATCATCTTCAGGGAACGCTGAACCAATATCCACCTTAATCTCTTCAGCAGTTCTCTCTCCAATTAATAGATTATATTCCTTTTTAACATAACGAATGATTGCATCATCAAGCTTGTCACCACCAATTCTCAGTGACTTGCTTAACACCACACCACCTAGAGAGAGCACTGCAACATCAGTGGTTCCGCCCCCGATATCCACTACCATGTTACCACTAGGTTGTGAAATATCCAAACCTGCCCCTAAGGCTGCAGCTACAGGTTCCTCAATTAAGTATGTCTTTCTCGCGCCTGCCTGATTGGCAGCCTCTAAGACAGCACGCTTTTCTACAGTAGTTACTCCTGAAGGAATACAAATCATCACCCGAGGTTTAAGAAAGCTACGTCTTCCATGAACTCTGTCAATAAAGTGTTTCAACATAACCTCTGTGGTATCATAATCAGCAATTACCCCATCACGCAAGGGTCTCAGTGCTCGAATGTTACCAGGTGTTCTACCAATCATCTTCCTAGCTTCTTCACCAATTGCAAGCACTTTCTTTGTCTGATCATCCACAGCAACAACAGATGGTTCCTTCAAGACTATTCCTGAGCCTTTGATGTAAACCATTACATTAGCGGTTCCCAAATCTATTCCGATATCCCTTGTTAACATCTTGCCCTATCCCCCCGGTCACATGCCCTTATCATACTCCCAAATTTCGTCCTTAACCAGCAAACTCCTCCTTAAATGGGCGTTTTTTCTTAACCATAGGGCAAATTACTTTGATATTTCTTTTTGGTAGCTTCACCCCCCCGCAAATGCCGCTCCGCCTTATTAACCTCTAATACCTCTTTCACCTGGTTAAAGAGCGTCTGGTTTATCTGGGGTAGTCGTTCAGTAACGTCTTTATGAACCGTGCTTTTGCTAACCTGAAACACCCCGGCAGTTTGACGCACTGTAGCATTGTTTGAGGCAATATACTTACTCACCTCAAGGACCCTTTTCCATATATAGTCCTTCACCCGAGCTTCCCCCTTCTCACAAGGTGGGTTTGTACATGTATATGCCCAGAAACATAAAACATGCCTAGGAGGAAACCACCTAGGCATGTTCATAATACTTGTGGCGTGGATACCCGTGACTTCAGTCATGGGAGGAACGCCATCCTCTTTCTTTAGTATGATTGCTAGTTTTTTTGTAATCTTATCGGTAAACTATTCTAGGAAACTAGTAATTTCCTCTTCGCCAATGTCATCCAACGTTTTCATATCACCGACGCCCTCGAGACTTACAGGTAAAGCCCGAGCCTTACATAGCTCTTATGTTAAGCTCGAGTTTTGCCGACTCGGTTAGTCTCGAGGGTGTGTCGCTGATTATACTTCTGCGACCAAGGGCGCTAGCCCGTAGTGGTGATATTGTGTTATGTGATGTCCCCAACTTCCTGAACTATCTTCAAGATTAGTGGCTCTGTTTCTGGAAAATCTTTATTAATAATCTCCCATATAATTGATTCATCTACTCCAAAATATTCAAGTCTTAAAATATTTCTCAATCCAATCATCTTCGCCATGGCACATTATTATATTCATTCCGAATTTCTTCAGGGATATTTCGTGATGTTTCTCCTATTATTTTCGAATTACTGCGTCAATTAACATTTGATTATTACAAAAGGAGTCATAGTCGACTCCCTTGGTGTAAAATTCGACTCATAGATTCAATAATATCATTCAAAAATCACAGTTTCTGGTTGACAGCACAGTTCCTACCCCTCAGAACTGTTTAACCATCAACCGCAGTGCTTGGAGCTAGAGAAATACCCCAATGTGCCTATATATTTGTTGGTACATTTATCACATTTTTATATATATTTATTGCTCTATAATCACATATTTATATAAAATTACAACCATAGGCCCTGCTTTGAGTCAACAGGTCCCATGTCTAATCATATGTTATATTAACCTGCCTTACATAACACCAAGGCAGGTTGTATTAGCAGTAACTATATTTTCAATTCTTATTATCTAGTTTCTCGGGCAATGTATTTATGGCTTTGCCTTTTCACAAGGTGGGTGTGTCCTGGAAACGTAAAACATGCCTGGGATGATACCACCCAGGCATGTTCTTCACAGCCTATCTTGGGAGATATATTAGAGGGTCAATGAACTCCTCATTTAACCGAATCGCAAAGTGCAGATGATAGCCTAATTCTGTTTCATACAAAGCTGAATTGCCAACCTCTGCAATTACTTCACCTTGAGCTACCTCTTTATTGGCCTGCACATGACTTAAATGGCAAGAAGCATAAATACTTTCCAAACCATCACCATGATCTATCACAATGGTCAATCCTAATTGAGGATCAAAATATACATCCCTTACAACTCCACTAGCGACCGCTACAATCTCTGCGCCTTGTGCTGATAAAATATCAATACCTTCATGAAACACCCAGGCCTCTAGAGTCTCAGAATATATCCAGCCAAATTGCTTTTCAATGACTCCCCAGAGAGGCCATTGCCTCTCCTCTACTTCTTGTATATCTAACTCCTCTTTGATATCCTCAACAGGTGTGATCACAGTATAAAACTCACTGTATTGTTCCCCGTTAAAGGTAATCTCTACAGGTTCTTCTGTAGATTCCTCTGTAAGATTATCAAGCAGTTGACCAAAAAACCAGTATGAAGCGACAAAAACTGTTCCCAAAACCACAGATATTAATAGGAGTCTAACCCTTTTTGAATTTCTCCAGGATACCCAGCGAGTAAAGGGACCACTAACTGATCCACCCAAGACTCTTTCCCTATTCGTTCTCTCTTTTAAGTAGAGAACCAGACGTGACCATAACGACTTCATTCCTTATCACCTCAACAGGTAGTATTACCAACATTTGCATGGGTAATACATACCTGTCATCCAAAGCTACTCCCGAAAAATTGGTTTTATCTCTACACCGTAATAGTAGTGTTTAATGATCTCTTCATAGGTCTTACCTTCCTCTGCTAAACCATTAGCTCCATATTGAGACATACCAGCACCATGACCATTACCAAGTGTTGTGACATATACTCTGCCGTCACGAATATTCCAGGTAAACATAGTAGAATTCAGATCTAGCTTTGAACGAAACTCCCTGCCACTAAACTCTTTGTCCAATACCTGAATTCTAAGGATTCTGCCACTAGGAGAATACTCTAGTACCTTCATTATCGGTTGTCTTCTCTCTAAAGCTACTGATAAACTGGTCACAGAGATGTCTAGTCGTGCAGCAAATTCTTGAAGAGAAAAGCTAACTGTCTCCTCATACTTGTTTCCATCTTCATCCCAGGGGGATTCGACGCTCCTTAGATAGGGAACATCATTGCCCCATACATATAAAGCGGCTTCAGTAATTCCTCCGGCAGAACTGTGATAGACTGCGTCTATAGGTATACCATCATAGATAACCATTAACCCTCTTGTATCTTCAACGGCCTTGTCAATTTTACGCCAGTACCGATAATATCCTATAAAGCCCCATTTTTCTCTCAAATCTTCCTCTGAAAGCCAGGCCTGACTCACTGCTGAATCAGTACAAACATCAGCCTCAGGATGATAATCACAGCCATTGCCTCCAAAGATTCTCATTCTCTTTAATGCATATGTTCTTGCTAGTATTGCCTGAGCTTTTAACGCTTCTTCATGAAAGAGAGCGGGCATTTCTGCTGCCACAACCCCTTTAACATACTCTTCTAAAGGGATTTGAATTAACTTTTTATCTTTATCGACATAAACATTAATAAGGAGATCACCAACAGTACCATCACTTGTTAGCGTATAACTCTGGTTTTGTGGTATATACCTATCTGACACCAGTAGAGAAGGAAAAACAATTAATATCAAAGTAGAAAAAACAAGAATAACGATAACTAACCTCTTATACAAAAAGAAAACCCCCCTCCAACACTTGTCCTCTATAAAGAGTCTATGCTGAAGAGGGTTTATTTAATTCACTTTGTGTTGAGTCTTAACATACAGAGGGTCATTGCCTTTACGTTCAATGTCGGCTCCTAGGCTCAAAAGCTTCTTTTCGATATCTACATACCCTCGATCTATATGATGAACCTCATCTATAATGGTTTCACCTTCAGCTTTAAGTCCCGCTACCACTAGAGCAGCACCTGCTCTTAGGTCAGTGGCCTCAACTCTTGTACCAACCAGTGACTTAACTCCATACACAAGGGCTCGACGATCATCTATCACTATGTTGGCGCCCATGCGATTTAACTCTCGCACATGCTTAAACCTGTTATCAAAGACTGTTTCAACAACAGTACTAGTCCCCCTTGCTATAGTCAAGAGAGCCATGATTGGTGCCTGCATATCTGTAGGGAATCCTGGATGTGGTAAAGTCTTCACAGTTATAGCTTTTGGTCTCCTGTTAGTCCAGACAGTTACACTATCAACATCTGGTTCCACCATAACTCCCGCTTCACGTAGCTTAGCTATAACGGGTTTCACATGTTCTACCACTATGTTGTTAATCCGAACATCTCCACCTGTGATAGCAGCAGCAACCATGTAGGTGCCAACCTCTATCCGATCAGGGATAACTTCATACTGACCACCGTGAAGTTCCCTGACACCATCAATTCTAATAACATGTGTACCAGCACCAGATATCCTAGCTCCCATAGTATTTAGAAAGTTCGCTAGATCGACGATCTCTGGTTCTTCAGCAGCATTCTCTATCACTGTAGTTCCCTCTGCTAGACAAGCTGCCATCATAATGTTTTCTGTTGCAGTTACACTAGGGGTATCTAGATAGATATCTGCACCTCTTAATTTATCTGCTTGGACAGCAACTGCACCATGTGACATTTCAACCTTTGCACCTAAGGCCTGAAAACCTTTGAGATGAAGATCCACAGGTCTTGAACCAATGGCACAACCACCTGGTAGAGGTACAATCGCCTTGCCAAACCTTGCTAGTAAAGGGCCAGCTACTAAGAATGAGGCCCGCATCTGACTAACTAAATCATATGAAGCTTCATGAATTAGGTTTTCCCCCGCTATTACAACAACTTCGTCTTCGTTTTCAGTCACTTTAGCTCCAAGATACTCTAACAGCAACTTCATGGTGTGAACATCTTCAAGATGGGGGATTTGCCCAAGCCTCACTTCCTCACCCGTAAGGAGGGTTGCCGCCAAAATTGGTAGTGCTGCATTTTTTGCTCCCTGTGCGGTTATCTCTCCATGTAATGGCCGCCCACCTCGTATAATTAACTGACTCAAAGTAAATCCCCCTAAAACACGTTTTTCCGTGCCCATCTTTAGTATTTAGTCCCACAGCACAGTCTTATGCAATCTCTAAGAAGAGTGTGAGAAAAAAAGCATGGCTAATGCCATGCTGGTAAAACCATGTATAGACCCCAACCTACTCGGCTCCTGCGGCCTTCAGTCTGTTCAAAGCTCTGCGCAGAGCAGCTTGTGCTCTTTGAAAATCTAAATGGCCTTCTTTTTCATCGAGGCGTTTCTTAGCTCTTTCCAAAGCCTCTCTTGCCCGCAGAATATCGATTTCTGAAGCGAGTTCTGCTGAGTCTGCCAAAACTACAGCCTTGTTCTGTGCTATCTCCAGAAAACCGCCGGTTATAGCTATACGTTCGAGACTCTGACCCTTGCGATAGCGAATGACACCTAAGTCCAATCTCACTACCATTGGGGCATGGTCGGGCCATATACCAATATATCCATCAATACCTGGTATAATTAAGGCCTCGACATCATCTTCAAAAACGACGCGCTGGGGTGTCACTACTTCCAGTCTGATCTTTTTCTCCATGCCCGTCATCCTCTCACCCGCAGAAACACTGCTTAGTCTTGTTTAGCTTTCTCAACCGCTTCATCAATTGTACCAATCATATGGAAAGCATGCTCTGGTAAGTCATCATGCTTACCATCAAGAATCTCCCTAAAACCGCGAACTGTTTCGGCAATAGGTACATACTTACCTTCCATACCGGTAAATATTTCGGCAGTGAACATTGGCTGTGACAGGAACCTTTCAAGTTTACGTGCCCTTGAAACAGTCAACCTATCCTCATCAGAAAGCTCATCCATACCAAGAATAGCAATAATATCCTGAAGATCCTTGTATTTCTGCAATACCTGCTGTACATCACGAGCAACCTGGTAATGATCATTACCCAAAACATTAGGATCAAGAATCCTAGATGTGGATGCTAATGGATCTACCGCAGGATAAATACCACGCTCAGCAATGGATCTCTCCAGACGAACTGTAGAGTCAAGGTGCGCAAATGTTGTTGCTGGAGCAGGATCAGTATAGTCATCAGCAGGTACGTAAATAGCCTGAACTGACGTAATAGAACCATTCTTTGTTGTTGTGATACGCTCCTGCAACTGACCCATTTCCGTAGCCAGTGTAGGCTGATAACCTACAGCTGAAGGCATACGACCTAGCAATGCTGATACCTCAGAACCTGCCTGAGTGAAACGGAAAATGTTATCAATGAAGAGCAGGAGATCCTGACCTTCAACATCTCTAAAGTATTCAGCAATGGCCAGACCTGCTAGAGCAACCCTCTGACGTGCTCCAGGAGGTTCATTCATCTGACCGAATACCAAAGCAGTTTTATCTAAAACACCTGACTCCTTCAACTCATGATATAAGTCATTACCTTCACGAGTTCTCTCACCGACACCAGCAAAAACAGAGTAGCCACCATGCTGATAAGCAACGTTATGGATAAGCTCCATAATAAGAACCGTCTTACCTACACCGGCACCACCAAAGAGACCAATCTTACCACCACGAGCAAACGGAGCAATCAAGTCAATAACCTTGATACCTGTCTCTAACATCTCAGTGGCTGGACTAACATCAGCTACATCCGGTGCTGATTTATGAATAGGATAGCGTTCTTTTACTTGGGGTGCTTCCATACCATCAATGGGTTCACCCAGAACATTTAACATACGGCCTAGCGTCTCTCTACCTACAGGTACAGTGATAGGTTCACCTGAATCAATCGCCTGCATACCCCTTTGCAATCCATCGGTTGAAGCCATAGCTACACACTTAACAACATTGTTACCAAGGTGCTGAGCTACCTCAACTGTCAGGTTAATATTACGGGGGTCCCCTTCTTCAGATCTAATATAGACCGCATTATATAGTTCGGGGAGATGGCCACTTGGAAACTCGATATCAACTACAGGCCCAATTACCTGAAGAACCTTACCTACGTTTTCAGCCATTTTCCCTTATCCCTCCTTCAATGACCAGCGGTATCCCGTAGTCATCACCTACTTAGCCTTTCAGAGCCTCTGCACCACCAACAATCTCAGAGATTTCAGTGGTAATCGCGGCCTGTCTGGCTCTGTTGTATTTCAATGTCAATGAATGAATCATATCTTCAGCATTATCTGTTGCACTCTTCATCGCCGTCATCCTAGCTCCATGCTCACTGGTTTTGGTCTCTAGCAGGAGATGATAGAACTCCATTTCAACAAACTTCGGTAAGAGATGCTTAAAGATGTCTTCGGCTGAGGGCTCAAAGATATATTCCTCAACATCTACTTCTGTCTCTTCCTGTACCTTTTTCTCCATACCCTCTATTGGCAGAAGCTGAAAGGAATTAGGACTCTGAGACATAGCTGAGAGGAATTGAGTATATACCACCACAACCCTGTCAACCTCTTTATTCATATATGCTTTCATAAGAGATTGAGTAAGGTTACGGCTCATACTTACATCGACGTCTTCTCCCACACCCAGTACTTCTTCCCGAATCTGATATCCACGTTTCTTAAAGAAGTCTCTACCCTTCTTACCAATCGTGACCAGCTCAACCGGAACATCACTCTCATCAACGAGGTTCTGAGCATACTTCATTACGTTGTTGTTAAAGCTACCACAAAGACCTCGATCACCTGTGATGACAACCACTAAGCTCTTTTTAACCTCACGTTTTTCCAGGAGTTCATGGCTCATAGTCAGATCAGTTTCAGCTAAGCGCTCTAAAACCTCTTGTAACTTGTTAGTAAAAGGTCTGGCTGCATTAACCATATCCTCTGACTTACGCAGCTTGGCAGCAGATATCATATACATCGCCCTAGTTATCTGCTTTGTACTATCGACCGCCTTGATGCGACGACGAATATCTCGTAAAGATGCCATTGGTTATTCACCACCATCTATCACATTCATGGCTTACGAGACAGCCTCTGTTGCCTTTTTGCCGTCAACCCCAAAGGTATTCTTAAACTCTTCAATAGCCTTATTCAACGCGCCTATAGTAGCATCGGATAAAGCCTTCTCATCCTGAATAGCTTTAAGAATCTCTGGTGCCATGTTATGGAGATATCTTAAGAATTCCCTCTCAAAAGCTGCTACACTCTCGATAGGGATATTATCTAAGAAACCATTTGAAACAGCATAGATAGCCACTACCTGTTCCTCAACAGCCATAGGCTGCCTCTCACCCTGCTTTAAAATCTCGGTTACGCGTTGACCACGATTCAAACGAGCCTGAGTAGCTTTATCCAGATCGGAACCGAACTGAGCAAAAGCTGCCAACTCTCTATATTGAGCAAGATCCAAACGCAACCTACCGGCAACCTGACGCATAGCCTTAATCTGCGCTGCACCACCAACACGAGAAACAGAACGACCCGCATCAATAGCTGGTCTAATACCAGAATAGAACATATCAGACTCTAAGAAGATCTGACCGTCTGTAATGGAAATAACGTTTGTTGGAATATAAGCACTGATGTCACCGGCCTGAGTTTCAATAATTGGTAAAGCAGTTAAAGAACCGCCACCATTATCCTTATTCAACTTAGCAGCTCTCTCAAGCAAACGGGAGTGTAAATAGAAAACATCACCTGGGAAGGCCTCACGTCCAGGAGGTCTTCTAAGCAATAGTGATAACTCACGATATGCCCAAGCTTGCTTAGTTAAGTCATCATAGATTACCAAAACATCTTTGTTCTGTTCATACATAAAGAACTCACCCATAGCTGTACCTGCGTATGGAGCAATGTATAGCTCGGGTGCTGGCTGACTAGCAGTTGCTGAAACAACAATTGTATAGTCCATGGCACCATGCTTCTCAAGCGTTGAAACTACACCAGCAACGGTAGATGCCTTCTGACCAATAGCAACATAGACACAAATTACGTCCTGACCCTTCTGATTGATGATCGTATCAACAACCAGAGATGTCTTTCCTGTCTGTCTGTCACCAATAATCAACTCTCTCTGACCCCTACCAATAGGAATCATTGAGTCAATAGCCTTCCACCCAGTCTGCAACGGAGTGTTAACAGACTCTCTGGCGATAACGCCTGGAGCAGGAGACTCAATAGCTCTAAAACGATCGGTCTCAATTGGCCCTTTACCATCAATAGGTTGACCAAGAGCGTTTACAACACGCCCTAACATGGCCTCACCAACAGGGACCTCAGCAATTCTGCCTGTACGCTTGACCTCGTCGCCCTCTTTAATCTTGGTATAATCACCTAAAATAGCGCAACCAATGCTATCTTCATCAAGGTTCAATGCTATACCATAGATACCATTTGGGAACTCAAGCAACTCACTGGACATAGCTGACTGGAGACCGTAAATACGGGCAACACCGTCAGCAACCTGAATTACTTGCCCAACATTCTCAACATTAATCTGCTTTTCATAACCCTCAATCTGCTGTTTGATAATACGACTAATTTCTTCAGGTCTTATACTGCTCACAGGTATCGGTCACCCCTTTCTCCAAGACTAACCTCTCATCACATCACGAATATCGTATAACTGGCGCTTAAGACTGGCATCAATACGTTGATCACCAACGTTGATTACCATACCCCCCAACAGTTCCGGGTTGACAATTTTTCTTAAGCGAATTTTCTTCTTCAACAGACCTTCTAATTGCGAAACCAACTTGCTTTCCACATCTTGCTCCAGAGGTGCTGCAGTTAAGAGATCCACTCCAGCAATACCCTGAGCTTCATCAACTAGAAGCCCGAACTCCTCAACAATGTTGGAAATATAGTTTTGTCTGTTCTTCTGTATAATTATGCCCAAGAAACTGATAACCTCACTAGAGACACTATCTCCAAACACCTGTCGTATTAGCTCCACTTTCTCTGTCGGAGAGATCAACTTGTGTTCAAGCACCTTTGTCAGGTCAACTTCTTTGTCAAGAGTCTCTTGCACTAATCTCAGTTCATTACCAAGCTGCTCAAGCATGTCCTTTTCTATACCTAAAAGAAACAGACCACCTGCATATCTGCGAGCGATGCTTTTGTTTATCACTGAACATCGCCTACCTCTTCAACAAACTCTTTTGCCAACCTCTTATGATCCTCTTCGGTTAGCGATTTGCCCAACACCTTACCGGCCACCATAACACTGAGATCAGCCACTTCATGCCTGAGTTCAGCAATGGCACGGTTTTTTTCAATTTCAATAGTGCGCTGGGCTTTCAAGAGCATCTCATCAGACTCTTTCTGTGCCTTAAGAACAATTTCATCTTTGTTCTTCTCAGCAACTTTCTCGGCCTTTTTGATAATCTCTTGAGCGTCTTTTTGAGCAGCAGCCAAACGTGCTTCATAATCTCTACGCATACTGGCTGCTTCTTCCCTGGCCTTGGCGGCAGATTCAAGATTATTCTCAACATCCTGCCTTCTCTTTTCGAGAACTTCGATAACTGGCTTGTAGGCCAATTTCCACATGACCCAGGCAAAGACTAGGAAACTAATTATTGTGCCAATATATTCATGTATTGAGAATCCCATTGGATATGATTTCCCCCTTTCGGGTACCATATGTCAGAAATCATCGGACGGCAGCAGATGGATTTCAGGGCGACTAAGGCATACCTAGTCGCCCGAAATAGTCAGAGCATAATTCCATCTGTTCTTAAAATATACCCATCAAAACGAACACTGTTGCAAACACGAAGAGTGTCAATGCCTCCATAAAGGCTAGTGCCAACATCATAGCTGTCTGAATTTGACCAGCTGCTTCAGGCTGGCGAGCCATAGCAGACATAGCTTCAGTTGCTGTACGAGCCTGAGCAGTTGCTGAACCAATAGCTGCTAAAGCCATAGCAAAGATAGTAATACCTGCAAAAATAGCTGCTTCCATCATAACCTTTCACCCCCTTAGCTCCAGTAAAGGTTCCGATCCAATTAAAGATCGGTTCAAAAGAAAACTTAGGTTACCAAGCTGCAAATTTGTGCCGTCCAAAAAAAGTTCTGTATATGTCCCACAGGCATAAAAAGTAGACACCTAAAAAATAATGGTTATGCCATTTTTAATGGTGTCCCTCTGCTGTGGCCGCCTCGATATAGACGGCGGATAGCAATGTAAAAATAAATGCTTGGATAAACCCAAAAATCAACTCTAGCCCCATAACTACTGGCAGCAAAACATAAAGTGCTGGCTGCATCGTATATGCAGCAGTAGCTATAGCAAACAACACCATCTCCCCACCAAAAACGTTAGCAAATAGACGGAGAGACAAAGAGAATGGACGAATCAACTCTTCAATGATCCCTAATGGCAACATAATAGGTGTCAAATAGATTGGTTCAAAGTAGTGTTTGAAATGTCCCCATCCCTTTTTCCTAATGCCACTATATTGTACAGTAAGAAAAGTAACTGTAGCCAAACCACCAGTGACAGCCCAATGACTAGTAGGTGGAATAAAGCCAGTGATATGTCCTGCTCCAGGAATCAAACCAGAGTAATTAGACACAAGGATTAGAATAAAGAAAGTAGCTAGCAAAGGAGTAAACTGAACTGCTCTTTCCCTACCCATAATACCTTCAAAAAACCCGATGAAGATCTCAACAATATACTCAACAACATTCTGTTTCCCGGTTTCGGGCATCTCCTTAATGTCACGAGTAGCCCACCAGAAAAATAACACCAAAATAGCCATAATGGCCCATAGAGTTGTTAGTGCCCCGGTGACTTCTAAGGGACCAAGATGAAATAAAACTTTACCACCATCGCCTGCTGCTAAATACATACTAGAACTCACCTAGACCGAAGACCTCCTTCCCTTGCCAATTTTTAGTAAAGGTAATATATATAGAGAGATAATCAGGCCTAGTGTTGTTGCGATAACCATTATTGAGTCATCACTAACAAAAAAAACAACAACCAGAGCCAATATAGCTACTAGTAACCTAATAATGTACCGCTTAAAAAGCCTCTTTCTCCATTCCTGCATCTCAAGCTCTAATACCCTAGGATCCTCTATACCTTTAGGAATATCAGTATTTAAGTCCATCTTCCTACCAATCAGGTAATAGACTAGCCCAGCGAATAATCCAATAAGCAAACCTATCAGTTCAGGTCTCACTATTCTGACCTCCCCTCGGAGTCATTCTCTTGGGGATCTCTTTTGTTCAAGTTCTCAATTTCCCGAATGATTACGCGAAAACCCGCTGTAGTTCCAATCCCTATCCCCAACAATGTAAACCAGGGGTAGGTATTAAGCCAGTTATCTAACGCCTGTCCACCCTTGTACCCCAACCATAAGGCAACAATTAGGGTCAAAGCAAACGATATTGCCGTATTCATTAGTTCCACCGATCGAGTCCAAGGACTCTTCTTTGGTGATCTCATCTGTCACCACTCATTTCACACGCTTGAATTATATTGGAATACCTCAAGATATGCAAGCCATATAACGAAATTTGTTGTAAAACTCCACTAAATCCCAAGAGAAAATGGCTCTGGGCCTTGTTTTTTCAGGCCAAAATGAAAGAGGAGTGATTCGACAATTCTCTTAGAGGCTCTACCATCTCCATAAGGATTGGTAGCATTAGCCATTTTAAGATACTCCTCATTATCCTTTAGTAGTAGTAGGGTTTCTTTGATGATTCTCTCCTTAGCAGTACCCACCTGCCTAACCGTACCAGCAGCTAAGGCCTCTGGTCTCTCAGTCTTTTCTCTTAACAACAATACAGGTGTTCCAAGGGAAGGTGCTTCTTCCTGAATCCCCCCAGAATCAGTCAAGATTAAATCGGCCCTGGCCATTAAATTAGCCCACTTAGGATAGTCCAATGGCTCCATGAGGTAGATACCCTTAACCCCCTCTAGATACCTCTTAAAAACCTCACTAACCTCTGGATTGCGATGTACAGAAACAATTATCTGAATATCAGTAGCTCTTTCGCTAATCTCCCTTATTGCCAAAGCTATATTTTCCATGGGTTGACCCCAGTTTTCTCTTCTATGTGCTTCAACAAGAATCACTCTCTTGGAACCCAGATTGTCCAAAAAAGAATCATGAAACTTAAAATCCTCTTTGACAGTAGTTAAAAGCGCATCAATAACAGTGTTACCGGTGACAAGCAACAACTGCCCTAACTTGCCCTCTCTTTCGAGGTTTTCTCTAGCTTCTTCAGTAGGGGCAAAATAATACTCAGAAACTACATCTGTTAACTGTCGATTAAGCTCTTCGGGGTAAGGGGAATACCTATCATAGGTTCTAAGACCAGCCTCCACATGGCCAACAGGAATCTTGTAATAAAATGCAGCCAATGAGGCAGCTAACGTAGTTGTCGTATCACCATGAACCAGAACAACATCAGGCCTTTCCTTTTCAAGGATATCCTCTAGTCCCAAAAGGACTCGATAGGTTACACCTGCTAAAGACTGTCTCTCTTGCATAATATCCAAATCATAATCAGGAATCACAGAAAAATGGTCCAGCACTTGATCAAGCATCTCCCTATGCTGGGCCGTAACAACTACCACAGATTCAGTTAGGACATTCTCTTCTAGTTCCTTAACAACCGGTGCCATCTTAATTGCTTCCGGTCTGGTACCAAAAATTGTCATGACCTTCAGTTTTTCTGGCAAACCAGTTACCTCCTCCTGATAATGCATAAGGCAGTATGGTCAAAAACCATCTGCCTATTTAAACTAATTCTCGGTATTAACTTTCTTGTCGCTCTTTAAATTTAATACACCAAGCTTACGCCCAATATACAAAAGCGAAACAGTAACAAAAGCCAAAATAACAGCTGCCTGACTCATACTAACCTGAGTTAAAACTAAAGCACTAATACCAAGCCAACCAGTAATAAGGTACATAACCAGCACAGTATCTCTATGACTCAACCCTAACTGCAAGAGGCGATGATGAATATGCCCCTTATCAGCCGTAGATATAGGTTGACCATTCTGCATACGTCGAATAATTGCAAAAATAGTATCAGCAATCGGTAGACCCAAAGTCAGTACCGGTACAGCAAGAGCAATAGTTGTAACACCTTTAAGAGTACCAATTACAGAAATAACACCAAGACTATATCCTAAAAACAAAGCCCCGGCATCACCCATAAATATCTTTGCGGGATTAAAGTTGTATGGCAAAAATCCTAAAGAACTGCCAATCAATGCAGCAATGAGAATCAAAGCTATCACTGGTTGGTCGGTACGGACACCAGAAAACAGCATAGTAATCCCAACAATAGCAACAATACCTGCTGCCAAGCCATCAAGTCCATCAATCAGATTAACTATATTAGTAACCGATATAATCCATATCACTGTTAACGGTATTCCAAGCCAGCCCAAATTAAACATACCACCAAAAGGATTAGTGACCCATTCAATTCGTACACCAAAAGCAACTGCTATAGCAGCAGCTAGGAGAATACCTAACATCTTAGCCTTAGGCGAAAGACTCCTAATATCATCCACAACACCCACTACTAAGATTACAAGGCCACCTAATAGCAATCCCTGGACAGCATGATCCGTTAAATCACCAAAAAACAATACAGTCACAAGGAACGCTAAGAAAATAGAAACCCCACCTAAAAGAGGTACAGGCTTCTCATGAACACCACGTTCTTTAGGCCTGTCCACCACGCCCAACTTAATTGCCAACAAGCGAATAAAAGGCGTTGCCAACAATGCCACAAGAGTGGCTACAAGAATCACCCATATATAAATCTCAAATGAGAACAATTTTGGCATGTTCCCTCAAATTCCTTTCTTCCAAAGTCACTACTCATATTGTAGGTTTGCAACAAACTTCTGTCAATCAGTCATTCATATCCAATGTCAGATATCCCTTTTTAATTAATTTGTTCATATGTTCACTCAAGGCTTCAGCTAAATCCACATCCCACTGTTCCTCTAGCACAAACATCATGGTTATAGCAGTCTGAGCAACATCAAGCAATTCTCTGCTAATGGCGTTAGTAATTTCTTGTTGATCAAGAGTTACCTTTTCTCCACTCAAGGACCTGAACTTACCAATAGCTGCACTTAACTCACCCGCTTCTTCCATAAGTTTTAAAGCTGTAGATTCTAAAGTTGGATTTAAATTATTTAGCTTGGGCAAAGAAATACTTTTAGTATTCATCAGGTTTCCCCTCTCACTGACAAACTGGCCCTTTCCCTTGACCATCTTTTGGATAATGAGCTCGTTCCCCTCCAATGAGCTTTGGCCTAGTTCTGGCAAAAACTACCGGAGCATTGCCAACTTTCTCTAGTTCTAAACGTACTGGAACTACAACAGGATGTAGATGCATACCAATTAAAGTGTGTCCCACATCAATCCCTGCATCAGCAGATATCTTCTCAACCATTACAGGGTCTTTAAACAACTTATAAGCACTGGAGGCAGCAGCACCGCCAGCCTTGGGATGTGGCAGAACAGTAACAATCTCCAAACCTCTCTGGAAAGCCACCTCTGATTCCACTACCAGAGACCTGTTTATGTGTTCACAAGCCTGAACAGCAAGATTTATTCCTGTTTCATCACAGGCTTTCTTTATGCCCGAAACCAGAGCCATACCAATCTCCATACTACTAGCTGAACCAATCTTCTTACCAGCTACTTCACTAGTACTGGCTCCCAAGACCATTATCTGACCTTTTCTTAGATTTGCAAATTCAATTAATTCTCTAGCTGCTTTGTACAAAGACTCTTCAATTAATTTAAGATCTAGTTCCAAACCTGTCCCCCCCAGTGTACTGTTTCGCGACCATCAACCTACTCCCTGCCGAACTCTCTTTCCAATGCCTGTATTTTTTCCACTCTCCTAGCATGCCTGTCTCCCTCATAGGGTGTATCCAGCCAGATCTGCAAAATCTCTTCAGCTAAACCAGGGCCAACAACCCTACCACCGATAGCCATCACATTAGCATCATTATGCTGCCTAGTTACCTTTGCAGCATACATATCGTTACACAAAGCCGCCCTAACACCTGGCACCTTATTAGCAGCAATGGACATGCCAATTCCACTACCACAAACCAGAATACCCTGATCATACTCCCCTTTACCAACTCGTTTGGCAACCTCTATAGCAAAATCAGGATAATCCACAGAATCTAATGAATTGGTTCCAAAATCTGTATACTCAATATTTCGCTTTTCAAGCATTTTCTTTAGTTCTTCTTTCAAAGGATAACCCGCATGATCACTGCCAATAGCTATCTTCATTCTCTTTTCAATCCCTTCCATTAATAGTTTTAGAGCTAGTTTCTCAACTAACATCTCTAGCTCCCCAGCAATATCTTCATAGACCCTTTTATCTCCCCCAAAAGGATCCCTTATATCACCACTAGAACCGACATAACTCCTTAAAGAGAAACACTTATCCTGGACTCCCGGAAATAGCGACAAGAGGTGTTTTCTATGTGCTTCAGTCATTGTTAGAATCAGATCTGCTCCAACTACCAATTCCTCAGATACCTGCTTGGTCAGATGTTTACCTAGGAATAAATTTCTATCCAACATAACTTCCTGAGCCCAGCGGGAAGCAGCATTATCGATATCTGCTGCTAAACCAGCAGAGTTAACCTCTAAAGCAGGTAACTCTCTAGCTATCTTTTTCCAGGTATGCTCCAGCAACACCTTTGCCATCGGACTTCGACAAGTATTCCCGGTACACACAAACAATATCTTCAAAACCACTCACCTCAGTTCACTAGCAGCCTTTCTTAAGCGATTCATAATGGCTAAACCAATATCACTCTCAGAAACACCGGCAACCAGAATAACATCTACCTTTTTCTCATCAAATATTCTTAGATTAGCAAAAAGATTCTGAGCCAGCTCTATTAGATCCGTATAAGTCAAAACAATATCAGCAATACTAAAGAATTCTGCCTGATCAGCAAAACAAAGAACCCCTACAGAATTACCCTTTTCATGTTCTTCAGTAATGCGATTCCTCATAGCCTCAAAAGGATATAAATCCTCATATAACACCAGATGAGCCTCAGGTGCATAATGGGTATACTTCATCCCAGGAGCAGGAGGTGCTGCCTCCATATCTATTAAGCCTGGAGCAAGGTTAACAACTCCAAGAACCTGTTCCAAATCTTCTCTAGATAGTCCTCCTGGCCTTAGAATCATCGGTGGTGACATTGAAAGATCTAACACTGTAGATTCAAGCCCAATACCAGTAGGCCCATCATCTAAAATCATAGTTACCTCATCACCGAGATCTTCATTAACATGCATAGCTCTTGTCGGACTAGGTCTTCCCGACCGATTAGCACTAGGTGCAGCGATAGGTACCTTAGCTTCCCTTATTAAAGCCCTGGCAACTTCACTATCAGGACAACGTACAGCCACAAGAGATGACCCTGCAGTAACTTCATCTGGTACCACATCTTTCTTTGGCAAAAGCAGCGTCAATGGACCAGGCCAGAATCTCTCCATCAAGTCCCAGGCTTCTAAAGGAATATCCCTACAAATATCTTTAACTGCATCAGGCTCAGACACATGAAGAATCACCGGATTATCTAAGGGCCGTCTCTTAATGGCAAAAACCTTGCGAACAGCAGAAACATCTAAACCATTTGCACCCAAACCATAAACAGTCTCTGTAGGAAACGCAACTACTTCACCATTCCTAATTTGCTCTGCAGCCTTAGCAATAACCTGTTCTCGCTGTTCTTTATTCATCAAAGATAATTCAATAATCACTTCGTATGCTCCCTCTTTAGATACAGAACTCTATCATGTCCAGCATAATCCTTGAAAACCCCTACTTCCGCATACTTCTTGCTAGCATTAGCTATAGCCAAAACATCTCTACCCTGATTGGCTCCAATCTCTAAAAGAACCATCCCTGTAGTCTTTAGAAACTCTGGAGCCTCACTAATGATTCTATGATAGAACTTAAGACCATCACTATCACCCACCAGAGCCAACCTCGGTTCATAGTTGCGAACAGTTTCAGGTAAGTTCTCATATTCCTCTTTGGAAACATAAGGTGGATTAGCCACAATTAAATCATAACCCTCAGCCGCTAATTCTTTAATATGAAAGAGATCTCCTTGCAAAAAGCTAACCTCTTGAAGAATTCCATGCTTCTTAGCATTCTCTCTAGCAACACTTAAAGCAACTTCCGAGATATCTGTCGCTGAGATATCAAGATCTGGTCTTTCTAACTTAAGAGACAAAGCTATGGCTCCACTACCAGTACATAACTCTAATACTCTGGTCCTCTTATGCAAGAGTTCTAAGGATTTTTCAACTAGAAGCTCTGTTTCCGGTCTGGGAATCAAAACACCAGGCCTCACACTGAAATCCCGAGAGAAAAACTCTCTCTTCCCGGTTATATAGGCAATCGGTTCAGATAGAGCTCGTCTCTTTACAAACAAAGAATATGTTGAGACTTGTTCATCACTAACCAAATCTGAAAGATGCAATAGCAGCTGATTACTATCCATACCAAGACAATGACCTAGTAACACTCTTGCCTCAAAAGCATCACCCAAATAACTGCTACCCCATTCCAATAATTTTCTAACACTTTTAGTCATAGACTACCCTTCTTGCACACTTAACTTCTGTTTCTCTTCTTCTAGAGCTAGAGCATTAATAATGTCATCAAGATCTCCCTCTAGAATCAGATCAAGTTTATGCAAAGTTAAACCTATTCGATGGTCTGTAACGCGTCCTTGAGGGAAGTTATAGGTTCTAATTCTTTCACTACGATCACCAGTACCTACCTGGCTCCTTCTTGCCTCTGCTTCTTCTTCATGAAGTTCGGCTTGTTTTATGTCAAAAAGTCTCGTCCGTAAAACCTTCAAAGCCTTAGCCTTATTCTTATGCTGAGATTTTTCATCCTGACAGGTAACAACAATACCAGAAGGCCTGTGGGTAATACGAATTGCTGACTGCGTCTTATTCACATGCTGACCACCAGGACCACTAGCAGAATAGGTGTCAATATCAAGATCATCAGGATTAATCTCGACATCAACATCCTCAGCTTCTGGCAATACCGCTACTGTAGCAGTTGAAGTATGAATTCTCCCACCTGACTCAGTAGAAGGGATACGCTGAACCCTGTGCACTCCACTCTCATACTTTAGACGACTAAACGCCCCTTTACCCTTAATACCAATTATGACCTCTTTAAAACCACCTATATCCGTATAACTAGCACTAATTACCTCTGTGCTCCAATTTTGCCGTTCGGCATAGTAACTATACATGCGATGGAGTGTAGCTGCAAATAGAGCGGCTTCTCCTCCTCCGGCTCCAGCTCTAATCTCCAACAAAACATTCTTCTCATCACGAGGATCCTTAGGCAAAAGAGCTATATGCAATTTCTGCTCAAATTCACGCTTTGCCAATTGCAATCTTTGAAACTCGTCTTCAACCCAGTCTCGAGTATCCTGATCAAGACTGTCAGCAAGCATCTCTTTGGCTTCGATAGCCTCTTGCTCAATACTCTGCAGTTTACGATAAAGCTGAACAACATCCTCCAATTGAGAATGTTCTTTGGCATATTCTTTGTATTTATTAATGTCACTAATAACCTCAGGATCACTGAGCAATTGTGTTAATTGCTCATATCTATTTTCAATGGCCTGTAATTTCTCTAACATACCATTCCCCTTCCAATCAAATACTACAAATAATTATATCACAAGAAAGCCCCCTTGAACTAAATCGAGGGGGCTTTGAACTTCAATCAAAAGCATTCTCCAGAGCCTTGATAGCGACTTCAAGCATATCATCATCTGGTTCTCTGGTGGTTAATTTTTGCAAAGCAAGCCCAGGCGCAGCGAACCAGGAAACAATCTTAGCATTAGACCTTGCAGTCATCCTTAAAGCCTCATAGGCCAGACCAGCCACTAAAGGTAGAGTTAGGATTCTCACAGCCAGCCTTTGCCAGAAATCAGGCCAACCGAAAAAAGCATAGATGATAATACTGATTAAAGCCACCTGAAACAAGAAACTAGTACCACAACGAGGATGAAAACGTGAATACTTTCTAGCATTCTCTACAGTTAATTCCTCTCCAGCTTCCCAGGTTCTTATCACCTTATGCTCAGCACCATGATAAGCAAAAACCCGTTCAATATCTTCCATTTTTGAGATAGCAGCCATATAAAGAATGAGAAGAACAATACGGGTGCCACCCTCAACAAAATTCAAAGCAATTGCACTAGTCGTAAAGGCACTCAAAAAATTCACAGCCCAGGTTGGCAACATTACAAAAACAAGCATAGCCAATACAAAAGCAATAACCATAGTTAGAGCCATGGCCCAAGAGGATATCTCTTCTTCTTCCCCTTCTTCTGACTCGTTAGCTGATATCATTAAGGAACGTACCCCAATAATCAGAGAATCTATTAAAGCAAAGGATCCTCTAATAAACGGTAATCTTAATACCTTCTTTGAGGTAAAAATATTCTTTAGTGGTTCCTCATGAACAAAGATCTCTCCGTTAGCCTTACGAACAGCTACAGCCCAACGCTTTGTTCCTCGCATCATTACGCCTTCAATCACTGCTTGCCCACCATAGAATGGTTGTGACGGCATTAGTTCACCCCACCTTCAACCTGCATAAACAAGCCAACGGGAGCTAGAAGCTCCCGGAGAACGCAGATATCTGTTATTTAAAAATCACTCAAGATCCATAATTACCAAACTTCTTGCGGAAACGTTCAACACGACCACCAGTATCCACAATACGTTGCTTACCTGTATAGAAAGGGTGGCAATTAGAACAAATCTCCACACGGAGATTCTCTTTTGTCGAACCTACTTCATATGTTGCACCACAAGCACATGTAATAGTTGTCTTTGTGTAATTTGGATGGATTCCAGCTTTCATGAGCTTCACCCCTTCCCTAATGCATCTTTAACACTCCTCAAATTATAGCATAGGACATTTGGCAACGCAACAAGAAATAAGGAGCTATGGCAATAGCTCCTCACCGACCAGTAACCTCAAGATAGTGTACCGGGTTAACTGGTTTGCCTAGTACTCGTACTTCAAAGTGGAGATGGGGCCCGGTAGTTCGCCCGGTAAGACCAACCTTACCAATCAACTGCCCTGCATCAACCCACTGCCCTTTATTAACATTGATGGTGGAGAGATGGGCATATACAGTCTCTTCTTGCCTGCCATGCCTGATAATTACCACTCTGCCATAGGCGCCAAGAGTACCTGCAAATATGACTTCACCACCTCTACTTGCAAGAACTTCAGTTCCCACAGGAACAGCTATATCTATCCCTGTATGCAAACTACCCCAACGCGGTCCAAATGGAGAACTTATAGGTCCATTAATGGTTAAAGGCCATATATAACCGGTATTGCTTTGATTACTAACAACTGATGCAGGTATCAATAGTTCTTGCCCTACCTGCAAACGATCAGGATTCTCAAGATCATTATGCGTCATCAGAACATCCACTGTGGTACCATATCTGACAGCGATACTTGACAGAACCTCTCCACTGTATACTTGATGAACTACATATGCTTCCTCCAGAAGTACTTCTTCCTGGACTATAATCTCTTTACCTTTGCGATCTAGTAGCAGAAAATGTGCCCAAGAACCTTGCTCACTCCGCCGAGGGACTTCCCGTACACTGGTCGGTCCATCCAGCTGTTCCGGAATATTTAGCAGAGCTATATCATAAGCATCCACTAACCTGGCAACACTTCCAAAAACTAAAGCCACCAAGACAAGAACAGCCAGACGGAAACCTCTCCAGGACGACTCCATAAGCAGTCACCTCAATTTTCCTGGTTTCCTAATCCGGCGGTCACAAGTATTATATCCTCTAATAAATATTTTATGATGCTAACTTTTAAAGGTTACTCCATTCCCTTTTTTATAACTTCAAAGAATTCTTTGTTAGTCTTAGTTTTCGAAAGTCGACTAATTAACAGCTCTGAAACCTCTTGAGCGGTCATAGCATTTGTTGATCGGCGTAATGCCCAAGTAACCTCTAGTTCCTCGTCTGTTAGCAACAACTCTTCTTTCCTTGTACCAGACCTCTTAACATCTAGAGCTGGGAAGATCCTCTTCTCCGCCAACTTGCGATCTAGATGCAATTCCATATTACCTGTACCTTTAAACTCCTCATAGATAACATCATCCATCCTGCTCCCAGTTTCAACTAGAGCAGTAGCTAAAATAGTTAAGCTACCACCTTCTTCAATGTTCCTAGCCGCACCAAAAAACCTTTTGGGTTTATACAGAGCACTTGGATCAAGACCACCAGAAAGAGTTCGACCACTAGGTGGAGTAACGAGGTTATGAGCTCTTGCTAGACGAGTAATACTATCTAAGAGAATTACCACATCCTTTTTATGTTCAACCAGTCGCTTGGCCTTTTCTAAGACCATTTCTGCTAACTTAACATGATTTTCTGGTTGTTCATCAAAGGTTGAACTAAGAACTTCTCCTCTTACAGACCTCTCCATATCAGTTACTTCTTCAGGTCTTTCATCGATTAATAGAACAATCAAAGCCACTTCAGGATGGTTGGTTGTAATAGCATTAGCTATTTGCTTCAAAAGCATTGTCTTACCTGCTTTAGGAGGAGCCACAATCAAACCCCTCTGCCCCATACCAATAGGTGTAACAATATCGATTAATCGTGTTGATATGTTATCACGACTAGTCTCCAGTCTCAGACGCTCTTTAGGATAAACAGGTGTTAATGCTTCAAAATGCAACCTCTCAGAGGCTTCATCAGGATCAACCCCATTTACTGCCTCTACCCGTAGCAAAGCAAAATATCTCTCATTGTCTTTTGGCCTTCGGGCCTGTCCATAAACCAAATCTCCCGGTCTTAGATCAAACCTGCGAATCTGACTTGGCGATACATAGATATCTTCCTTACTAGGCATATAGTTAATCGGTCTAAGAAAACCAAAACCCTCAGGCATAATATCAAGTACACCCTGCACAACTAATAAACCATCTTTTTCAACATGAGCCTTAAAGACTTCAAAGACCAGCTCCCTTTTTTTAAGTGAGCTATAATTGTTCAGATTAAGCTCCTTAGCTCGTTCATACAGTTCTTTAAGGGTTAACTTTTCTAAATCAGTTAACTCTAACACTAAACCACCTCATTAAAATTTGCGGATTTGGAAGGATACTCAAGGAAAGCAACTGAAGGGTTACATGCAGATTTACACTAGTAAATATTGACTCCAAAACAGCCATTCATACATACGCAAACCAAATTCAACTAATTATAGCACTTGACCAAAAAAAGGGTCAAGCTTATGCTTGACCACTAAGACTCTTCTGTGCTGCTTGCCAATCAGCCATGAATCTTTCAATGCCCTTATCAGTCAAAGGATGACCTACCATCTGCCTCACAACTCCAGCTGGTACAGTAGCGATATGAGCACCTGCTTGAGCAGCTTGAGTAACATGCTGTGGATGACGAATACTAGCTGCAATCACTTTTGTACCTATACCATGCAATTCAAAAATCTCCACAATTTCTTCAACTAGAGCCATACCATCCTGACCGACATCATCAAGACGACCAGCAAAGGGACTAACATATGTAGCACCAGCTAGAGCTGCCAACAGAGCTTGATTCGCTGAAAAGATCAACGTAACATTAGTAGCGATTCCTTCAGAGGCAAGAACCTTGACGGCTTTAAGACCCTCAACAGTCATCGGTATCTTTACTACGATATTCTTGTGAATTCCAGCCAATTTGCGTGCTTCAATGACCATATCATCAGCCCGTTCACTCAATACCTCAAGACTGATTGGGCCATTTACCAGAGCCAGGATATCGTCAATAACCTGTTCAATCTCTACCCTTTCTTTAGCCAATAGAGATGGGTTAGTCGTTAAACCACTAATAACCCCCAGACTAGAAATCTCCTCAATTTCCTTAACGTTTGCTGTGTCTAAAAACAATTGCATTTAATACCTTCCTCCCAAATTAATCAGACTTATAATTATGATTTCTGTGTTCCACACCAAGAATTTTCTTTTCTTCTAAGATTCTTAAGTCCCTGGAATCTCTGGCATAGAATACATCAGTACGGCCACACTCACTGCAAATTAGCTCAAGATGATCATGATAAATATCAAGGGCAATATCACTACCCCCACACTTGCATACCAGACCACCCTCTTCAGCAGCCCTGTGCAAAAAAGCCAACACTTTATGCATAACCTCAGGATCTAAAAAGTAGTCCTCAAACTCCTCTTCACTAAGCCCTAAATATAAAAGATTTTCTGTCTTACTAATAGTTTCCCTATCAGGTAAACCAATATCAGCCTCTTTTCGGTCTCGCCCAATAAAGCCAATCTTTGCAGAGGTTAGTTTACAGCATAAAGGTTCTATTTCCAAATCTAATAGTTCTCCCATGGAATAGCGAACAGTATGCCATTCACCACACAAAGCACAATGTATCTTGAGAACATATTTGCCAGTCTCATTCTTATATCCCATCTTGATAACAGGTTTTCCACATAAACACTTAATAGTGCTACCCTTACCTCTTCTAGACACAGAAAAGAGCGATATTTCGTGTACAGCCACTTTACTGCATTCCGGGCACCTTAGTGCCACACTTGTTTCAGCGTTATACAACATTATAAAGCTCCTCTCACTTACCTTTAACGCGTTAATTTCTCCAAAATCTTTCTAAACTCCTTGCTAGCTGGCACAGGTTCCTGCCACTCATACTCAGAATAACTCTCAAGAACTACCGGTATCTGAATAGTTCTACGATATTGCTGATAAGAATCATCAACACTAACTATTTCCAGCCGATCATTCAAGCTCCTTGGCTTCCAGCCGAAAGTCAAATACCCATTCTTCACTTCATATATTCGACCATTAATACTTAGAGTCGTATCAACAGGTTTTAATGTGGTCGCATCATGTACTAGAATAGTCACCATATTAGTTTGACCCAGAAGAGCCTCCTCAGCTCTTACCTGAACAAGTAACTCCGGCTTTTCTTGTTGAATTGTTACAGGTAATATACTGAGAATCCTGCCCGTTTCCTTATCCTTAAAGCCAATGTATCCATACTCTGTCTCCAAAAGACCCTGGGAGTTCAAACGTACTAGAATAGATTTCTCAGCACCCGCCTGAAGATGTACTTCCGTAGTATTTACTAAAATACTATCTGAACCCTGTAAAAACAGCAAACTCAACTCAAAATTAGCAGTTCCAACCATATTGGGCCCTTCAACCCAGGCTACATATCTCCCCGGATTGGGGCTTTCAAGAGACAGTATTGCATCATGCCCAGCGGCGGCAAAAAATCTCTTAATCTCCTTTAATGAACCGGTATTATCATCCCATTGATAGAGATATAGATGAATGTCTGCCTCTCTATCTATATTCCCAGCACTGACCTCCATATACAGGGTATCTGCAGGCACCTCAAACTCATAATATGCTGGTTTAGCTGCATCAAGACTCAAAAGCCTGCTTTCCCGTAAAGCTGGCTCTCCTGAAAAGCCAGCGGCAATAACCTCACCAATTATATCGCTCTTTGTCTGATTAGCAATTACAAAAGACTGAACAATTTCATCATTATCGGTTCCTGTTCGCGAAATAGTCCAGGAATCTGGATGCCACTGCACACCACCAACATGAATATCAAGGTAATAATCCGAAGTATTTAAGTTAAACGCCGATAGTGCGGCTGAACTATACACCACCACTTCCCATACACCAGGTTCAGGAAGAGCTATCTGATGCTTCTTATTTAAGACCTCAGTGCCATCAGCCTGCCCTATCCAACCATCAGAGAAAACCCTCTGACCATCAGGCCTAAAGATATGTAACCAGAGCCTTCCCTGAGCAGCACTGTCAGTTATAACCCCCAGGTCAACCTCCAGAAAAGTTGTACCCTCAGGCACTTCAAACAAATATCTGTTAGTTTGTCCCGCAGGGAGATTACCTGTAAAGTGAAGACTCCCCGGGAGCCCCACCTTATAGGGATTAATCAAGGTGTGCAAAACATGAAGATCTTCACCAAAAGTACTCGGATCATTACCTGTTACAAGTGAAGTATAAATCCCAGCACCCCTAGGCACATCATACTCGACAACAATATTTCTTGAACCTGCCTGACCACTAGAACTACGACGAGGCACCGTTACTCTATTCGTATCTAAAGATAGCCATGGCTCATCGGAACTCAACTCCATAGTTGTCTCCCGAAATCCAACATTGCGAAGAGACATGGTTAATTGCCCAGGAGTCCAGTTCCTCCCATAAACGCCACTTGACTTGCCTTGATAATCATATCTAGTAAATTCCGTAGTCAAAGCTCCCACCTGACCGGTGGAAGGTAATCTATCGAAATAACTCAATAGTTCCCAGCTATCTATTACACTAACAAGACCATGTCCCTGTTCAACCCTGCTTAAGCCAGGTAAGTCTCTAGCACCCTGTTCAATTGCTCTTTTTATATGTTGCGCTGTCACTCCCATTTCTTTTTCCTTGGCACTTCCCCAAAGCAAAGCAGCAGAACCTGCAACATGTGGTACTGCCATACTAGTTCCCTCCATCAGCTCATAACCTGTCGCCGAATCCCATAACGGAACCGTTGAAACAGCACTACCTGGGGCAATTACATTAGGCACAAGACTACCATCTTGCCTTGGGCCTACACCACTAAAGGTCCATAAGGTCTCACTAGGAACAGACCAACCATAGTCAACCCACCAGTTCCCAGGTGAAACATAAGCACCCACAGTTAATGCAAGCGAAGGGTCACCAGGTGTCAAGGCACTACCAATACCAGGACCCTCATTCCCTGCAGCTAACACAATCAAAACATCATATTCTAAAGCAATTCTCCGAATCAACTGAGATTCTGCACTATTAGTCCTACTAATATCCTTGTTCCCACCTACACTGATACTGATAATATCAGCACCGTTTTGAGCAGCATAAATCATTGCCTGGGAAATATCCTCCCAACTGCCCTGTCCTGAAGAACCAAGGGCCTTCAAAGACATAAATTGTACACCCGGAGCAATACCCTGCAGACCATAACCGTCTTGACCATTAGCACCTGCAATCCCCGCCACATGTGTGCCATGCCCATTACCATCAAAACCGATATTTATCAAACTACCATCTGGTACTATAGTAGTGATTACAAAAGCAGTCTGTTCCTCTATTCTAGTCCTTGGATTATCAGTACCAAACCAACCAACATGACCTTCATGCTTGAATTCGCGCATCGGTTGTTCATCAGTAAAGTCTCCGTTACGATTCAAATCGATATATACCGTATCGTAAACACCTGGTTGGATTGAATCAACAACCAACACCCAATACGTACTATTCCTTTTGCCATCATGATCAATATCCTGACCAATGTAGCCATCCACATCAAGTTGCGACTCACGAAAAACACCCAACCTATAAGTACCACTTGCTGAATAGATTGACCCTACCTTGAGCCGTTCATCATTTACAGTTACAAATCCACGACTATCAGCCGAAACAATCAAATTAGTCAAGACATCTCCCTCAGCCAGGTAAGTACCTGCCTCTCGCTTAGCCCTACTCTCTGGACTACCACGTCCAGTAAAATCTTGCCAGTCTATGATCTTACGTTCATCACTAGGAGTCATGCTTAAATCTGGGTGCCCAGGATCAATCCCAGTATCAATTACCGCAATAACAATACCAGAACCATCACTGGTCAAATCCTCTGCATTAACAGCATTACGAAAGGAGCTAACACCAAGAACCCCATGATTCTCCGATACACTTTGACCAATGTGATCATAAGCCATTATTCTACTATCTCTTGTCTCAGGTACACTTGCCGTAGTAACCGTAGAAGCTCCGGTAAGTCCATTTATTCTAGAGAGCAACCCTCTTTCACTATGGGGAAGAGACAAAGAAAAAAGACCTGTTTTCTCATCATGCCAGTTAACGTATGGCAAAAGTTCTTTATCCACTTTACTAAAATCTTCAACAACCAGAAGGAATTCAAAGGTATCTCCCTCTTTAGCCATGCTATTTACAACTAGTGACCTTAACAGCTCATCAGCAGGCTCAGAAGCCTCATTAGAGGGACCAGATTGATCAAAGCTTGAAACCACAAATAAAAGGGTTAACAAGCCTAAAAGAAAAGCAAGAAACTTTAGCCCCTTCATGAACCTACCTCCTGTTAGCTTTCTTAGTTATGACCACAAGCTTCGCCAAGCCATCCTTGTCCAGTACCACCTGAACCTGGTCTCTCTCGGTTAATACAGACCAATTTCTAAGTTCAGAACCTTCCAAAACCAATACATCAGAACTACCCTGTAGCCAATGTTCTTCACCGAAAATAGTCACAAGCTTAATAGCCGGTTCACCTTGAAACTCACCTACGCTCTGTACAGTCCCAGAAAGCCCAGGTCTATATGCTAAAATAGACCTACCCCAACCAGTCAACTTATCAACCATCAGATAGACATAGTCCCCCTGACTCAAACTACTGATACTTGCTTGGTGCCCGTTTAAGTAAACAGGTGCATTCCTACTTATATAAAATGTTTCACCATTCTCAAAGGTTATCGTTCTCCTCGAAGTAGACAATTGCCCGATTTTCCCATAACGATCACCATGCCAAGCATCAACAAAAAGCACCGTTCCATGGGCAGATAATACCACCCCAACCTGATCAGTAAGCTGAACTGATTCCAGATTGCCAGACTCACCATTACGATATACATGTGTTGATGGCAAGATACGTAAAGTAATCTCGGTACCAGAAACCAGCATGGTTAATCTATTGCTTTCAACCTTAAGTACATCACCCCAGAGATCATAAGTCAATTTTTGCTTATCTAACAACCTCTCCATAATTACTGCAGCTTCAGCCCTAGTAGTGTAACCATCAGGTCTAAAATCACCCTCAGGATATCCCTGAACCAGACCAACCTCATAGGCAGAAACAACATACTCCAAGGACCAGGCCGGAATATCCATAGAATCACTAAAATACACTCCAGCTTTTTGGCGATTCAAGGTATGACTGACCTTAATCGGAGTTTCTCCACTAATCAGCGAGTATGATAGAACCGACATCTTGGCAACCTCAGAACGCCGAATAGGCTCATTAGGTCTAAATGTACTATCAGGATATCCATCTATCAATCCCAAATCATTGGCAATGATAATATAAGGATTCCCCCAGTATGAGCGAGGCACATCCAAAAAACGTGAAGTTGTATTCCGTAAATTAATGTAGTCTCCATCCATCCTTAAGGTAGTAACAAGAAGTTTAGCAAACTCAGCTCTGCTTATATATCCATTAGGATCAAAAGTGCCATCAGGCAGCCCATGAACTATTCCCTGTGCGGCCAATAGGTTAATAGACCGTTCAGCCCAATGCCCATCAATATCCGATAAACGAACACTCTCTGCACTGACCAAACCGCCAAGAAGAATCCAGAGCAATAATGTAATTAGAAAAAATCTGGCTTTCTTCATCTTCAAAATCGCCCTTCCATGAATATCTCTATATGTTTCTCCTAATCGACCTAAACTTCCTCTAAAATAAAAACGCCTGTTTTGGCTAAATATGGCATGCAAAACAGGCAAGTACAAACATGATTTAATTTGACTTTGTTAGCGTCTAATACTAGTATCCCTCTCTACCTTTTTCAAGTCATAAGCCTGTAGAGTCGATCTAATTGCGCCACTCTCCCTGCTGCTTTCACTCACCGTTATCATAGTATACCCATCTTCACTTAGATATAAACCATTTATATCCCTTAAATTTATCTGCCACTGGGCCCTACCATCCTGATTAAGAGCAATCAAGCGATGCTCATTCATACTAACAAAGTGCACAAGAATCAGACCATCATCTCGACTAACAAGATTACGTACCTCACCCTGCCTGTTAAAATACAACTGCCATACGTTAGTACCCGACTCTGTCATATGTGCCTGAATCCCCGAACGACTACCAGCACCATAAACATATATATATGAATCATCATGACTGAAAGCAATTTCGTTACGTCCTGAGGATGTAAGATTTCTCTTCCACTTCACCTGACCATTCCTGCTAAACATATATAATGCATTATCACCTTCACCAGTAGTAACCGCGACATACTGGCCTTGATTGGCTAACAATACATTCTTCTGCAGAGATTGCTTGCTATCAAGACTAGGCCTGCCTGTCTGTGGATTTATCAAGCTGACTCTTTCATCATCGGCAGCTAGCAAAATATTGCCACCCTTACTAAACTCCACACTTCCGCCCGGATTTACCCTATACTCGCCCACTTGTTCTCCATTTTCATCAAGCAAACGTAACTTGGCTGTAGAATGTTCAAGGACAGCCAATCTCTTTCCACTATAATCCATCGTGATATCAACCAAACCAGAAACATCTTTAAACCATAATACCTTACCATCTTTATCAAAGATAATATACTGGCCCTTGTAACGAGAAGAAGTAACGGTATAACTAATGTGATTACCTGATTCTAGTACCTTGACAACACTACCACTATTCTCAGTATTAGAGGTATATGTCCATAATCGCCTTCCACTTCGTTCAAACACTTCAATACCAGGAACACTCTGAGCTCTGTTAACCGCAATCAGATTACCATCTGGTGCTAAAGATACATTAATAACCGAATTATATTCTCTAGAGAATAAAGCCTCTACCGTTACCTGAGGTACATTCTCTAGCTTGATTTCCTGCCATGGCGCAGTTTGAGAAGACACGTTGTTAGTAGATGTGCAACCAGTCAATAGCACACTAAAAACTAATAGTATCAATATCAATGTTTTCTTTGTCTTTACTCTTTTCATGTCATTCTCTCCCCGCTCTAGTTGAGCTTTCCTACCTATATTGTAAGGCTTGTTAACTGGAAAAAAAATAGATTTCCGGAAGTGTAATGAAACTGTAAAAATGAAAGAGGTGTAAAGACAAAAGTCCTTACACCTCTTTAAATATATGTCTCTCTATGCTTCTGAATCTATCTCTAATTCAGCTTCTAACTGTACTTCCACAAAAATCAGGTACGCTTGGCCTTCACTGTTATAGAATATCTCTATCTTCTCACCAACGCTTAAACTCTCAAGAGGAACTTCTTGACCATCACGATACACTTTGACTGTATCAAGAATCTCAAAAACAAGATTATCCTGTAAAGTTACACTAGTGCTGTTTATAGCTGATATAATTCCCTTCTCTATCCCTGCCTCAGAACGAGTAACAAGATTGTCTGTTTCTGAGGTAAGTTTGGCCATCTCGGCTCTTGTCACCGGCTTATTTGGCTTAAAAGTACCATCAGGGTAACCATTAATTATGCCATATTTGACGGCGATGGCGACATAATCCCTATATGCGGCACTAATCGCATCACTGTCAGTGAAAATCAGATTGCTTTCTAAATTTGTATCAGCTAATTCCACACTAAGGTCTATCTCTTCAAGATAATCCAAAGCCTTGATTAATAGCTTGGCTACCCACTCTCTTGAAGCAGCAGATTGGCCCTGAAACTTCCCTTCATTATCAGCTATACCTAGCTCAACAGCCACCGCTAAATAGGGTAGATACCACTCATCACTCTTGTTGAAATTATCTGTATAGGAAAACTTAAAACCATCATCAATTAACTTCTTACCAATCTCTCTTATTTCCTCGTCCTCAAACTCACTTAAAACCATCCTCACTACCATTGTGGTAGCTTCAGCATGCGTAACTGAGGCATTTGGAACAAAAAGATTATTGCCCCTTCCCTGAATCACACCTTTAACCTGCATTTTAACCATGTAAGTATGAGCCCACTGTGCCTCATAAGCATCAACAAAATCTGCTTCTCTAAACCTGCGCTCAAACTCTTCTTGTTTGTTAAACTTGCTGCTGTCACTAAAAGGACCACCCGCAGGAACACCACCTGGCTTTGCCCATACAGCTCCTTGCAAGGTGAATACAACCAGCAAAGCAAGTAGAATCGAGACGACTTTTCTCATTATCAAAACCTCCCAAAAACCATATTCACCTATACTATCGAAGTGAACCCTGGTTTTTTGAGGGTACTAATCCTTTTCTTGTCCTAAGAATTTGCTCTATTTTAGCAACGATAATATCAGTGGCTATGTTATTGAATCCGCCCTCCGGAATTATAATATCAGCAAACCTCCTGCTAGGTTCAACGAATCGATCATGCATCGGCTTGACCGTTTCTAAATACTGCTTAACAACGGAATCAATACTTCTACCTCTTTCCTCCATGTCTCTCATTAACCTGCGCAGTATTCTGACATCAGCATCTGCATCAACAAAGATCTTTATATCAAATAGATCTCGCAAGTGCTTATCCTCTAGTATAAGAATACCTTCCACAAGAATAATCTCTTTAGGTTTGACCAACATTGTCTCACCAGTGCGGGTATACTTGGTAAAATCATAAATCGGTACATCCACTGATTTCCCCTGCTTTAACATTCTAAGATGTTCAACCATTAAAACAGTGTCAAAAGACAACGGATGATCATAGTTAACAAGCTTACGCTTTTCTAAAGGGAGATCGCTTTGATCTTTATAGTATGAATCATGGGTAATTAGAATTGAATCTTCTGCTAGTCGCTTAGAAATGTTTGCTGCCAGCGTAGATTTGCCTGAAGCAGTGCCTCCAGCTATAGCAATTATGACAGGTTCTTGGAAATCATTGCTCAACTGCTTTATCTCCTTTCAGTTTTCTTCATCAAAGAAATGCAAATACTAAAAGAGTAGTTTTAAAGAAAGGTGACCGAATATGAGTTATCTATATTTAGGCCTAGCTGCAATATCAGGTATAGCTATGGCCATTCAAGGCTCCATAAACACCAGATTAAGCAAAGCACTCGGCTTATTAGAAGCTACTCTAATAGTGCATGGATCAGCTGCTATCATCCTGTTAATCGTACTGCTGATCCCCAATTTTCGAAGCGATCATACCAGTACAGCTCCCTGGTGGGCATACTTAGGGGGAATACTCGGAATTGCCATAACCTTTTTAGTTATTCTTAGTATTCCTAGAATTGGTGTAGTGTCCACCACCACAGCAATTATCCTTGGACAAGTGGGTATGGCAGCTCTAATAGATCACTTTGGCTTATTTGGTCTTCATTCAGTACCTTTCCCTCTGTACAAACTTGCTGGTATAGCGTTCTTAGCAATAGGCGCCAAAATACTTCTGGCAAACTAATACTCATTCATTCTACCCGAATCAAGACCATCTAACAAGCCATTAATCTTTATTCAAATGAAAACAAAAAAGCCATCCAATAAAGGATGGCCTACATTTTATCCGGCAGCGACCTACTCTCCCAGGCAGTCTCCCACCAAGTACCATCGG
>DYGY01000018.1 GCA_020724425.1 Thermaerobacter marianensis
TCGCAAAAAAAACCTCGTGTTTTGCTTAATCAACACGAGGTTTGTCTGCAGTCTGGAAGCTCTCTCAACCGAGAGAGCTTCTTCACTATACTCTAAATAATCTCTTAGGCAAGAAGGCAAATACCACTACAGCTATCAATGTTTCAAATAACATGTAGCTACCATTATACACTAGAGAATACATCCATACCTGCATACCTTCCGGTGTGTACATATGCCAAAAGATTATTCCTGAGAGAAAATGCACCAGAAACCTACTAAGGGACCCTACTAACACCCCAATAACAGGTCTATTGACAAAGAAACCAGCCACCCCAATAACAGCATAAGCAAGAACATAATCAAGAATAACCTGGAAAGGTGTAAGGATATACGCTCCAAAGAATAGCTGTATGGTACCAAACAGAGCTCCAGCAATCAACCCGGCCCTACCACCAAATCGAAAAGCTACCAGAAAGATAGGTACCATACTACCAAGAGTCACAGAACCACCAAATGGCGCCTGAAAAAACCGAATAAAATCAAGAACCACCGCCAATGACACCAACAACCCAATTTCGACAATCATCCGCGTACTTAAACGCATAATCTGTCCTCCCTTTCCTGCCACCGGGAGTAAAAAAACCACTACCTCAGATACCGCAGAGGGAGTGGTTACACTCACCCGCTTCCCTACGCTGGAATTACCCAGATCAGGTTCAAGGGTTAGTAGGTTCCCCTACTTCTCAGCCAGATGGCTCCCCTAGCGGCAGAATATTAGTCTACCTTTATATTAATACACTGAACTGCATAAAGCAAGGATCAGATGTCCAAAGATACCTGGATTACCATAGCTACACCCTTATTAAAGGATATCCTAGCCACATCCAAAACCTCATTGCTAACCGTTAATGTATTTCCCTGCACAAGCCTATGCTCTGACAAGGGATATCTGGCCCCAGTAATGTTCAAGCCTTCAACCACCGAAGTTAAAGGCAAAACTGAGAAAATCCTACCACTTTCCTCTCTTAACTCTATAGGCACGGTACTAGCTTCCCTTACATACCCCACACCATTAT
Source organism: Thermaerobacter marianensis (assembly GCA_020724425.1). GTDB lineage: Bacteria > Bacillota > Sulfobacillia > DVGY01 > DVGY01 > DVGY01. Next base: position 1,059 of record DYGY01000018.1, read on the forward strand.
CCATTAGGATATCTATCTGCATATCTGCTAGAGCAAAAGGCACTAAAAGGAAGACATTGGCCAAAGTATGATCTAAACGTGTACCAGTAGCACCCAACAACAATACCTTATCAAATCCCTTTTCCTGAGCAAAACTTAAAGCCAGCTCAGTATCTGTATAATCCTTGTCCTCAGGATAAGCTAACTTGAATGCCCCCTTCTTTTCAAGCTCATTAACCCTTTCATAATCGGACACAGAATCAAAGTCACCTAAGACTATATCTGCTCTAATTCCGTTATCATAGACATAATCTATGCCTCTATCAACAGCAATTATATAATCATCAACTTTTAACTGATCCTTAAGAATACTAAAGGATATTACATCTCCTCCACTAATAATGACCGCTCTACGCATATTAAATCACTCCCCGCAAACATTATACCAGAGTATCAAGCAAACCCTAAAGATGGTGAAGGAAATCCTTCGTTAATCGAGAATATGCAAGAGTGGATTGTATGGAAAAGAAAAAGGGGGGAGTCATATATGGAAACAAAAGATTTTCTACGTTCCCTGGTTAATGCTGATGGAGTCTCAGGCTATGAAGCAGGCATCGCTGAACTCATAGAAGATGTATTCTTAGAATTCTGTGATTCCGTTGAAAGAGATAAACTGGGCAACCTTATCGCTCTTAAAAGAGGTGAAGGTAGCAACCCTCGTCCAAAAATCATGCTAGCAGCACATATGGATGAAATAGGTCTCATTGTAACCAAAATTGATGAGGATGGATTTCTACGCTTTACCGAAGTTGGTGGCTTTGACCCAAGAACCCTATTAGCCCAGGAAGTAACTGTCCATGGAAGAAGGAAATTACCAGGGATTATTGGAGTTAAACCTCCACACATTGTTTCACCAGAAGAAAGCAAAAAAGCAACACCCATGAACGAGATGTTCATTGATATTGGTCTACCGGAAAAAGAAGCTAGAGAACTGGTATCTGTAGGTGACACCATCACCATTAACAGGAGATTCACTGAGATGCAAAATAACTCGGCTTTTGCCAAGGCATTCGATGACAGAGCTGGTGTTGCCGTTCTCCATACAACCATGAAACAACTAAGTAACCTAAAACACAAAGCAGATATCTTCTTTGTAGCAACTGTTCAGGAAGAAATTACCTTGGGCGGGGCTTTTGTGAGTACATATGGGTTAATACCAGACATCGGTATTGCCATAGATGTTGGTCATGGTAATTTCCCCGGCTCGGCAGAATATGAGACCATCGAGATGGGTAAAGGACCTGGTATCTCTATGGGTGCTAACATCCACCCATATGTATACAAGGAACTGATTGCCACAGCAGAAACTCATAAGATTTCCCATCAAAAAGAGATAGTACCGGGTGCATCAGGAACAGATGCCTGGGCCATGCAAATCGTTAGGGAAGGTGTCGCCACTGCTGTCATATCCATTCCTCTAAGATATATGCATACATCAGTAGAGACTCTAGTACTTGATGATATCGAGGAAACAGGACGTCTCTTGGCCCACTTCTTAACACGAATAGATGTAGACTGGATGGGAGGGCTTGGCTATGTTGATACAGAGGTTAAGTGAAGCCTTCGGAGTATCAGGTAACGAGGAAGAAGTACGTAACCTAATCCTTGAAGAGGCTAAACCATATATCAACCACTACTGGATTGATGCTCTAGGTAACCTAATCGTCTATAAGGGGCCTAAAGAAGGTAAAGAAGCAAATCTACCAAAGATCATGTTAGCTGCCCATATGGATGAGATAGGTTTCATGATCTCCCATATAGAGAATAACGGGCTGCTTCGCTTTGAGAAGGTCGGTGGAATTGATGATCGCATCCTTCCTAGCAAGGAAGTCATAGTTGGCAAAGAAAAAATCCCTGGAGTTATTGGCCTAAAAGCCATCCATCTCCAGAAACCTCATGAAAGACAACAGGTAATGTCTTCAGACCAGCTGCTAATCGATATTGGCGCTAGAAGCAAAGAACAAGCAGAGAAACTAGTTAAGATAGGTGACTATGCTACCTTCACACCCAGATTCTCAGATTTCGGTAAGGATCTGCTTAAGGGGAAAGCCTTTGATGATCGAGTAGGCTGTGCAGTTCTTTTAGAACTCTTAAAAGAAGATCTTCCGGTACACCTCTATGCAGCCTTCACCGTTCAGGAAGAAATCGGTCTTAGAGGCGCAGGAGTAGCGGCATACAGAATTAACCCAGACTATGCTTTCACTGTAGAGGGTACAACCTGTGCTGATATACCAGTATCAGAGGAACACAATAAGGTAACGCGTTTAGGAAGGGGACCAGCCATTAGTTTTATGGATCGAACCTCCATAGCTGATCGTGATCTAGTCAGGACCATGATTCAACAGGCAGAAGAACACAACATCCCTTATCAATGGAGGGAAACTACCTTTGGTGGTAATGATGCCGGAAGAATTCACACAACTAGGGAAGGAATTAAGACTGCTTCAATAGCTGTTCCTGCCCGTTATATACATTCACCACAGTCAGTTATCAATGTTAATGACTTTAACAACACTGTTAAGCTTTTAAGTTATACCTTAACTAGAATCGGTAAGGGAGGTATTGTGAAATGAAAGAAATGATTAGACGCTTCACCGAAGCTTATGGTCCCTCAGGTAACGAACTCGTTAGAGATATAATTACCGAGGAAATAAAGGATTACGCTGATGAAATAAGAGTAGATGCCTTAGGTAACCTCATCGCCATTAAGAGACCCACTGGCAATGATTCTGGCAAAACTATCATGGTTGATGCCCATATGGATGAAATAGGGTTAGTCATAACTCATATAGATGAAAAGGGCTTCCTCCGCTTCACAAACGTAGGTGGCATATCTCCTAGTGTCACCATGGGGCAAAGAGTTATCTTCGCTAATGGAACCATCGGTGTCATTGGCATTGAAGTAAAGGATGTGGAAGGACCTAAAGATATCAAACTAGAAAAGATGTTCATTGATATTGGTGCTTCCTCTAGAGAAGAAGCTAGGGAACTAGTAGAGGTCGGAGATATCTGCACCTATCATCGCCCTCTAGAAATGGCAAAAGATCGCTTAATAGCCAAAGCAATGGATGATCGCATCGGTTGTGTAGCCATAGCGCAAACATTAAAAGAACTAAAAGAAACGCCCCATACCATAGCTTTTGTATTTGCTGCTCAAGAAGAAGTAGGGTTAAGAGGAGCTACCACTGCAGCATACCAGATCAATCCCGATTTTGCCATTGCCGTAGATATCACCGTAACTAGTGATACACCCAAAGGCCATACAATGGAAATAGATCTTGGTAAAGGTACTGCCATAAAAATTAAAGATCGCTCCATGATAACTCAACCCAAAGTCAAAGATATGCTGATAAAAACAGCAAAAGAAAACAATATTCCTTATCAGCTAGAAGTACTAGAATTCGGTGGTACAGATGCCGGAGCCATCAATCTTTCCAGAGGTGGTGTACCAGCAGGTGTATTATCAATCCCCTGCCGCTATGCGCATACACCTAATGAAATGGTAGATTTAAGAGATGTCCAGGCGACCATTGATCTCTTAAAAATAGTATTATCACAACCATTTGAACTATAAAGTGTTGAAGGGGTAGCCAAGCTACCCCTTCATTAGGGCCCAACACTTATATACTCCCTCAGATTCTCTAACGTCTTTTCCCCTATCCCACTCACCTTAGTTAGCTCTTCAACCGTTCTAAAGGAACCATAACGAGCCCTGTAATCAATTATCCTCTGAGCCAAAGCAGGTCCAATTCCGGGTAAGGACTCTAACTCAGCCTGACTTGCTGTATTAATGTTAATTCTCCCATCGCCCTTTTCCACTATTTCACCGATTTCAGGTATATATACTCTTTGACCATCTTCTAAGAGACTTGCCAGATTAATTGCATCAAGATCGGCTTTTTCTGTAGCTCCTCCCGCCAACTCAACTAAGTGAAACAGGCGATCTTGTGGAGAGATTTGATATACCCCTGGTGTTTGTACCTGACCTGCAATATGCACATATATTTTTCTTTCTTCAAACACTATTTCTGCAGGTTCTTCTTGCCACTGTCCCTTAATAATAGATTGACCATATGACCATAGTGAAGATAAAGCTAGAACCATAATCAGGAGAGTAATGAATATCTTTTCTTTAGCAAAAGAACCCATAGATATGCTCCTTTCAAGGATATACCTATGGGTTCTTCATTTGTTAAATATTTCCTGTTAGCGAACTACAATATTTACTAACCTATCTGGGACAACAATCACCTTAACTATTTGCTTACCTTCAATATATGCTTTAACTCTCTCCTGATTTAACATAACCTCTTCTAACTCATCCTTAGAGAGATTAACAGGAACTTCAACCCTACCTCTTACCTTACCATTAATCTGAACAACCACTGTTGTCACATCAAGAATCAAAGCTCTATCATCATAGTCAGGCCATTGAGCCAGATGAATGCTCTCAGTATAACCTAGTCTCTCCCACAACTCCTCGGTGATAAAAGGAGCAAAAGGTGCAAGAAGTAGCAACAGACTCTCAATACTTTCCCTGAGAACAGCCTTATCCTGAGCCTCAGCCGATACATTCTCACGATAGCCATAAAGAGCATTAACAAGCTCCATAATGGCACTAATGGCTGTATTAAAATTAAACCTATCACCAACATCCTCAGTAACCTTCTTGATGGCCCAGTGAGTCATCCTTCGGAGTTCCTGACTCTCTCTGCTTAGTTCACTAAACTTAATTTCCATATCTTTAATTACGGGCTCATAATGGCTAACAATACGCCAGACTCGTTGAACAAAGCGATAGGCTCCCTCAACACCCGCATCTGACCAGTCAAGATCTTTCTCTGGTGGAGAGGCAAAAAGGATAAAGATTCTAGTAGCATCTGCACCATATTTGGTCAGAATATGGTCTGGACTCACAACATTACCCTTAGACTTTGACATTTTAGCGCCATCTTTGATGACCATGCCCTGAGTCAAAAGATTGGTGAATGGTTCAACAGCTCTTAAATATCCTGCATCATGCAAAACCTTGGTGATAAAGCGAGAATATAGTAAGTGCAAGACCGCATGTTCAATACCACCAATATATTGATCTACAGGTAACCAGTAGTTAGCTATCTCAGGCCTAAACGGTGCAAGGGTACCTTTAGGATCAGTGTACCTCATGTAATACCATGAAGAACAAACAAAGGTATCCATTGTATCTGTTTCCCTACGAGCTAAACCTCCACAACTAGGACAGGTAGTATGGATGAACTCTTCATGCTTGGCTAGAGGTGAACCACCTTCTTTAAATTCCACATCCTTAGGTAGCATAACCGGTAGTTCCTCAGTAGGTACAGGAACAACACCACAGCTATCACAGTATACCATAGGAATAGGGGCACCCCAGTATCTCTGCCTACTAATCAGCCAGTCTCTTAGACGATAGGTAACCATAAACCTACCTGTACCCTCTTTTTCTAAGAAGGAAACAACCTCTTTTTTGCCTTCTTCCGATGGTAGACCATCAAACTGACCAGAGCTTACCATAACTCCCGGTTCAACATAAGGTCCTGCTATCTCACTATCAGCTTTAATAACTTGGCGAATTGGTAGGTTATACTTCTTAGCAAATTCGTAATCTCGTTCATCATGAGCAGGTACACCCATTACTGCTCCAGTACCATACTCATATAGAACATAATTCCCTACCCAGATTGGAACCTCTTCACCGTTTACTGGATTCTTAGCAAACGAGCCAATAGAGAGGCCTTCTTTATCTGCTTCTGTTCTCTCAAGTTCACTCATTTCAGTAACGCGCTTAACAAACTCTTCTACCAATGGTTTCTGTTCTTCAGTAGTGAGTTTTTCAACTAAGGGATGTTCCGGAGCTAACACCATATAGGTAACGCCAAAGAGTGTATCAGGCCTGGTAGTAAAAACCTTGATCGTATCATTGGTTACCGGTACAGAAAATTCAACCTCGGCACCTTCACTTCTACCAATCCAGTTCTCCTGCATTACGCGGACACGTTCTGGCCAACCTTCCAACAGCTTAAGATCATCTAATAGTCGATCTGCATACTTGGTAATCTTAAAGAACCATTGAGAAAGATTCTTCTTAACCACTGTACTAGAGCAACGCCAACAGGCACCATCTTCCACCTGTTCATTGGCCAAAACGGTTTGACAGGAAGGACACCAGTTAACACCAGCTTCCTTTTTCTCAACAAGACCTAACTTGTATAACTCTAAGAACAACCATTGAGTCCACTTATAATAGTCAGGATCACAGGTCTTAACCTCTCTATCCCAATCATAAGTTACACCTAATTCTTTTAGTTGTTCCTCCATACTAGCAATATTGGCATAGGTCCATTCTGATGGATGAACACCTCTATCTATAGCTGCGTTTTCCGCAGGTAAACCAAATGCATCAAAACCCATGGGGTGAAGGACATTGTATCCCTGCATATTCTTATACCTTGCTATCACATCACCAATGCTGTAGTTGCGAACATGTCCCATATGCAGCTTTCCTGATGGGTATGGAAACATCTCAAGTACATAATACTTAGGTTTCTCAGTAGCATCAGTTACCTTATTGAGACCTCTTTCTTCCCAACTCTTTTTCCACTTCTTCTCAATAGTCGAAAAATCATAATTGAAAGCATTTACATAAGTCTTCTCGACTGCCATTGTAATCCTCCCCAATGATTGAAATACAAAAAACCCTCATCCTCAAAGGGACGAGGGTTAGCTCGCGGTACCACCCTGATTGATAACTAGATATAAAGATGTGGAGCGGATGGGGATCGAACCCACGACCTCATGAATGCCATTCATGCGCTCTCCCAACTGAGCTACCGCCCCATTTTAGTTATCCTCTCTGATCCATAACGCTGGTTCTGCGTCTCCGACTACTTATATTTCACCGAAGAAACTCACGGGCGAGTTCAAGGTAATTACCGATTCACACCCAACACCGGCTCTCTGAAGGCACCTCTAATACTCCCGTTCATCGTCACTTTCATATTATATAAAGGTTCTCACTCAAAGTCAAGAACTATTCCTGCTCTAGAGGAGCATCTCCCCAGAGCCTTTCAAGGTTGTAATATTCCCTTTCATCAACCTGAAATACATGTACAATAATATCTCCCATATCTACTAGAACCCAGCGCCCATCACTCTTACCCTCGACATGATCTACATATAATCCCTGTTCACTGCACTTTTCTAGAATATTATCAGAAATGGCCTGAACCTGTATCTTTGTATAGCCATGACAAATAACAAAGTAGTCAGTAAAACTAACCAGATTCTCCATGTTCAATATCCTTATGTCTTCTGCCTTTTTTTCTCTGGCTGCTTCAGCAATTATAGCTAACTTCTCTTTATTATTCAAAAGGATGAAGCTCCTTCCTAAGGTTGATCCTTACTAAGAATAATTGTAACATCTACCTCTTCTTTAGAAAAACTATCACTAGACCTGTATAACTCGGTCTCTCCAAAAATATGAGTTACAGAACGGGCAACAATTTTCCCTGTATTATCATCGGTACTGTGGTTTACTACCCTTGTTACCTCAAGTTCCTCATCAGTAAGACCTACATGAACAACCTGGAATCCCTGTTTCTCTAACTCACTAACCATTTTATGAGTTGAAATTGAATCAACAGAACCATTAAGAACCTCTACTCTTATACCACTGTTCAAATCTGCGTCGATACCTTTAAGATGTCTATCTACAATTTCCTTAGTGGCTTCTTTATCTGCTATCCAATAGTTTACGATAAATCCATATTCAACTAAGTCCTTTGGTTCTCCTGGAATCATCGTCATATGCAGATTCTCCGGACTAATCGTTATAGCCATTTTACCCATTTCTAGAATCTTTGAACCATCTATATTAGTATCTACATATTGAGCTAAGTGACTAGCAAGCTTAGGTAATCTAGTCAACGAACCCAAACTTAACATCTGATCTACTAGAGCATCAATGAACTTCTGTTGTCTCTCAATCCTACCTATATCACCCTTAGAGTCATTACGAAAACGTACATAATCCAATGATGTCTTACCATCTAGAATTTGAGGTCCCTTCTTTATATCAATATAGAGGTCCTGATATGGATCTTCATACCTCATATCTCTTTCAACATCAATGTGTATACCACCAATCTCATCAATGATAGCTACAAACGCCTTATAGTCTATCCTAATATAATAGTGAATGGGTGCCTCTAAGAAACCCTCTACAGTCTCAACTGCTAGACTAGGGCCCCCATAAGCATGAGCATGGTTAATCTTTTCAGGATTAGCTCTTCCGGGAATATCAACTCTTGTATCCCTTGGAATTGAGATAACTGATGCCTCATTCATTAGAGGATCTACACTGACAACAAACATGGTATCTGATCTTCTAGCAATCCTAATACCATCCACAACAACCTCATCATCCACACCTAAGACTAGTATATTAATTCTTTCACCAGGTAGTGGCTCCTTTTGACCTGCCCAAGTTACATCAGCAGGATCTTCTGGGCCTAATCCCTTAAATAGAGTATAAAGGGTAGTACCAGCGAACACTACCAGGAAGACAACTACAGCTAACAATCCTATAAAGAGTTGTTTTTTCCAGCTCCATCTCTTTTTTGTCTTAATCCCTAGATTCTTGTTCTCCAAAACTTACCCTCCCAATCATCAGTAGCTCATTTCTTGCCCTAACTGTTCTTTCATGTATCAGCATTCCCTGTGAGATAAGATACTGCATACTTTGCTCTATTGCAAACAATATGGCTTTGTTCAAATCACCAGCAAAAGCAATTTCTCTAGCTTCTCTAACTCCTTTGAAACTACGATTAGGCTCGATGTAGTCTGCTAAATATATAATCTTCGTTAATATAGCCATGTTTTCCTTTCCCGTTGTGTGCCAACTAATAGCATCAAGTATCTCTTCATCAGTAAGTCCCTGCTTTCTTAACAATACAGCAGCAACCTGTCCATGAAGCAATAGCGGTAAATAGCTATCAACCCGAGTTATTGGTATACTGAATTGCTTTGCATACATTAAGAGATCTTCTGCAGGCATTTCTCTAGTATAATCATGCAAATATGCTGCAACAACTGCCTTATCCAATGAAAATTCATATACCATAGCTAATTTATTGACTGTCTCAACTACTCCTTGAGTATGCAAAATTCTCTCAGAAGATAAACCACTGATTAATTCCCGTACATTCACACCTATTCCTCCAAAATTGTATCACCAATACCTTTAGCTGTATAGAGCAAAACCATATAGTCTAAATATACAAATACAGGCTCTTCTCCCTGATATACACTTCAACAACATCAGGAACAAGATATCTAATGGAACGTCCTTTGGCAATTCTTTCCCTGATATCCGTTGAAGAAACCCCAATAAGTGGGATTTCTAGAGGGTGTACTTTTTTCCTTACATTTTCAGGTAGTTGCGCCATAAAGTGATCATGTTCACCTGCAGGTCTACCATACCTAGAGACGGCAATAAAGTTTGTAAGCTGCAAGAGAACCTCTGGGTCTCTCCAATTCATGATTTGAAGGATAGCATCTTCACCAGTAATGAAGAAGAACTCGGTAGTACCGTTATACTCATTAGATAACTCTCGTATTGTATCAACAGTATATGAGGGTCCCTGTCTTTTGGTTTCAATGTCTAAGACCTCAAAGTGACTATTAGCAGCTGTAGCCAATTCTACCATCTGTAATCTATTGCTGATGTTAGTAACATTCTCTAGATTCTTGTGTGGTGGTCTAGCAGCTGGAATAAATAGAACCTTATCTAAATTAAAAGAATGATAGGCCTCTTCGGCTGCTACCAAGTGACCTAGATGAATAGGATCAAAAGTTCCACCCATTATTCCTAGCCGCCGCTTACCCGGCTTTATACTCATACCCCCAGTTCTCCCTTCCCCAACCTACTCTTCAGGTGCAAACTCAAAGGTTCTAGGATACTTACCAATGCGCACCAGATCCCCCTCTTGTGCACCTGCCTCTTCTAACATCCTGTTAATTCCCAACTGTCTTAATTTTCGCCCAAAATATTCTAAAGCCTCATAATTACTAAAGTCAGTAGCTGTAAAGAGTCTTTCCATCTGCTTACCGTGAACAACAAACACCCCAGCCTCATCCCTGCTAACAGATATTTTGTCAGGTTCCGGTGGCGCAAAAATAACTTCTTCGCTCTGAATCTCTATCTGTTCCTGACTAATTTGCAGCAAGTGATATGTTTTCTCCAATAGCTCAGAAGTGCCCTCTCCAGTAACTGCAGATATGGCTATAAGCTCCATGTTAAACCTATCAGCTTCTTCCTTTAGTCTATCTAGATTATCACTATCACTTACAACATCCATCTTATTAGCAACAACAATCTGCGGCCTATTACTTAAATCAACCACATATGATTTTAACTCATTATTCACAACCTGAAAATCCTGAACAGGATCTCTTCCCTCAGTACCACCAGATACATCGATAATGTGAAGTAGGACCCGTGTTCTCTCTAAATGCCTAAGAAATTCTAACCCAAGACCAGCACCGGTATGAGCACCTTCAATTAAACCAGGAATATCAGCAAGTACAAAGGTCTCTCCCATGCGTACCTCGACCACACCTAAGTTTGGTTCAAGTGTTGTAAAAGGATAATCAGCTATTTTAGGTCTAGCAGCTGATACCCTTGATAGAAGAGTAGACTTACCTGCATTAGGAAAGCCAACCAGACCGACATCAGCTAAGAGCTTTAGTTCAATAATTAAGGTTCTCTCCTGCCCGGGCTCACCATTCTCTGCCCTTTTTGGTGCCCTGTTGGTAGATGTCTTAAAACGAGCATTTCCCCTACCACCACGACCACCTTTAGCAACAACAATTTCCTGACCATCATGGACAAGATCAGCTATAACTTCGCCTGTTTCCTCATCAATAACTACAGTCCCTGCCGGTACCTTAACATACAGGTCTTCGCCTCTTTTGCCATGTTTCTGAGAACCCTGACCATGAACTCCCCTCTTAGCTCTAAAATGCCTCTTATACCGAAAATCCTGCAGAGTATTCATACCCTGATCTACTAGAAAAATAACATGCCCACCGTTACCGCCATCACCACCATCTGGTCCACCAAGGGCTACATACTTCTCACGACGAAAGGAGGCGGCCCCTGCACCGCCATCCCCACCTTTAACATATATCTTCGCTTTATCAATAAACACTGTCCTCACTCCGAACTAGCTTAATCCGAACCATAACTCCACTCATCTGCTTTCCTTCACATATCCATTTCTCTTCTGTGTCAAGATTAACTAGATAGCCAAACCACTTAGCTATAGCTTTACTCTCTTCTTCCCAAACAAGGCTCTTAATAAAGACATTATCATCGAGTCTTAGCTTTTCTACAATAGGAGCAACATCACTTTCCACCAACTTTAGATTTGGTACAAAAAAAGCCATATCTCTATTGTGCTCCTCGATAGACCAAAAAATGTCCCGTTCACTAGTGAGGGTTTTAAGTAACTCTAAAAGCGACTCTATTACGAGATTCAATAAATCAGTAAAATATGGAATGTCCATTTTAAAACCTAGAGGTTCCCCGATATAGCGCAAGCGTACACCCTCAATAGCTGCTTGAGCCTGGCTATGTATAAACCAGACGGCTAGGTCTTCATCCAGACCCTTAATAATCTCACTGTGCCTAACTAATTCCAACTGCCATTCCTTAATGTAATCAATGGCCTTTTCCGGTTTATCTAACTGTATCCAACCCCAAATAATCTGCATACTATTCAGCGTATCATGCCGATAAACCTTAGATAGAGTCAGAATGTGATCAACTTTTTCTTCTTTCAAATGTTCAACTAGTGACAGACTGTAAAGGTGTCCTAACCATAGGTCTTTTTGTCTCATCCCATATAGCAGCTCCTCTCCCTTTCCTGGTCCTTATTGCACAAAACCCCCAGGAATCCCGGGGGTTAACACGCTAGAAAGACATATTGCTGCTTCTCCTGGACGAGCAAAAGGCTATTGTGCCATAACAGCTTCTTCGATAGGATAGACACTGGCCTGCTTCTTAGTTTTGCCCTTTCGCTCAAACTTAACGAGTCCATCTACTTTTGCGAATAAAGTATCGTCTTTGCCAAGACCCACGTTGGATCCTGGATGAATCCTAGTACCCCTCTGTCTGGCAATAATACTACCTGCAGATACAAATTGCCCATCATGAGCCTTAATTCCCAGCCTCTTAGCATTGCTATCGCGACCGTTTCTAGAACTACCTACACCTTTTTTATGAGCAAACAGCTGCAAATTAATACGACGCATTCTTCAGCACCTCCTACCTATCTTCAATACGTACATATTTGGGATAATCATTACTGATTGATTGTAAAGACAACACCATAGTTTCTAGGAGCACCGATCCATCTCTGCTTAAACCATCAGGCAATCGACAAACTAAATAACCATCTTTTATCTCAACATCAGGTTTAAGCTCTACAACTTCTTCTAACCCAATTAGAGTGGCTTGCAAAATAGCAGACACTCCTGCACAGATAATATCTGTTCCCTTGCTGCCATAATTAGCATGACCTGTACTCTGAAAACAAACAATATTGCCTTCTTGATCTCTCTTGATAACAATCCTAATCATTATGCTTCAATTTTCTCAATTTGTACGGTGCTAATGTATTGACGATGTCCAGCTCTCTTTCTAAAAGCCTTTTTAGGCTTATACTTGAACACAATAATCTTCTTATCTCTGCCCTGAGCCAATATCTTACCGGTTACCTTGGCGCCAGCAACTACTGGGTTTCCTACCTGGACATTGTCGTCATCAGAAACAACCAATACACGGTCAAAAGTAATCTCTGAATCTGCATCTAAAGGTAGTTTCTCCACCTTAATAATGTCACCTTCAGCGACCTTGTATTGCTTGCCACCTGTTTCAATGATTGCATACATTCTCTGTTACACCTCCATTAAACAGCGCCTCTCAGGCGTCAATTTCCCTGGAGGCTGAACACTGAATAATTCTATCATAGAGCGAAATTTGTTGTCAACAACCAACCTTATACTTCCCAATTCTATCAACTCTTGATATTTCCTGCTTTTCCAGCTATTTTTGAATAGATACAACACGAGCTTTAGCATAAGTTCTAAAAGCTTTAGTAACCTCAATTTCTACATTTTGACCCACACGATTACCGGCACCCTCAATATCAATTACATAACCTTCGACCCTGGCAATACCATCACCGGCATTTGAAACATGTGGTTCAAGAACTTGAACTGTAAGGACCTGACCTGTTTTGACAGGTAGAGCTCTTTGCTCCACATCTTCCTTATCACCAATAGCCCTTAACTGCATCTCTTCAATATGGCAGTCTTCAGAGCCTCTGATGTAAATAGTCTTGCTAATCTCATCCTCTAATTGTTTTAGATTTGAACCACCCGGCCCTATTAAGAGACTAGCAACAGAAGGATGAACCTCCACCAAAATAGCTTCATTACCTGAATTCTTCATAATTTTCTTTATTTCTCTTCTTAGCTTACGACTAACGGTTTCTTCAGAAAGGACTCTCCCTTTAGCCTCACAATATGGGCATTCTCTGGTTAGGATATCTCTAACACTTTTTCTACCTTTCTTACGTGTCATCTCCACTAGGCCCAACTGGGTAATACCTAAAACAGTTGCCCTAGTACGATCCCTCTCTAAAGCTTTCTCCAAAGCCTTAACTACCTGTTGTCTGTGCTCCACAGAATCCATATCAATAAAGTCAATAATTATTATGCCCCCAATGTCCCGCAAACGTACCTGTCTGGCAATTTCCTCTGCTGCCTGTAGATTCGTATGCAAAACTGTTGCTTCTAGATTTTCAGAACCAACAAACTTACCTGTGTTTACATCAATAACCGTTAGCGCTTCGGTCTGGTCAATAACCAGATAACCACCACAATCAAGCCAAACTCGTCTTTTCAATGCTCTCTCTAACTCTTCTTCAATACCAAACCGATCAAAAATCGAACCATTGCGATATAAGTGGATTCTATCTCTGAGATGTGGTGAAAAAGATTCAACTAGGGTAGTCATCTTCTGATACTCCTGAGCTTCATCAACATACAAGCGATCAACATCATCACTAAGCAAATCTCTGATTACCCGATGGGTAAGGCTCATATCCTTATGCAGAAGATAAGGGGCCTTGTTTCTCTTAGCACGTAACTGGATATCCCCCCAGACGCCCTGTAGGAACAAAATGTCCTTATTTAACTCTTCTTCACCTTTTCCCTCGGCCACAGTTCTAACAATCAGTCCTGTCTCATTGGGTTTAGCCTTCTGTGCTAACTGCTTAAGCCTCTCTCTTTCCTTTTCATCCTGAATGCGTCTTGAAATACCTATATAATCCACATTAGGCATCAAAACAGCATATCTACCGGGTACAGTCAAAGATCTTGTAACCCTAGCACCTTTAGTACCCGTAGGTTCCTTGGCAACCTGAACGATAATCTCCTGACCCTCAGAGACAAGTTCGCGAATGGTCAGGTTTTTGAAAGTCTTTTCAGATTGTTCCTCATCAGCTTCCGGCTTATTAGGATAAGCATCATCAACATACAAAAAGGCATTCTTCTCTAGACCAATATTAACAAAAGCGGCTTCCATACCTGGCAATACATTCTCTACCTTGCCCTTATATATATTGCCAACCAATCTCTGTGACTGAGGTCTCTCAATATACATCTCAACTAACTTACCATCTTCTATAACCGCGACCCTTGTCTCGTCAAATTCGACATTAACCAGAATCTCCTTTTCCATTATTATCAGCTCCTCAAAATAGACCAAACCTTTTCTCACTCCCAGGGTTTAGATAAACCCTCCGTATAAAGCCCTGTTCTTCTAACCAGAGCTTTATCTACATCTAGACCTCCTTCCACAAAATTTTCAAAAGCTGTAAGCAATTCTTCAGGTCGCAAATTACCCTTGCTACCAGTATTGACAATTGCATGCAAAATTAACATCCCCTGAGAAACATTTCCTTGCAATTCTCTAATCAGAGGACGAATATCTACTTCTTTAACAGGCTTCTTTGGTCTCTGTCTAGTAACAATAATCTCATCTTTCTCCAAAAAAGCAGAAATCGGTAACTCATCAAAACCATCTATGACTGGAATCAAGATTTCATATGAGGCAGAATCAATAATACTCATCAATGACGCAGCCTTTTCAGCTACCTCCCTAACCTCCATGATACTAATTCCTTCTGGTAATTTGCTATTTAACAACTCGGGTAATATTTCAAGATCCGGTTCACCCTCAAACCAGATATCAACAAACTCACCAGTGCTAATCTGACCTAGAGGTAAAGGTGCTGCTAGAGCTACCTTGGGATGAGGATTAAAACCCTGTGAATATATCATAGGCAGTCCCGCCCTCTTACATGCCTGTATTAACACCTTGCTTAGATCAAGATGTGATATATATCTAGCAGGCCCCTCTTTACTAAACTCCGCTCGAACTCTCAGTGACTTTCCCTCCAATCTTGGGATTTTTCTTACGTCTAGACTCCAACTCTTCAGCGTCTTTCATTTTTAGATCAACTGTAACAGGGAAGTCATAGCACATACCACAAACAGCACACCGATCAAAACGGCAATCAGGAACAAGAGCTGCTTCCATTGCCTTTGCATAGTCTCTCTTAAGAAAACTCTTACGTATACCTGGATCTAGATGATCCCAAGGTAGAATCTCATCTAAATCTCTTCTCCTGTTTGCATGAAACTTTGGGTCAATATCAGTTTCAGCAAAAGCTTGTTGCCAGATATCATAACGGAAATGCTCACTCCAACCATCAAACTTAGCTCCTAACTCCCAAGCTCTTAGAAGAACCTTTCCTAGCCGTCTATCACCCCGAGAAAAGACAGCTTCCATAAAACTAATTTCTGGGTCATTGTATAGAAAGCGAACGTTAGAAATGCCACGTAGTTCTTCTTTCAAAAACTGCTGACGTTCTGCCAATTCGGAGATACTAAACTGGGGTTCCCACTGGAAAGTAGTATGAGCCTTAGGAATAAAGGATGATGTACTGACAGTTATCTTGAGAGGTCTTCTATGGACCCCCTGTTCTTTCATAACTCTACGGTAAATAGATATGGCATTACGTGCCATATCAGCAATTCCACGTAAATCTTCCTTTGTTTCTGTAGGTAAAGCAGTCATAAAATACAGTTTGAGCTGATCTCTACCTGACCTAAAAGCAGAAAGAAGAGCCTGTTCATAATCCTCTTCAGAAACACCCTTATTAATCACATCTCTTAGTCTTTGAGTACCTGCCTCAGGAGCTAAAGTCAACCCAGTAGTACGAACTCTTTGAGCTTCTTCTAACAACTGCATTGAAAAAGAATCTACCCTAAGAGAAGGGAAAGCTAAACTAATATATTCCTTTGCCAAATCCTCACTGAGTTCCCTAGAGACATCAGCCACACAACTGTAGTCACTACTAGATAGTGAAACCAAGCTTAGCTCATTAGAACCGGTATTCTTAATTAGCTCCCTAGCAATCTCTTTAACCTTTTTAGGTGACCTTTCTCGCACTGGTCGATATACAGCACCTGCATGACAATATCGGCAACCTCTTGTACACCCTCGAAACAATTCTACCATGACTCGGTCGTGAACTATGTCGATTGATGGCATAATAGGGCTAGTTGGAAAATCGACCTCATCTAAGTCTTGAATGACTCTTCTTTTTATTCTCTTAGGTAAAGACTCTTTCTTTGGCTTTACCTCTTTTATCGTACCATCCTGATTGTACTCCACTGTATAGAGAGAAGGTACATAAACACCAGGAATCTCTGCAAACCTCTCTAACATAAAAGACCTATCAGTTATACCTTCTTTTTTCATCTCTAAGTATAGATCAAGGATCTCATGAATAACCTCTTCACCATCACCTAGAACCAGGAAATCCAAAAAGTCCGCTAGTGGTTCTGCATTAAAAGCAACAGGTCCACCAGCAATGACAAAAGGATGTCCTAAATCTCTTTCACTTGATAACAAAGGAATCTCTGCAAGGTCAAGCATATTGAGGATATTAGTGTAGGTTAACTCATACTGCAGGGTAATACCAAAGAAAGCGAAATCCTTTACAGCTCGCCATGACTCAAGCGTAAAAAGAGGGATATTAGCTGCACGCATTTCGGCTTCCATATCAGACCATGGTGCATAGACCCTCTCTAAAACAGCATCAGTCCTCTTGTTAACTTCATGATACAAAATCTGAGACCCCAGATGAGACATTCCAATATCGTATAAATCTGGAAAGGCAAAGGCTACATCTACCTTAGCTCGTGCCTTCTGTACACTATTCCATTCGCCACCCACATATCGACCAGGTTTTTGCACTTTAAGCAAGATATTCTCTATAAGTTCTTTATACTGTGTCTCTTTTTCCATCTCTATCAACACCTATATCTCCCTTTTTCTAAATTATACCTTTATAGACCTTGGTTAGCAATGTTTCTCCACTAAGTCCCCCATTTCAGTATCACTATCCATATATAGTATTGCTTCAGCAACCCTACCTTCGGATAATATACCCAAAAGCTTTAAACTATCATCCACCACAAAGATTACATATATCTTGCCTGGAGTAAGCTGGTCAATTACCTCATATACAGGTGTTGCCTGATGGACAACTAAAGCCTCTCCCTGCATTATACCCTCGTTTATCATTTGACTCTTCTTCTGCCATAAAGAAACGGGGAAAGATCCCTGTTTTTCATATACATCCTTTCTTGATGCAAACAGAAGAAGAATTCCTGCTATGATAAAATCAAGTTGGCCAGAATACCATATGAAACTTAACACACCAATAACTACAAGAAACAGTGCGGTCAGTCTTGAAACTAACTTTAGCCTAACCTCTACTTCCTTAGGACTGAGAATACGACTTAGATGTAACCGATACACCCTGCTACCATCTAAAGGCCAAGCAGGTAGAAGATTAAACAACGCTAAACCAAGATTAACCCTACTATAGATACCTATCCAGTATGGATTGGTAAATACATCAAGCTGCCATAGCAATAGTCCTCCAAAGAAAAGAAGCAGGTTATGCACTGGACCTGCCAGAGCTATAGCTGCCTCAATAAAGGCATCTTCTTCAATGTCTGCTAATCTGGCCACACCACCAAAAGGCCAAATCTCTAGCTTTTTAACCTCTACATCATAAGCTCTTGCCATCAATATATGTGCTAATTCATGGCTTATTAACAAAGCAAAAAGCAATACTCCTTCCCACCATAAACCAACAAGGGGATAGAGTATAAAGAAGATGAGGGTAAAATAGCTGATCTCTACAGGAATGCCTAAGATCTGCCTTTGCCACATGGGATAACCCTAAACTAACCAGAATAGTTTTAACCCTATAGGAACAGGCAGCTTAGGTAAAGGATCAACAGCTCGACCATTACGTCTCAATTCAAAGAACAGATGATCAGCAACAATTCCTATTGGACTGACAGCTATCCTAACCCCTTTTTCTACATTTAATTCAACAAGGTGATAATAAACAGAGGACCAACCATCGCCATGGTATATCTCAAGAGCATATGTTCCATCATCCAACTGCCAGACATCAACAACCATCCCTTCAGCAGCAGGCCATACCTCACTGCCTGGCAAGGTACCCAAGAGTATACCGGTATAAAGCACATCATCAGTCCACCCAAACTCCTGTAATACACTACCAGCAACAGGCCAATCTAACATTGGTCCATCTTCCTCCACATTTCCTGACAGAACTGCCCAGAGTTTTTCTCCTTCCTCACCCTTAAACCAAAAAAGGCCATATTCCTGATCAAGACGATCAAGAATTTTGACCCAACCCTGTTGAATTCCTGTAGTAACATCATAATCCAAGGTAAGTAAGTATTTAGCTACATCCTGTGAGCTATCCCCTAGAGTGCCTGGTAAAACACTAGCAATTAAGAAGACAACAAGAATAATGACAGATAGTGCTATCTGTTTAACCCATTTAGCTACAGCCCAGGATCTCTGCAGCCTATCCCACCAGCCATAGTTAATAGATTTAACCAATCGTCTTCTTAAGACACTATCTTGCTTTTCTCGATAACCCATGCCAGTCCCCCCTTAGCATCTATACTGCTAAATATATATGGGACCAGCATCAAAACTAGAAGAGAATCTTACGTCTTCGCATATGAACATTTAGCAAAATTCCAATAGCGATGGCATCACTCAAGAGAGCACTACCTCCATAGCTAATAAAAGGGAGTGGAATTCCGGTGACCGGTGCTAGACCAATTGTCATTGCCACATTCGTATATACATGGAAAGCCAGCATAGAAACGGCCCCGGCAGCTAACAAACTCCCAAACGGATCTTTTGCGTTAACTGAAATCCTGACACCTCTCCATAAAACAGAGAACAACAGCAACAGAATAATTGTTGAACCTACAAAGCCAAGTTCCTCACCAACAACAGAAAAGATAAAGTCCGTATGTTGCTCTGGTAAATAATTTAACTGATTTAAGGTACCATTAAACAATCCTCTACCCCATAATTCACCGGACCCTATAGCAGTTTTAGATTGGATAATTTGATACCCGGAACCAAGAGGATCCATATCTTCAGGATTAATGAAGACTACCAGTCGCATTATCTGATAATCTTTTAATGGCAGCCATAATCCATGGTTGAAATGAGCCCACAAAGCAGCTACAGTAACTGCAAAGCCGCCACCATACATAATCCCTAAGTATCGTAGTGGTACTCCTGCCATCAAGAACATCCCAAAAAGAATCCCAAGAAAAACCAAAGAGGTACCCAAATCAGGCTGTATCATTACAAGCGCCATCGGCACACCAACATGAGCCAGAGGTATAATGAGATCATACCAGTTATTCATCTTGCCAGCTCTATCTTTAAGTACATTAGCTAGAGTAATAATAACAAAGATCTTGGCAAACTCTGAAGGCTGAATCTGAAAAGGTCCAATAACCAACCAACGTTGGGCTCCACCGGTTTCAGATCCCATAGTTAGAACTAATACTAACAATGTCAGATTAATAACATAAATCAGTTTGGACAATCGGGGCAGATGATTATAATCTATAGCCATAACTACTAGCATAGTGACGATACTTACAACAACCCACTGAGCTTGCCTCTTCACATAACCCATACTCTCTGGATTATCAGGATTAGCCTGGGTTGCACTGGCAATCATAACAAGCCCTATACCCATAAGGGCTATGACATTGATAATAAGTATCCAATCTATATTTCTAAAAAGCTTCTTCTCTATACGCAACTAATTCACCCCGATAGTGACTAAGAAAAAAGTCTTTTCAACTTACCCAAAAACTTCTCATTTTGATAAAGATCCATTAAAGGTACCTGTTCACCTAGTAGACGTCGGGCAATGTTTTTGTAGGCAGTACCAGCAACATTCCCATTACTACTCACAACAGGTTCACCCTTGTTGTTACCCGCTACTACAGCTTCATCATCAGGAACAATACCTAAAAGATCAATGGCTAAATGTTCAAGAATATCATCTATGTCCAGCATATCGCCCCTTTTGACCATATTAGGACGAATTCGATTAACAATTAATGCTGGATTATCAAGCCCTTGAGCCTCTAGTAAGCCAATGATGCGATCAGCATCCCTTACGGCGGTAATCTCAGGAGTTGTAACAATAATTGCCTGATCTGCACCGGCAATAGCATTCTTAAACCCCTGTTCAATACCTGCAGGTGAATCAATCAAGACATAATCGAATTCTTCACGTAACTCATTGGTTAGCTCAACCATCTCCTGTGGACTTAAAGAAGACTTATCTTTGGTTTGTGCGGCAGGCAAAAGATACAAAGATTCATAACGTCGATCCTTTATTAAACCCTGCCTAAGACGACAATACCCTTCAATAACATCAATTATGTCATAGACAATTCTGTTCTCTAATCCTAAGGCCACATCCAGATTTCGCAAACCAATATCTGCATCAAGCAGTACCACTTGCTTATTCATCATGGCTAACGCCATACCTATATTAGCAGTTGTAGTAGTTTTACCTACTCCACCTTTGCCTGAAGTAACGACGATTACCTCACCCAAGATGACCCCTCCTTAATTATCCTACCTGTTACGTAAAAATCCATAATAATGCTCTACAACAATCATCTCTTCCTTCACATACGCAATCTCAGAAATTCCTTCTAGTTTCTGATCTTTCTTCTCATCAGGGGCCCGAGTAATATACTGTGCAATTCTTAGTTGAATTGGTCTTAGACCACCAGCAGCTACAATAGCTCGATCATTGCCAGTAGCACCAGCGTGCACAACCCCCTTAAGCACACCAAAAACCACTACATCACCACTAGCAACAATCTCAGCTCCAGGGTTAACATCCCCAATTACAACCACATTCCCATCAAAATTAACTTTTTGACCAGAACGTAGAGTTTTCTTGACCCAGTAAGTACGGTCTGAAGACCTATTCTGATTAACTCTAGCAAAAGATCGTAACACTGGACCGGACTTTGTCTCCTCTTTCATAGGACCTTGGACAATTTGAACTAGATTCATGTTGTTTTCACTCATTAACTCTTCAAGACTCTGCAGTTCCTGACTATCAAGCAATCTCTTACCCAGATCAATAGTCACATCCGAACCTGCAAAAAAACCCTTAGTCATACGTAAACGTTCTTTCAGATTCTCCATCATAATAGAAAAATTACTAGTTTCACTGACAACTATTAGGACACCTTCTCTAGTGCCTTTAAAATGTATGTCGGGAACCCCTGCTGTCTGTTTTAGTTCAGACATGGTTTCCTTCCCCCTAACCCATATAAAACTATTGCAGTAGCGATTCGCCACCACCAACCTATCTCCTGCCCTATTCTTCTCCCTCAACAGGGTTTAAATATCTGTCTAGTAAATCTTTGTTGGTATTAAAATACTCACTCATAACTGCCCAGGCAACAGGTGCAGCAGCTCCAGCTCCACTACCCCCATTCTCAACAAATACAGCTATCGCTATTTCGGGATTATCATACGGAGCATAGGCAACAAACCAGCCATGATTATATCTAGAATCCCTATATACTGTAGTTCGCCATGTTTCAGCAGTACCTGTTTTTCCTGCTACCTGAATTAGTTCATCGCCACCATCACGATAAATGGTTCTTTCTCCTCCAAATACAAAAGATGCTGTTCCTGCCCATGGTCCATAAGGCTGATTGTTTACTGTAGTAACTGAAAGCATACCTTCCCTGACAACCTCTAGATGGTCAGGATCAAAATCAATCTGATCCATTATCTCAGGTTCTGTACTTTCCAGTAAATTATCATCAGCATCCCTTATTTCTTGGACAAGATAAGGCTTGTAGCGAATACCCCCATTGGCTATCATGGCAGTATAGTTTGCCATCTGTAAGGGTGTAAAAGCATTGAAAGATTGACCAATAGCAGCACTTAAGGTTTCACCACTCTGCCATGGTTCCTCTGGCATAATCCTAGCTTTAGATATTGGTCCAGCAACTGTACCAATTCTTTCTCCAGTTAAATCCGTTAATCCTGACGGCTTACCCAAACCAAAACGATATGCCCAGTCCTCAATAGCTTCAATACCTGCTCTTAGACCCATAACATAGTAATAGACGCTAGAAGATCTCCCCAGGGCTTTCTTCATATCTGTGGTTCCGTGAACAGCCCAGTCTCCATAAGTCTGACCATAATAGGTAAAAGAACCCGAACTATTCACTGTTTCTCTAGGTGAAACCCCTGCTTCAAGAGCTGCAAAAGATGTAACCATTTTGAAAGTAGATCCTGGAGCATAGGTCCCCTGAATGGCCTTGTTCAAAAGCGGAGTAGTCTCCTGGTTTCGTTCCAAACTCTGATAATATTCAATCCATTCTTTTTGCTGTGGAGAATCTTTAAGAACATATGGAGCTATAGCAAACTGATTGGGATCAAAATCTGGATAACTGGCCATAGCCAGTATAGCGCCGGTATTAGGATCTAAAGCCACAACAGCTCCAGTTTGAGCAAACTCAAATGTCTTCTGCATTGGGAAACCCCAGAAAGACTCCCCCTTTTGATGTTGCAAGATAGTACGTTCAAGAGCTTTCTCAGCAGTTTCCTGTAAAGCAGCATCAATAGTTAGAACAAGATTATTACCCGGAACTGGATCAACTTGACCATAAATCTTAGTCGGTCGACCTTTAACATCAACCTCAACCAACCGTTCACCATTTATACCTTCAAGTCCTAGTTGTTCATTCCCCTGATCATCAATCCAGCGATCATTATATGTGTTTTCTAATCCGGCCCGGCTACCTGATAATACATACCCCAGAACATGAGAAGCTAAAGACCCATTAGGATACTCACGTACAGGTATGGGTTCGACAATCACACCTGGTAACTCAGGACCTCTCTCCTTTAACCGAGTATGCTCTTCAGCTGAAACATCCACCTTCAAAGTTACAGGAGTAAAGGGATTAGCTGTTAGTCTTCTTCTGGCATCATCAATAACAGAAATCTCAATATCAAGAATCTCAGCTAATAACTCCTTGCTGTTATCACTCATAGGCTCCTTAGTCCAGACTAATGAAGCTACATAAGTGGGTCTGTTGGTAGCTAAAACGACCCCATTAGCATCAGTAATCTTCCCTCTTGGAGCCGGCACAGTTAGCTTGCGAATCTTCTGAGTTTCTGCTTTAACCAGAGCTTCTTCACCATGAAGCACCTGTAAATATGCTAATCTCCCCACCAAAACCAAAAAAGCAAAGGTAAGGATAAAAACAAAAACTAACCCTCTTTTCTCAATCTGCTCCTTTGACAACGCTAATCCTCCTTGACTAGAAGGTTTTCATTTACCTTTTTATATCGAATATAATATAACACAGGAGTTAGAAGAGTATTGTAGACAGCTGTCGGTAAAATAATATTAAATAACGAGGCGACAAAACCATACGCTTCTCCACTAGGATGAAAAATACGCAAGATTGCCCAGACTACAAGTTCATGTACTATCGTAGCTGTCCAAACTGCTAACAAAGGAATATATATGCTCTCACGAAAGAACTTCATTGTTAGCAAACCTGCAAAATAACCACTTATAGCCTTAGCCAACGCAAACATACCTAGAAAACGCCCAGAAATAATTCCTTGCATAAAACCTGCAAGCAAACCAACCTGTGCACCCCTAACAGTACCCCTATATAGACCCTCTAAAACAACAAAAATAAGGAGCAAATCAGGTTTGACTCCAAAGAGTTTAAGAGAAGAAAATAAACCAATCTGTAAAATCAGAAGAAAGACAATCCATAAAAGATTACCCCAGAGCATCCCATCACCTCTACTCCTCTAGCTCCACCTCGTCTTCCACTTCCTCTTCCCGGTATGCTAACTTCAATACCAGAACCTCATCAAGCCTATCAAAATCCACTGAGGGTTTAACCACTGCATAAGTGACTAAACCCACACTATCGGTCTTACGACCAACTACTGTACCAATTAATTTACCTTCTGGATACATACTACCGTAACCAGAAGTTAATACAGTATCTCCTACTACCACATCAGCATCTCTAGAGAAAAATTTCATCAACAACAGGTCAGTCTGTTCTACCTGTCCAGATACCACACCCGAATGTCCAGATCGAGCTATCTTTGCCCCAACACCACTATCAGGATCGGTAACAAGAACAACAGTAGAAGAATAGTCACTAACCTTGCTGACCCTGCCAACTAACCCCTTGCTGTTTACCACTACCATATCTTTCTCTATACCGTGCACCCTGCCTCTATTAATTATGACCTCACTGAACCAGTTGTCAGGATTCCTACCAATAACTTTTGCGGCAGAAACAAACTCAGACTCCTCAGTATCAAGCTGAAGCAGCTCTCGTAAGCGAGCATTCTCCTGCCTCAAAAGCTCAACATCAACCCGTAACTGTTCAAGAGTCTCTACTTCCTCCTGCAGACGCTTGTTCTCATTATAGACATTACCTATCTCTCCTACAGAGTAGAAAAGATCTCTACCCTGATCACCAATCTGATATACTACAGTCTGGAAGGGCATAAAGATATCCATCAACCAGGACTCTACCTGAGTCGTTTCTGTCCTTTCCTGAGCTGTAGAGCCAATTATAAGAGAAAAGGCAATTGTCAGGCCAATTATTACGTAGATAACTCGTCTCCCAAACAAATTAATCCTCCCTAACTAATCTTCCTTGGAGAAATCAGGACCTTCCTCAAAATATCAATCTCCTCAAGAACTCTTCCAGTGCCCTTGGCAACTGCTAGAAGAGGTTCCTCAGTTAAATGTACAGGCATACCTGTTTCTTCACTAAGCAATCTAGATAACCCTTTGAGCAAAGAACCCCCACCAGCCATAACTATACCTCGGTCCATGATATCTGAAGCTAATTCAGGTGGTGTTTTCTCTAAGGTCACCTTAACAGCCTCTACAATTGACCTAACAGGCTCTTCTAGAGCATTCCTTATTTCCTCTGCAGTAATTTCCAGAGTCTTAGGTAGACCGGTAACAAGATCACGACCTCTGATTTCCATTGCTTCCTGTTCACCCTCAAGCTTATAGGCAGAACCTATTTGCATCTTAATTTCTTCTGCAGTTCTTTCACCTATTAACATGTTATAGGTTCTCTTGACATAATTCACTATAGCTTCATCCATCTCATCACCGGCAATCCTGATGGATCGATGCGTGACTATACCACCAAGAGAGATAATAGCTACCTCAGTAGTACCACCACCAATATCGACAATCATATTACCTATGGGTTCATGAACAGGTAAATCTGCACCAATAGCTGCAGCCATTGGTTCCTCAATCAGATATGCTTCACGGGCCCCAGCCTGCAAGGTAGCATCAATAACTGCCCGTTTCTCTACCTCAGTAACTCCAGAAGGAACACAAACAACAACTCTAGGTTTAATCGGACCTCTACCTCTATTAGCTTTGTTTATAAAATATCTAAGCATGGTCTGAGTAACATCAAAGTCAGCAATAACTCCATCTTTCATAGGTCTAATGGCAACAATATTGCCAGGAGTTCTACCAAGCATTCTCTTAGCTTCACTACCGACTGCAAGAACAGCCTTAGTTTCCCGTTGAATAGCTACAACAGAAGGTTCATGTAAAACAATTCCCTTCCCACGAACATGTACCAGGGTATTAGCTGTACCCAAGTCAATACCCATATCTCTTGCCATATACTTATACAAAAAGCTCACCATTACCTACCTGCTCCTTTCCTCTTCCACAAACAATCCCTTACTTTTCCCAACCCGCTCCCAGTTCACGCAGGCTTACATATTGATTATCCCCAATGATGACATGATCTAAAACCTGTATTCCAACAACCTCTCCCACTTCTACTAAGCGTTTGGTAACATTAATGTCTTCAGGAGAAGGCGCTGGATCACCACTGGGATGATTATGTACCAGAACAATAGCTGCAGCACTTCTCTGAATGGGAACCTTGAAGATCTCACGAGGATGAACTATAGCTGAATTTAAACTTCCAATCGCTATCAACTCTACTCCAAGCACATGATTCTTCGTATTTAAGAGAACAATCTGAAAAAACTCTCTATCCAAAAATCTCATCTGTTCCATTAGCAAGTTGCTAACATCCCTTGGTGAACCAATAACTTTCACATCTGATTGCGCAACTGCCAATCTCTTACCCAATTCCAGAGCCGCTAACACCTGAATAGCTTTGGCCTGACCAATACCCTTGATCTGGCTTAACTCTTCAACCTTGCTACTGGCCAGGTATCTTAATCCTCCTTCATTCAAACCTAGCAAACGATTAGCCAAATTAAGTGCTGATTCCCCAGTACTAGCATTCCCAGTTCTAAGCATAATAGCTAAGAGTTCTGCTGTACTTAAGGAAGATGGTCCCTTGTTCAAAAATCTCTCTCTAGGTCTCTCCTCCTGTGGTAAATCCTTAATACGCTCCATAGTATTTCCCCCTTCTAAATACCCGAAGAGTATCCTATGAGGCCAATCTTGTATTTAACCTCCGGGGAAACTAAAGAATCCTAAATCCGAAATCCTTTAACATAATTGCCAATCGAGCTAATGGTAACCCTACCACATTGAAATAACAACCTTCAATATTTGCTATAATTACCGCTCCTAGTCCTTGCACAGCATAAGATCCTGCCTTATCCATTGGCTCGCCTGAATCAACATAATTCCAGATTTCCTGATCAGTTAACTCTCGCATGGTCACCCTAGTTGCCTCATGCTCAATCAAATGTCTCTCTTTAGACATAACTACAAGCCCCGTAATTACCTCATGAGTCTTTCCTTGCAAACTACTTAACATTGCAAAGGCCTCATCTCTATCTCTTGGCTTACCCATAACGTCATGTTCAAGAACCACAACTGTATCTGCAGCTATAACTAAAGCATCACTAGATAATCTATCCCTAACCCAGAGCCCTTTATCATAAGCTAACTTCTGGACAGCTAAAGCGACATCCATATCTTTTGAGAGAACCTCTTCAACTTCACTAGGTATCACTTCA
This sequence comes from Thermaerobacter marianensis, assembly GCA_020724425.1. Taxonomy (GTDB): domain Bacteria; phylum Bacillota; class Sulfobacillia; order DVGY01; family DVGY01; genus DVGY01. Next base: position 28,705 of record DYGY01000018.1, read on the forward strand.
AAATCAAGACCTACCTGTTCTAGTAGATCCTTTCGTCTTGGTGAAGCAGAAGCTAAAACAAGTCTATGTTCTTGCAAAGGAAATCACCCTCAAAACCTTCTTAGAATTATAAATGCTAGAATACCTCCTAAAGCCCCTACCACATTAACATACATGGATAAACCAATAGTAAGCGATAAAACCCCGGCAAGTCCTAAACCTATAGGCTCAAAACCAACACTAGCCGCTTCTGCCAAGAACGGCACTATATCAGCTAGAAGAATTCCCAATGAATTTCCCAGAAATATTCCTAACAAGATTAACAGCAACATTATCAGCCAGTGTACACCTGTTTTTCTAGCACCCATCCATCAACGCCTCCCATATAGAACATATTCTTGCTAAATCTCTAATTTCCTTTTTCTGTCATTTGGTATGTCGTTCCAATATTTCTTGATAATTGTCGTATAATAGCAGTGTACCCTCCATGCCTTTTCTCAGTACAGCTGATTTTGATTCTCCCTCTGCAATAGCAAGAACACTCTCACTTACAAGAATAGCCTCCTGATACCAATCAGTTACATCTTCCATTAAAGAGACATTTGAATCCGCCATCTCTGCAAGCAAGAGAATACTTTCTTCCACTATAGCAACCAAAAGGCTTGCACTCTCATCCATACCTTCAAGATCTGTTAACAAGAAACTATCCCAGAAAGCAGCAACAGCTACCAAATATAACCTCTGATTATCAAGTAGCTTACCCACTTTTTCCTGACCCCATTCCTCGAAAATGGGAATTTGTACCTCCACTCCTCCTGCCTGCTTACTTGCCACATAAACAGCATGTCCATCTGTTTCTAATTGTTTAGCATAAACATCTGCCGCTTCCCTAATCGTAAAGAGGCCGGTGATAACCTTATACTTGGGTTCCCTCTCCTCTTCAATAATGAAGGCAGGATATCCATCAGCCCATAAACTCTCCACTAAAATCATTGCTCTTTCTCTTTCAGCAAATGCTCCAACCTGGACCCAGTAGAACGAAGAAGAAGGTACCTGATAGCTTTGATACTCAGGATCAGCCACAACCGGTTTGAGAGGTTCCTCTATATCTTTAGGTAGTTCAGTGACAACATCATCTGTACGCTCAAAAATACTAAAAATCTTACTAAGAAAAGACTCTTTCTCTACATCTTCAATTACAGGTGCCTGTTTATTGCCATCAGCCAATGAACCTATTAGAAAAGTACCAAAAGCATAACCAACTAGAATAGCAACAATACCCAAGATTACAAACCCAAGAATCAAACTAAATCCCTGACTGCTTCTTTTGGGTTTCAATGATGAACGTCTGCGTCTCTCAGCCACCTAAACTCCCCCTTTTAAAACTCCCCATGTCCAAAAACATAACGAGGAATAAGCCGGTCATACTGGCCGGCTAAGAATATCTTGCTAATGTCTAAATCTAGCCAAAAGCAATACTCCTCCTCGCTAACTCATTTCCCTTGTGATTAAGAAACTGAAAAACAGTGTTTCCTGAGAAATATTTTCTTTCAACTGCCACTATATCCTGTGGATAGGTTATAACCATAGTGACGAAATCATCAGCCATAGGTTCACTAAAAAGGAGATGGACATGGACATTGTGACCATCCCTCACTAACCTATTGATGGTAATCTTATAACCCCCAGTAGGACACATTCCCCTAGAAACAACCACCAATATATACTTTCTCATATCGATAACCTCACTACCAAGAAACCTAACAACCTCTTCTCTAGTAGTTAGAACCTGATAGCTTGGTTTTTCAATTCTAGGGAGAGCAACCTTAACAGTCTGGTGAGGGATATTTGCCATTAAACTGACCCCCGTCACTTAGTCTCCTAGCTGTTGCTGCCTTACTTTCAACAGTTCTAGCTTTTCTGTTAGATCTTGTTCTTTTGCTCTTTCTCTTTCCACTACTTCAGCAGGAGCTTTCTTTACAAAACCTTCATTAGCCAGCTTAGACTTAGATGCTTTTAATTCTCTTTCAACCTCTTCTATTTGACTTATAATTCTATTTCGTTCTTTATCTAGATCAATTAATCCTTCTAATGGCATCACTATTTCCACACTATGAACAACTGCTGTCATAACTTTCTCTTCAAAGTCTCTTTCCTCAGATATTGTTATAGAAGAAACAGCAGCCATTTGTTTGAGGTAATCCTGTTGTTCTTCTAGAAGAATCCTTTGACTTTCCTTGGCACTTAACAAAATAACGGGTGCTTTCTTCTTTGGATCAACCTTCAACTCAGAACGGATATTTCGAATTGCTCGAATGATATCAATGATGGTCTGCATCTTCTGTTCAGATTCCTTATCATCAAGTTCCATATCAGCCACAGGCCAGGAAGCTGTTACAATAGTTTCCCCTTCATGGGGTAGCTTCTGCCATATCTCTTCAGAGATAAAGGGCATAAATGGATGCAGAAGCCTCATAGTATGCTCCAAAACATGAGAAAGTACATGCTGAGCAGTTTCTTTTTCTTCTTTGCTGCCATCATATAAGCGCGACTTACTTAACTCTATATACCAGTCACAATATTCAGACCAGATAAAGTCATAGAGAACTCTAGCAGACTCACCTATGTCAAACCGTTCAAGGTGACGATTAACCTCTATGGTGGTACGATTTAACCTACTAAGAATATACCTATCCGCTAAAGACATATGCTTTCTTATATCCTCTAATGACTTTCCTTCTTTTGAAAAATCTTCTAGATTCATCAAGACAAATCTGGCAGCGTTCCACACCTTATTAGCAAAATTCCTGCTGGCCTCTACCTTTTCCCAGCTAAATCTCATGTCATTTCCAGGCGTTAAACCGGTCACAAGCGTAAAACGCAGGGAATCTGCTCCATACTTTTCAATAACCTCTAAAGGATCAATACCATTCCCCAGAGACTTGGACATTTTTCGGCCCTCAGCATCCCTAACAAGCCCATGTAACAGTACATACTTAAAAGGCGCTTGCTTAGTAAATTCGGTACCACTAAACATCATCCTAGCCACCCAGAAGAAGATAATATCATAACCAGTTACAAGAACAGATGTTGGATAGAAATACTTAAGATCCTCAGTTTCTTCTGGCCAACCAAGAGTTGAAAAAGGCCATAAAGCCGAGCTAAACCAGGTATCCAAAACATCAGCATCCTGCTTAAAGCTACTTCCTCCACACCTAGAACATGTATCTGGTTCTTCTTGGCTAACTATCATCTCATTACAATCCTGGCAATAGTATGCGGGAATCCTATGACCCCACCAAAGCTGCCTGGAAATACACCAGTCCCTGATATTCTCCATCCAATGCTTATAGACTTTAGTAAATCTTTCAGGTACAAAAGTAGTTTGACCTTCATCAACTGCCTGTACTGCAGGTTTGACTAGCTCTTTTGTCTTTAAGAACCATTGGGTGGATACTAAAGGTTCAATAATGGTATCACAGCGATCACAACTACCAACAGAGTGATTATGTGCCTCGACCTTAATCAAAACTCCAGCACTATCTAAAGCTTCCACAACTTTCTTGCGGGCTTCTTCCCTGGATAAACCAGCAAAGTCTCCTGCTTTCTCAGTCATATTCCCTTCCTTATCAATGACTTCAATGATAGGTAAATCATGACGTTGACCCATCTCAAAGTCATTGGGATCATGTCCGGGAGTAACCTTGACAGCACCTGTTCCAAATTCCTTATCAACATATTCATCAGCGATAATAGGAATCTCCCTATTCATCAACGGCAAGGTTACAACCTTACCAATCATATCCCTATATCTTTCATCCTCAGGATGAACCGCAACTGCTGTATCGCCAAGCATTGTCTCCGGTCTGGTAGTAGCTACCTCAATATGCCCACCATCTTTAAGGGGATAGCGTAAATGCCATAGATGTGACTCCTTTTCCTCATAGTTCACCTCTAAGTCAGAAATAGCTGTGGAACAACGAGGACACCAATTAATGATGTAATCTCCCCTGTAGATTAAACCCTTTTCAAAATAGCTGATAAATACTTCTTCAACAGCTTTTGACAAACCCTCATCCATGGTAAATCTTAAACGTGACCAATCTAAAGAGGCCCCCAGGCTCTTAAGCTGATCAATAATATTCTTTTCATAGATTTCTTTCCACTCCCACACTTTCTCTAGGAATTTCTCTCTACCCAGTTCATGTCTGTTTAACCCCTGCTCAGCCAAATGCTTTTCAACAACAGCTTGTGTAGCTATGCCCGCATGGTCGGTCCCTGGTAACCATAAGGCCTCATCACCAAGCATACGATGCCAGCGAATAAGGATATCCTGTAAGGTATTATCCAAAGCATGACCCATATGCAATCTACCTGTAACATTAGGTGGCGGAATTACAATTGTAAATGGTTCCTTAGCAGGGTTAGGATCAGCCCTGAAATAACCACCCTCCAACCAGTATTGATACCATTTGCCCTCTACCTCCTGAGGCGCATAACGCGAAGACAGGTTCTTTCCCTCAGACATAAAAGTCACCTCCAAGAATATTAAAAACCCCCTCACATCAAAGGACGGAGGGGGTTAATCCGCGGTACCACCTTAATTCCAGAGAGTTTATCTCTGACTCTTAGATAACCCATAACGGAGGTTAGCCGGTCAGACCTACTATTTTCAGCCTAACACGCTCTGGAGCGACCTTCGATGATACTGTCTAGGAAACTTTTCAGCCATTGGGTCTCCCTCTCTAAAGACAGGCTTTCACCTACTCTTCTCCTTCATAGCGCTTATTAATATTCAGTTTACAAAACTTGCATGTGTCCTGTCAACTTCTTACGGTACAAACCCATCAACATAATGTCATCTTTTTCATTCATTCGACCCGATTTGGCCCTTAACTTACCCTCGACCTGAAAACCGACCTTTTTATAGCTCTTAATAGCTCGCTTGTTTCCTGCATAGACCCTTAGATAAAGATACTCAAAAGACAATTGGGAAAAACAATATTCAATCAAAAGACTCAAAGCATCTGTTCCATAACCATTACTCCAATATTTCCTCTCACCTATACGTATACGAACTTCAGCAGAACCTTTCCTCCAATTAATGTCTCTTAATTCAATATCCCCAATCAGAGTATTATCAACTACAATACCATACAGTTGATCCGAGCTAGAATGCTGCAAATACTGATACCAATCCTGAGTATCCCTAAAAGCATTCAGCCCACTAAATTTTTCCCCAACCAAAAGCTTAAGAGTCTCATCCTTATCCCAACTAGCTAATAGAGCAAGATCATCCTCAGTAATTGGCCTTAAAGACAAACGGTCACCTTCAATGACTTCATTACTGGTCATAAGCACACCTCTTACTCCCAAATATATATCTATTTAAACTGAGGAAGAGTACATGTACTAGAATTCAACGGACTCCAAAAACACCCTTTATGCAAATACCGGTAGTCTACCTCACTCTTGCCAGAACAAACAAAGCAAGGTATTATCAATAGAAGAACTTAGGAAGGCGAAGGATCTCATATGACAAAACTACAAGCAGACCTGCTACTTATCCTGGCTACAGCTATTTGGGGAACAACCTTTATTATCGTTAAACAAGCAGTCTCTCTGGTTGACCCCTTTGTTTTTCTGACCCTGAGGTTTCTTCTGGCCTCAATAGTCTTGCTCTTAGCATTTCATCGCCATATATTCCCTATAAAAAGAGAGCACCTCCAGGGAGGCTTAATCGTTGGTTTCTTTCTTTTTGGGGGTTATGCGTTTCAAACAGTTGGGCTGCAATATACTTCTGCAGCTAAAGCAGGCTTTATCACTGGTCTATCAGTTGTTCTTGTACCAATCATCGTTAGCATTCTAACAAGAATTAGACCAAACAAGGCAGTAATTTATGGTATAACACTTGCACTTATGGGACTGGCTCTTTTAAGCTGGGAACCCCAAGCAACCATCACTAACACAAACCTAGGTGATCTCCTAGTTCTTCTTGGTGCTATTGCTTTTGCCGGTCAGATTGTCGCAGTCGGCTTTATAGCCCCAAAAAGCAAACCCGGAGTACTAGCTTTCTGGCAAATCCTTTTTACAACCATCTTCTCTGCCCTCATGATGCAAATTGGTCCACAAAAACTAACTAGAGACTATCTCTTCAATATACCTGCAGATGCCTGGATAGCCATAATCATTACAGGTGTCTTGGCTACAGCCTTAGTTTTCCTTATTCAAATGAGCTCTCAACGCTACACTACGGCTAGCCATGCGGCCCTGATATTTGCTTTAGAACCCGTTTTTGCATATCTATTTGCCTTTATAGTAGCAGGAGAGGTACTAACCCGTACGGGCATTCTTGGTGCAGTTCTCATAATCACCGGAATGCTTATAGCCGAATTAGTACCCCTAAAAACATCTACTGGTTAGCAGTATTCTCCCAGGGAAGATCCTGCATCTGCTTTAAATCTACTAGAGATGCCAGATTCTTCTCCGGCAACCTACTAGGTGGTACAACTAATGCCTTTTCAAGAACCTCATCCATATGCTTAACAAGAATAAACTTCATTTTCTTAGCCACATTTTGAGGTACATCTGCCAAATCCTTCTCATTCTCTTCAGGGAGAATTATGGTTTCGATACCTGAACGGTGAGCAGCCAAGATTTTCTCTTTGACACCCCCGATAGGTAACACTCGGCCTCGCAAAGTGACTTCACCAGTCATGGCGACATCATGCCTAACTGGTATCCTCGTTAAAGCAGAAGCCAAAGCTGTAGCCATAGAAATACCTGCAGAAGGACCATCCTTAGGTACAGCACCCTCAGGAACATGCACATGAACATCAATCTTTTGGTAAAAATCCTCTGGCAACTGTAACTCAAAGGCTCTTGATCTAACATAACTAAAAGCTGCCTGAGCAGATTCTTTCATCACATCACCAAGCTTACCAGTTAACAGCAGATTGCCTTTACCTTGAAGGATACTAACCTCAATCGGCATAATATCACCACCGGTTTCTGTCCAACCTAAACCGGTAACTACACCAACCTGATTTTCTTCTTCCTTAGATCCATAGCGATAGCGAGGCTTACCCAAATATTCCTCAATATTCTTAACTGTAATATTGGCTCTATCCCTATCACCCTGGACTATGTGTTTTGTAACCTTCCGACAGATGTTTGAAAGCTCCCTCTCAAGGTTACGTACACCGGCTTCTCTGGTATACTCTCTAATACACTTTCTTAAAGCAGTCTCAGACATCTTAACCTTAGATGAGTCAAGCCCATGTGCTTCTCTCACCTTAGGCATCAAATAGCCCTGAGCAATCTCTATCTTCTCTTCTTCTGTATACCCCGGAATATGAATAACTTCCATTCGGTCTAGCAACGGTCTGGGTATACTATACAAAGTATTGGCTGTAGTTATAAACATAACCTTAGATAAATCATATGAGGTCTCAAGATAGTGATCACTAAAGGTATTGTTCTGTTCTGGATCTAAAACTTCTAGAAGCGCAGACGCTGGGTCACCTCTAAAATCAGAACTCATCTTATCAATCTCATCTAATAGGAAAACTGGATTTTGAGACTTAGCCTGCTTCATCCCTTGTATTATCCTACCGGGCATAGCGCCAACATAGGTTCTCCTATGTCCCCTTATCTCAGCCTCATCCCGTACTCCCCCAAGTGATACCCTCACAAACTTACGGTTCATAGCCCTAGCAATCGACTTAGCTAATGAAGTCTTACCCACACCAGGAGGCCCAACCAAACAGATAATAGGGCCTTTCACCTTACTAACCATTTGGCGAACTGCAAGATGCTCCAAAATCCTCTCTTTGACCTTCTCTAAGCCATAATGATCTTCATCAAGAACTTGCTGTGAGCGAAAAAGATCCAGACTATCCTCAGTCTCTTCGTTCCAAGGTAAGGCTAAAAGCCAATCAAGATAATTCCTCACAACTACTGCCTCAGCAGCCATAGGAGGCATCTTTTCTAATCTTGTAAGCTCTTTTAATGCTTTTTCTTTCACTTCTTCAGGTAGATTTTTTCCCTCTATCTTGTTCTTGAGTTCTTCAACCTCGTTATACTTGTCGTCCCCTTCACCCAGTTCCTTCTGAATAGCTTTCATCTGTTCCCGCAAATAGTATTCACGCTGAGTTTTTTCCATCTGCTGACGAACTCTTTGAGTTAAACGTTTCTCTAGCTCCAAAAGCTCCATTTCTCTTGAAAGAATAGCATAAACCTTTTCAAGACGATCATTTACCTCAATAGCTTCTAGAATTTCCTGCTTATCCTCAGGTTTCTGTAGAATATGTGCTGCAATATTGTCAGCAAGCTTTCCTGGCTCTTCCACATTCACTACTGTAACCAAAGCATTAGCAGGCATCCGCTTACTTAACTTGACATAGCTCTCATACTGTTCAATCAATGATTCAACCAAAACATCAGTATCCTCTTTGTCAGCGATGTATTCTTCAAGCTCCTCCACTCTAACCTGAAAATATGGATCCTCCTGAACATGCTCAACAATATTGCCTCGAGCAATACCCTCAATAACTATCTTGGCTGTTCCATTAGCATCCTTAGTGATTTGCTTGATTTCTGCAATGGTTCCCACATCATAAACATCTTGAACAGTTGGCTCATCATCCTCAACATTCTTCTGAGTAGTTAGGAAAATAAGTTTGTCTTTAGCCATTTCAATTGCCTCTAAAGACTTCTTTCTACCCACCTGCAAAGGTATAACAGTACCAGGGAAAATAGAGATTCCCCTCAAGGCCATCATCGGTAACATTATTTCTTTTCCAGTTCTATTCATCAAATCACCACCTAACAAGGTACCAGACTTCTCATTGTATAATACCTTAATTCGAAAAACAATCTCACTAGTAAATTAATGCAGCAAAAAAACTTATCCATCCTTACAAACTAAATGGGGCCCTTAAGGCCCCCATTTAAAGCTAACACTGCAAACTATAGGGTCTTTTTGAACCTAACCTGATCCATACCATTGGCATGATCAACTACCAGCTCAAACGGTCGATATCCTAATCTAATATAAAATTCAATAGCAGGTGAATCAAGTAGACCCACTTCAAGAATAATTTTGTTATGTCCCTTGTTCGAAACCTCTTCTTCAACTCGCTTCATCAAGGAACGACCTACAGATAATTTCGAATAGGCAGGATCAACTGCCAGATAGTACACAGTACAATAATCGGTATCGGATCTAAAGCGAACTGATCCTATGACCTTTTCAGACTGGGTAGCTACCAAAACCCCTATTTCCTCTGCCTCTATTTCTCTTTCCACATCTGTAATGTTTTCTTGAAGTGGTGGCAATGTTTCAGTATAGTGTTCCTGATTTTTAGAAAAAGCCTTTGTTTGAACTTCTAGAATGTGTTGACTGTCTTCCTTTTTTGCCCATGTTACACTCCACATAATACCACCTCGTGTTCTTTTAGTTTTGGCGCAGAATATATGTAAATACCTTTATATTATACTTCTTGCCAAATCAATTAAAACCTTTTGCTTTTTCAAGTAAAAATAATATATTATTTATTGCTTTGCCTGTGATTTTTGTCACGTACTCTGCAGGAGTCCTAATTCTAATGCAGAATTGCTATAGAGTGCTTAGGGAGATACTCTTAATAGGAGGTGACCATCTATGTATAGACCAAACAACATGGAAGTATTTAAAAATACTCCTGCCTGGGCAACTAACTGGCGTACGGGTATGTGGGCCTACGTCTTTCATCGCATCTCAGGTTATGCTCTTGTCTTCTACATTTTCTTACACATCTCCATTATCGCCACATCTGCTATTATGGGACCAGAGACCTTTGATGCGGTCATGGAATATCTACACAGCCCACTATTCCTGATTTTAGATATACTGCTAGTGGCGGCTGTAGTTTACCATGGTCTCAATGGTATTCGCCTTATTCTCTTTGATTTTGGTATCGGTATATATCACCAGAAACAGTTGTTTTGGGCTGCCATCATCCTAACAGTTATAGCTGTAGTAGCGGCCTTTGTTCTAGTTTCGCCTGCAATATTTGGTCATTAGCGCTCACTGCCTACGAATCTACAGGAGGTGAAATACATGCATAAGACACAGGGTGGCTGGGCTTGGTTTTTGCATAGAGTAGCTGGTATCGGTCTAGTATTTGCTTTAGGAATTCACTTCTGGGTAACACATTACGCTAGTCCAACAGAGGTAATTACCTTTGGTAGTGTTAATATACGTTTGCAAAGTCTCCTATTTATAGTTGTAGACTGGACCCTACTATCACTGGGTATATTCCACGGTCTTAATGGTTTGAGAAACATCATTTTTGACTACTCCATAAGTGAAAAAGCAAAACAAAGAGTAACGTGGGGACTAGTTATATTTGGAGTAACCTTTTTCATTTATGGTGCCTATGGTTTATTTGCATTTATGCAGATTAAGGGATATTAACGATCTATTGAAAAGGAGGGTAAAGGGATGATTAAGCACCAGATGGTTGTGGTCGGTGCCGGCTTGGCGGGACTCAGAGCAGCAATTGAAGCCCATGACAGAGGCATCGATGTAGCCGTTATATCTAAAGTGCATCCCGTCAGATCCCACTCCGTTGCGGCTCAGGGAGGTATTAACGGGGCTTTGGCCAACAATCCTGATGGCAAAGAGGATAACCCCGAAAGACACGCCTTTGATACAGTAAAGGGTAGTGACTACCTCGCAGATCAAGACGCGGTTCTGATCATGACTGAAGATGCACCAAAAGTAATTATAGAGATGGAAAACTGGGGGGTACCATTTTCTAGAACACCTGAGGGAAGGATAGCTCAACGTCCTTTCGGTGGTGCAGGCTTTCCCCGTACAGCCTATGCATCAGATAAAACAGGGCATGCACTTTTACATGCCATGTACGAGCAAACAGTGAAACGGAAGATTAAAGTTTATGAAGAGTGGATTGTTCTCTCTCTCGCCATAGAAGACGGGCAAACCCATGGCTTGACAGCAATGAATATGCTTACAGGGCAAGTAGAGGGTTTTGTGGCTGAGTCTGTAGTCTTCGCCACTGGAGGTGCCGGCCGAATCTATAAACAGTCAACCAACGCCATGATTAACACTGGTTTTGGTATGGCTATAGCCTATAAGGCAGGTATTCCTCTTAAGGACATGGAGTTTGTTCAGTTCCATCCAACCTCACTTTTTGGTACTAACATTCTAATCACTGAAGGTGCCCGTGGTGAAGGTGGCTACCTGTTTAACAACAAAGGGGAACGTTTCATGGAGAAGTATGCTCCAAGTGTTATGGAACTTGCTCCCCGCGATATTGTATCTCGCTCCATATTTACAGAGGTAATGGAAGGTAGAGGTTTTGAAAATGCTTATGTTCACCTAGACCTAACACACCTTGGTGAAGAAAAGATTAAAGAAAGACTTCCTGGTATTAGAGATATCGCTATTCACTTTGCCGGTGTAGATCCTGTTAAAGAACCTCTCCCCATCCAACCAAGCCAGCACTACACCATGGGTGGTATTGACTGTAATGCTGATGGAGAGACAGTTGCCAAGGGTTTCTATGCAGCAGGTGAAGCAGCTTGTGTCAGTGTGCACGGAGCTAACCGACTCGGTGGTAACTCCTTGCTAGACACTATTGTTTTTGGAAAACGAGCTGGTGTTGCCGTAGCCAAATACCTAAACGGTTCAAACAAACCTAAAGCATCAGAGGAAGCTGTAAGCAAAGCCTTAAAGTCAATGAATGACCGTATTGCTGAACTTAAGAACTCCACCGGTAATGAGAATCCTCAAGAGGTTCGTGATCGTTTAAAGGAAGTAATGAACCAGAAGGTTGGTATCTATAGAAACAAAGAGGATCTAGCTAGTGCACTAAAAGAGATAGAAGAACTAAAAGAGAGATACAAACACATTCATTTGAACTACAAAGGTGAAAAGTATAACCTTGATTTGATTCGTAACTTGGAGTTAGAAGGCAAACTCTTAGTCGCAGAAGTAATAACTAAAGGTGCATTACTTAGAGAAGAAAGCCGTGGCTCACACTCACGAAGAGACTTCACCGAAAGAAACGACAGTGAATGGCTAAAACATACCATGGCTCACTATGCTGAAGAAGGCGCCAAGATTGACTATAAAGAAGTTACCATGGGTACGTGGGAACCACAGGCCCGTAAATATTAGAAACCAATATATTTTGTTTGGGGAGGTGTTAGGAAATGAGCGCCAACCAGTCAAATGGTTCAATTAAATTCAAGGTATTTCGCTTTGACCCTGACAAGGACCAACAGCCATACTACGATACATTTGAATTGGAGTCCAGGCCAGGTATGACTGTCCTTGAAGGGCTATTTGATATTCTTGAAAGACAGGATGGTTCTCTGGCTTTCCGCTACAGCTGTCGTGAAGCTATTTGCGGATCATGTGCCTTATATATTAATGGAGCATACCGGTTAGCATGTCAGACACAGGTAAGCCACATAGACTCAGATGAGGTTGTAGTCAATCCTTTACCAGCACTACAGCCTGTAAAAGACTTAGTAGTAGATATGACACCCTTCTTTGAAGCATACCATGCAGTTGATCCGTATCTACAACCCGCAGAGGATCTAAAGCATGTAGAGGAAGGAAAGGAATACTATCAAAACCCTAAAGATAGAAAGAAACTAGATATGCCTGTTGATTGTATCCTTTGCGGTTCCTGCTACTCATCCTGTCCAACCACATGGACACATGAGGACTACTTAGGTCCTGCCGCTCTACTTAAAGCATATCGCTTCGTGGCGGACTCAAGAGATGATGCGACAGCAGACCGTCTGAGTACCGTCTCAACAGAAAGTGGTATATGGCGTTGCCATACCGCCTACAACTGTGTAGAAGCATGTCCAAAGGACTTAAATCCAACATTTGGTATCCAGCAGCTTAAGAAACAGACAGTTGGTAAACTGCTTTTAGGTAGAAAATGATTAAGGAACGGCCTGTAGATCTACAGGCCGTTCAAATATTATCTCAGAGTGAACAAGACATAAACAACAATCAAATACAAAATCACGATGGCCCAGGATATACTAGATAGCCGAAAATAGGTCTTCTGTTCCTTGCTCACCAAACCAAGAATCAACACAGATGCTAAGATGAGACCAAAGAGAGCAGTAATGGCATGTGTCTGTGAAATACTTGTAAGAATAGGGCCACCAAGGTAAGCAAGATCAGCAACAAAAATGATAAGCATATTAAAAATATTGCTTCCTAGAAAATTACCAAGAGCCATATCATAAGCTTTCACCCTGATGGCTCCAATTCCAGCCATTGTCTCGGGTAAAGAGGTGCTAATGGCAATGAGAATACTCCCAATGAAGGTTCCACTTATACCAGTAACCTCCGCTATTCTGCCTCCAGACATACTCATAAGTGTTCCTGCTACAACTATGGCTGCAGCACTCAAACTAAACATGGTTATAGCTCTTCTTAAAGAAACATCACTAATCTCAGTCACCGAAGCTTCTTCTTCCTGACCTACACCCTGTGAGGTCATTAGTTTTAACCCTAAAGCATAAATAAGCAACAACAATAAAGAAGTTAAGCCAACATGGAAAATAGAGTAGTCAACACCTATCAAAATGGCAGCAGCTACAAATCCTGAAAGGATCATACCAATTACCAGAGAGAATATGTGACCTGGAGATACCTTCATTAGGATCGAACCAGAACCTTCAAAGAAATCAATCACAGCCACATTAAGAATATTGTAGATATTGCTACCAAAAACATTGCCCGCAGCAATATCAGGTAGGTTCAATAGAGCACTACTAATACTAGCAACCAATTCTGGTAATGAGGTCGCTGTAGCTAGAAGAATACTGCCAACCCAGAGACCACTTAGGTTTGTCCTCTTACCTATAATATCTGCATAGAACGATAGTTTCATTGCTGCATAGACGACAACAGTAGCTGCCAAGATAAAGACCAACCAAATCTGTAAAGTATCCAAGTAGAACCCTCCCCTTATAAACAGAAAAAGACCTTCATGTTCTCAAACCTAAATGAGAACATGAAGGTCTTGCCTGTTCTTAAAAGAACCAAATAGGGCCGGGTATAAAATACCGTGCTGACGACCCTATTAACCAATCTAGTGATTGGTAGCTACTCCCCTTTAACACTGTTCTATGCTTATGGTACGAGCTTATTGAGATATTGTCAAGCATCACTAGCATGGATTGCGTCCTGGGCAACAGGAATCCTCAATGATACATCTTCTGAAGTTTCCCGTTGGAATACCTCTGGGTTCTCCTCGATACCTAGCGTTAGAACCTCATTGAGATTTGATACGGGAATAATTTTTGCTCTAGTTTCCCCCTTGAAAACCTGTTGCCAATTGTCTTTAGGTATGAGTATAAGTTTTGCTCCAGCCTGAATAGCTGCATCAACTTTTGGTATAATTCCACCAACAGGCTTTACTAAACCCTGTAAGGAAATCTCGCCACTGACCGCTACCATGTGCTTCACCGGTTTCCCGGTAATGGCAGAATAGACCGCTAAAGCAATAGCTGTGCCCGCACTAGGACCATCTAGTGGAACACCACCAGGAAAATTGACATGAATATCGTAATTTTCCGGTTCAAATCCCGGTATATAGCGTCGAAGTATTGTCAAAACGTTTTCCACAGAACCCTTAGCCATACTTTTTCTGCGTCTAATTGGTTGCCCCATGCCCCCAAACTCTTCTTCCTCAATAACACCGGTAACAGTCAGGTGTCCGCGACCCTCGCTTGCTTTGAGTGCACTAACCTCGATTTCTATCAGGGTACCAAGCCCTGCACCATAGACAGCTAGTCCCATAGCTAATCCAACCTGAGACTTACTAGGCATCTTTCTTTCAGGCCTTGGACTATATTGGCCCATGGAAACTACCCATTCCATATCTTCTAGCTTGATTTCCTTGCGCTGGTCAGTCTGTGCTATACCTGCAGCTAGCTGCACCATATTTACTGCATCCCTACCATTGGTGGCATATTTTTTCAGAATCTCAACCACCTGTGGATCCATTGCAAACTCTATCTTCTTAGCAGCATTTAGAGCTATCACTGCCACCTCATCGGGCAGCAATGACCTAAAAAAGACCTCCAAGCACCTAGACCGAATTGCTGGTGGAATATCATGCGGCATTCTTGTGGTTGCTCCTACCATCCTAAAATCAGCAGGCAAACCATTCTCAAAGATATCCCTAACATGTGAAGGAACATTAGTATCCTCAGCATTATAATAGGCACTCTCAAGAAACACCTTGCGATCCTCTAACACCTTCAAAAGCTTATTCATCTGAACAGAGTGTAGCTCTCCAATCTCATCGATAAAGAGAATTCCGCCATGAGCCTTTGTAACTGCTCCTGGTTTTGGTTGCGGAACACCAGCAATACCTAAAGGACCTGCTCCCTGATAGATAGGATCATGCACTGAACCAATCAGTGGATCTGCAATACCTCTTTCATCAAAACGAGCAGTCGTTGCATCAAGCTCCACAAACCTGGCATCAGACAGGAAAGGGGAAAGAGGATTCTTTTTTGCTTCCTCAAGAATCAGCCTTGCTGCGGCGGTTTTACCCACACCAGGTGGACCATAGATGATTACATGCTGTGGATTCGATCCTCCCAGGGCAGCCCGTAAGGCCTTTAACCCTTCATCCTGACCGATAATCTCGGTGAAACAGGTTGGGCGAGTCTTTTCTGCTAAAGGCTCGGAAAGCGATATGGTTCGCATTTTCTCCAACTTCTCTACTTCCTTGCGAGATTCTTTCTTTACAGCAACCTTGCTCCCCTGTTGATTCTTTAATAGATTATAGAAGTACAGACCGATGACCACAGCAAAGAAAAACTGCACAACAGTCAAAATTATACCTAATTCCATCTCTACCCTCCCTTACAATTGTTCCTCTCTTTATTATGACTTTCAATATATCAACTTATCCAAATAAAAAAGCACCCCACTCGATGAGTGGAGTGCCAAACGTATACTTATGCAGTTTCTTCTTTCTTCTTACGTTCCTGTGTAACAAGAATTGGTTGGTCACCCTTATTAACAACATCCTTAGTAACTACAACCTTAACAATATCTGTTCTAGATGGTATATCATACATAACATCTAGCATAATGTCTTCGATAATCGACCTTAAACCACGAGCTCCTGTATTCCTCTTTAATGCCTTTTCCGAAATAGAGGAAATGGCGTCTTCGGTAAACTCAAGTTCAATTCCATCAAGATCAAAGAACTTTTGATACTGCTTTGCTAGAGCATTCTTTGGTTCAGTCAGGATTCTAATCAGTGCTTGCTCATCAAGAGCATCAAGAGTTGCAATAACAGGGATTCTTCCTACAAACTCAGGAATCAACCCATACTTTAGAAGATCTTGAGGCAATACCTGAGAAAGAATCTGACCAATCTGTTTCTCTTTCTTACCCTTAACATCAGCACCAAAACCCATGACCTTTTCTTCAACTCTATTTTGGATAATGCGGTCTAATCCATCAAAGGCTCCACCAACAATAAAGAGAATGTTGGTAGTATCGATCTGAATGAACTCCTGGTGTGGATGTTTTCTTCCCCCCTGAGGAGGAACACTAGCAACAGTACCCTCAAGAATCTTCAACAGGGCCTGTTGTACACCTTCACCAGAAACATCTCTTGTAATCGATGGATTTTCTGACTTCCTAGCTATTTTATCAATCTCATCAATATAGACAATACCTTTTTCGGCACGTTCGATATCATAATCAGCCGCTTGAATCAACTTGAGCAGGATGTTTTCCACATCCTCCCCAACATAACCCGCTTCAGTAAGAGATGTGGCATCTGCTATAGCAAATGGTACGTTGAGCATCTTAGCAAGAGTCTGAGCTAACAAAGTCTTACCTGAACCAGTTGGACCAATCATGACAATATTACTCTTTTGCAGCTCAACATCATCATTGTTACTAATATTGATTCGCTTATAGTGATTGTAAACAGCTACTGCCAAACTTTTCTTAGCATTATCCTGACCTATGACATATTGATCAAGAAAGCTCTTGATTTCCTTAGGTTTAGGTATATCTTTCAGGTCTATATTGACCTCTTCTGTCAGTTCTTCGTCAAGAATATCATTGCACAACTCAACACACTCATCACAGATATAAACACCTGGCCCTGCAATCAAACGTCTGACTTGATCCTGATGTTTACCACAGAATGAGCACTTAAGCTGTCCCTTCTCTTCGGAGAATTTCAACATTCTTCCACTCCTCTCACTACTTCGGGCAAAAAGGATTCAAGACGCCTTAGCGTCTCTTTCCCTTGTCACGTGGATTCAAAACTTCATCCACTATACCATAAGCCTTGGCGTCTTCTGCCGACATCCAGAAATCACGATCTGTATCTCTTTCAATCTTAGAAATATCCTGGCCAGTATGTTTTGCTAAGATCTCATTAGCAATCTGCTTCATTTTCAAAAGCTCATCGGCATAGATCTTAACGTCCGAAGCCTTACCACCAACTTGAGAAGCTGGCTGATGAATCATTATTCTAGAATGTGGCAAAGCAAATCGTTTCCCCTCTGTGCCACCTGCGAGCAATAAAGCGCCCATACTTGCAGCCAAACCAACACAATATGTGGCCACATCAGGTTTGATGTGTTGCATGGTATCATAAATACCTAAACCAGCATCCACAGATCCACCAGGGGAGTTAATATATACTGATATGTCTCGATCAGGATCATCTGTCTCTAAAAACAACAACTGAGCAATAACCAGATTAGCAACCATATCATCAATAGGTGTACCAATGAAGATAATACGATCCTTTAACAGCCTTGAATAGATGTCATAAGCTCGTTCACCACGATTAGTCTGCTCAATAACCATTGGAACCAGATTCATCTTTATAGTCCCCCCTTAGCAAGCTTTACACAATCTCAGTTAGTTTATTCTATATTGTGCAAAATAATTCCTGCACCTAATTTGCAGCATTGCTCTCTGCTTGTGTAGCCAACATTTCAACAACCTTACGGAACATAATACTATCCTGAATCCTACCTTTATATTCAGGGCTTGATAGATATTCCTTAATCATTTCTGCTGATTCACCATAGGAGGCTGCGATTTGATCGATTTCAGCAGAAACTTCTTCATCTGTTGCAGAGATTTCTTCCTGTTTGGCAATAGTCTCTAGAACCAGATCTGTTTTAACTTCCTTTTCTGCTCTAGGAGCAAAATCAGCTAACACATCGTCTCTTTCCTTACCAATAGCTTGTAGATACATATCTAAACCCATTCCCTGTTGCCGCAAGTTCTGATCTAAATCCTGAAGCAAAGCTTCCTGTCTTTGCTTGATCATCGATTCAGGAACATCAACCTCTGCCTGCTCAACCACCAGTTCAACTACCTGATTATATAGTTGGGCCCTTGCCTCTTTTTCCGCATGTTCAATCAAATGAGCCCTTGTTTCCTCTTTCAATACTTCAAAGCTTTCCTTCTCAACCATAGTTGCAAATTCATCATTTAACTCAGGCATAACCTTCTCTTTAATCTCATGAACTTTAATCTTAAAGATAGCTTCCTTACCTGCTAAACTAGGTTCATGATACTCCTGCGGGAAAGTAACAGCAATCTCTCTTTCCTCTCCAACCCTACTACCAACTAACTGTTCTTCAAAGCCAGGGATAAAGGTATGAGAACCCAACTCAAGGGTATATCCTTCACCAGATCCACCCTGTATGGCTTCACCATCAACATAACCATCAAAATCAACTAACAAGAAATGACCTTCTAAAGCTTCAATGTTCTCATCTTCAATACTCTTAACCTCTGCATATCTTTCTCTCATCTTATCTAGTTCAGCAACAACATCTTCATCAGTAATTGCCTTGATTTCCTTGGCTGCAGCAATACTCTTATAGTCTCCGAGCTTCACTTCTGGCAATACATCCACCTCAATCATTAAAATCATTGGTTGATCTTCATCCACTTTTAAATCCTTCACCTCAGGTTGACCAACTGGCTTAATGCCTGTTTCCTCAATAGCCTTCTCATAAACAACTGGAAATAGATCCTGTAATGCTTCATCTACCAATGCTGCTTTACCTACATGTCTTTCAACAACCGCTCTTGGAGCTTTACCCTTTCTAAAGCCCGGAACATTTACCTTTTTAGCAACCTTTTTAGCAGCCTTACTCATGGCATCCTCTAGCATTTCAACTGGTACTTCAATCTCTAAGTGTGCCCTACTGTTCTCTATCTTCTCAATGGTAGTTTTCATATGGTTCCTCCTCTTCCTCTTCTATATTTATGACGTTTAATCCTAATAGTTGACCTTTAATACCTGATTAACACAGAAAAACAGTGGCGGACACATACTGCCACTGTTAATTATTAATCACGGCCACCACTAGGTGTCTGCTATATTATTGGAGCGGGAGACGGGATTTGAACCCGCGACCCTCTGCATGGCAAGCAGATGCTCTACCACTGAGCTACTCCCGCATAATACTACCTGGTGCGAGGGAGGGGAGTCGAACCCCTACGCCGGTAAAGGCACAAGATCCTAAGTCTTGCATGTCTGCCAGTTCCATCACCCTCGCATAGCAGACCACTCATTTTAACAGTACATAAGAGATTATACGCTATCAGCATAAGCATTGTCAATGAGTAGCATAACTGAGTGACATACTCCCACCACCTACGCTAATGCTTAGAGGTGGGGGCTTCTTGGGACCTACCAACTAACGTTGATATAATTATCAAGCTAACCCCGTTTGCCCAACGGTTTTTTAGTCATATATGCTTTCTTTATATACAGCATAACATATGTTTGGGTGTTTTTCAACGAGGCAACAATTCATCCCTCACCTGAAGAGGATGGGAGACTTCTTATCGCATTAGGTTAAAAACACCGCCCCAAACACTTGAGACGGCTAGTGTGGGTCATACAGGAATCGAACCTGTGACACCCTGATTAAAAGTCAGGTGCTCTACCGACTGAGCTAATGACCCGAAATGGCTGGGGTGCGGGTCTTTGACAGTTGCATAAAGAAAAAATCGCTGAAAGCCTCGATACAGGCT